>CAJUID010000033.1 GCA_910585905.1 uncultured Lachnospiraceae bacterium
AAATAAACCAACACTTGTCATAGCGCATAACAAAACATTGGCAGCTCAGTTATATAGAGAATTTAAAGAATTTTTCCCCAATAACGCTGTGGAATATTTTGTGTCCTAATTTGGGGACAGGGTGAAAAACGCATTATTTAGTGTTGTTTAGTGCTGATTGTACCGTATTTTGTGGACAAGATGGGGGGATTATGGACGAAATAACACTAGGTGGACGGATGGAGTTTGTGACCTGGATTCGTGTAATGGATTAAGTAACATGGAATGAATAGAGGTAATTGTTTATATTGTTTAGCAGATAGTATTTCATTGTATTTGAAAAGTTTTTCAAATTATTAAGCAGAATTAAATGTGGGAGAAACTACCGAGTCTTTCTCGGTAGTCCAATGTAACGATAAAAGATAGACTATATATTTGAAAAAGCTGTTGTAAGAAAATATTTTGTGTGAGATTTTTAGTAAATATGATAAAGGCGATAAATTATATACACGGGAGTGAGTATGACTAAAGATAGATATGAATTAGCTTATGATGATTATGCTCAAAGTGCAAATACATTATTTCATTTTATGAAGGAGTTTAAATATTTGGAAGAAATATTAGAAAAGAAAGCGTTGATTCCGAGATACTGCAAGGAAGATTTGCAGTATCTTAATATTGGAGGAGGTTCCTTTGCAGAAGCATTTGTGTTGCAAAAATGTTTTTGTGATATTCCATTTCATAAGCTTGCTGAGAATTTTCAATTGCAGGCCACAGGGGATAACTATCAAAATTTAAGCGAGGATGAAAAAACAAAAGTGCCAAGTAAATATACACATACAGATTTTTATGGGGAGTATGCAATTGCATTTTCTAAAGGTTGGGGTGAAAAAAATAACCTACAGCCAATACATTATTTGAATGAATATTCAAATCGTACAAAAGATATATCTAATTTAATCAATCAGATATTGGGTATGGATGATGTATTAGATATTTATGCAGATGATATATTAAACCGTTTGTGTTTTGTAAAACCATTGAGAGGAATAATGAAACGCAAATTTAAGCGTAATAATGGCATTGATGTAGAAATTGATTTTCAAAAGAATTTTCATGATGAGCAAGAGTGGCGTTATGTTCCTTCAATTGATATTGCAGTTGCTTTGCAAAAAGATACTGTTATTGCAAATCCATATATGTTACATATGAATGAAGAAGGAATGAATATTAACGCAGGGCTGAACGATGAGAAGTACAGCTCTTTATGGTTAAAATATAGTTATGATGATATAAGATATATTATTGTCCCAAATGGAAATGCGCGTGTTGATATAATTAATGTGATTATGTCAATCCCTAATGATAAATTTAGTGATGGATCAGATGTAGCAATACAAAAATATGTTTTAATTAGCAAAATACTTGTTTTGGAAGAAATCAGGAAGGACTGTTAATATGGGCAATAAACTAAAAAAAGTATTCTCAAAGGAAGAAATTTCATATGGAGGAAAAATAAATTTTTCGAATCAGGAGTCGTATGAGAATTTTATGATGGCATTAGAAACAGTACAAGAAGAAGGTGGATCTGTACGTGTAAAAGGAGTTGATTCAGTTGAAACTTTAATTCGAAAGGGGAATTCGGAATATCTTATAAATGAAAATAATAAAATATATGATTTGGTGGTAGCACCATCAACAGATGAAGTTTCCTTTGAATTAGATACAGCTTGTGGAAAAAAAATGCTCATTTTTAATCGATATCTGATTAATAAGGGGGTTGTTTTGCAAACATCACAAAATGCTATTATATTTTTAAAAATTTTTTTAGAAAAGGATTCTATGAAAAGTAATATCAGTTATCAAATACATTTAGAGAAGGCTAAGACCATAAAAGAATTAACAGAAGGTTACTATATCGTCTTATCCTTTTTCAATCTACTTTTTAGAGATGATATAAAAAGATTGGAAAATGGTATTGATATAAAAAGTATCAAAATGTACTTTGTTAAATCAATCGAAGCATATAAAAAGTTGGAATATGTAGAAAAAGAATTTGGAGTTACTTTTGTTCCAAAGGTTTTAACACAGAATGAAGATTCCTGGATGGATTTAGAAGAATTGTATCTTGCGTTAAAGGAAAAAGAAGTAATTCGTTTAAATGCTAAAGTTAATGATACAGAAACTACTGGTATGAAAATAAATCAACAAATAGATGATATAAAGGTTGGAAGTGCAATTGATATTACATTTATAACGAAAATATACTATTCTCTTTGGGATGTAAAGATTACTCTTTTTTCGGCAAATTTATTGTCCAATGCAATTATTAAGGAAATAAATGAATCATCAGATGGAGAGATCAAAATTCTATATGGCAGTGAAGATAGCAGACCAATGTATATATCTTATATGGGGTTTAAGACAGAGGAAGAGGCGAAAGAAGAAATGAAAGAAATTATGAATCATAAAGCTGATTATTTGAATGCGCTGACTGTTTTGGGATATATAAATAAAAGGAAATCCAAAGAAAATGATTATATAAATAATGAATTAGAGTAATTCGCTACACGCGTGTAGCGAATCTGCGGAGGCAAGATGAAGAAAAAGAGTGAGTTATTAAAGCAAGAACCTTCAGAAATTTTGATAATAAAAGAACAACAATTTTACGAAGATGTGCGTTTGATCTTACAACGGGCAAGAGAAGAAGCATATAATAGTGTTAATGGTATCATGACATATGCTTATTGGAATGTGGGACAACGAATTGTTGAGCAGGAACAATATGGAGAGACTAAAGCAAGATATGGTTCCTATTTAATAAAAAATTTATCAGAGCAGTTGTCAGATGAATTCGGAACAGGATTTTCAGTAGCAAATTTGAGAAACTGCCGTCAGTTTTATTTGGTATTCCCAGAAGATTCATATGGGTTTTCAATAGCTGGTAAAATTCCGTGGTCCCATCTAAGAAGCATAATGCGTATTTCAGATGAAGAGGAAAGAAACTTTTATTTAAAGGAAGCTCTGACAGAAAATTGGTCTGTAAGAATTTTGGAGCGTAATATTAAAAGCGGATATTATAAAAGAATGCTTTCGACACAGTTGCCGGATAAAGAAAATAAAGTATTAGAATTTGTGAAAGATCCATTTGTATTAGAATTCATGGGAGTCACTCCTGATATCAGTCAGTTAGAAAGTGATTTGGAGGCAACCATTATAAATAATCTTCAGAAGTTCTTGCTGGAAATGGGCAAAGGGTTTTCATTTGTGGGAAGGCAGATGAGGATATGTACAGAAACAACGGAATTCTATATAGATCTGGTTTTTTATAATTATATTCTGAAATGTTTTGTTGTTATTGATTTAAAAACAAAGAAATTGACACATCAAGATATAGGACAAATGGATATGTATGTCAGAATGTTTGATGACTTAAAAAGAAGAGAGGATGATAACCCAACAATCGGAATTATTTTTTGTACAGATAAGGATGAAACGATTGTAAAATATTCGGTGCTTCATGAAAGTCAGCAGATATTTGCTTCAAAATATATGACCGTTTTACCCACAGTGGAAGAGTTGCAGAAAGAATTGGAAAGAAATCAGTTGATTTATGATAGAGGAAAATAAAGAAATTGTTTCTTAAAATAATACAGAATACAAAACAGGATACTTTGTAAACAGTTATGACTACAAATTTGTGACTTTCATTCGTGTAATTATAAAAGTTTGCCTATAGGTCAATCTTAAAATGACAATCTACACGAAATTATTTCTAAATTACACGAATTTTATGGCTCATAGTAGTCGAAGTAATTCCGTGAAAGAGAGGATTTTCATATGCCAGAATTTAAACTTCATGCCCCCTACAAACCCACAGGCGACCAGCCGCAGGCCATCGCCGAGCTGGTCAAAGGCTTCAAGGAGGGCAATCAATTCCAGACTTTACTAGGGGTTACGGGTTCCGGCAAGACATTTACGATGGCGAATGTCATTCAGGAATTGCAGAAGCCGACGCTGGTCATCGCCCATAACAAGACGCTTGCGGCGCAGCTCTACGGAGAATTCAAGGAGATGTTCCCTGAGAATGCGGTAGAGTATTTTGTGTCCTACTATGATTATTATCAGCCGGAGGCATATGTACCATCTTCTGATACCTATATTGAGAAGGATTCTTCTGTAAATGATGAGATTGATAAGCTGCGCCATTCTGCAACGGCTGCTTTGACAGAGCGGAGGGATGTTATTATTGTAGCAAGTGTATCCTGCATTTATGGACTGGGAAGCCCGATTGATTATCAGAGTATGACAGTCAATCTTCGTCCTGGTATGGTGAAGGACAGGGATGAGGTGATTAAGCGCCTTGTCGAGATTCAGTATACGAGAAGTGATTTGGATTTTAAGCGTGGGACATTCCGTGCCAGGGGGGATGTGCTGGAGATTTTTCCGGTCAACGAGTCAGAAAAGGCAATACGGGTAGAGTTTTTTGGGGATGAAGTAGACCGCATTACAGAAATAGATGTGTTGACAGGACAGGTAAAGGCAGAATTAGAGCATATTGTAGTCTTTCCGGCGTCCCACTATGTAGTGGAAGCTGAGGAGATGGAGCGTGCAATCCGTGATATAGAGGTAGAGCTTGAGGATAGGGTTCAGTATTTTAAGAGTGAGGACAAGCTTTTAGAGGCACAGCGTATTTCAGAGCGGACGAATTTTGATATTGAGATGATGCGGGAGACGGGATTTTGTTCTGGTATTGAAAATTATTCCCGCCATCTGGCAGGTCTAAAGGAGGGGGAAACTCCAAATACATTGATGAACTATTTTCCAGATGATTACTTGATTATGATTGACGAGTCGCATATTACGATACCACAGGTAAGAGGAATGTATGCTGGAGATAGATCGAGAAAAGAAACCCTGGTCAATTACGGATTTCGCCTGCCATCAGCGTTGGACAACCGTCCGCTTAATTTTGAGGAGTTTGAAAGTTACATTAACCAGATGCTTTTTGTGTCCGCTACTCCGAATGTCTATGAAAAGGAACATGAGTTGACGCGTATTGAGCAGATTATCCGACCGACTGGCCTTCTTGATCCAGAGATTGCGGTGCGCCCGGTTGAAGGACAGATTGACGATTTAATTGGAGAGATCCGAAAGACGATAGATAGTGGAAATAAAGTTATGGTCAATACATTGACCAAAAGAATGGCGGAAGATTTGACTGATTATATGAAGGAGGTTGGAATCCGTGTCAGATATCTGCACTCAGATATTGATACCTTGGAGCGCTCTGAGATAATTAGGGATATGCGTCTGGATGTTTTTGACGTGCTTGTGGGGATTAATTTGCTCCGGGAGGGGTTGGATATACCGGAAATTGCTTTGGTGGCAATTTTGGATGCAGATAAGGAAGGATTTTTGCGTTCAGAGATTTCGCTGGTTCAGACAATTGGGCGTGCTGCCCGAAATGCAGATGGACATGTTGTTATGTATGCAGATACCATTACAGATTCTATGAGGCATGCAATTGATGAGACAAACCGAAGGCGTTCCATTCAGATGAAGTACAATGAAGAGCATGGGATTACACCACAGACAATCCGTAAGGCTGTCCGGGAGGTTATGCGTATTTCTAAGAAAGTGGAAGCGTCTGGTTTTGATGTTGAAAAGGATTTGGAATCAATGAACCGAAAGGAAATCGAAGCTGTATTAAAGAAGCTGCATAAGAAAATGAATATGGCAGCGGCAGATTTGAATTTTGAGTTGGCAGCACAACTCCGTGACCAGATTATAGAGATAAAGAAACAGTTAGAACAGATAAATTAGCAGTAATATTCATGCATATCTATTAAAATTTTTGTCTGGGTAAGCCTTGCATATTGCTGGGTAGGAGAGTATACTAAATATAAGAAAGAATACTGTTGTGTAGGTGGGCAAGGTGTTTGCCCAGTTTTATGGAACAGAAGCGGATACTGTAAAAATTGTTCTCAGTATGGTGATTATCATGCATAATTGGGGAGGTGATGGTTATGATGATAACAAATATTAGTTCTCTTGGTCAGATTCGTGGTATTTATGTGTATGGAAATTCCCGTTATAATGAAAAGGGAGAGTCAGCAATTTTACCAGTGGATAAGGTGTCTTCTGTTGCGGGGCTTGATGAAAATCAGGATGAAGTAAAAGTTGCTGTAACATACCAGTCAGATGAAGAAAGTAAAGTAAGTGAGGATATTGTGGCTTTCAAGGAAAAGGAGAGTTTGGCGGAGAGTTACAAGGATCAGGATGTTGCTCAGTATAACTTGTCAAACCCTTATGAATTGGCAAGAATGAGCATTGAAAATTCTTTGCTTTCTGGGATGCATGTTGATATGCTGGCATAGGCTAATATAAAAATGCTTTACAAAAAGGAATCAACTGCTTTGGAGTGGAAAGCAGTTGATTCTTTTATGAATATAAAGTAGTAAATTTGTATATTTACATAAGAATTGATTGTTAAGGGGGAGAATGCTATTTGAAATGGTGGAAGAGGAGTGTTTTTTCAGCGATTAGCGTCATTTGGGGTTACTGCTCCTTAGACTATTTGTTTTATGCCTTTCAGCTTTTAGCGAATAAGAGGAATCATACCAGACAATATCATCCAGAGGAAGATGGGGTGATGCAGCTACTTGGGGCTGGTCTTTTTTTGCTTTGGTTTGTAGTAATGGCATTCTATTTTTACCTGATTCGAAAGTCTTCTAACCAGATTGATTTGATTGAGGCTGACCGAAAAACCGGCAGGGAAAAGGTGAGGAGGAAATGGTTTGATACAATACTGCAGGCGGCATTTATTTTAACTGGAATGTTAGTGCGCTGGTGTTATCTTATGCTTTTCTATTTTCCGAATTGCTGATGCTATAAGAATAGAGAGAGTATTTAATATTTTTAAGTATGGTGGCTAGATTTGTATGTGTAGATTTGTATGAACACCATAGATAGATTCAATACTTGTTGGCTCCAAATATAGAATAAATGAAGGGACAGGCAGGATTTATGTCAACTATAAAAGAAATAGCCAAACTCTGTGGTGTTTCAACGGCTACAGTTAGTAAAGCATTAAATGATAAGAATGATATTAGTGAAGATACTAAGAGCCGGATACGGGAGGTAGCCAGGGAAAAAGGGTATTTTCCACAGTATTATGCCAAAGCCATTCGTATGAACAAAAGTTATAATATAGGAGTTTTATTTTCTGATGAGTCGATGAGCGGCCTAACGCATGATTATTTTGCCAATATTTTAAATAGCTTTAAAGAGATGGCAGAAGACCAGGGATATGATATTACATTTATAAATAGCAATCCTGGCAGCAGAAATGGCAGGTCTTACTTAGAACACTGCCGTTATCGTGGCTTGGATGGTGTAATGATAGCATGTATTCGTTTTGAGAACCCAGAGGTAGTGGAGCTTTTAAAAAGTGACATTCCGTTGGTAACCATTGATTATGATTTTCCGGGCAGGCATTCGGTTCTATCTGACAATTTTGCAGGAATGAAAGACTTGTTAGAATATATTATTTCCCTAGGACATAGGCGGATTGCTTATATCTTTGGGGAACTTTCATCGGTTACACACCAGCGTTTGGGTGCTTTCCGTGAAGTGATGGAAGAACATGGGATGTTTATTCCAAATGATTATTTGATATTGTCAAAATACCGCAGTCTTGATGAGGCGGCCTCTTATACACAACAGCTTTTGGAACTGACGGAACCGCCGACTTGTATTTTGTATCCAGATGATTATGCTGCGGTTGGCGGTATAAACCAGATTCGGGCAATGGGGCTGGAAATTCCGGGGGATATATCGGTTGCGGGATTTGATGATATTTTTATGGCAGCACAATTATCTCCGCGCCTGGTAACCGTATATCAGAATACGAGGGAAATAGGAAGGAGAGCAGCAGAGAAGTTGATTTCCTTGATTGAGCGGGAGAATGTTTTGATAGATCCAGATTTTGTCAATACCGAATTGCGGGTGGGGGATTCTGTTTCACAACTATTATAGGGGAATGTAAACACATTCCCCTATAATAGTTGTGGACAATAATTTAAATAAGTGTAGCAATATCAATATTAAAATCTTTTGATAAGTCATAAGTGTGGCTATCGGTAATGACTACTGGGCGTGAAAGGTGATTTTGATTAATTAATACAACTTTTCCACGTTCTTTATTGGTCAAAATTACCTCTGTATTAATATAAGCTTCTATCGTTCTTTTCATAAAGAGATAAAGCAGGCTTGGTTCATATAGATCTTTTTCTTTTTCAAATGTGGCAATAACAGTGAATGGACACATTCCTTTGCGGTAGACACGGTTGGAAGTCATTGCATCATAGACATCGGCAATGGCTACAACAGAGGAGAAATTGCTCATTTCAGGTCCGGTGAGTTTGCTTGGGTAGCCGCCACCATTGAAACGTTCATGATGCTGCAATGCGGCTAATTTGACACGATGGTCTAAATCTTTTGGTAGTAGGATTTCATAGCCCAGTCTTGGATGAGTACGGATTTTTTCAAATTCTTCATCTGTAAGCTTGCTTGGCTTTGAAATAATCTCTTCAGGGATTTTCAATTTTCCGATGTCATGCAGAAGGCCGCTTACTACCAAAACATCTCTTTCGGTTTCGGGAAGGCCAAGCCACGTACTGAAAATGTGGCAGATTAGAGCAACATTCATGGAATGCATATATGTCATATCATCAAAGCTGCGGAGGCATTGCATCATATCCAAAAGGTGCAGGGGATTTCGTGTTTTAGTAAGGATATTGTCAACTTCACGGAGCATATCATCTACAGCATCTGTGTTGTTCTTGATAATAATATCATTTAATTCTTGTTTGAAGTTATCAACGGAAGTCGTGAATATTTCTTTGAACTTATTGAATTCATCAGATTGTTGAACCCTTTCAAAATAAGTGGATCCTTCAAAATCGAGAGATGGAGGAGCTACAATAGAAATTTCTTTGTTTTCATGGGCAATGTCTGGCTCCCCGTCTTCTGTAATATAGATTTTTACTGATTTGACAGCATAGTATTTGAGTTTATCAATAATATCTGGAGTTAGGGTAGTGTTACTTTGTATGACAAGATGATTGTTGTATGTATAGGCGGCTTCCGCAGAAACCATACCTGGTTTAAGGTTTGCGGTTAAAAATTTCTTTGTTTTCATAGATTCTTTTCCCTCTTTTCTATTGCTTGCTGTGCATTTAGATTCCTATACGTTCCATTGTTTCTTGTTCTGGTTGTCGTTGTTATCTGCTAAATTTTGATTTTTTTGCTCATACCTTGTCCTTTAGCAGCTAACGTTTGTTATAAAGTATCGGGAATATTTTACCACTTATTGCATCTAAAATCAATGTAGGAAATCGAATATAGCAGGGCAACAGCATTTATTCTCGCGTACGCAACGAGCCAAACGCAAGCTTGCTTGCATTTGGCGACTGCGCGCGGGTCTAATACCCCGCCCCTTGGGGCGGACTTGCTAAAGAGAAGCTTAGTCATGCCCCGTTGCTCTGCAGCGGGGTATTTGACTATTTTACAATACACAGTCAATAAAATAGAAAATAATTTTCAGTTATCCAGTATTTTTTCTGTGTGCCTGCAAACTTTATCTGTATGGTGTTTTTCATTCCCTAAATCAAAAGCTTCAAAACATTAATAATGCAGGTAAAATTCAGAAAAAGACACTGGATAACACCGAATTATCAATATAATTTATTGCAAATAAATTAGTTTTAGATATTGTTTGAAACATAAAATGCCAGAGAGATAAAATTCTCCCTGGCATTTGTTCTCTTTTGTATTATTCAATTACGAAAAGAAATAGGCTCTTTACTAGCGGCAGTTTGAAGAACTATTTGTAGAGTTGCCTGCTTTGTTGCTGCTCTTGTTAGAAGTGCTTGAAGCATTGGAACTCTTGTTGCTTGACTTATTAGAACTTCCGCTCTTATTGCTTGCATTGCTAGAATTACTTGCGTTGCTTGCATTATTGCCGGAAGTATGGCAGTTGCTAGCCTTGTTTGAAGAATTTGAGGTGTTTGAGGTGTTGTTTGTGGAATTAGAATTGCGGTTTAAATAATCTTTCATAGTATACTCCATTTCTGCGCTGCATCTTAAGGAACCTCCGAAAACTAGTTTCATCCTTTTCCAGGGTGGTTTCCTTTATACAAAGCATTTGAATCTTTGTATATTTGTGTCAGGCAGCACGCGGACACAAATTTAAAAATGGTTATCAAGTAACACAATTATTGTGGCATTCTTTACGATTTCTATGCGTGGAAATGATTTACAGCATAATATTTTTGTATAGCATATGGAATATATTAGGATACTAATTGCGATATGTTCAAATATCAGAATACTTTAATTGACTTTTTTTATATCTGGTGTTACTCTATATGTAAATGATAGGATAGTAGAAAGGAGAAAAATATGTTTAGGTACAAAATTGATGTATTTCAAGAATTGAAAAAGCACGGATTTAATCATACGCGTATACAGAGAGAAAAATTATTGCCGGCGCAGACAGTTCAAAATATAAAGGCGGGTAAAAGTATAACACTTGAGACATTGAACAAGATATGCATTATGTGTAAATTACAGCCAGGTGACATTATAGAAGTTATTCCAACAAGTGAGGAAATTATAAAATATTATTAGAAAAAGAAGACACTTTATATAAAAGTTGAGTTAAGGGACTGTCACATTAGAGGGGTTTTTTATTATGCTCTATTAAATGTGTAGTCTCTATTTTTGTTATACTTACATTGTTAATTGTATTAGTGTGGTTCTGTACAAAATAGTTCCAGTGATCGAAATAGACAATATCCAAAATATGTAATCGATAGATATGAATATTCTTGCGATTCGTTCTGTATAATTTCTGTCAAATCAAAACAAAATATGTAGCAATATATCCAATAAATGTTGTTAGTGTGGCGAAAAAATTGTAAAAAGTACTTGAATAATACATTTAAATATGTTTAAATAATAGTATAGTTGCATAATTATCTTATGCGAGGAGGTCAAAACTTTATTTATAGTCAGGAAAGGAGAAGACTTTTATGAGAAAACAAGTACATAATATGTATGAAGACGGAAGTCTGGTACAGTCAATAAAGAAGGGGGGATGGAAAAAGCAGGCGAAAAAGATACTTGCGTCTGTAATGGCAGCTGCTATGGTAATAACCGGAAGCGCTGTGGTTTCACCACAGAGTGGAGCGGTTGTAGAGGCTGCAGGTACAGATATCAATGTTGGAAATGATGATTTAATATTAGCATGGAATGATCTTGCTAGTTTCTATTCAGAGGAGTTGCCGGCAGGTGATTTTACAAAAGAATATAGTTTCCATAATACATCTCCGGGAACAGATAATTATAAAAATTTTGCAGTGGCTTTAAGCACAAATTTAGCTAGTGATGAATATGTAGGTGCAAATATTTGGTATTTACGTGCAGACAGGTGGTCAAATGATGTTTTTGGAATGGATAATCCTGCTGCGGTTGATGGTGGTAAACTTGAATATGTAGGAGGACCTGATTGGGATACTTTTGCAGGCATAATCAAAGATTCTAATGTTAATGTATCAGTAAAGAGAGAAGGAACATCTATTACAATAGAGCAAACAGTTGCGAATGTGGATGGGGAATCATTTACATGGAGTGCAATTTGCAAGGATGCATCTACAGATGCTTTAAAATTGTATCTAGGTGGTGAAAATTGTAAATTATCTCCGTTCAAAGCTATCCACAAGGTAACAGTTAACTATGTAGTACCGGAAGGTGCATCAGTAGAGGCTCCTGCAAGCAAAGAAATAAATGTATTTGAAGGTTCTGAGTATTCCATTGAATCACCAGCACTGGTAGGTTATAGGCCACTAGAGACTGAAGTGACTGGAACGATGGGAGCAGAGGATGTTACAGTAGAAGTGGCATATGAAAGTGCTATCGTTCATAACGTAACTGTGAAGTTTGTTACACCAGAAGGAGTGACAGCGCCAGAAGATATTGTAACAGAGGTTTCTGAAGGGGCGAAGTATAGTATTGAAGTTCCAGAATTAGAGGGCTGCAAACCGGATAAGAAAGTAGTTACCGGAACTATGGGAGAAGAAGATATTGAGGTAACAGTTACTTATTCAAAATCCCTTAATTATACAATATCAGGACAGTGGAATGCTCTTGGAGCAGGTTATCAGGTAAAGGTTAAAAAGAACTTTGACATTGATTTCAATTTCCACAATGCTGGTGGAAACAACAACTGGGAGAATTATGGCGTTGCGTTAGATATGAATGCTACAGTAGGAACATGGGCTAGCGGCTGGTTCTTGCGTGCAGACAGATGGAGTAATCTGACGATTACGGAGCCAACTTATGCACTTGTTGATTGCAGTTGGGGTTCTTGGGATGATGGTGATTCATGGTGGACTACATTTAGAGATGTTATGAAGGATGCTAATGTAGTTGTTAATGTTAAAAGAGTAAGTGATATTATCACGATCACAAATAATATTACAGGAGCAAATGGCGAGACATTAAGCTGGACAGCAGTTGCTAATAATTGCCCTACAGAGAGAATGGCAATTACATTGTGCTGTGAGTCTCCAGCAAAAGCAACAATTGATAGTGTTACAGATAACAGTGCCGAAGGAAATGGTTTCTTGACAGAAGATGATCTTAAGAATGATACTTCTTCTAGTAACAACAATAATAATACCTTTGTTCCAGTTATTACACCATCTCCAGCACCTACTGCGTCACCAAGCGCAGAGCCATCTGAATCTCCGAGTGTAGAGCCAACAGTTGCACCAAGCACAGAGCCAACTACGGAGCCAACAGTTGCACCAACTACAGAACCGACAGTTGCACCAACTGTAGAGCCTACCACAGAGCCAACAGATGAGCCGAGTAACGAGCCAAGTGTTAACAAAGGTGACAAGGTAACATCCTCTAAGGTAACGTATACTGTAACAAATGTAAAGAGTAAGACAGTTAGCTACCAGAAGGACAAGAAAGTTAGCACAAAGAAGACAGTTTCTGTACCTGCTACTGTTAAGGTAAATGGAGAAACATATAAAGTCACAACAGTTGCAAAGAATGCATTTGCAAATGCGAAGAAGCTTACAAGTGTAACAGTTGGTAAGAATATCACAAAGATTGGTGATACCGCATTTAAGGGTTGTGGAAAATTAACCACCATTACAATTAAGTCAACAAAATTAACATCTGTTGGTAAGAATGTTCTAAAAGGAACATCCAAGAAACTTGTAATTAAAGTTCCAGCAAGCAAAGTTGCTGCTTACAAGAAGCTCTTTAAGGGCAAAGGAAATAATAGTGTGGTTATCAAAAAAGCATAACAAAAGATAATGAACAATTGACTTTCTCGTAATTAACATGCATAGTTGCAGCAGCCTATATGGCTGTGTGTGAAAAGGAGCTGTACGCTGATGTTTAGCGTACAGCTCCTTTTAGATTTTTATCCTTAAAGGGGGGGAGGCAGGTAAATTGTCTTCATGTACAACAAGTACGCACAAAGTAACGATTCAGTGTGTGGATGAGGCTGGTGGTAAAAGTCCCAGTAAGCCAAGTTTCTGTTAATAAGAAGTTGCAAATTACCTGACTGGTTAATTTGCATAAAAAACTGGAATTTTAAGATAAAATATAGTACAATATAGACAAGGATTCAAAATAAATATGAAGGGAGGTAGGGAGATGGCTCAGAAAGAACAAATGGGATTGATTAGAACAAATGATAATTGTGTGGGATGTAATAAATGCATCAGTGTCTGCAGTTGTGTTGGCGCAACGATTGCCCAGGAAACGCCAGATGGCAGGAATGTTATCAACGTAGACGGCACAAAATGTATTGGATGCGGTGCCTGTTTTGACGCTTGTGAGCATGATGCAAGAGAATATATGGATGATACAGAGGTATTTTTTGAGGCATTGCAGAAGGGGGAACGGATTTCTCTTCTTATTGCCCCAGCGTTTCTTGCAAATTACTCAAGAGAATACGGCAGTGTGCTTGGAGGACTAAAGAAGCTAGGCATAAACCGTATGATTAGTATTTCATTTGGTGCGGATATTACTACATGGGCATATTTAAACTACGTTAAGAAAAATAATTTTCAGGGGGGGATTTCGCAACCGTGTCCGGCTGTGGTAGGTTATATTGAGCGATATATTCCAGAGTTGATTCCGAAATTGTTTCCGGTACAGAGTCCTATGATGTGTGGTGCAATTTATGTAAGAAAAGTGATGGGTGTTACAGATAAGCTTGCATTTATCAGTCCATGCATTGCCAAGAAAATGGAAATGCAGTCAGTACGTGGCAAGGGCATGATTGCTTATAATGTGACATTTGATCACTTAATGCGATATATAAAGGAACACGGAATTAGTGGGCCGTCAGCTAAAGATGAGATTGAATATGGATTAGGTTCAATTTACCCAACACCAGGCGGATTAAAAGAAAATGTATACTGGTTCTTAGGGGAGGAAGTCTTCATTCGCCAGATGGAAGGGGAGAAACATATGTATCACTATCTGGAGGAAAATAAACAGCGTATCGCCAAGGGAACACTGCCTTATTTATTTATTGATGCATTAAACTGCTCTGCGGGATGTCTTTATGGGACTGCGACAGATCGGAAAAAAAGTGATACAGATGATGTATTTATTGAAATGATGCGTATCCGAGAGGAAAGTAAGAATAATAGGCCAAGCCATACATGGTCTAAAAGGTTGTCGCCAAGGCAGCGCCTAAATAAGTTAAATAAACAATTTTCAAAGTTAGATTTAAATGATTACCTTTGTACATATACAGATATGTCGAGTGAGTGCGAATATGCGATTCCTAGCCAGAGTGAATTTGAAGCAATTTTTGTTGATATGGACAAAAATACTTCTGAATCAAGGGAAATCAATTGCTCCTGCTGTGGTTATGATACTTGTAGGGATATGGCGATTGCGATCCACAATGGATTTAACCATAAGGATAATTGTATTTATTATTTAAAGTCTCAGGTTGAGACGGAGAAAGAAAATGCACTTTTGCTGGCTGATAAAGTAAAAGAAGAGAAAAATGTTATTTCTGAGCAGAGAGAAAATATTGTAGCTACAGTTGAAGAGATTGACCAAGAATTTGAGGTTATCTTTAAGGCAGTTAGTGAGTTGGCTGATGGGAATAATAGCAGTGCGGAAGAGTGTACAGACATATCAAATAGTATGGCGAGTGTCCGGGATTTCTGCCAGCAGTTAAATGGTTCCCTGCAGCAGATTAATGAGTTTATTCATGAATTGACACAGAATAATGAGGAGGTTGTTTCTATTGCTTCCCAGACAAACCTTCTTGCGTTAAATGCTTCTATTGAGGCTGCACGTGCTGGGGAAGCTGGCAAAGGGTTTGCTGTAGTAGCGGATGAAATCAACCAGCTTGCCTCAAATTCCCGTGATACGGCGTCAAAAAGTGGAAAGACACAGGATAAGGTATTGGAGGCAATTGAACAGATTTTATCTGATACCGAGCGGCTACTTGAGGTGATTTCAGAAGTAAATGGAAGAACGGAAAATCTTGCAGCTGTGACACAGGAGATTGCTGCATCAGCGGATATGATTCTGGCATCGGCAGATGAAGTGAAAGGAAGCCTTGGGAATTTGGCAAAGACGGAGTAGATATGAAAAAATAAAGGGCATGTTTGAGAATAGATTTTCGAACATGCCCTTATAAACTGGTTATTATGAATTTTCTAAGTATAAAATTGAAATAGTATTTTAATTTTATGCTTTCTTTTTCAGTGTTTCTAGACGCTGTACCACAACATCTTTCCAGATAGCGGGATGGAACAGAATTAGTAGTGGAAACAATTCTAATCGTCCAGCAATCATGTCAAACATTAACACATATTTAGCAAATGGCGAAAAGAACCCAAAATTTTGTGTTGGGCCTACCATATTTAGTCCAGGGCCAATATTATTCAGAGTTGTTGCGACAGCCGTAAAATTTGTTGTCAAGTCTTTACCATCAAAAGACACAAAGAAGACAGATAAAGCAAATATCAGAAAAAAAGTAATAAAATACACATTTACAGAGCGTACAATTTCATGCTCTACCGGTTTTTTGTCAACCTTAATCTTTTTTATGCTCTTAGGATGGATATAAGAGTTTAGTTCTTTCACTACTGTTTTGATTAGCAGGATAAAGCGGGAAACTTTAATGCCGCCCCCGGTACTCCCAGCACATGCGCCAATAAACATTAAGGATACCAAAACTGTTTTGCAGGACTGGGACCACTGGTCAAAATCTACAGTAGAAAAGCCAGTGCTGGTCATAATTGATACAACCTGAAATGAGGCTTGTGTTAATGCATCTGCGATTCCAGATGCGGTATCCAGGATGTTAAAAAAGATAAAGGCAGAAGCTGCTACCAGGATTATGAGATAATATCTGACCTCCTCAGATTCAAATGCCCTCTTAAAGTTACGGTATATAATATAATAATACGTATTAAAACTAACACCAAATAACAGCATAAAGATAGTGGTTATCCATTGGATATAGGTTGAATAACCCGCAAGGCTATTATTTTTAATACCAAATCCACCGGTTCCTGCAGTGGCAAATGTAGTATTAATGGCATCAAAGAGCGGCATTTTCCCAAGTAAGAGGAAAATAAGCTGCAAGATAGACAATCCTATATAAATAAGATATAGGATTCTGGCAGTATATTTTACCTTTGGAACTAGTTTGCCAACAGAGGCTCCAGTGCTTTCTGCGCGCATTAGGTTTATATGGGAGCCGCCGCTCATTGGAATGATAGCAAGCAGGAAGACAAGTACCCCCATGCCGCCAATCCAGTGAGTAAAACTACGCCAGAAAATGGAACAGTGTGTCAGAGCCTCTACATCACTTAGGAGGCTGCTGCCTGTTGTTGTAAAGCCAGAAACAGTCTCAAAGAGTGCATCTGTAAAGCTTGGAATTTCTTTTGTGAAATAAAATGGAAGGCAGCCAAAAAAACTTAAAACAATCCAGCTAAGAGAGGTGGCAACACAGCCTTCCTTAAGATAGAAGACAAAGCTTATAGGTTTTTTAAGAGTTGTCAGGATACCCAGAATAAGACAGACAATTGCAGTACCCAGATAATAAACTCCCTCCATTTCTTGGTAGATTAGGGCTACAATGCAGGGGAATAACAGCATAATTCCTTCAATTTTTAATATGTACCCTAAAATATAACGAATAATAGAACTGTTCATGATGTCACCTCAAAATATCTTGTATATCGTTAAATCCAGTATGTGTTGTCACAATCATAACCGTATCCCCTGCCTTGATGCAGTCCTTTCCGCTAGGGATAATGATGGAACCACCTCTGTTGATAAATGAAATCAGCAGGTTCTTTTTTAAGGAGAGATCCATCAATGGGATATTCGTAACATCAGAATCCTCATTCACACGGAACTCAATTGCTTCTGCTTTAGAATCAAACATGTGATATAGTGTCTCAACATTGCTGTTCATGGATGCTTTTTTTGCACGCACATAGGCTATGATTGCTTCAGAAGTAATATACCGAGGATAAATTACGCTGCCAAGATCCAGGCCGCTAATCACATTTTTGAAATTTATTCGGTTAATTTTTGTTACTACTTTAGCATTCGATACCTGGCGGGCAAAAAGGGTAAGCAGGATATTCTCTTCATCAATACCAGTAAGCGGTACAAAGGATTCTGTATAAGTAATTCCTTCTTCCTTTAAAACTTCTTGATCGGTTCCATCACCATTAATAATAATGGCTTTTGGAAGGAGGATACTTAGCTCTTCACAGCGTGCCTTATTGCTCTCAATTATCTTCACAGAAATTCCCATATGTAAAAGCTGTTCCGCAAGATAATAAGAAGCTTTTCCGCCGCCAATAATCATAGTGTCTTTCACCCTGTTTGTCTGGAAACCAATATGCTCCAGAAATGCTTTGGCCGCTTTTCTGGTAGCTACAAATGAAATAATATCGCCTTTTTCTAGCTTAAAATTACCATCTGGAATATAAACTTCACCATTGCGCTCAATCGCACAAATTAAGATATTTGCAATGCCGCTTCTGCCAAATTGTGCAATGGAAATCCCATCTAATTCATTTCCCTCGGGAATTTTGAACTTAATCAGTTCTGCTTGTCCATGTGCAAATGAATTTACCTCTAAAGCAGTAGGAAGATAGAGAATATGGGCGACTTCCTTTGCTGCCTCTAATTCTGGATTGATAATTAAGGCGAGCCCAAGTTTTTCACGAAGATAGCTGCTTTCCTTGCTGTAATCAGGGGTACGCACTCTGGCAATGGCTGAGCATTCCGTAACACGCTTTGCAATGGTGCAGCATAACAAATTTAGTTCATCTGAACCAGTAACGGCAATAATCAGATCAGAGTTGTCAATTCCAGCTTCCATCTGGACGCTGTAGCTGGCTCCGTTGCCAACCAATCCCATAATGTCATATTGATTTGTGATTTCCTGTATTTTTTTTGCATTTTGGTCGATAATAGTGATATCATGCCCCTCTTTGGTAAGCTGTTCTATTAATGTAGAACCAACTTTGCCGCAGCCAACAATAATAATATTTAATCCCTGTTTTGCCTTTTCAGGGGATTTTTTTACTCCAAACATTTTGTTTCTCCTCCCAAGGTTCGTTCCCGATATAGAATAAATACGGGATGTAAGGTTTTATATTTTTAGGCTTACGATAACCTTAACTTTTTGGTCAAATAGATATTCTTTTAGCTTCGATATATCAATTACTAGTGTACCATGTAGCATACAAAAAAGCAGTATAAAAATATCATAAAATTTCTGATTTTTTGGTGATTCTGCATGATAACAAGAAAACCGCATAAATTTCTTAGAATCCTCATACTATGAAATAAACAAGTCGTTTCAGGGGGAGGAAGCTTGAAAGAGTATATTGAGGAAAGAGCGGTGGAAGCTGCCAGATATATTGTCGAGCGCAAGGCCACGGTCCGGCAGGCGGCAAAAGAGTTAGGCATTAGCAAGAGCACGGTACATAAAGATATTACAGAACGCCTATTGGGAATTAACCCCGCTCTTGCAGCACAGGCAAGGCAGGTGCTGGATGTCAATAAATCAGAGCGCCATATCCGGGGAGGAATGGCAACAAAAGAAAAATATCTGCACCGCCAATAGGCGATGCAGATTATGTTATAGAAGAATATAGCGGCATAAATTCCTGAAACAAAGTAATGTGCCGGGGCGTGTCTGGAAATTCAGGCGCGCTTTTTTCATAATATTTATAAATGACTATAAGGAATTATTCCTCTTTTTCAGCTTCATTTAGATTCTGGATTACCTGCTGGATGTCATCATATGAGAAAAGTCCATTATCAAAAGATATAATGGAATGTAGAGGTGTCCAGCCAAAATAGCATTTTAATTGTTTTAGTTCCTCTTCAAAGTCTGTTTTTCCTGCCTGCTCAACATTAAAACGGGCAAGTGTTTCTAGAATATTACTCTGGATTTCAGGTTTCTTAGCAAAGAGATCAACATCCTGAAATGTTGTAGCATCCCACGCGTGGAACGGAAGCCTTTTTGTGCCGTTTACTTGAAGAGGGGCAGCCAGGCGGATATCACGTGAAGAGGCGCCAATTAAAATATGAAATAAACCGCTTTCCACAAACCAGTCGCCAGCTGTTTCATTATAATAAGCAAAGGAACGGTAATTTAATGTAAATGTCACAGTCTTGGTTTCGCCAGGCTGCAGTGAGACTTTTGCAAATTCTTTTAGTTCTTTTTCTGGTCGGTTTTCAATGCCGATAAAGTTTTTGACATAAAGTTCTACAATTTCTTTTCCAGCAGTTTTTCCGGTATTTGTAATATCTACAGAAACAGTAATGGTATCTGTATCTAGAACTGTTGCTGCAGGTTCCGCATCGTGTTCTGAGATGGCATCTGCTGAGAGATTTCCCGCTGGGCAGCTCCCAAATGGGGCAGAGCGGACAAATGCATCTTCACATAACTTGCCATTTATCTTTAAATTACTATATTCAAATGTTGTATAACTTAAGCCATAGCCAAATGGGAACAGCACATTCATTTTCTTTTTATCATAGTAGCGGTAGCCGATAAACACGCCCTCACTGTAAGATACCTCATAACGTTTTCCAGGAAAATTGAGGAATGAAGGATTGTCTTCAAGCTGGAGAGGGAAACTCTCGGCAAGTTTTCCAGATGGGTTTGTACGTCCGGTCAGCAAATCGGCTGCTGCGCCGCCGCTTGCCTGCCCAGCGAGATACATTTCGAGTACGGCATTTACTCTGTCAAGCCACGGCATGCAGATTGGGGAACCATTGTGCAGGACAACCACAACATTTTTCTGGACATCGCAGATGGCATTAATCAAATGGTTTTGGCAGTCTGGCATATTTAGATGGGTACGGTCATAGCCCTCGCTCTCGAACTCGTCTGGCAGCCCGGCAAATATCACACAAACATCGGCATTTTTTGCCAGTTCAACGGCCTCGGTTTCCAGTGTATCATCAATTTTATCTTCCTTCGTGCCATATCCAGCAGCGTAGGAAATTTCATAGCGAAGCGGTGTTTCCATCCGGCAAGCGCCATTTTCGCAGATATGTTCACCGGGCATTTCGTTAATTTCGGCAAATGCTTCTAAAGCGGATGTAATCTGGCTACAGTTAATATGGCTGGAGCCGCCGCCCTGTATGCGTGGGTTCTTTGCAAATTCTCCAATAATGGCAACTTTCTGTCCTGAAATCAGTGGGAGAACGCCATCATTTTTAAGAAGGACAGCAGATTCGGAAGCAGTTTTTCTTGCCAGCGCGTGATGTGCTTCCTTATCATAAGAAGGACGGGTGTCCGGTTTGTGTTGTATGTATTTTTTTACCAGGTTCAGGACACGCAGAACAGATTTGTCCAAAATGCTTTCATCAAGTGTGCCATCTTTAACGGCAGCCACAATCTGCCGATCTGTTTCCCCGTGGCTGCTAGGCATTTCGAGATCAAGGCCGGCTTTTAATGCAGGAATCCTTTTGTTCATAGCACCCCAGTCGGTCATAACAAGTCCATCAAAGCCCCATTCTTCGCGTAGGACATCATTTAAAAGCCATTTGTTCTCACAAGAATAGACACCATTAATTCGGTTATAGCTGCACATAATTGTCCATGGTTTAGCTTCTTTTACTGCCTTTTCAAAGGCGGCCAGATAAATTTCTCGGAGAGTGCGCTCATCGGCTTGCACATCAATGCTCATGCGGCGCCATTCCTGGTTATTTGCAGCAAAATGTTTCAGGCTGGTGCCGACATTCCGTTTCTGAATGCCTTGAATCAGGGATGCAGCCAGTTCTCCGGCAAGATAAGGGTCTTCTGAGAAATATTCAAAATTCCTGCCGCACAGCGGAGAACGTTTCATATTAATTCCAGGTCCCAGGAGAACCGCAACGCCTTCTGCAACACATTCTTCGCCAAGGGCGTCCCCTACTGTGTGGAGCAGTTCTTTATCAAAAGAACATGCCATAGCGGAAGCGGTTGGAAAACAGATTGCCTTAATGCTTTCATTTGCGCCAAGATGATCGGCCTCTTCATCTTGCTTGCGCAGTCCGTGTGGGCCATCTGATACCATGATATCTGGCAGGCCAAGTTCCTCATAGGCTGCAGTATGCCAAAAATCTACTCCAGAACACAGATTTGCCTTCTGCTCCAGAGTCATTTTTGATAGAATCTCCTTTACATTTAGTTCTTTCATGTATCTACCTTCTTTCTATAATATTTGTTTATTGTAAATAGAGCGCATTGTCGGTGCAGACAGGATTTCCTGCTGGCAGACAATACGGTTACAGTAATTCCCCAGATAAAGCAAAAAAAGAGGAATGCAAGTGCATTCCTAACATAAAAAGTACACTACCAGCGCTAGAGCGTTCTGTTGGTAGCCATCACATTATGGCGAAGTTTCCTATAAGTAAAAAAAGTGCTTGACATCTTATATATTTGATAGTAAGATGAAAAATGCACTATTGTGGCTGACTATACTATTTAATCTTATGCACCTTAGAATTATAACATAAGATTCACCAGTTGAAAAGACTTTCTTTGTGATTGGATAATGATAGTAATAATTTTGTTATTATTTCGTTGTGAATGGTAACATGATTTCACCGCAAGAGTACTCTATAAAAATAAGGAGTGAAACATCAATGGAGAAAAACAGGATACATCCGGTTGCAGTGAGTAATGGTGTGAGAATGAGTTATGCTAGGCAGCATGAAGTACTTGAGATGCCGAATCTTATTGAAGTACAGACAAATTCTTACCAATGGTTCTTGGACGAAGGGCTGAAAGAAGTTTTTCGTGACATTTCGCCGATTTCTGATTTCGGCGGCCATCTGAGCCTGGAATTTGTAGATTTCGAATTATGCCGTGATGAGACGAAGTATGACATTGACCAGTGTAAAGAGAGAGATGCAACATATGCTGCTCCACTAAAAGTAAAAGTGCGGCTGCATAATAAAGAAACAGAAGAGATTAAGGAACATGAAATCTTTATGGGTGACTTGCCGTTGATGACCGCAACCGGTACATTTGTTATTAACGGTGCGGAACGTGTTATTGTAAGCCAGTTGGTGCGTTCACCAGGCATTTATTATGCGATTGGGCATGATAAAATTGGTAAGGAGTTATATTCGGCAACTGTAATTCCAAACCGTGGTGCATGGCTTGAGTATGAGACGGATTCCAATGATGTGTTTTCAGTCCGCGTAGATAGAAATCGAAAGGTACCGATAACTGTGTTTCTTCGTGCATTGGGGCTAGGCACCAATGAGCAGATCAAAGAAGTTTTTGGTGATGAGCCAAAGATTCTTGCGAGTATAGAGAAGGATACAACAGACAACTATCAGGATGGACTTTTGGAATTGTATAAGAAGCTCCGTCCAGGTGAGCCGCTTTCTGTTGACAGTGCGGAGAACCTTTTAAATGGCATGTTTTTTGATGCAAAAAGATACGATCTGGCAAAGGTTGGCAGATATAAATTTAACAAGAAATTACATTTTCGATATAGAATAACAGGCTGTATTTTGGCCGAAGATGCTGTTTCTCCAGCAACAGGCGAAGTATTTGAGGCTGGGACATTGATTACAGAAGAATTAGCTGTCCGTATGCAGAATGCAGCGATTCCGTTTGTAATGGTAGAAAAAGAAGAAAGAGTTACAAAAATTCTTTCTAATATGATGGTAGACCTCCGTGAGTTTCTTCCTGGTGTCGATCCAAGGGAATTAGGAGTTACCGAAAATGTCTATTATCCTTTATTAAAGGAGATTTTAGATGAGAATGATACGGAAGAGGCAATTAAGGAAGTTATTTCTGTTAGCATTCCAGAGCTGATTCCAAAGCATATTACAAAGGAAGATATCTTTGCTTCTATTAATTATAATATGCATCTGGAATACGGTGTGGGAAATGATGATGATATTGATCACTTGGGAAATAGACGTATCCGTGCTGTCGGCGAGTTGCTGCAGAACCAGTACCGCATTGGACTGTCCCGTATGGAGAGGGTAGTTCGTGAACGTATGTCTACACAGGATATTACTACGATTACGGCACAATCCTTAATCAATATTAAGCCGGTTACGGCAGCGGTAAAGGAGTTTTTTGGAAGTTCTCAGTTGTCACAGTTTATGGATCAGAACAATCCGTTGAGTGAGCTGACTCATAAGCGCCGTCTTTCTGCATTGGGTCCAGGTGGTTTGTCAAGGGACCGTGCAGGGTTTGAGGTCCGTGATGTACATTACACACATTATGGGCGTATGTGTCCGGTAGAGACGCCAGAAGGTCCGAATATTGGATTGATTAACTCTCTGGCATCTTATGCGCGTATTAATGAATATGGTTTTATAGAAGCTCCTTACCGCAAGGTGGATAAGAGCGATCCAGAAAATCCACGTGTAACAGATGAGGTGATCTATTTATCTGCTGATGAGGAAGACCGTTTTATTGTGGCACAGGCGAATGAAAAGTTAGATGAGGAAGGCCATTTCGAGAATAAAACGGTATCTGGCCGTTTTCGTGAAGAAACTTCTAGTTTTGAAAAGACGAAAATAGATTTAATGGACGTATCTCCGAAAATGGTATTTTCCGTGGCGACTGCAATGATTCCGTTCTTGGAGAATGATGATGCAAACCGTGCACTGATGGGGTCCAACATGCAGCGTCAGGCAGTACCGCTTCTTGTAACGGAAGCTCCTGCAGTTGGAACAGGTATGGAGATGAAGGCTGCAGTCGATTCTGGAAACTGTGTGATTGCACAGGAGGATGGCGTTGTGGAGCGTTCGGCTTCCAATGAGATTGTGGTTAAGACGTCTTCTGGAGAACGCCGGAGATACAAGCTTGCCAAGTTCCAGCGCAGTAATCAAGGAACCAGTATGAACCACCGCCCGATTGTTAGTAAGGGGGATGCAGTAAAGGCAGGACAGGTTATTGCCGATGGTCCTTCTACCTGCGGAGGCGAGATTGCGCTTGGAAAGAATCCGTTAATCGGTTTTATGACATGGGAAGGTTACAATTACGAGGATGCCGTACTGTTAAGCGAAAGGCTTGTACAGGCCGATGTTTATACCTCGGTTCATATTAATGAATATGAGGCGGAGGCGAGAGATACAAAACTTGGTGCGGAAGAGATTACGCGTGATGTGCCAGGTGTCGGTGATGATGCCTTAAAGGACCTGGATGAGAGAGGAATTATCCGAATTGGTGCGGAAGTGCGAGCAGGTGATATCTTGGTCGGTAAGGTTACACCGAAGGGTGAGACAGAGCTGACAGCAGAAGAGAGGCTTCTTCGTGCGATTTTCGGGGAGAAAGCAAGAGAAGTGCGTGATACTTCTTTGAAAGTGCCACATGGTGAATTTGGTGTAATTGTAGATGCAAAGGTGTTTACAAGGGAAAATGGCGATGAGCTTCCGCCGGGTGTTAATGAAACAGTTCGGATATATATTGCCCAGAAACGTAAGATTCAGGTTGGCGATAAGATGGCAGGACGTCATGGTAATAAGGGTGTTGTTTCCAGGGTTCTTCCAGTGGAGGATATGCCATTCCTTCCAAACGGGCGGCCTCTTGATATCGTTTTGAACCCATTGGGTGTGCCTTCCCGTATGAATATCGGGCAGGTGTTGGAGATTCATTTAAGTCTTGCGGCAAAAGCGCTTGGTTTTAATGTTGGTACTCCGGTATTTGATGGTGCAAATGAGTATGATATTATGGACACGCTGGAGCTTGCCAATGACTATGTTAATACACCGTTAAATCAAGAAGAACTGAAAACTGCATTGGAAACTGCAGAGGCAGAAAATAATGAAGGTGAATTGGAACGTTTAAAGAATATTGTTCCATTTGAAGAGAAATATAAGGATATCTTAGACCCGGAGGTGTTCCGGTATCTAATGGAAAACAAAGCGTACCGCAAGGAATGGGCTGGAGTGCCGATTAACCGTGATGGAAAAGTCCGCCTGCGTGATGGACGTACAGGAGATTATTTTGATGGAGCTGTAACGGTTGGTTTCATGCATTATTTGAAACTGCATCATCTGGTTGATGATAAGATCCATGCACGTTCTACTGGCCCGTATTCCTTAGTAACACAGCAGCCTCTTGGTGGTAAGGCACAGTTTGGTGGACAGCGTTTTGGCGAGATGGAGGTTTGGGCGCTGGAAGCATATGGCGCAGCATATACTCTTCAGGAAATCCTTACGGTGAAGTCGGATGATGTTGTTGGGCGTGTAAAAACTTATGAAGCTATTATTAAGGGAGATAATATTTCTGAGCCGGGTATCCCAGAGTCCTTTAAGGTATTGTTAAAGGAGCTGCAGGCACTGGCACTGGATGTCACTGTGCTTGATGAGGACGGGAATGAAGTGCTTATGGCTGAGAGCGTTGAAGATGAGGGCAACAGCGATGATATCAAGCCATTGATTGACGGAGATGACAATTTTGCATTTGGCATGGATGAATCGTTTGAGTCTGCCGGATTCTCAGAGGGAACTGCAGAAGAGTTAGAAGAAGCATCCTTTAGCGTATTTGAAGAATAAGATGGAGGGCTACTATGGCAGAAAGTAATGTGAAGGCAGAAAAAAACATCACATATGATGCGATTAAGATTGGCCTTGCTTCTCCAGAGAAAATCAGAGAGTGGTCACGTGGAGAGGTAAAAAAGCCGGAAACAATCAACTATAGGACTTTAAAGCCGGAAAAAGATGGTCTTTTCTGTGAGAAGATTTTTGGTCCAAGCAAGGATTGGGAGTGTCATTGCGGTAAATATAAGAAAATCCGTTACAAAGGTGTGGTCTGTGACCGATGCGGTGTTGAGGTAACAAAAGCAAGTGTTCGCCGTGAACGTATGGGACACATTGAACTGGCTGCACCGGTATCGCATATTTGGTATTTTAAGGGAATTCCTAGCCGTATGGGTCTGATTCTGGATGTATCACCGAGGAATCTGGAAAAAGTGCTCTATTTTGCATCTTATATTGTGCTTGAGACCCAAGACGGGATTGGGCTTAGCCAAAAGCAGATATTATCTGAGGCGGAATATCAGGAAGCAAAGAAGAACTATGGTGATATGTTCCGTGCTGGAATGGGTGCGGAGTCTATCATGGAGCTTTTGATGAGTATTGACTTGGAAGAAGAATCCTATGACCTGAAAGCAGAGTTAAAGGACTCTTCTGGCCAGAAGCGTGCCAGGATTATTAAGAGATTAGAGGTAATAGAAGCATTCCGCGAGTCGGCAAATAAGCCGGAGTGGATGATTTTAACTGTAATTCCTGTAATTCCTCCGGATTTGCGCCCAATGGTACAGTTGGATGGTGGACGTTTTGCTACCTCTGATATGAATGATCTGTATCGCCGTATTATTAATAGAAATAACCGTTTAAAGAGACTTCTTGAGCTTGGTGCACCTGATATTATTGTGCGCAATGAGAAAAGAATGCTTCAGGAGGCAGTAGACGCGTTAATTGACAACGGGCGCCGTGGCCGTCCAGTTACAGGTCCTGGAAACCGTGCATTAAAGTCCCTTTCTGATATGCTAAAGGGTAAGCAGGGACGTTTCCGCCAGAATCTTCTTGGAAAGCGTGTGGATTATTCCGGCCGTTCTGTTATCGTGGTAGGCCCAGAGCTTAAAATCTACCAGTGCGGCCTTCCAAAGGAGATGGCGATTGAGCTGTTTAAGCCATTTGTTATGAAGGAATTAGTTTCAGATGGGACAGCGCATAATATAAAGCAGGCAAAGAAGATGGTTGAGAAGCTTCAGCCAGAGGTCTGGGATGTCCTTGAGGATGTTATACGTGAGCATCCGGTTATGTTAAACCGTGCCCCTACACTTCACAGATTAGGAATCCAGGCATTTGAGCCTACTCTGGTTGAAGGTAAGGCGATTAAGCTTCATCCGCTGGTTTGTACTGCGTTTAACGCCGATTTCGACGGTGACCAGATGGCTGTCCATCTGCCGCTTTCTGTAGAAGCACAAGCGGAGTGCCGTTTCCTTTTGTTATCACCAAACAACCTTTTGAAGCCGTCAGACGGCGGTGTGGTTGCAGTTCCTTCGCAGGATATGGTGCTTGGTATTTATTATCTGACACAGGAAAGGCCGGGTTCACTTGGTGAGGGGAATTATTATAAGTCAGTCAATGAGGCAATTATTGCTTATGAAAATAAAGCGTTGACTCTACATTCAAAGATTAAAGTCCGCAGGAGCGGAATAAACAGCAGGGGAGAAAAGGAGAGCAGAATCGTAGAATCTACTCTGGGGCGTTTTGTATTTAATGAAATCCTGCCACAAGATTTAGGATTTGTGGACCGCAGTAAAGATGAAAATTTCTTAGTTCCGGAAGTAGATTTCCATGTTGGCAAAAAGCAGTTAAAGCAGATTCTGGAAAAATGCATTAATGCACATGGTGCAACAGGAACTGCTGAGACAATGGATAATATCAAAGCGCTCGGTTACAAGTATTCTACTCGTGCTGCAATGACGGTTTCTATTTCTGATATGACAGTGCCAGAGGCAAAGAAGCAAATCCTTGCGGATGCTGAGAAGACAGTGGAGACGATTTCACGTAAGTTCCACCGTGGCCTTCTGACAGAGGAAGAGCGCTATAAGGCAGTTATTAATACATGGAAAATTGCCGATGATCAGATTACAGACGCGCTTTTAACGGGACTTGATAAGTATAATAACATCTTTATGATGGCGGATTCCGGTGCCCGTGGTTCTGACAAGCAGATTAAGCAGCTTGCAGGAATGCGTGGTTTGATGGCAGATACATCGGGACGTACGATTGAACTTCCGATTAAGTCTAACTTCCGTGAGGGGCTTGATGTACTGGAGTATTTCATTTCTGCTCATGGTGCCCGCAAGGGACTTTCCGACACGGCGCTCCGTACAGCCGATTCTGGATACCTGACACGTCGTCTGGTTGATGTGTCTCAGGAATTGATTATCCGTGAGATTGACTGCTGCGCAGAAAGAGATTTTATTCCTGGTATGGAAATCACAGGATTTATGGATGGCAAGGAAATGATTGAGTCACTTGAGGAGCGTATTACAGGACGCTTTGCATGTGAGAGTATCTATGACGATGATGGTGACTTAATTGTTAAGGCAAATCACATGATTACGCCAAAGCGCGCAGCGCGCATTGTGAATACAAAGGCTGTCATTGATGCAGGCGACGCGGCGAAGGTGAAGATCCGCACAATTCTGACTTGTAAGTCACACATTGGTGTGTGTGCCAAGTGTTATGGTGCAAATATGGCGACAGGTGAGCCTGTTCAAGTAGGTGAGGCAGTTGGAATTATTGCAGCTCAGTCTATTGGTGAACCGGGTACACAGCTTACGATGCGTACGTTCCATACTGGCGGTGTAGCTGGTGATGATATTACACAGGGTCTTCCTCGTGTCGAGGAGCTTTTTGAGGCACGTAAGCCAAAGGGACTTGCGATTATCGCGGAGTTTGGTGGAACTGTTGCAATTAAGGATACAAAGAAAAAACGTGAAGTTATTGTTACAAATAAAGAAACCGGAGAGCAGAAAGCATATCTAATCCCATACGGCTCCAGAATTAAAGTATTGGAGGGACAGGAATTAGAGGCTGGTGATGAGCTGACAGAAGGTAGTGTAAATCCGCATGATATTCTCGCAATCAAGGGGGTACGCGCTGTCCAAGACTATATGATACGTGAAGTACAGCGTGTTTACCGTCTACAGGGCGTGGAGATTAATGATAAGCATATCGAAGTGATTGTCCGCCAGATGTTAAAGAAGATTCGTATTGAAAATAACGGAGATTCTGCATTCCTTCCAGGTGTTATGGTGGATGCACTAGAATATGAGGATGCTGTTGAGGCTCTTACCGCAGAGGAAAAAGAGCCGCCAGAAGGTAAACAGGTGATGCTTGGAATCACAAAAGCAGCTCTGGCAACAAATTCTTTCCTTTCCGCGGCTTCGTTCCAGGAGACTACAAAGGTTCTTACAGATGCAGCAATTAAGGGGAAGGTCGATCCGCTGGTTGGGCTGAAAGAAAATGTTATTATTGGTAAGCTGATTCCAGCTGGAACTGGTATGAAGTGTTACCGCTCTGTTCAGCTTGATACAGATGAGGCCGCAGAAGAGTTCTTAAGGCAGCGGGAAGCTGCAGCGAGCAGTTATCTAGATGGAGATGACAGGCTTCAGATAGAGGATGAACCGGAAGAAGCACTGGAGATTGAGGAGGAAGAAGTATACTCTACCTCAACAGAGGAGTAAAACTTTAAGTTAAGGATGAAGTGATACAATAGAAAGAGACATGAACATTCCAGTGGGATGTTTCTGTCTCTTTCTAAGTTATTCCTGAGATGCTTAGTGGGCAGTATTGCAAAGCAGAATATTCTAAGTTAGAGTTAGGAAGTGTTTCATTATATATAGAAGAAAGAGCATATTTTTATGGTTGTCTATTGCATAGATGAGAGGTATCCATTACAGGATTTTATGGAAATGGGATGTGGAGTGAATGGATACGGCACAAATTAACACAGTTTTGCCACAGTTTGACCGCTGTTCCACGGTATTTTATGGTTTTTTTGAAATTTTTTTTTGATAAAAATGTGACTTTATTGTAGCACAATTACCCATAAACAAAAAAACAAATACTTAGTTTTTGTGAAATATTGCGTAAAAGTTGGTTAATTATGTGTCAAATCGCAAAATTTCCCAATGGAGCAAAGAAAAGTTTGAAAAAAACAGCATTGACAAAATACAACAAATGGTGTAACTTATCTAGTATAAAATTATAAGGAGGCATAGCAATGAGGAAAAATGCAACAAAAATCGCAGCAATGATGTTATCATTAGCGCTCACAGTAACAAGCGTTAATATTCCTACAACATCTTCTGCAGCAGCTAAAGTGAAGCTTAGTGCTTCTAAAGCGACACTTTATGTTGGCGGTTCTTCTGCAAAGAAGACCAAGACACTTAAGGCAACTTTTAATGGGAAAAAAGTAAAAGCTACTTTTACATCTAGCAATTCTAAAGTAGCTAAGGTAGGTAAGAAAACTGGTAAAGTTACTGCTGTAAAGAAAGGTAGTGCAACAATCACTGCTAAGTATAAAGGTAAGAAAGCAACAGCTAAGATTACTGTAAAACAGTATGTAACAAAGGTAACTGCATCTCAGGATGTAGTAGAGTTAAAAGAGGGCGAGCATATCAACCTCAGCAAGATGATTACTGTTTCACCGGCAGGTGCTTCTAACAAGGCAGTTTCTTACAAGTCAGACGATAGTCTGGTAGCAGCTGTAAACAGCAAGGGGACAGTCCTTAAGGGTGTTAAGGAAGGTACAACAGCTATTACAGTTACAGCTAAGGACGGCAGCAAGAAGAAAACAACAGTAAGAGTTAATGTAACAAAGGGTGATGTTTCAACTAGTGATCCTTCTGCAGCTCCTTCTGATAAGGAAGCTAAGAATGTTGAGATTTCAGTAGAAAATCCATTCTCAGAGGAATACAAGAATACACTGTTGGTTGGAACAAACGCTCAGGTTAAGGTAAGAGTAACTGACGAAGATGGAAAGCCAGTTGCAAACAGAGAAGTTGTTCTGAGCTCTAAGACATTAGATGGTAAGACAACTGTTTACACAAACGCATTCAGAAACCTTTCTGATGCTGCAAAGAGAACAGATTCAAATGGTTATGTAACATTTGTATATGGTCTTAGTGTAACTCATGATCAGGCTGGTGATCCAATTGATGCTACAAGCAGTGAGTATGTATCAAGCTATAAGCTGACAGCATCTGTATCTAACAACGTTGAAGCTTCTGTAGATGTGAAGTTTGGTGCGTTAGATTCTGATAGCCTTACAAATGTTAATATTGTAAATGGTACTCAGGCAGGATATGTTCAGGCACCAACATCAGATGACGGTGGTATGAGCTTCAGCACATTGACAAAGGGTAGACTTGGAAGAAATAATGATGTAAATTATGTTTCTAGCCAGAAGGTTTCTCCTCAGGGAACTGCAAGCAATAAGGTAGGTATTGTTGCTGGTGTTCCTAGTCTTCTTCTGCCAGGTGCAGAGACAACAGAGGCATCTGATGTCAAGGAGACAGTAAGCTTTGATACAGGAAAATATTCCACATATACAACAAAGAACTGGGGCAAGGTAATTGATTCTGTAAAGGCTTCTAAATTACAGTATGCTACAGTAAACTTTGGTAAGTTGAGCTTATCTAAGTATACAAGATTTGTAGTGCAGGCATATATTGTAAATGACCCTGCAAATCCAACTGCTCCAGGTGGATTCAGGAAGATTGATATTATGGGCACAAATGCAGCAGCAGGTAGCTCATATACAGTAAGCGGTGAAAAGGTTTCTGGTGATTTTGCAGTACAGATTCCGATTGATGAAAAAGCAGACGGATATCTCTATGTAACAGCAGTAGTTGAGTCTAAAGGACAGGTTAATACAGATGTCAATGACGGATTTACTGTTAAGAATGTATTAGGTGTACACAGAAAAGGTGCTGTAGATAAGCAGACTGTTCCGTTGAAAGATGTTACGATTCAGTGGGAGCAGGATACAGAGGCAACATATACTCTTGAAAAAGAGGTTCCTGCAGGCGCAATTAGAGATGCATTAGATGCTAAGTATGCTGGTACAAATAAGGCATACACATATATCTATAAGGTTCCTGCTTTCCCTCGTACAGGTAATGCGATTATCACAGTACTGGATAGCACAAAGAAAGTAGTTGACTACTATGCAATCCCAACTGTAAATAAAGCAGATGCTTCATCTGTAACAGGTTATACAAACCAGAATGTACTTAGGGACACTGCAGCTGATTTACATCGTATTTCAAAGGACGAAGCTTTAAATCAGGTTGGTACTGTTACTTCTACAGCAACAGGTGTGGCTGAGGTTAATTCTGAGAAGTCTGGTGTTACACATGTAATTGGTACACTTACTTCTACAAACCCTAACATCAAGATTGATGCAACAAATGCAAAAGTTTATTCTTCTGTACATTGGAATCCAATCCCAGAAGCAGTAGCAGCTAAGACACATGCTAAGGGTGCTGCTTTAGTAGGTCAGCAGATCGTACTGAAAGCACAGCTTGCTGATCAGAATGGCAACCCAGTTTCACTGCGTGGTCAGTCAGTTGAGTTCTACTATGATGGTGACAAGATTCTTAAGACAGATGTAAATGTTGGTAAGGCTTCTGTAGTTAAGGTTGATACAGAGACAAATGAACTTGGTCAGGCTGAGTTAGTTCTTGTATCTGACAAAGCAATATCTGTAAATGGAATTTCTGCAAAGACAGGAACTCAGGGTTCTGGTTACCGCTTAGGTTATGCACTTGGTGGTCAGACAGTTACAGCGGATCATGTTGATTTATATTGGTTAGATGCTAACCTTTACTTTGAGCCAAATGCAAATACAACAGAGAAGATTAGCACTTCTGCTGCTGAGCCTGCAAAGATTACTACAGGTCATCCTGATATCAAGCCAGTTGTAGGTTCACATTGGGCATATGAAGTTAGAGCAGAAGGTGAGCTTGTACCAAGCTGTGGTTTAGCTGGATTTAATGCAAACGTTGCTATTTCTGGTCTGAATATTCAGACAACAGTTGGTACTGGCAGCGTAGGTACTGTATCAGATAATGCAAATGGTAAGGCAAATGTAACATCTACAAAGGCTGGTTCTACAAAGCTTGTAAATGTATTGGATAGAAACTCTCTTGGTAACGAGATTAAATTTACAGCAACAAATGGAATTGTTACAGAGGATATTCCTTATGTTGGTGTTGGTGTTACAACATTAGATAAGAAGTTTACTTTGGATATTGATTGGAATGCAGGTATTCCTACTGCTGATATCATTGTTCCAACTGGATACAAGGCTGATATCACAGAAGCTACTGCTAATGGTGTAAAGGTATATGTACAGGTACATGATGCAAATGGTAACGTATTAGTAAACAAAGATGTTAAGTTGAAAGTTACTGGTAGCAAGGGTGCTGTAGATGGTGCCGATACAGTTAGGACAAATGACTTAGGTATTGCAAGCTTTACTGTAAAACCTGCAGGTGGTGCAGTTTCCGGTGATGCTGCTACATTAGTAGCTGAGGCTGCTGATATTGCTGGAGTATTCTCAAGCAGTATTAAGTGGGTTGATGTAACTAGCTTACCAGCAGTTAAGGTTGAGAATGTTGTTTATGATTACAATGCTAAGACAATTAAGATGACATTTAACAGCAATGTTTATGCTCCTTCAATTGTAAAAGAGCAGTTCGAAGTATTGTATGGTGGCAAGAAGCAGCTTGTAACAGATATTGAGATTGGTAATAATTCAGTAACATTGAAGGTTCCAGGATTAGTATCTGTAGATTTACAGCACTTCTTCCAGGTAACAATTAATGAAGCTGTAAAGGATACTATCGAGTATAAGTTTGTATCCGTTGACGGTAAGTTCCTTGAAGTAGCAGACAAGGTAATTCAGTTTGATTCATTAGGTAGAGACGAAGCTACTAATGGTGGTATTTTTGACGGAACTACTGGTGAGATTCAGTAATATCGTAAGTACTACAAGAGATATAAATTAATTTGTATTTCGGAATAGTCTATATCTTATATGAGAACCTCCGCGGAGTGGGAAACCACTTCGTGGGGGTTCTTTTTTGTGATATAGGAAATTACGCCAAACGTAGTAGTAGGATACCAAAAAATTTGGGTATACCATTTAATTAACCAATAGGATATTCACAGGAAGTCGGAGAAAGACTTTTGTTATAGGTGAGTTTGTAATGCGTTATATCAGTGCGTCAGGCAGTAAAATGCCAACGGAGGAGTTACCACAAGGGATGGGAATAGTTGCATTAAAATAAAAAATTGGTCTTTAAGGAACTATCAAAGATTAAAGTGTCAGCTTCAATAGTGAGAATGAAGTGATTTTTATAATAAAGTAAATTGTTGTTTAATGGAAAACAATGGAAATATAGTGGATAGTTTGTGATAGTAGAAATACAAGCATTGTATATAAAAAGTTTATAAGTGTTTGTATAGTTACATTACACGATAAAAAAAGTAAAAAAAGTGGCAGAAAAGTGGCAAAAATATTATTTTAGGGCTTCAAAAAAGAGGCAAAAAGGTGTAGAATATATATATTATAAAGTGCCGTTGCATAGTTAGCATTTCGTTCAGGATGTGAATGGGATGTTGACATTTATTCCTCATTATAATTTACATAAGGAACAAACTAAAAACCGGTAGATTTCAGAAATTTTGAATCTGCCGGTTTTTTGTGTTAATAATTATAGATAAATTTTAAGAGCTGAAGTATTCCATAAAGATATCAGAAACGTCTTTTAGTTCTTCTGGATCAGTAATTCCAGTGAATTGTGGATTACCTTCTTCATCTTCTGAATATTCCAATATAATTAGGTTGTTTTCCTTATATTTTCCTATTTCCTCAATTGGAAGAGTTGCAATATATTCTTTTTGAAATTCTTCAATTTCAACATTTGCAATGACCTCGGCTTGAACAGTGATTCCGTCGCTGTCAGTAAAAGTAATTACCGCAACTTCATCTTCTTCTCCACCGAAAAAGAATTCTTTGTTTTTATTGTTCATTTTCGCCTCCTAGTGCTTGTTTTTTGATAAATAAATTTTATCATTAGGGCAGTCTTATGTCAATGATGTAGGGAATTTGACTTTCCCCATTTTTTGAAGAGGATACTCTGCAGTTATCCATAGGCAGAGG
>CAJUID010000034.1 GCA_910585905.1 uncultured Lachnospiraceae bacterium
CTAGCTAAAGTATAGCAGCCTTTTAGAGATATTTCCAAAAGACTAATTGAAGTTTACTTTTTTAAAAAAGAAACCAACGGTTTGATATATTCCCTAGAAGTTATATCGTATGAACTAGAAATTGCCTGCTCAAATTTCTTATCAAATTGCCCCTTATCCTTTTTCCTTTTTAAAATAATCGCTGCCACCTTCATCATTAACTTGTCCGGCAATGACATTCTCTCATAACACAAACCAGCCTGCATATAAAAATGAGGAATCTTCACATACTCATCCTCCGTAAGGTTCTGTCTCCAAAATTCCTCTATTGTCTCCTTCTCACTATTTGGCGTCGCCCCTGTCACAAATAAAACAAATTGATCTGCCCCCGCTTTCTGAGACATCTCTCTCGCCTTTTTGTAACCGTCAATCATACCTGCATGTGCCCTGCTCCCAAAAACAACCACATCATATGCTGACGCCATCTCCACGGTTGCTTCCTTAAAATCAACAAGCTTACACCCAACTTCCTCCGCTATCATTTCTGCATATCTTTTCGTAAAACCCGTGCTGCTTTTATAAAGAATCAATATCTTATTCATTCTAAACCTCCTCCCCTCTGTCACCAAATGCATATTTTAAAAATGCATCATAAGCAATTTCCTGCTGTGCCATTACTTCCTCGGCTGCAATCCCCGGCTGTGCCACCGAAAATACCGTGCCAATCCCAATGGTATAAATCAACATATTTAAATGTAGCTGCCTAGCCTTTGGTACACTAATTTTTAGCCTTTCAGCAATAAACTCCGCAACATGGGGACTGGCCTCTGACTGATACAGATCATCCAGAGATGAAATCCCCTTCCTTTCATGCAAAATAAAGATTTTAAACAAATTTGGTTCCTCTTTTGCAAATCGAAGATAGGAATTGCCTGTGCTGCGAAATAAATCGTCTGGGTCAATATGTTCTGCCATATACTCCTGTATAAACTGCCTTACCTTTGCAACTACGCCCTGACGCAGCCCATCCATGTTGTTGCAATAACTGTAGATCGGTTGTACAGAACACCCAATCTTATCTGCGATATTTTTCACCATCACTTGTTCTATCCCACCATCCCGCGCAATCTCAAAAGCGGCATTTATAACCATCTCCTTTGTAATCCTCTGTTTTGGCATCGGCCCGCCCTCCATATAATATAGTTATATAAATTATTTATATAACTATATTATATGTTCTTATAAATATTGTCAATAAGAAATCACAAAAAAGCCGGTATCGCTCTATATAGAACCATACCGGCAATATTTCACTTACAATCGCCCATTACAAAACTACACATATTTCCGAATCTCCTGCATCAGATACTCTACGGATTCCTCCACAGTCTGCCCGGTGGTATCAATTGTAATATCTGGATGTTCTGGAACCTCATATGGGCTTGAGATACCAGAGAAGTTTGGAATTTCCCCTGCTCTTGCCTTTTTATACAATCCCTTGACATCCCTCTTCTCACACTCCTCAATAGAAGTTGATACATATACCTCAATAAAACTGTCATCGCCGACAACTTCCCTTGCACTCCTTCTATCTCTAACAAAAGGCGAGATAAAGGAAGTCAGCACAATAAGCCCAGCATCATTCATCAGTTTTGCTACTTCTGCAATACGGCGGATATTTTCAATCCTATCAGGCTCTTTGAAGCCTAAGTCCTTATTTAATCCCATACGGACATTGTCGCCGTCCAGAACCATTGTATGCTTACCTTCCGCAAAAAGGCGCTTCTCCAGTTCATTGACCAGAGTAGATTTACCAGCACCAGAAAGCCCTGTTAGCCAGATTGTCTTTGGATTCTGATCCTTCTGCTTTGCACGCAGTTCCCTGCTGACATCCATCTCATGCCATGTGAGGTTCCCTTCACGGCGGAGTGGATGTTCTACTACGCCACATGCCGATGTCATATTTGTAACTCGGTCAATTAATATAAAACCGCCCAGCTCCTTATAATTTGAAAAAATATCATATACTACTTTATCAGAACAGCTAATATCACAGACCGCAATCTCATTTTTAAAGAGGCGTTCTGCATTGACCCTCTGGCCTGTATTGACATCTAATTTATATTTTATATGCATTACAACGGCAGGGACAAGCTGTGTGCCGAGTTTTAAATAATAATTCTTGCCCTCGACCAGCTTCGTGTCGTCCATCCACAAAAGTTTCGCCGTAAACATTTTGCCGACATGAAGTTCCATATCTCGAACCATCACACAGCCTCTTGACACATCGATCTCTCGGTCAAGCTCTACTGTTACTGCTTCCCCTTTGACAGCCGAGTCTACCTGTTTCATCATATTATAAATACTCTTAACCTTTGCCGTCGTATCATTTGGTAGAACAGTAACCTCATCGCCAACATGGATTTCACCAACTTCAATCTGCCCCTGAAATCCGCGGAACGTACGGTCCGGACGGCTTACACGCTGTATCGGCAACACAAAACCATCCTGGCTGCTCTTATCTGATACATCAATTTCTTCTAAATAAGAAAGCAATGTCTTGTCATGATACCAGAGCATTGTCTTAGATGGATTCGTAATATTATCACCTACAGTAGCAGAAACCGGAATTGTAAATAAAGACTCAAAACCATATTCCTCCGACATCGAACGGATATCTACCACAATCTGCTTATAGACACCTTCATCATAATCTACTAAATCCATCTTATTTATCGCATAGACCACATGGCGTATTCCCATCAGGGCACAGATGCGGGTATGCCGCTTTGTCTGGATCAATACACCCTTGGATGCATCGACCAAGATAACTGCCAGGTCCGCAAAAGAAGCACCTACTGCCATGTTTCTTGTGTATTCCTCATGTCCTGGAGTATCTGCTACAATAAAACTCCTCTTCTCTGTTGTAAAATAACGATAAGCTACATCAATAGTGATTCCCTGTTCTCTTTCAGCCATCAATCCGTCAAGGAGAAGAGAATAATCAATTGCACCGCTATTGCTTCCGACTTTGCTGTCAAGCTCCAATGCCCTTTCCTGATCCGCAAAGAGAAGCTTTGCATCATAGAGCATATGGCCAATTAAAGTGGACTTTCCATCGTCCACACTTCCACAAGTAATAAATTTTAATAAACTCTGCATTAAAAATATCCCTCTCTCTTTCGTCTTTCCATACTACCGGCTGCTTCATTGTCAATCACACGGCTTGTCCGCTCAGATGAAACCGCACTCAAGGTCTCATCAATGATCTCATCTAATGTAGTGGCATTTGACTCCACTCCTCCAGTCAATGGATAACACCCAAGCGTCCGGAAACGGATGGTCTTATTTTCCACCTTCTCACCTGGCAAAAGCTTCATCCTGTCATCATCAACCATAATAATATTGCCATCCCGGTAAACTACCGGCCTTTCCTTGGCAAAATAGAGAGGCACAATATCAATATTTTCCTGCCTGATATACTGCCAGATATCCTTCTCTGTCCAATTTGACAGTGGGAATACACGAATGCTCTCCCCCTTAAATATTCTTGTATTATATAATTTCCACATTTCCGGCCTCTGGTTCTTCGGGTCCCACGCCTGTGCCGCATTGCGGAATGAAAATACTCTTTCTTTTGCACGTGACTTTTCTTCATCTCGCCGGCCACCGCCAAAGGCAGCAGTAAATTCATATTTCGAAAGAGCCTGCTTTAAAGCCTGTGTCTTCATAATATCTGTGTAAGCAGAACCATGGTCAAACGGATTGATTCCCTGTTTAATGCCTTCCTCGTTGCTATACACAATCATATCCAGACCATATTTTTTTGCAACATCATCACGAAACTTTATCATTTCCCTAAATTTCCATGTAGTGTCAATATGCATAAAAGGGAACGGCGGTTTTTCCGGATAAAATGCCTTTAATGCAAGATGTAGCATGACGGAGCTGTCTTTTCCAATGGAATACAGCATAACCGGTTTCTCGCACTCTGCAGCCACTTCGCGGATAATATAGATCGCTTCGGCTTCCAGTGCCTGTAAATGGGATAACTGTCTCATTCTCAACCTCATTTCTGCGCTGCCAAATTTACTTAGGAACTGTTTAGAAATCATCAATACAGCTTGTATCCATAACTTCTAAACAGTTCCTTACAGTTTCTATGTCACAGCGCCTGCCACAGAAACCATCGCTTACACCCTCAATCTACCACTCGTATCATATTTTTTAGTCGATGAACCTTATTTCTGCTCTCCACAAAAATTCGGTACTCATCTACCTCAAACCCTGAAAGTGGTATGGCAAATGATACTCCTATCTCCCGCACCACCATGCCGGAATAATCCTGCACATAAAAATGCTTTTTCCCAGCAAAATATATCTTATCAATCCTTCCAGGAAGAATTCGGCTGATAAACAGGTCATCACAGAGACGGATATTGCCAAAATACATCCTCTCAATTGGCTCATCAGCCTCCGGCGGCATCTGCCCATCAAAAATCTCCGGTGCTGCAAGGCTCCCAAAGATAACCTGCCCACTTTTATTTGCCGGCATGCAAAACTGCATAATATCCGGCCGGAACAGCCATGCCATTTTAACTGCACGGCAAAAATCAACCTGGCGCTGAATCTCCCCAGTCTCACTATCCTTTTCAATCAAAACGGCTTTTCTTTCTATTCTTTTTTCTTTCTGTTTTTTCTGCCGCAAATCGTAACACAACAATGCTCCTTTTTTATCCTGAGTAAAAATACAATTATCAGATACTTCTTCTGAATCCTTCGGCATACATCTACATACCCTTCCCCTAAAAATATCCTGATTCTTCTCTGGAAGGCTGCAACCCCACACTATCCCGCCATCCTCAAGATTTAACTTTACAATCTTTTTGTGTCCAGTGCCCTGTGCATCCACTAATAAGAACAGATCAGGCCCTCTCTGTGCTTCTACTTTAAGCACTTGAAAATCTAAAAGAAATGTCCGGTAGACTCTCCCAAGATAATCCATTTCATGATAACGGCATGGCCTTGGTCTTCCCTTTTTGTCCATTCGGTTTGCTGTGCGGTCTTCATATAAAAAGTGCCCATTTTCCAAAGGTATCATTCCTATTTTTTTTGAGCGGAGCTGTATAGAATAGCGAATAGCCCCATTACAGTCAATCGCAATCGGATCAAATGCTATGCCGCTTATTAATATAAATGGAAATTGTGACAACTTTTTGTTAAATTTTTCCTTTAAAATGTCCTCTTCATTTCTGGAAGAGGCCGAAACAAAAATGCGAAGCATCCTGCGCTTTACCACAGCCCCCTCTGTATCAAGCATCTCCAACTCCACTTTATTGCTCCTGCCAAGATAGAGCCCCATAACTGGGACACGGTGGCGTGTTGAATACCCTGTCTCACCATAAAAATCAGCTTCTGGCGTATCCCCAATTACCCGATACCGTATTTTCGCCTCTTTTGATGAATTAAAGAGCAGGAGTGCCGCCTGTTTCACCATATCATAGGGATTTGGGATTACCAGAAGATGCTGGAATGTATACATATGATTGTCCAAAATCTTTTCAAAAGCATAATCCCGTACCTGTGTTAAGTACGCCTGCTGAGGTATCCTGCGGAATCCCGACATAATCTTTTTCTGCCCCTCTGGAAATACCTCCTTTTCATATGTCCGATCCAGTTTCCGCAAATCACTCTCGCTGTACGTAATTTTTGTGCCCCGCTTTACCTCAACAAAATGATTTCCAAATAATCCCATCGGCTCACTCCTTTTAAGTCCTGCTGGCAGCCACATCTGCCTAAACAAAATACTATAGTTTCATAGTTAATTGGATTCTCTGTTTCTTTACATCCACACTCATCACCTTAACATCCACAACATCTCCAACACTGACAACCTCCAATGGATGCTTCACAAACTTTTTATCTGATAACTGTGAAATGTGTACCAATCCGTCCTGATGGACGCCGATATCTACAAAAGCCCCAAAATCAATGACATTCCGAACGGTTCCTTTCAAGATCATGCCTTCCTTTAAATCCTTCATCTCCAGCACATCCGTTCTTAGGATTGGCTTTGGCATCTCATCACGTGGATCCCTTGCCGGCTTTTCAAGTTCCTTGAGGATATCCATTAATGTAATCTCTCCAATCCCAAGTTCATCAGCCAATGCCTTTTTATCCTTCACATTTGCTGCAAGGCTTGGAACCTTGTCTGACTTTCCTGCCGTTTTAGGCTCCTCCAACGGAATACTGCCATCCCCAAACGCCTTGGCAAATGCTGCCCCAAAAGCAGTATTGGTATTCTTTATCTGAAACTCCTTTTTCTTGGGGGTTTCCCGCCTCTCTGCAGGCTTTTTCACAGCAGCCTTTTTTGCAGCCTCACTTTGCAGCTTTTTTACATCATCCATAGTCATGCCAAGCTTCTCCAGTAAATGATTTGCCGCATCATACGTTTCTGGATGGACACTAGTTGCGTCTAACGGATTATCACCATCTTGGATACGCATAAAACCTGCACACTGCTCAAATGCTTTTGGACCGAGCTTTGGCACTTTGAGAAGCTCTTTGCGGTTTTTAAACCTTCCATTCTCCTCGCGAAATACAACTATATTTTTCGCTATCGCTTTGGATATCCCGGCAATATACTCTAGCAGCGATGCCGAAGCCGTATTTAAATCTACCCCTACTTTATTTACACAATCCTCGACCACGCCAGACAATGTTTCAGAAAGCTTTTTCTGGTTCATGTCATGCTGATACTGGCCCACACCAATCGACTGCGGGTCAATCTTAACAAGCTCTGCCAGAGGGTCCTGCAGCCTTCTCGCAATGGAAGCCGCACTTCTCTGCCCTACATCAAAATTTGGGAACTCTTCTGTTGCCAGTTTACTTGCAGAATATACAGACGCACCAGCCTCATTTACTATAATATACTGCACGGGCCTCTCCATTTCTTTTATCATTTCCGCAATAATCTGTTCCGATTCCCTGGATGCCGTTCCATTTCCTACAGAGATCAGCGCTATATCATATTTTTCTATTAGCTTTTTGACTACCTTCTTCGCTTCTTCTATTTTATTCTGTGGAGCAGTTGGATAGATTACCGTTGTATCCAAAACTTTTCCAGTCGCATCTACTACAGCCAGCTTACAACCCGTACGGAACGCCGGGTCCCACCCAAGCACATTTTTCCCGGCAATCGGCGGCTGCATCAAAAGCTGCTCCAGATTTTTCCCAAATACTTTTATTGCGCCATCTTCCGCCTTTTCTGTCAGCTCATTTCGGATTTCCCTCTCTATTGCCGGAGCAATCAGACGTTTATAGCTATCCTCGATTGCTTCTGTTAAAATCGGTTCTGTATTATCATTTTGCGCCGTTATAACCTGCTTTTTCAAATACTGCAAAATGCGTTCTTCCGGCGCCTCCATCTTTACAGTTAAAAACTTTTCTTTTTCCCCTCGGTTTAATGCCAGTACACGATGTCCTGCCATATTTCTTATCTCTTCCTGATAATCATAGTACATTTCGTAAACAGACTGCGCCTTCTCATCTTTTGCCGTAGATAAAATACGGCCTTCCTCAAATGTAATATTCCTAATATACATCCTATATCCGGCATTGTCTGAAATTTCCTCAGCAATAATATCCCTTGCCCCAGCAATCGCTTGCCCGGCATCTGCTACTTCCTTTTCATCTGAAATATATTTCGCAGCCTCCTCGCCCACCGGAGCTGTTGTCTCCTGCTGTATAATAAAAGCAGCCAATCCTTCCAGGCCCTTTTCCTTTGCAACGGTTGCCCTCGTCCTTCTCTTTGGACGGTACGGGCGGTAAAGGTCGTCCACCTCCACCTGTGTCTGTGCCGCCGTAATCTGTGCTTTTAACTCTTCAGTCAGCTTGCCCTGCTCCTCAATACTGGAAAGAACCTGTTCTTTCTTTTCCTCCAGGTTCCGCAAATATACCAAACGCTCATGGAGATTCCTAAGCTGTTCATCATCAAGGGAGCCATGCGCTTCCTTCCGGTATCGTGCAATAAATGGAATCGTATTTCCTTCATCAATCAAATTGACAGCCGCCTCCACCTGCCAAAGTTTAATATTCAGTTCATCGGCAATTTTCTGATATATGTTCATCTTGAAACCTCACTTCTCTGAAAAGGGCACCGCCTGCGCTGGTGCCCTTTTATATAAATTATATCATTTTCTGCGACAGCGTTGCATTATTTAGCTAAAGAAAATGCCTCATGTACTGCCTGTGCAGCATCTTCTGTATACTTTTCATCAATCAGGACAGTTACGCGAATCTCTGAAGTAGATATCTGCCTAATATTAATCCCTGCATCATAAAGCGCCTCAAACATTTTAGCTGCAACACCAGGATTTGACATCATACCTGCGCCGACTACAGACACCTTTGCCACATCTCTAGTAACGGTAACCTTCTCACACTTCAGACTGGTCTGACTGTGCCGCTCCAATGTCTCCATCGCTACCTCTTCCATATCCTCAGTCACAGTAAAACTAATATCCTGTGACCCACCGTGTTCCACGGACTGCAGAATCATATCTACATTGACCATGTGATTTGCAAGATGCTGGAATAATTTAAATGCTACGCCTGGTTTATTTTCAAGTCCTTCTACTGCGAACTGAACAACATTTTTATCCGTGGCAACCCCACTTACTAACATTTTCTCCATTTTACTCTCCTCCTTAACAACGGTTCCTTCACTTGTATTTAAGCTAGAACGGACCACTAACTGCACACCATATTTCTTTGCCATCTCAACAGAACGATTATGCAGCACGCCAGCTCCGAGGCTTGCAAGCTCCAACATCTCATCATAAGTAATTTCATCTAACTTGCGGGCTGTTGATACTATACGGGGATCTGCAGTAAATACGCCATCTACATCCGTATAAATTTCGCAGGCATCTGCGTGTAAGGCAGCCGCCAGAGCTACCGCAGTTGTGTCGGAGCCGCCGCGTCCCAGCGTTGTAAGATCGTCAAACTTGCTGACTCCCTGAAATCCAGTAATTACCACAATACGCCTGTTATCTAACTCAAAATGAATCCTCTGCGCATCGATCTTTTTTAATCTGGCATTGCCGTAGTCCGTTGTTGTATGCATTGCCACTTGAAATGCATTCAGGGATACAGCTGGTACTCCAAGGGAATCCATTGCCATTGCCATCAACGCAACGGAAGTCTGCTCACCAGTTGTTAAAAGCATATCCAATTCCCTCTTGGATGCCTTTGGATTAATATCCTCCGCCATTTGAAGAAGTACATCTGTCTGCTTCCCCATTGCAGAAAGAACTACAACAACTTGATGCCCCTTCTGGTAATCCTCAATGCAGCGCTTTGCTACATTAAAAATTCTCTCTTTATTGGCAACCGAAGTACCGCCAAATTTCTTTACTATTAACATATCTTCCTCCTAAATCGCTCTGCTCACGCTCTACTTTTCTAATAATTTACTCATCAAAGTAAATCCATGTTCCATTATAATGCCATTTGCCCTTGCATCTTTTTCATTATATAAACCACTGTTCTTTCTATTGATCCTACTGTCATAAAGCATATATGGAACTGGGTCTGCCGTATGTGTACGGCATGCAATTGGTGTCGGATGATCCGGCATAATTAACATACGGTAATCCTCCCCAGACTGATCCATCTTTTCTACTACTTTTGCCAACACACGGCCATCCAGATATTCAATTGCCTTAATCTTTCTTTCAAGGCTGCCCTGATGCCCCATCTCGTCCGGAGCCTCCATATGAATATATACAAAGTCAAAACCATCCTCTAAGACAGCCTTCACCGCAGCATCCGCTTTTCCTTCCCAATTCGTTTCCAAAGTGCCATCCGCACCATCTACCTCTATATTTGTCATCTGTGCCCCCACTGCAATTCCCTTTAACAAATCAACTGCAGAAATCATAGCACCCTTTTTCCCATATTTTCCTTCAAAAGAATCCAAGGCTGGTTTTGTACCTGCCCCCCAGAACCAGATAGAATTTGCCTTGTTCAGTCCCTTTTTGGCACGCTCTATATTAATCGGATGATTGTTCAAAATATCATAACTTCTCTTCATCATTTCACGTAATTTCCCATCGGCTGGAAGATGTTCTCCAATTACCTGTCCCAACACATCGTGAGGAGGAGTTAACTCTGCTACTTCCCCATGATCCCAAATCATAAGATGACGGTAACTGGTTCCTACATAATACTGGTAACTGTCATTATTCAATTCTTCCTTTACCGCATCCAGCAGCACAGCCGCATCTTCCGTCGAAATCTCACCAGAACTATGATCAATAATGGTCTTCTCCTCATATGGCAGACTATCATCCGATACAGTTACCATATTACAACGGATCGCAATATCTGTATCTTTCATTGGAACGCCAATGCTAAGTGCCTCTAGAGGAGAACGACCTGTATAGTACCTCATCGGGTCATACCCCAATACTGCCAGATTAGCTGTGTCACTGCCCGGTTTCATCCCTTCTGGAATAGTATGTGCCAGCCCCACCTCGGATTTCGGTGCCAGCCCATCCAATACAGGCGTCTTTGCATACATCAATGGAGTTTTTCCGCCAATTTCAGCGATAGGCTCATCCGCCATCCCATCCCCTAATATAACAATGTATTTCATGTTCCAGTCCTCTTTTCTTTATACATCAAAACGAATCTTATTTATCACAGAAACCTCATTTGCTGCCTTCTCATATGCGCCTTCTGTAATCTCTTCCGTTACAAATGCAAATTCATCCTCATATCCCGCGTCCACTGGCGTTACCTTCCCAAATGCATTGACAACCTTCTGTTCTGTCTCTGCCCTATTTCCATGAACACGCACAAAAAACTTTGAAGCAACCTCATTTAGCGGCATCAAATTCAATTTTTCTGCGTCCCACAAAGTCCGCATATTTACATTCACATGTTTTGCCTCATCAATGACATCAGATACCACCGCACTGGCAGTTGCAAGCTTCCCTGCACCCTGCCCATAAAACATAACATCGCCTACCATATTCCCTTTTACCAGAATGGCATTAAATACGCCATCCACACTGTACAACGGATGTGTAGATGTAATCAACTTTGGGGCTACCATTGCCGATACCCTGTCCCCAACTTTTTTGCTGGAACCAAATATTTTTACCTTGGCACCAAGTTTTTTTGCATAATTAATATCTCTGTCTGTAATCTTCGTAATTCCTTCTGTATAAATATCTTCAAAATCCAACTGCTTTCCATATGCAAGAGAAGTCAAGATTGCAATTTTACGGCAGGCATCATGTCCCTCTATATCTGCCGTCGGGTCTTTCTCCGCATAACCTTTTTCTTGTGCTTCTTTTAACACAGAATCAAAATCTGCGCCTTTATCCGTCATTTCTGTCAAAATATAGTTTGTCGTCCCATTTAAAATACCAGAAATTTCAAGAATCTCCTCCGGCGCCATAGAAACCTTCAACGGGCGGATAATTGGAATTCCACCTCCAACGCTTGCCTCAAACAAAAAATTAACATTTTTGTCCTGTGCAACTGCCAACAATTCTGGCCCATAAGCGGCCACTAAAGCTTTATTCGAAGTACACACGCTTTTGCCACTTTCCAGAGAAGCCTTAACATATTCATATGCAGGATGGAGTCCACCCATTGTTTCGACCACAATCTGTACCTCATCATCATTTTTAACTTCTTCAAAATCATGTACGATAAGTTCCTGTACTGGGTCTTCTGGGAAATCCCTTAGATCAAGGACAGATTTTACCACAATCTCCACGCCGGCTCTCTGTTTGATCAGTTCTGCATTTTTCTGGATCACTTCAACCACACCAGAACCTACAGTACCATAACCTAACACACTTACTTTTATCATGTTTCCCCCATTTCTGCAAAGCGGGGTCTCCCCCGCTTTTGCTGCTGCATATATTATCTATCTCGTCCACTTAAATTATCTGTTATGATTTTCTGAAATTGGCCGCAAATAACAACAATTACTTTGTAATCCATGCCAGATATGCATTGACAAATGGATCTATATTGCCATCCATAACCCCCTGTACATTACTTACTTCGGCATTCGTCCTATGGTCTTTTACCATAGTATATGGCTGCATAACATAAGAACGGATCTGGCTCCCCCAGCCAATCTCCTTTGCCTCACCACGGATACCATTTGCTTTGTCAAGCTGCTCCTGCTGCTTTAGCAAGTAGAGCTTCGCCTTTAACATTTGCATTGCTTTATCCTTATTCATATGCTGTGAACGCTCATTCTGGCACTGAACCACAATTCCAGTTGGAAAATGTGTAATACGGATTGCAGAAGATGTCTTATTAATATGCTGTCCGCCCGCACCACTTGAACGGTATGTGTCTATTCGGATGTCATCATCTAAAATCTCAACATCCAAGTCCTCTTCAATATCAGGCATTACATCGCAGGACACAAAAGAAGTCTGCCTTTTGCCAGCCGCATTAAACGGTGAAATACGCACAAGACGATGGACACCATGCTCAGACTTCAAATAGCCATACGCATTCATCCCATTAATCTGCAGAGTAACCGATTTATAACCGGCCTCGTCGCCATCCAGAAAATCAAGTACCTCCACCTGAAATCCCTTTTTATCTGCCCAGCGCTCATACATTCGGCAAAGCATACTTGCCCAGTCACAGCTCTCCGTGCCACCTGCCCCTGCATGAAGCGTTAGGATTGCATTATCCTTATCATATTCCCCGCTAAGAAGTGTCTCAATCCGAAGTTCTTCAAACTGTGCCTCAAATGCTTGAAAGGACTCCTCTAACTCTGCGGCCAGAGAAGCATCACTTTCCTCCTCGCCAATCTCAATCAGCGTCAGCATATCTTCCCTGTCAGCACAGAGTGATTCATAGCGCTCTATCACGCCCTTTAACTTTTTGCTCTCCTGAACTACTGCTGTAGAGTGCTCTGGATTATCCCAAAATCCAGGTTCTTCCATGGTCTTGTCCAACTCTTCAACCCTGTCTTTCTTATTTGCAAGGTCAAAGTGAGTTCCCCATTTCAAGCAGTGGTTGTTCATAATTTGATAATGCAATCTTAAAATTATCAAATTCTACCATCAACTCACCTCTTTCTATCTTTAAATGCGCTTCCCACAGCACATTTTATATTTCTTTCCGCTTCCGCATGGACACGGATCGTTTGGCTGTATTTTCTTGCCATCGCGTTTCTTTGGCGCCGCTGCTACTGATTCGTCTTTATTTGTCCCTGTCACTTTCGCAACCTGCTCACGCTCCACCTTCTGCTCAATCTGAACATGCATCAATGCCTTAACTGTCTCCTCAGAGATTGCATCAATCATCGCATCAAACATATCAAATCCTGCAAATTTATATTCCACAACTGGGTCTCTCTGTCCAAACGCCTGCAGGCCGATTCCCTGGCGGAGCTGGTCCATGTCATCAATATGATCCATCCATTTATGGTCAATTACTTTTAATAAGATAATCCGCTCCACTTCACGGATCTGGTCAGGGTCAGGAAACTCTGCTTCCTTCGCCTCATATACCTTTACTGCCTCCTCCTTAATCTGCTGCAGTAATTCATCCTTCTTCATGTGTTTCATCTGCTCGTCCGTCAAAGCAATTTTTTTCATCGGAACAATAGGGAGCAAGACGTTATTTAACTCATTGATATCCCACTCCTCTGCTGGCGCATCCGCATTTATGATTGCACCAACCACACGCTCTACTACATCTGTAATCATCTTATAGATTGTATCACGCATACTCTCGCCATCCAATACCTGGCGGCGTTCTTTATAGATAACCTCACGCTGCTCGTTATTCACCCGGTCAAATTCCAGAAGATTTTTACGGATACCAAAGTTATTGCCCTCTATCTTCTTCTGCGCGCCTTCTACAGCATTAGAAAGCATTTTATGCTCAAGCTGTTCTCCTTCCGGCATCGCCTCAAATAATCCCATAAGGCGCTCTGAACCAAACAGACGCATCAGGTCATCCTCCAGCGAAATATAAAAGCGAGATTCGCCTGGGTCTCCCTGACGTCCTGCACGCCCACGGAGCTGATTGTCAATACGCCTTGATTCATGGCGCTCTGTTCCAATAATCTTTAAGCCGCCAAGCTCTGTCACACCATCACCAAGCTTAATATCTGTACCACGCCCAGCCATATTTGTAGCAATTGTAACTGCACCCATCTGTCCGGCATCCGCAATGATCTCAGCCTCCAACTCATGAAATTTCGCATTCAGTACCTTATGCGGAATCCCCCGCTTCTTAAGCTTTGCACTTAGATACTCTGAGGTGTCAATCGCAATGGTGCCGACCAGGACCGGCTGCCCTTTTTCATGGGCTGCCACAATATCCTCCACGACAGCATTAAACTTTTCTTCCTTCGACTTATATACTACATCATTGTAATCAATACGCGCAATCGGAAGATTTGTTGGGACTTCCACAACATCCATCCCATAAATTTCACGGAACTCTTTTTCCTCAGTCAGCGCAGTACCTGTCATACCTGATTTCTTTTCATATTTATTAAAGAAGTTCTGGAACGTAATCGTTGCTAATGTCTTACTCTCTCTCTTTACCTTAACATGCTCCTTCGCCTCAATTGCCTGGTGTAACCCATCAGAGAATCGGCGCCCTGGCATAATACGCCCTGTAAACTCATCGACAATCAAAACCTCATCGCCATTTACTACATAATCCTTGTCCCTAAACATTAAAGAATGGGCACGGAGCGCAAGATTAATATTATGCTGCAATTCAAGGTTATCCGGGTCAGCAAGGTTTTCTACCTGAAAGAAGCGCTCTGCCCTGCGGACACCCTCTTCCGTCAGATTGACATTTTTGTCCTTTTCATCTACAACATAGTCCCCTGTTTCGTGTTCCTCCTCATTCATCAGAATATCCATCTTGGACAATTCCTTTGCAGTTCCTCTTGTCAACTGCCTCACAAAAATATCACACGCCTCATAAAGCCTTGTTGATTTGCCACTCTGTCCCGAAATAATAAGCGGCGTCCTCGCCTCATCAATTAAAACGGAGTCGACCTCATCAATAATCGCATAATGCAGATCCCTCTGCACCAGCTCCTCTTTGTAGACAACCATATTATCACGAAGATAATCAAAACCTAATTCATTATTTGTAGCATAGGTAATATCACAATTATAGGCATTTCTTCTTTCATCGTTATTCAGTGAATTTAGGATTACGCCGACCGAAAGCCCCAAAAATTCATGCACCTTGCCCATCCACTCCGCATCACGCTTCGCAAGATAGTCATTTACTGTTACAATGTGGACACCTTTTCCCTCCAAAGCATTTAGATATGCCGGGAGAGTTGACACCAATGTCTTACCCTCACCAGTACGCATCTCTGTGATACGTCCCTGATGCAGGATTACACCGCCCATTAATTGCACACGGTAATGGCGCATTCCAAGCACACGGGTTGCCGCCTCGCGGACCGTAGCGTACGCTTCTGGAAGCAGATCATCCAATGTCTCTCCTTTTTCCAGACGCTCCTTAAACTCCGGCGTCTTCGCCCGAAGCTCTTCATCGGTCAGCTTTTCAAATTCTGGCGCCAATGCTTCAATCTTATCTACAATCGGTACAATTCTCTTTACCTCATGCTGACTATGCGTTCCAAAAATCTTACTAAATACACTCATTCCATCGCTCCTATATTGAAAATTTTTCCAAAAACAACCCGCCCTGTAATCTGTATCCCGGCAGAATGTTCTATGTGAAAGATGATTACAAAACAAACCATTCTAAAGTATAGCATTAAAGTCTTGCAGAAGCAACATTTTTCTTATCTCTATACATCTTCAATCTGCCAGTCAATCGGCTCCACACCACTTTTTTCTAAAAATTCATTTGTCTGGCTAAAATGCCTGCATCCAAAAAATCCACGGTATGCTGACAACGGACTCGGATGCGGCGCCTTTAAGATCAAATGTTTTGGATTCGTCAGCATCGGAATTTTACTCTGCGCAGGCCTGCCCCAGAGCAGATAAACAATCGGACGATCCTGCGCATTGACTGCCTGAATTACTGCATCCGTAAACTTCTCCCATCCCCTGCCTTGATGGGAATTTGCCTTATGTGCCTGCACAGTAAGCACCGTATTTAACAATAATACACCCTGATCTGCCCACTTTTTCAGATAGCCGTTGTTCGGTATGCTACATCCCAAATCCTCCTGCAGTTCTTTGTAGATATTTTGCAGAGAAGGTGGGATATCTGGCTGGTCGCTCGGCACCGAAAAACTCAGCCCATGCGCCTGATGTACATTATGATATGGGTCTTGTCCCAAAATAAGCACTTTCACCTGCGATAGCGGCGTAAAATGAAAGGCATTAAAAATATCATCTGCTGGCGGGTATACTGTTACCCTGCTGTACTCCCCTTTCACAAATTCAAAAAGTTCTTTATAATATGGCTTGGAAAACTCCGGTTGAATCGCATCCAGCCAATCATTTGTTATCATTGCCATAACCGTTTCCTCCTATATTCTTACGCTGATTCCCTCTCTTTGGAGATATTCTTTTACCTCCATAATTTCTAGTTCTTTATAGTGAAATAATGACGCCGCCAACACAGCATCTGCATTCCCCTCTGTAAGTGCTTCTTTAAAATGTTCTAATTTTCCTGCCCCGCCAGATGCAATAACTGGAACAGATACATTTTCAGAAACCACTCTAGTTAATTCCAGATCATAGCCATCTTTTGTCCCATCACAATCCATGCTGGTCAAAAGAATCTCTCCAGCTCCCAAACTATTTGCTTTGATCGCCCATTCTACCGCATCAATTCCCATATCAATGCGTCCGCCATTTTTGTAAATATTCCAGCCGCTGCCATCCTCCCTGCGCTTCGCATCAATAGCAACTACAACGCACTGGCTTCCAAACTTCATAGCCGCCTCCGAAATCAGTTCTGGATTCTGGATTGCAGCCGAATTAACGGCAACCTTATCCGCGCCTTCCCTTAACACCAACCTAAAATCATCAATTGTTCGAATGCCTCCTCCCACAGTAAACGGGATAAACACAGTTTCTGCCACACGGCGCACCATGTCTATTTTGGTTGCCCTGGCATCTGAAGATGCTGTAATATCTAAAAACACAAGCTCGTCGGCTCCTGCCTCCCCGTATGCAGCCCCTACCTCAACCGGGTCACCTGCATCCCTTAAGTCCACAAAATTAATGCCCTTTACAACCCGTCCCTGATTGACGTCCAGACATGGGATAATTCTCTTTGTAAACATATCATTCCCTCACTTCCGCTACCCACGGCTCTTTCTGTTCCTATTCTAATCATTCCCAAATGGTAATATTTCCTATTCTATTTTAGCCTACAATGTACAAAAATTCTTTAAAATCTGCAGGCCAACTTCGCCACTCTTTTCTGGATGAAACTGGCAGGCAAAAAGATTTCCCCGTTCAACTGAGGCATGTACATGAGTAATATACTCTGTTGTAGCTGCCACATCAGAAAGGTCTGCTGCTTCCAGATAATAAGAATGTACAAAATATACATAGGACTGCTGTGGAATCCCCAAAAAAAGCCTTGCGTCTTCTTGAATCTCCAGCGAATTCCAGCCCATATGCGGAATCTTATAACTTTCTGCCTTTGGGAATGCCACAATTTTTCCCGGAAGAATCCCTAATCCCTCCACTCCTGGAGCCTCATCGCTGCTCTCAAATAACAACTGAAGCCCCATACAAATTCCCAAAAAAGGCGTATTAGCTAACACAACCTGCCGTATCACCTCCACCAGCCCAAACTGATGCAACTTTTCCATGGCATCGCCAAAAGCACCTACCCCCGGCAGAATCACCTTATCTGCCCCAAGAATCTCCTCTGCATCCCTGGTAATCTTGCATTCAGCTCCAAGATGCTGGATTGCTTTCTCCACACTTTTCAAATTGCCTGCATCATAATCAATTATCGCAATCATTCTAACTTAATTCCTTTCTGATCACAGCGTTTTTCCTGCCCACTGCCTTCCCTTTTGATAACCATATCCTTCATCCGACAATTCCCTTACAGCAAAACAAGCCCACCGATATGCTCACCGGTGAGCTGTTTTACTATTTTTTCTTTAATCCTAATTCTATTACACGGCTCTGATAAGCATCCTTTTCAAGAGAAATAATGGAATATGCTTCTGACTCTGAGAGATTAAACTCTTCCTGCAGCAGTGTCAAAATCTGTTTCCGGCATGTCATCATATCCTTCTCCACTTCCAAATCCATACCCTCATCGATATTTGCATCATACCGCTTCAAGCCACGGAGCAAGGAGTCCAATGCCTCAGGATAATATTTTATCCTGTCATAATTTTGATACGCATTCAAGGATTGTTGAACCTTCATTACAACCTTTATCTTATTATAACTCTCCTCATCCTTCTCGCGCATACTCGTACCAATTGCTTCCTGATATGCCTCTGTGTACTTACCCATTTTAAAGTAGTTCATAGCCTCTTTCTTTGCGCTGGCATAACTAAAGAAATTTGTACCAGTAATCTCAACTGCCAAAAACAATACTGTAGCAATGACGATAATAGACACACCAACTTTATTCAGCTTACCAACTACTTCTAACTCAGCAGCCTCTTCTTCCTCGCGTTTTGCTTTCTTCTCCGCCTTTTCTGCCGCTTTCGCAGCTTTCTTTGCTTCCTTCTCTTTCTTTTTCTCTGCTTTTGCAGCCTCTTTCGCAGCCTTCTTTTCTGCTTTTTCAGCCTCGGCTACTTCCTTCGCCTTTGCATCCTCTTCCGCTTTCTGCGCAGCCTCTTCCTCCGCTTTCTGCGCTTGCATACGCTCTTGCTCAGCAATCTCATCTGTAATGACATTGCCAAAAACTTTTTTAAGAAGCCCTGGTTCCTTCTCTTGCTCTGCACCAGTATCCATGCCAGCATCCGGAATCATATCCGAAACATCCAGCATATCTTCCATATCGCTTACGCTGCCAAGCTCCTCCATACTGTCTGTGCCAAACGGATTGTTTCCGATTCCCAGAATGTCAGCCATACTGTCTGTTTCTTCCGAAGCTGCTGCCTCCGGCTCTTCAATCGAACCAGTCATATCCAGATTGTCAAGAAGACCTCCAAGCATAGAGTCAATACCGCCATCGTCTGCTGCATCAGTGTCCACCGCACTTAACGCACCGTCAATGGAAGCATCAGCATCTCCTAAATCCAACCCAGAAAGCACATCATCTATTGAGCTTTCATCCAAAGAATCCATCGCTGCTGCCTCCGGCTCAGATTCACTTCCAGTATCCAAATCCTGCAAGACATCTTCTGCTCCCACTTCGTCCGGTATGTCAGACAACGTACCATCCAAAATACTTGCCAACTCATCATCCAGAATCATATCATCATTCAAACCGGAATCCACCTTGTCTGAATCACCTGACTCCTGAAACAATGCCTCTGCCTCACTACTATCACTGAAAATATCCGGCGCATCTGGTTGTGGGTCAACTGACTTCATCATCACTTCATCGTCTGCAGCAAGTGTCCCATCCTCCGCAGCAAAATCAGGCAGTGGGTCATCGAATGTCTCCTCTCCCATATCTGGAAGAGGTGCCTCAGGCGTTTCTGGCTCACTCTCTGCCAAATCCGGCAATGGAATATCTGGTTCCAGCGACTCATCCGTCATATCAGGCAATGGGATATCCTCTTCTAGATCAGGAACCGGAATCACCGCATCCTCCTCTATCGCAGGCGCTGCGCCAGACCCTTCCACCATCTCTGTCATATCCGGTAAGTCCCCTAAATCTCCGATATCGCCCAGCTCACCAAACACTTCAAGATTGCTTGCAGCATCTAAATCGCCCAAATCAGCAAAGTCCACAAAGTCAGCCAGCCCATCTAGCCCGGCATCCTCGTCTAAGTTTGGCTCCTGTAACTCTTTTTCTTCACTCAATTCAATATCTCCTTCATCCTATTTTACTCACTGCACTGAAAAATAACTATTTTTCATTTGCTGCAATCAAACCGTCTATCGCTTCTACCAACTGACCAATCTCAGGCTTTGATAACTGTGCATTTGCCCCAAGCTGCTCGCCCTTTCTCCTCATTTCATCATTGACAAGAGAAGAGAAAATAACAACCGGCAGATGCTTTAATTTATCATCTGTCTTAATCAGTTTCGTCAAGCGATGGCCATCCATCTGAGGCATCTCAATATCAGTAATAACACATGCCACCTTATCATCCACATTTCCGCTCTGCAGATAAGAACGAAGTTTATCCCAACACTCCTGCCCGTTATCTGTTGTGGTAATATTGTCATAACCTGCCTGCTTTAGGCAATTTACAATCATCTTGCTTAACAGTGCAGAATCCTCTGCAATTAAGATCGGTGCCTCACTGCGTCCTCTTCCGCGCATATGCTCAACATCAGAAATCTTAAGCCCTGTCTCTGGATTAATCTCAGAAACAATCTTCTCAAAATCCAAAACAATAATCAGCTTTCCATCAATTCTTACAATACCAGTTGCCATACCCGCACCTGCAGCATTAATTGTAGAATCCGGTTTAATTATATCGCTCCATGAAACTCTGTGGATTCCCATAACGGCATTTACATGAAATGCTGCATTCAGTTTGTTAAAATTTGTCACAATATACATATCATTTGCTGTGTTGGCAGGATGCTCCATACTCAAACATTCCGCCAGGTCAATAACAGAAATCACTTCGTCACGGGGCATAAAAATCCCCTCTATACGAGGATCCGAATTCGGTATCGGTGTAGGAACCTGATAACTCAGTATTTCACGAATCTTTGCTACATTGATTCCATAAAAGTTATCTCCCATCTGAAATTGTAAAATTTCCAGTTCATTTGTGCCGCTCTCTAATAAAATTCCTGTTTCCATGTCTTTCCCTCCAATATGTATCCACCGTCAGGCAACTCTGACTAATCTTAGAGATATTATAATCCATCTACCCCTAAAAAACAACTCAATAATCACCTGAAAACAGAAGCTGTATTCCGCTGCATATAAGCACCAGCGGTATGTTCAGTTTGCTTACATATAAAATCCGTTCTCTTAATGTACTGGTACAACTGCTTCTTTATTACCATTTACAAAACGTACTTTTACGTCCTTCAGTTTTGTCGATTTGCTAACTTCAAATAAAAGAACTCCCTGCTTCCTCCTGCCGCCGGCAAGTGTCTCATTAAAATACTGCAAATCCCCCTCCGCAATGGACATCATAGGTCCTCCAAGGCTTGTCGTACCAGATAACAGCTCTGCCTGCATATTCTTCTTTGCCAAGTTAACTTTTTTGGAAGCCTTTGACGTATTTGATACGCTAAAGTTTACGACTACAAGCTTATTGCCCTTCTTCGGTGTACAGACTGAAAAGCTTGAACCATAGGATGACATAACCTTATAAGCGCCTGCTTTGATATTAATTCCCGGTATTCCATAAATATCCGAAACAGACACGCTTTCATACTGCTTTGCCTCACTTCCACCCGGTGCAGAATTTCCGCCTTCCGGCTTCGAACCATCGTCCGACGGAGCCGGCGTCGGCACTGGCGTAGGAGCCGGTGTCGGTGTGGCCTGCAAAATGGAGTGGTCATAATCCAAAGAATCATCATAATTCTTGTCGTTACGCAGCAGTGCATCCGCAACATACTGTGCAGCCAGATTGTTATCCACATGCGACAAATCCGGTACTTCTGTACAGCCTGTAAGCACGGCTGCCATAGCCATTGTCAACACACACAGTTTTTTCTTCATTTGCTACCTCCCAGAAATCCCTTCTTAATTTTACGGATTCCAACTCATGATACTATAGTACCACAAAAAGCCGCATATCGTCAATAAATGCTTGCACCCTAATTCCTACAATCCAGTTCAAACCAAAACTCCACACCATGTTCTAGATTTCTTACACCGCATTTCTGGTTCATAGAGTCCATAACCGCTTTTACAATCGACAATCCAATACCACTTCCTCCATATTCCCTGGTTCTCGCCTTATCCACTTTATAAAATTTAATCCAAACCTTCTCCAAATCCTCCTCCGGTATCTGGTTTCCTGAGTTGAACACACTGACACGCACAGTATCCTGCTTTCTTTCCAAAGAAACAGTAATCCTTTTTTCATAATCTACATGATTGATGGCATTGCTGATATAATTTGTCACCACCTCTTCCACCATATACTCATCCGCCCACACATAGACCGGCCCATACTCCTGGTCAAAAGACATTTCCGCCTCTTTCTGCCCGGCAAGAAGCAAAGCTGACTGCATGACATTCCTAATCAGGCTCACAATGTCAAAACGCTCAAACGCGGCCTGATCCTTCCCAAATTCAATCTGGTTCAACGTCAGAAGCTTCTTTACCATCTTATTCATCTTTTTTGCCTCGTCGATAATCACCTCACAGTAAAATTCTCTGCTCTCTTTATCCTCATTAATATTGTCTTGTAATCCTTCGGCATATCCCTGGATTAGCGCAATCGGCGTCTTCAACTCATGGGAAACATTCGATAAAAATTCTTTTCTCATCTCATCAATCTGAATTTTATTTTCGATATCTTTCTGCAATTCATTATTTGCCGTCTTCAATTCAGAAATCGTTGTTTCCAATGTTTCTGACAGCACATTAATACTACCTCCCAGTACCCCAATCTCATCGCTAGTTGTAACAGGGTATTTTACATCAAAATCAAGCTCTGACATTCTTTTTGCAATATCCGTAATTTGTAAAATAGGTTTTGCAAAACTATTTCCTATAAAGACCATTAATATAACTCCCAATAAGAGTACACTTAGGCCCGCATACCCGATAAATCGGTTAAATACAACAATATTCTCTTGCATACTCTGGTAATTTGTGCGCAGATAAATAAATGATCCCGAATCCAGCCCGCCAAAAAGCTCTAAGTAGTAAGAACCAATCCGCTTATCATACACTTTAAAAATAGTATACTGTTTCCTCTTTTGAATTAGTTTGCGCCCCTCCACAGAAGCGATTTCCTCCTCCCCATACATGCTATAAATATAATTCATAGTCAAATCTTCCAACATTTTTTGCTCAGTCTCTGTTACATTAGGATAATCAAAACTATAATTAAATTGATAAAAAACACTGCCTACAAGTTTTTGTACCCGAAGAACCCGAAAAACATAGAGATTTACAGAACTATTCTGTTCTATGATTTCAAGATTTAGCTGACTGGCAGAAGCCATCTCCTGATTTCCACTGACATAGCCCTCATCTTCATTGACCACCTTATTTGCATCAAAAAAAGATTCTGCAAGCTGGGAAACTTTATTATACTCATAATATGTTGACAAAAGAGTATAATTCATAAACCAAAGTGCAAATAATACAAGCCCCATCATCAGAATCATAACAATAATCAATTTTGTTCGGATTGACTGTGTCATCTTTACAGAATGAGAATAAAACTTCCTCTCCCTATGTTTCACCATAAACCCCTCCGTTCTTCCTGCCATCGAAAGGCATTATTGTATATCAAATTTATATCCCATTCCCCAGATTGTCTTAATATAAGCCCCCTTATCCCCCATTTTACTTCGGAGTTTTTTTACATGAGTATCAATCGTCCTCGCATCACCAAAATAATCATAATTCCACACATTATTCAAAATACGTTCTCTAGAAAGGGCAATCCCCTGATTCTCTATAAAATAAGAAAGCAACTCAAATTCTTTAAAACTAAGTTCAACAATTTTTCCGTCAATCATCACCTCATGTGCCGACTGGTCTAAAACAATCCCGCCAATCTCTGTCTTTCCCTCACCTTTAACATTTGTCCGACGGAGCACTGCCTCCACCCTTGCCACGAGAATCTTAGGGCTGAATGGCTTGGAAATATACTCATCCACTCCCAGTTCAAACCCAAGCAGCTCGTCCCTCTCATCACTTTTTGCTGTCAGCATGATAATCGGCACCTGCGAATACTGCCTGATTTCCCGGCAAACTTCCCAACCATCCATTTTCGGCATCATCACATCCAATATAATCAGAGCAATATCCTTTTTCTCATAAAAAATCCCTACGGCTTCTTCTCCATCCCCGGCCTCTAGGACTTCATAGTCCTGCTTCACCAAAAAATCCCGAACAAGCTTGCGCATTCTAGTTTCATCATCCACCACTAAAATTTTTAACTTTTCCATATATTCTCTATTCCCCCATCTGCATATCCGTTACTCTATAGCAATACATTAATTAGGGGCAAAATCCCCTTTGACCCCAACATCATGGCATAAAGTAAGGTATACTAACATAGAACCTGCCTATATCAGTATACCTTAAAATTATGTAAATATTGTGAAAGGATCATGGAAGTTTCAGTTCTCTTTCTTCCAGTTCCTTTTCTTTTTCTTCCAGTTGCTGCTGCCATTCTTCATATTCGTTGACAATCTCATTGCGTATATTCTCTTCATAGTTTGTAAAATACGTAAAAATAGAATATTGGTTGCGCGAAGTAATAAAAAGCATAACGCCTATTACGACAATCAAAACTAAAATCAAGAAATTTTTAATCACACTGCCTGACTTTGCCTTCTGGTATGCCTCCTTATATTTATTTAATTCCCTCGCTTCCGCACCGCTCTTAGCAGACTTTTCCTTAGACACCATAACAATACGCCCTGTTGGGATTGGCTCCAAAATATCTTCCGTTACAGTTTCCGAGCCAAGGAGACGCTTCCTTAACTCCTCCAAAAAAACAAGGCCGAAAACTGTTTGAAATGACTTTTTTTCTACTGAGAGCTTATAAATCTTATACACATCTTTCATATTTGCCATATCTGTATTTGCAGATAAATATGCGATGGTTTCCTTCTCCTTTAATGCACGTTCATAATCAGAGGCGTTTTGAAAAACATATCCATCAACAGTATACTGATTTCCCATAAAAATCCCCCCTTCCGCACATCTGCGAATTAATGAACAAACTTTGTATTCTCACCAATCCAATCTTTTACCACAACAATCAAAGCTGTATGTTCCAGGTAATTTTTATTCTTTTCTTCATAGTCCTCCCTGCTTTTATATGAAGCAGAATTATTCTCATATTCGTCCTTTAAAATCTCATCATAATCCTCTTTCGTATACTGGAGCTTTTCTTTTTGCGCAATCGTCTCAGCTACCAAAATCTCCTTTACAGTATCCTTTGCCAGGTCTTCCAACTGTGTTTCTTTAAACTCTTCCTCATTTTCACAGCCAAAAGATTGAAAGAATTCATCACGGCTCACACCAGTTAAGTCAGCCATATCATAGTATCCCTGCAAAACCTCATTGCGCGCTGATGCAAGAAGAGTCTTAGGATATTTTTTTACCTTGCAGTCATACATCACATCTGACCAGACAAATTCGAGTTTATCTTCTTCATTTTCCTTTTCTAGCTTTTTCTTTAAACTTGCCGTATGCTCCTCCACTGTATCATAATTTGAAATCGACTGCACAAACTCATCATTATACTCAGGAATAATTGATTCGCCGCAGATATATTTCAAAGTAACCGTATAAGAGATTTCTTTTCCGTCAATTTCATTATCTCCATAAAAATTTTCCGGTACAGTCAATTTGAAATTTTTCTTCTGGCCACACTGCATTCCCATAATTGCATCTTCAAACCCCGGAGCCCATCCTCCTGAGCCAAGCTCTACATAATCACTGCCACAAATACTATCTACCTTTTTTCCGCCAATAGAACCTTCAAAATCTGCATATACCATATCACCTTCCTGAGCAATGCCTCTCTCCTGCTCATATGTGGTGTATTCCTCAATCAAGCTGTCTATCTCAATCTGGATGTCCTCGTCCGTAGCCGCCAAAGATACCTCACGCCCCTTATACTTACCAAGATTGACACACTCACTTGCAGTATACTTCTCCACTTCAACCTCCTGCAGTTTTTCTTCTTTCTTTTCACTGTTCATTGGAGACTTTAATAATGGAAATGCCCAGGCAAAACCAAGGCCGATTGCAATTCCAACTACTAAAATTGCTGTGCAGATAAAAATCGTTTTTTTCTTTTCTGATGCTGGTATTATCTCCATAAATTCATCTGTCTCTACTTTTTCTTTTTGGCTCATCCTTGTTCCTCCATCTTTGTTCTAAGTTATTTTGTATGAAAAAAATCTAACAGTTCTTCAACTTGATATACAATATAATCTGCCTGATATTCTTTCAGTTCCTGCTCCGATCCAAATCCCCATGTAACGCCAAGCGACGCGATTCCGCAATCCTTAGCCCCCAGAATATCATGTTTCCTGTCACCAACCATAATTACCTCTGGCTTAGACTCCTCTGAAATCTGCATTCTCCGAAATACTTCCCTGATAATATCTGCTTTCTTATTCCGCTTCCCATCCATGGTACTTCCTACTACTTCGTCAAAATATCCCTCGACCGCAAAATGTTCCAATATCCGCTTTGTATATTCCTCAGGCTTCGATGTAGCAACTGCCAATAGAAAACCTTCTTCTTTTAATTTTGCTAATACAGTATCTATTCCTTTATATAATTTATTTTCAAAAATACCGACTGTACTATAACGTTCTCTGTACTTTCTAACTGCTTGCTCTGCCTCTTTAAAACTCATACCAGAAAAGTTCTGAAAACTATCAATCAACGGCGGACCAATAAACTGCCATAATTCTTTTTCCGGCGGAATTTGTAGGCCAGCGGATTCCAACGCATACTTAACACAATTCAAGATCCCTTCCCCAGAATCCGTAATCGTTCCATCAAGGTCAAATAATATATAATTCCAAGACATATTTTCCTCCAAATTTGTGTTATTATTTAGGCAAAACATAAAACGTTTTTGTTGACGGGCAACTATTCTAACGAAAATACTACTGTACAAAAAACAAAAAGAGCCCGGGAAGGCTCTTTTTGTCGGATAACTCGCGTTATCCAGCGTATAATAGGGTGGGAGTAGAAAGTTTTCACTTTCTGATGTCAAGTATATAGATTAGTTATGTCCAAAATATGTCTATTTTATGAACAAGTTGTTCATATTTCTATTCGTTTTCTTTTTGATTTTTTCCTCATTATAATAAGGTGAATTCGCCGCCTTTAACTACGAAATCGGACTCCTGTATGTAGTTATTTTTGTATACAAGTATTTTTTTAGCTAAAATGTCCAATTTTTTTCAAAGAAAGAATTGAAATTTTTAACAATTCATGCGATACTATAGCATAGTACAAAAAGGGGTACTAAAAATAAAGCAAAGGAGGTTTTTTAGCAATGGCGTTAAAAAATCAGTATCTAATTGACTTACTTGAGACAGTGAAAAAAAGAAATGCCGGTGAACCAGAGTTCATCCAGGCTGTAACAGAGGTATTTACCTCACTAGAACCAGTCGTAGAAAAAAGACCTGACCTCGTAGATGCAGGTGTATTTGAGCGTATCGTTGAACCAGAACGCCAGATCATTTTCCGTGTGCCTTGGGTCGATGACAATGGCAAGACACAGGTAAATAGAGGTTTCCGTGTTCAGTTTAATTCTGCAATCGGACCATATAAGGGCGGCCTTCGCCTTCACCCATCCGTATATAGCGGAATCATCAAATTCCTTGGTTTTGAGCAGATTTTTAAAAATAGTCTAACAACCCTTCCTATCGGTGGCGGCAAAGGCGGTTCCGACTTTGATCCAAAAGGAAAAAGTGATGGAGAAGTTATGCGTTTCTGCCAGAGCTTTATGACAGAGCTTTGCAGGCACATCGGGCCTGACTGTGATGTCCCAGCTGGCGATATCGGAACTGGCGCAAGAGAAATCGGTTATATGTTCGGCCAGTATAAGAGAATCCGCAACGAGTGGACAGGCGTCCTTACTGGAAAGGGTTTGACATACGGCGGTTCCCTTGCCCGTACAGAAGCTACTGGATTTGGCCTTTGCTACTTCACTGATGAAATGTTAAAAGCAAATGGCAAAAGCTTTAAGGATCAGACTGTTGTTATTTCCGGTTCTGGTAACGTTGCAATCTATGCCACAAAGAAAGCAACAGAGCTTGGCGCAAAAGTAGTTGCTCTCTCTGACTCAAATGGATATATTTATGATCCAGATGGAATCGACCTTCCTGTTGTAAAACAGATTAAAGAAGTAGAAAGAGGACGCATTAAAGAATATGTTGAGCGGACATCCCACAGCAATGCTTCTTATACAGAAGGATGCAGCGGAATTTGGACAATTAAATGTGATATTGCGCTCCCTTGCGCAACACAAAATGAGATTGACGAAGAAAGCGCTAAAACTCTAGCTACAAACGGATGCTATGCAGTAGCCGAGGGTGCAAACATGCCATCTACTCCAGAAGCAATTGATGTATATTTTGCAAACAATATGCTCTATGGACCTGCTAAGGCTGCTAATGCCGGCGGCGTAGCTACCTCTGCACTTGAGATGAGCCAGAACTCCGAAAGGCTTTCATGGACTTTTGATGAAGTTGACGAAAAGCTTCATGGCATTATGGTCCAGATTTTCAAATCCTGCGATGAAGCCTCCAAAGAATATGGTATGAAAGGAAATTACATGGCTGGCGCAAATATCGCTGGCTTCCTAAAAGTTGCTGAGGCTATGAAAGCCCAGGGCTGTGTCTAATCAGATAAGAAAAACTAATTCCGAATAACATAAAAAGGGCAGAACAATCATTTCATCAAACAATGATCTGTTTCTGCCCTTTTTTAAGTCAAATATCCCTCGATAAATAGCCGCTGTACAATCTCCTCTATGACCTCCCCGATAAACTGCACCATGCTTTCATATTCCAAAAAACGGAGTTCTCCTTCTGCATGCTCTTCCTCAAAAAAATGCCCTAAAATCCAAGTACGGCTTGCCGTCAGCTCTTCCTCTGTAATCATCCCCTTAATTTCATAGGGCTTTACACGTTTTAAAGAAGCATATGCCTCCCTAAGCTCTGGATACTCCCGAATCAGCCTAAAGTCCACGAAATCCGTCTCCTTGCCAAACCGGATAAACGTTTCTCGGTCCTGTTCTGTCAAACCAATCACCGAAATATTCTCAAAAAACTTCGGGCGTTCTTTTAATATAAACCTCTGATCCGTCATCATATGGGTAATATACCCGAGATACAACCCTGGACATTTCCTTTCATCCTGCTTATGCGCCTCCCAGAACTCTCTTAACCGCTTCTCAAAAAGCGGCACCATGCCTGGCTTGTCAAAACTGCCGTCCGGTATCCCATCTCGAAAATGCGTGTGCAGCTTCATCTCACGCTGATACCCTGCCCTAGCCATAATGCCGTCTGGACAAATATTCCCCGCGATAAAATAATCCTGTTCCGGTTTTAAGGATGCGTCAAACGAATATCTTGCTCCCCTGTCCACAAGTTTTTGCAGCAATCTTTCTGCTATAAGAAGATGAACCACCGTTCCAGCCATATTTTCTCCCTTCCAAAACCAGCCCGCAACCACTTTACTATTGGTACATAATATGGCAATAGCTGATTTCTAATTTCCGCCGATTAAAGCTCACCATAAAATGCATATGCGTTTCTTCCGTTTTTCTTTACATCATACATTGCCTTATCTGCTGCCGCCACTAAATCCGTCTGGTTCTGTGCATCTTCTGGATACAAGGCAACACCAATGCTGGCATGTATGTAGTATTCCTTTTCATCAAGAACTACCGGCTCATGGAATACTTTCTGAATCTGCTTCAAATATCCTACAATCACTTCTCTGTCCGTATCATCAATAATCGCTGTAAATTCATCCCCAGCCAGGCGATACACAGAAAACTTCGCATCAGCCAGATTCCTTACGCGCGCTGCCATTTCCTTCAACACAATATCACCATTATTATGCCCTAAGGTATCATTAATCTCCTTAAAATGGTCAATATCGTATAGTATCATGGCAAACTCCCCGCCTCCCTCTATCTTTTTTGTCAAACTATCCATAAAAACTCCCCGGTTGCTAAGCCCGGTCAAATAATCCATTTTGGCGGCCTTAACCAGAGAAAATTTTGCATTTTCCAACGAACGGTTCAAATTTCTCTTGCGTAAATTGTCAATAAATAGCACAAACATCAGCAGAACAAGAATCATCCCAATAACAGCCGATATCCTGATCATTGCAATATTTTTTTCAACAAATGTAGGTTTGTGATTGATTATCTGTCTTTCTTTGGGCAAATCAACTGCTGAAATGTTAAACCGATTCATCACATTCTCATCAAAAAGAAATGTCCTCGGCGTGTCCAGCTCCAAGTCAATCTTAGAAAAATCAGCTCCATCCAGATATTGCTGAACCATCTGGGCTGCAATCTTACCCATCTGCTTTTGTGAAACCATCTCGCCTCCCAAAAAACCATGTCCCATCCCAATCGATACAACACAGAATGTTGGAATCTTTGCAGAAGAAGTAACCATCTGGATTCCCTTGGAGCCAGTATAGCGATTTCCATCTGCATCCTCGCTGCACATAATATACAACAGAATACTATCACGATCCAAAGATGACAGTGCAGATACCAACTCCTTCTTTGTCATCTGAGACGCATTCAGTTCCTCGAATTCCAATTGCTCAAACACCTTACGATACTCATAAAACACTTTCCGCTCACTGACACCGGTTATGGTATCATCCAGAATCGCCACAATTTTCTTTGCATCAGGATATAATTTAGATGCGAATGAAATTGTATTTTGATAGGACAATGATTCCACAACTCCTGCAATCAGCGGATTACGTGTCGCCGTTTTCGCCGCCGAAATATCATTTACCCCCTCGAACGCAATCGGTATGCCAGGAAAAAGTTCTTCCTGATATGTCAGTGCAAACTGAAAGGCAGCATCATCTCCCACAATTAAAGCATCATATGCTGGAACTTCCTGCAAAAACTGCTTCATAGACTGATAAAATAACTGTAGGCTCTCCTCCGAACTGCTATTCTTGGTGTCCATAAACTTATAATCCAAATCCACATCTTTCGATAACGCTTCCTGAATTCCCGCAATCTGCTCTGGAACCGTCTCCCACGCGTACGAATAAGAACTGATAAATAGCACACGTTTCCCTTTTGTCTCTGCAGATGCGGCTACAGAAACTACAAGCATCCATGCCAAAACAGCAATACAACCTGCCAGCCGACGTAGACTCCTGATACCTGCCCGCTTATTATGCATTTTCTCTCCCCGAATAGAATATTTCATCTCCTATTTTCATCTCCCTCATCTGAGTTCTTAATTACAATCCATATGACTATTATTTACACGGTCAATGACATGATTAAGGTGTCAAAAGCCCCTTCGGGGCGAAACCGACACAAATATGTGTGTTTGCAAGCAAGCTTGCAACACCACATGTTGTGTTCGGTCGGTGCAAAGCACCCTTTTGACACCCTAATCATGACATAAAAACTACATCTTTTCAATAATACTATACACCAAATCTTAATAGAAAAAAAGAGGAATTCTAAATCCACTTAACGGCAATCAATAATTCTAAACTCCACATTCCCAAACATCTGATTAATCTCAGGCTGATACAAAATATCTACCTCATAATCTCTTCCACGCCCAGCTTTTAACTCTTCCCACGCCTTATCCCCATAACGCCCGCGGATTCCTTCCCCAAGATGTAGCTCACACTGAAAATCCACACCACGATATACCCGCATGCCATCGCGAAGCTGCACTCTTGCTATCTGATTTTCCTTACCACACAAGGAAAGCGATACCACCGCCAAATCCCTTTTTGCAAAGACCGGTTCCTGATTTCCCTGGCCGAACGGCTCCAAATAGGCAAGCTGCTGCACCACAGACTCCTGCATTTCGCCTAATGGGACTTCCCTATCAAAGGAAATCTTTTCTATGAGTTCCTCCTCCGACAGACTACAGTGATTATTTAAAGCCTGCCTTAACGGTATCAGATTTTCCGATTCCAAAGAAAAGCCGGCAGCCATAGCATGTCCACCGTATTCTTTCAAAAGTTCCCGGCAATGGTTTAATTCCTGCTGCATATGATAACCGGGAATGGAACGCGCTGAACCTTTCAGCCCTTCCTTGGTTTTTGTCACAATAAGAGTTGGACGATAATATTTTTCCCGGATTCTCCCAGCCACAATCCCAGCCACACTCTCATGGCAATCTTCTATGTAAATGACTAAAACATGATTTTTTAACATCTCCCCGTTTTCAATCTGAGCTACTGCTTCCCTTACCGCCTTCGCTGTATAGTCTTTGCGTTCCTCATTCAACGCAACAAGCCTCATGGCCTTCTCCCTTGCACATCCAGCATCCTGCTCCAATAGCAGTTCCAAACCAAGCACTGCATCATCCAACCTGCCTGCAGCATTGATACATGGCCCGATACGAAATCCCAGATCACCCGCGTTTATTTTTCTATGAAATTGCAAAGCATCAATGAGTGCCCGCATTCCAAGATTATGACATTGCTCCAAACATTCTAACCCACTTTTCACCAATATGCGGTTCTCATCAAAAAGCGGCACTACATCACACACAGTTGCAATTGCAGCAAACGGCAGAAGCTCCCTTTCATATCCAGCCATCCCAGACTCTTCAAACAGCAAAGAAACCAGTTTATAAGCAATTCCAGCCCCGCATAACTCCTGGAAAGGATAACCGCACGCCTCCTGTTTCGGATTGACTATCGCATCCGCCGGCGGCAAAACTTCCTTTCCATCTTCCCTGGGAACTTCATGATGATCCGTTACAATCATAGTCAATCCTAATTCTTTTACCCGTTTCACCGCTGGAACGGCTGAAATCCCATTGTCACAGGTTATAATCGTATCATACCCTTCTTCTGCGGCTTCCTCTGCCATATAACTCCGCATACCATAGCCATCCTGCACCCTATGTGGAATCCTATAGCCTGCCTTACCCCCTAAAAGAGTAATTCCACGATATAAAATATAGGTAGACATTACACCATCCACATCATAGTCACCTATCACCTTAATCAGCTTTCCTTCATCTATCTTCTGCCTTAAAATGAATGCAGCTTTCTGCATATCTTTCATCTGAGCTGTGTCATACAATGCGTCCTCATCTGGGAAAAGATAGCGATCCATCGCATTCCAGTCAAAAAGCCCCCGCTTAACCAATACCTCCGCCACAATATCTGAAATCTGGTATCTCTCAGCTATCTTTTGTAAATCCGCCTGATACCGCTTCGTAACCCACTGTCTCATCCACCTGCTCCTTACCATTTCCTTTTGTCCAAACATCCAAATCCGACTTCATATTACCAGATACCACAAAATAATACAATACGGGGACTTAGGGGCAGGGCAACTAATCAGGACAAACGCATGAATGAATAAATTGTGAACAAACACCACCTTTACAGGAA
>CAJUID010000035.1:0-26083 GCA_910585905.1 uncultured Lachnospiraceae bacterium
GCTAAAAAGAAGCTAAGTCATGCCCCGTTGCTTGCAGCGGGGTATTTGACTTTTTGTGATAAGAAAAAATACCATTTGTTTCTATAATTTGTCGCATAAATCACCGATAAAGCTTATAAATATTATTGAATATAATTTGGCTATATCCGGTACTATAAATACTTGTTATGATAATAGAAAAAAGTAAGAGGTGATTAGGAATGGGCAAATGTGCTGACAACAGTAAGAAAAATTTATCGAATGTATTGGCTGGCAGGAATTTGCTGTATTTTATAGAATCAATTGGGATGTCGAGGGAAGAGCTTGCTAAGACGTTTGGAATAGAGAAGGATGCAGTAAATAAAATTTTAAATGGGACAAATGCTATTTCTGGCCCGTATAATGATATTTTACTAAACGAGTTGGACTGTGATCTTAATTTTATCTATGGCGGAGTAGCCAGAAGCGATATGCTTATAAATGAGGTAAAGCGGCTGGAAAGTGAGGAATCTAAGGTGGTGCTAAAACATTCTGTTCATCATATGATGGGATATCTATTAGAGATTTTAAAAGCATTGGATTAATTCAGTAGAGGAAATATCATAAGTATAGTAATGCGGATTATAAAAATTTTGTGGGACTGATGTGTTTTAACATATATTCTGCAAATTTTACAGCATCTGCTTGAGTTATTGACATAGTGTTCCCGGTTTTATATTCCTCTAATGCAAAGAGAACCATTTTCTTATATTGGGGGTTGGAAAGATGGTGCAGTGCCCACTCTCCACCTTCTTGTTTGGATAAAATCAATCTTTCTTTTTTATAAGCTAACACTCTGCATAAATTAAGAATAATATACATTGTATCACCAATAATATCTTCTTTTGCATTTTTGACATCAAGCCATATGCTATCCATATAGGCTTGGTTGCTGACTTCAGAAAAAACAGATTTTATTTCTTTTCCGTAGAGTGTTTTCCCTCGGTGATATATAATTGTAAAATGTGCAGCAAGATCTTTGTAAGTACCATTCATCTTTTCGATATAATCCTCTGGATTTGATAAATACCAATTCAAATGTGCTACAGAAAAATGTAATTCAAAAGGTGTTGGATATATAAATGGTTTGCACACAGCTTCTTTGACAATGCTAAGTTCAATCCCCTTTGAAGGTGCTTTGTTATTTAATGCAACAACCATATCCATATATCGTCGTTTTATTTCTCTTGAAACATCGTTTTTTATAACAGCCAGTAAATCAATATCACTTTTCTTTTCATTATAACATCCCATTGCCAAAGAACCATGAAGATAAATTCCAATAAGGTTATTATATAAAATATTTTTACTGTTCGATATGAAATCATCTAATAATTCTTTTAATTCAGACATCTATTTCCACCATACAACTTCCGATATTGCGTTTTGTAATTTTTCATATGTTGTTTCCTTTTCTTTTATAAATAGCGCCATTTGCTTTGGCTTGCACCTGCTTTGCCGACAAATGATATATATATATTTCTTGCGAGTGGCAATCGGGAAACTGTGACATATGTACGAATATATTATACTGGAGAATTTCGAAATAGACAAGTACATTTATAATGGAAATAACGGGCTTTGGTACGAACTACAGGGAGATTACTTAACTTAAAGATAGTATATACATACAGCCTGCTGATACATTGCTTGCAGATACCCCGCAGAAACCAAACCATATAGAAAAGGAGTTTTTGCATATGAAATCACTATTTGAGCAGTTAGGCGGCACATATCACGAAGAAAATGGGTATCTTATTCCAGGTTTGAGATTACCCGCTGAAGAAGAACAGCCAATAGGCATATGGGGGTGAGCGAGTGCCAGTGGCACTCAAGCTGCGAACCGATCGAGCCGACAGGCGAGAAAGCGGCACTTGGACTATCTGAAACAGTACTATAAGGTTACATACACCAATCTTCTTACAAGCGGCAGGCTGAATACTTACCTTGCTGACATCAACAGGCAGGCGCAGGAACGTTTTGAGCGGATCATAGAGGGTATGAAACAGACACAAGTCATAACGGAACAACTAAAGGAAGAAAATGCCTTAGAATGGACAGGAAGAATGAATAATGTAAGGGCATGTGCGAGGGAGATTGTGAACGAAGAAATTATTTATGTATAGAAGATTAAAAGCGGCGGGGAGAAATCTTTGCTGCTTTTTAAATATGCATGAGGTTAAAATTGGGGTATCATAATGAGTGATTTTTACTTTAATAAAAAATTACAATTTGTGTATTGGCTCTCTCGTAGCCTAACGATTTAAATAAAAATTGAAAGGAGGAAGTAATGAAGACAGTCAAAGTTGTGTCAGAGACAAGTGGAGTAAGCATAAAAACATTAAGATATTATAACGAAATTGGTTTATTAAAGCTGACGGAATTATCAGATACAGGATACCGCTTAAACGACAACCAAGCATTAGAAAGGTTGTAGAAAATTATGTTCTTTAAAGAATTAGAAATTACATTAGAAGATATAAAGAAAATGAAGGATAATCCTAATTATGATAAAGAGCAGGCTTTATTAACTCAAAAAAATTTACTGGAGAAGAAGCGAAATTGAATAAATAAGATTTTTGAGTTAATATCGGATGTGACACTAAGGGAATATCTTGAGAGCATGGCGAGCAGGGAGAAGCAAGGGTAAATCATTTCACATCGCTCAAAAAACATATCGCAGCATTTGGGTTGTATGTGTATCTGGTAGGTGATAAAATAATATATTTAGAAAAAGAGGTGATTATATGCTTTATATTGCAATTTGCGACGATGACCAATTTATGTTGGAAGCACTAAGAAAATTAGTGAATGATTTTTTCAGAGAAAACAATACGAATATAAAAGTTATGCTATTTATAAGCGGAGAAGAATTGCTACGGTATGGAAAACAGATAGATATTCTTTTTCTTGATATTCAAATGAAACATATAGACGGAATGGAAACCGCAAAAAAGTTACGCCAGTCGGATTTTAAAGGCTTTTTGATTTTTGTCACAGTTTTAAAAGAATTGGTGTTTCAAGCATTTGAGGTACAGGCTTTTGATTACTTATTAAAGCCGATTCAAGAAAATTCTTTTTCTAAAACAATGGTTCGCTTACTGGATTGTATGAAAAATGCGAAAGATAAGAACCTGCTTATCCGAATTGGTTATGAAAGCAGACTGATTCCCGTTGACGATATTGTTTTCTGCGAGGTAATTGACCGAAAAATTTATTTGCATTTATTATCATCAGAAGTGATTGATTATTATGAAAAGATAGAGGATTTAGAGAAAAAGTTGGATGAATATTTCTACAAATGCCATAGAAGTTTTTTAATTAATCTAAAATATGTGAGAGGCTATAAAAATGGTATGGTAATTATGAAAGATGGAAAAGAAATACCTGTATCACGCTTACGGAGTAAAGATTTTTCAAATGTAATTTTACAGTATATGAAAGACGAAAGGATATAAATATGGACTATTTCGATTTTTTCAATCGGTATATTATGGGAAGTATTCAAATATTGATAGGATTTTATTTCTACACAAAATTTTTAAGAAAGAAGATAAATCCAATTTACTGTTTATTGTTTGCAATAATGGGGATTACAATTATAGAATCTGTCAAAGCCGGGAATATTATAAAATTTATTTTATATATCTTTCTGCTTTCTATAATCGGAGTTCTTGTGTGTAAAGTCCGAAACATATCTGTTATCCTATATGCAGTCATTATAGTTGAAATCATGCAGTTTACATTTGGGATTTTTAATGCCGTTTTGTGTATTTTATATCCGTCAATAGGAGCATTTAATCAAGAAATCGTTGGTATTCTATTCATGGCATTAGGATATTTGTCATTACCAGTGACAGTTATTTTCTGTCTGATAGCAAGTAAATTCTTTTCGTATGATGAAATATCAAAAAATCAGTATACACTTATGATTTTAACCCCTACACTTATGATATTCTTAATCGGTGAATATATCAATTCTTCGATTTACGGAAACACAATCGTCACAGGCAGCAATGGAATGATTATCGGTGGAAACCATTACCAAATACTTATCATACAAATTTTAGGAATTGCCAGCCTGTTCTGTATTATGTTCTCTTATAAGAAGCTGTTAGAGAACTTTCAACTAAATACAAAATTATCGCTGCTGAAACAGGAAGAACATTCTTTAAGTCAATATGTTGCAGAAGCCAAAAACCGATATGAAAAAACGAAATCGTTTCGCCATGACATAAAAAACCATATAGCGGTCTTGAAGAAACTTTTGCAGGAAGAAAAAACGGAACAGGCAATCAATTATATCAGAGATATGGACGAGATAACAGAAGAATTATCATTTCCATGCAATACCAATAATCCAGTAGCCGATATTCTGATAGAGAATAAATTGGGAATGGTTAAAAATATGGGGATAGACATTTCCTGTTCCTTGAGTTTGCCGTATCCTTGTCTAGTTCGTGATATTGATTTTGCTATTATTTTGTCGAATGCTTTGGATAATGCAATATATGCCTGTAAAAGTATGGATAATCATGTTGGAAAATATATTCGTGTTTCTGGAAAGATACAGGGAGATTTTATTCTGCTTGAAATTGAGAACAGCTGCCAAAAAAAGGGATTGTTCAGAAAGGGAACAGGACTGTTGAACATACAAACCGTTGCAGAAAAATATCATGGTGCAGTGAATGTAAAAGTTCAAAATAATTCGTTTCTTCTTAGTGTATTGCTTATCATTCCACAGCGCTCAGAAAGCATTTCACAGCAAATTGGTTAATTGTGGCATTTCATAGCCGAAAAAATGAGTAAAGAAAGCTTATTTACCAATAGAGATAAGCTGTCTAAAAATAAAACAGCAGGAGGTAATACGATATGTCAATGGAAATCAGTGGAAGCTATGGTCAGTATAAAGCCAATTATGCGGAGCGGGTACAAGCGGAGCAAGGGCAGATAAAGGAGATACAGGAGCGTAAGGAAGAAGCCCTTGATAAGAATCCTATACAGGACGAATATATCAGTAGTGAAAAGTCGGCGACAAAACCAACAGGTCTGTATCGGTTAGGACAGGACGAAAACGGAAATCGCAAAGTTTTCTTTGATAACCCCGAAAAGACCGAGGATGCAGATGAAAAAGGACAGCCAAAAATAAGTTCTGACACTCCCGAAAAATCAGCCGAAAAATGTACTGCAAATACGGATAAAGTAGACAGGGAAATTGAGAAATTAAAAGAGAAAAAACAGCAGTTAGAACAGCAGATACGGCCAGCTTTTGGAAATGAAAAGAAAGTTCGGGAATTGGAGAAAAAATTAGCTCGAATAGAGAGTGAATTAAGCCAGAAAGATAATGATACATACAGACGGCAAAATGCGGAGATTTCATAAAGAAGGTCTGTATGAAAGCAGGAAAAATAGAACGTGCTATGGGATATGCGGACGAATTTACACAAAAAGCTAATGAGTATAAAGACCAAGCAGAAAAAGAATTGTGTAAAGAAAGGAAAGAGCAAAAATCTAACAGGAAGAAAGAATAAAAAAATGTAGAGAGGAGGCGAAAGAACAGAATATAGAATTAACAGAGCAAACGGAGTGAGCGTAAAATTTATACGTGATAAAAGTCATAAAATCGAAAAAATAGCCATAATGACTGACGATGAAATAAAAGAAATCTTAAAATAATGGCTTAGAATTTTGTTTAAAAAGATTATGTATGGAACTTGCTGATTAAAAAAACGATGTTTCAGCGGGCTGCATAATCATGCTTGAAATCCTTCCTTTAACTTCGTTTTGAGTTTTTGGAGGGATTTTTAATGTTCTTTTTTCGGGCAGTTATCCATTTGCTTATGCAATGCAGAGCTGATCCATACATAGCATATCGGGGAATGGCGTGGTATCAGTTAAAAAAATTATCCCCAATTATGCAACGCTACTTCTCACCATGAAACCAGAAGTAGAATCTCCACTTAACAGAATATGTATCTCCTATAACCGTAGAGGTCACAGAACCTTTGCGGTTTTTCTTTTGTCTTTTTTTATCGGAATATGCCACAGAGCTTTATGTGGTATTCATTGCCGTTCCCCGCTCTCTCCATCTGGATTTTAACAATTCAAAAATTCAGATGGGAGGTACTTAAGGTGAAGTATGCACCAAGAAAAGTATACGTCAAAGAAAGCGGCATTTATGCAGAACTGTCTTACACAGACTTACAGTACTGGTTGATGGCGGTAAAGGAGAATGAGGACGCCATTCTGGAACGGTTATTGCAGGGCAGCGAGAAGCAGCGGCAGTCTGAGAACGCCCGTGCCGAAAAAGAATTGAAAAAAGCACAGAAACGCAGGCAGGAGCTGAACAGCCTTTTTGCGAAGATGTACGAGGACAGGGTAAAAGGGCTGCTTGACGAAGAGAATTATTCCATGCTCTCCGTCAAATACCGCACGGAGCAGAAACAGCTTGATGAAACAGTCAAGACTATCTCCACAAAGCTTGAAGAAACGAAAGAGGAAACGGACGATGCAAGGCGTTGGGTTGATTTAATCCAGAAATACAGTGCTATTGACGAGCTTACCGCCCCACTTTTGAATGAACTGATTGAGAAAATCGTTGTCCACCAGTCATGGAAAGACAGGAGTGATAAAACCGTGAGGGGCATTGAGATTTATTACCGTTTTGTAGGGAAAATAGATTAAGTAGGCATGGGGAATGTGCCGATTGCGACACTTCCCTGAAACACTGTCTTTAAGTAAAGTAAAGCGGAGATTACTATATTCCGTGCCCTACCTTTCCAGTCGAAGAAGAAAACAAACCTATTGACATTTTATGCTGCTTTGGCTATAATGAATCGCATGATATAAAACATGTGATTTAGAAACGGAGAAAAGATATGCCACCAAAAGCAAAATTTACAAAAGAGGAGATTACGGAAGCTGCATTAATTATTGTCCAAACAAATGGATTTGAAGCCTTAACCTCTAGAGAATTGGGAACACGCCTTGGTAGCTCGGCAAGACCGATTTTTACTGTGTTTAAAAATATGGAAGAAGTTCAGCAAGCTGTAGTTGAATCTGCGAGAATGTTGTATAAAGAATATGTCAATAAAGGTTTAAAGGAAGAACACCCCTTTAAGGGTGTAGGAACACAATACATTCTTTTTTCTGTTAATGAGCCAAAACTTTTTCAACTTCTATTTATGACAGAACAACCGCAAAAATCTGATTTATCGGGCGTTCTTCCATTGATAGAGGAAAGCTACGAGGAAATTCTCTTGGCAATTCAAGACGAGTACGGAATTAATGAGCTTATGGCTGAAAAGCTATATCATCACCTTTGGATATATACGCATGGCATTGCAACGCTTTGTGCCACCAAAATGTGCTGCTTTACAGGCGTTGAAATTAGCTCGATGATTACAGAGGTATTTATGAGTCTTTTGAAAAATATAAAGGAGCGTGAAGTATGATTAAAGTTAAAGATATTATAAAATCCTACAGAAACGGAGAAAGTCGGTTTCAAGTATTACAGGGTATCAATCTTGAAATTAACGATGAGGATTTTGTAGTTATACTTGGTGCATCGGGTTCTGGGAAGTCAACTCTTTTGAATGTGATTTCGGGGCTTGAACGCCCTGACAGCGGCGAAGTATTTTATGATAGAACAGATATTACAGCACTTTCTGACAATAAATTAACTGCGTTCCGCAAAGAAAATATTGGATTTATTTTCCAGCAGTATTATTTGCTTCCCAATATGGATGTTGACAAAAACGTGAAAATGGGTGCGGATTTAGCCAATAATAAAGATTACAAGGGAGTTATTGAAGCGGTTGGACTTGGAGAAAAATTACATAAATATCCGAGTGAACTTTCAGGCGGCGAACAGCAGAGGATTTCAGTTGCAAGAGCTTTAGCGAAAAAGCCCAAGGTATTGTTCCTGGATGAACCTACAGGCGCATTAGATGAGTGCACAGGCAGACAGGTATTGGATTATATCTGCAAGTTGAAAAATCAGTATAACTTTACGATTGTGATGGTAACACACAATTTGAATATTGCAGAAATGGCTAGAACGGTCATTAAAATGAATAGCGGTAATATATCGGATATTTATCAAAACGAAGTACAAAAGACCGCTTACGAGATTGGATGGTGATAATTATGCTTATTGGAATTAAAAATGTTTCAAAACTTGTTGGCATTTCTATTATCTCCTGTTGTGCCATACTTGTATGTACAATGTTTTTGAACTTTTATTTGGATGTTCGGTCTATTGAGAGTGAAATAACATCTGAATTATCTTTGATTTTTTATAACGCTCAGGTATCTACAGCAAAGGTCGTCTGTCTTGTAAGCGGTGGTTGTCTGTTAATGACCTCGGTTGTTATGCTAATGTTTTATATTAAGCATTATATTGATACTCACAAGAAAGAACTTGGTATATTAAAGGCGTTAGGCTATTCAAATCTGAAAATTGCAAAAAGCTTTTGGGTATTTGGAATCAGCGCATTTATTGGAACTGTAATTGGGTTTGGCGGGGCATTTCTTCTGATGCCGAAGTTTTATGCTTTGCAAAATAAAGATAAAATGCTTCCAGAGATAATGATACATTTTCATCCGACCATTTTGCTTTATTTTGTTATACTACCGACAGTTGGTTTTTCCCTGCTCGCAATTATCTATGCTTGGTATAAGCTAAAAAGACCGGTATTATTGCTTCTGAAAGACAGCCTGCAGGTTTCTTCTAAAATATACAAATATAAAAGAAATAATGAAAGAGCTACCCTATTTGTAGAGGACTTAAAAAGTAGCACTTTAAAATCCAAAAAAGCACTTGTATTTTTCATTATGTTTGCTTCGTTTTGTTTTTCTGCTATGACGCAAATGTCGTTCAGCGTGAAAGACTTGTCGAGTGAAATGATGGGGGCTATGATACTCATAATCGGTCTTGTTTTGGCATTTACTACATTATTTCTTGCCATTACTACGGTGATAAACGGTAATACAAAAACTATCGCCATGATGAGGGTATTTGGTTATCCACATAAAGAATGCTGCAAAGCAATTCTCGGTGGATACAGACCAATGTCTTATATTGGTTTTATAATTGGGACAGTATATCAGTACGCATTACTTAGAATTATGGTTGATATTTTATTTAGGGATTTGGAGGGTGTTCCTTCTTATCAGTTCGATTTTCCCGTTATGCTTGTTTCGCTTGTTATTTTCATCTTAGTTTATGAAGGTTTGATGTTTGTATATTCTGACAAAATCCGAAAGATTTCAGTTAAGGAAATAATGATTGAATGATGGAGGAGAACATATGAATTTTATTGTCACTACGTTGTTCAAAAATAGCCGCAAAGCGTATGACGGTCTTGCAAAATCCGTTGAAAGTACATATGATGTGTTCCCAGTATGCTTCTGTGCCAGGCATAGATGCTTCCCTCTTTCTCCCACATGGGGCGCTGCATGATTTACAGTTGCTTTTTATAATCCAAAGAAACAACATTACTTTAAGCTGCTGCTACTTAATTATCAATCAAAGACTAAATGAGCTATTAATGGCGAGCGCAACTTGTCTATTTTTTGATTGTTGACTGGTTAGAATAAATCCGTGATTTATAAAGACAGAATAAAAATCATAAATCCAATCTCATATATATTGATGTACTCATAGGACTATTGTTATAACAATCTATGGTGTAAAATCCAAATTGTTTATACATATCAATTGCCTTTTCTAATAAGGGGAGCGTATCTAACAATATATAATAATAACTGTCATTTGGTGCTTGTTTTATAGATTTCGTCCTTGATACTGTATTGTTACTACATAAATTGTTTTGCATGGTTTATCAATGCGGAAAATGCGATATAATTATCAATCAGTAACTGATTTGACTTTCCCCATTTTTTGAAAAGGATAATCTAATGTTATTGATAACACAGATATTTTGCCAATTTTGCTCTGTGCACATGATGTTCATTCAGAATTCACTACTTATCACAACCAAATCGCTATATCCCTTTTTGGTAATAAAAAATGTAACTAACCAGAAAATATGTTATAACTGAACAACATAAGAAACGAAGTTATCACTACAAAATTGAAAGGAAATGAGACAAATATTAATTGGTGGTGCATGGCCATATGCAAATGGCTCATTGCACATAGGACATATCGCAGGATTATTACCAGGAGATGTATTGGCAAGATATCATAGAGAAATAGGAGACAAAGTAGACTGGAGAATGCAGATTATTGTGTGGATAAAAAGAGATATTGGAGTTTGACAATTAGGTTATGGAAAACATATGCCGAAATATTATGTATGGAAAGTAATTATGAAAAGAATAAAAGGGAGTTAGTTTTTTAATATTCAAAGCATTAATGTAGATTTTGATAAATTATAAGAAAAGATTGGAGAGTAGGCATATGATTTATTTATCACAATTTATTTTCCCATCAGTTGAGAGGGAAGAACATTATTTGAATTTTATTAAGGAAACGTGTTATACAACGGTATATCCATTTCAGATATTGACTGAACATAATGTCCATACTTTAAATTTTGATGACCCGATAACGGTTCTGTATGGTGGGAATGGCAGCGGTAAGACGACAGCTTTAAATGTAATTGCTGAAAAGCTGGTATTAAAGAGGGATTCACTATATAACCGCACAAATTTTTTTGGGAAATTTGTGGATATGTGCGAGTATTATCTTGAAAGAGAATTGCCATCTTTTAGCAGGATTATTACAAGTGATGATGTGTTTGATTTTATGTTAAATCTGAGGAGTTTGAATGAGGGGATTGATAATAAGAGGGAGAGCTTGTTTGAGAATTATCAAAATCTGAAACATTCGAGCTTTCAATTGAAGTCGATTGATGACTATGAAAAGCTTGTGGAGATAAATTTGGCAAGGAGCAAGACAAAATCAGAGTATGTGAGAAGGCAGTTAAAGAGTAATGTTAGGGAGCATTCAAATGGGGAGAGTGCTTATATGTATTTTACTGATAAGATGAAGGAAAATGGCTTATATTTGCTAGATGAGCCAGAAAACAGCCTTTCTCCTGAGAGGCAGCAGGAGCTGGCATGTTTTCTGGAGGAGTCTGCCCGTTTTTTCGGATGCCAATTCATTATTGCAACACATTCTCCGTTTCTGTTGTCTATGAAGAATGCCAAGATATATAATCTAGACGAAGAACAGATGCGGGTGAGCAAGTGGACGAATCTGCCGAATGTCCGGGTATATTATGATTTTTTCAAGCGTCATGAGGGTGAGTTTGAGTAGATATTTTTAACAATATCATAGGCCAGTTTTGGCCGGCGGTATTCATCAACTATCCCTTTATTGTTCATGGTTCTTGGCCTGCCTCCGAACCATTCTTCGCTGATACGGATATCGCAGAATTGCCAGATATATACTCCGATACAGTCCTTATAATTCAGCACTGCCTGTAGCTGCTTTTCTAAAGCTTCTGCCTGATATTCTTCTGTCCACTTTGCATGGCGGTTGTTTCGGTAGCCGTATAGGCCGCCTGCACCAATTTCTGTAATCATAAATGGTTTTCCAGCACCGTCTGTTTCGTTCTGTACCCATTGATATAAGTCATCTAGATATTCTTCTGGCGGTGTATCATGGTACCAGAGTGGATAAATATTGTAGGAGACAATATCCGGCAGGCCAAAACAGATATCTGTTTTAAATTTGCAGCTTGCAAAAGAGTGTGGTCTTGACTGATCAAGCTGTTTCACAAGGTTAAGCTGTTTTTCGTAGCATTCCTTTCCGTATTCGGTTTCGCTGGCGCATTCATTTAAAATGCCCCAGATATAGATGGATGGGTGATTGTAATGTGCAGTGATCATTTCTTGAATCACTTGCTCAGCCTGCTGTTCAAAATATGGATTTTTCATATCTTCCTCGCTTAATCCCCTGGCATGGTTTTCTTCCCAGACCAGGATTCCACGCTCATCACATAAATCAAGAAAAATTTCATCGTTTGGGTAGTGTGCAGTTCTCACAGAATTTGCCCCAAGATGCTGTAAGATATCTAGGTCGGCGGCGATTGCTGCGTATGGAAGCGCACAGCCAAATTGAGGGTGGTCTTCGTGGCGGCACAATCCCTTGATTTTTAGTTTTTTTCCGTTCAAGAAAATCTGTTTTCCTTCTATCTTTATCTCCCGAAAACCAAATCGGTCAATGAGGTCGTCAACTGCTGTTCCGTTTTGAAACAGAGTTGTTTCTGCATAGTATAATTTTGGGTTGTCGGTTGTCCAAGACTGTACTTTGTCAAATTCCTGCGTGCTTTCCAAAGTGATTTCAGAGAATGCGCTAAGGCGAACTGCATTCCATGTAATCGTCTTTCCGGCAAGTTGAGTCTGTACTGTTAGCTCTGTTTCTGTATTTTCAATATTTTTGATGTTGAGCTGTACTTTTGCTTGCCATATTTTATTACAAAGTACAGGTGTAATGTGAATCCATCTGATATAGGCACATGGAAGCTCCTGCAGAATAACAGGGCGGCTTACTCCGCCGTATGACATATAGTCATTTGGGATATGTAGTGCGCTTTTGGGGCTAAAACGGTTATCTGCTTTGACAGTTAGCGTATGCTCACCGGATTGCAGTCCCATTGCAATCGTATCAAAGATTGTGTATGCGTTGTAGTGGGAAGCGATTTCCTTTCCATCTAAGTATATGGTGGCAGTATGGCTAACGCCTTTAAATTCTAGCCTAATGTTTCCGGCCGCTTCAAAGGTAGTTTTGTATTCTCCCTCACCCCGGTAATTAGAAAAATCAGGGTGGTTTTCCCAGCAGCAGGGTGTGGCAACTTTATAAATATTTCCTGCATTTTCTCCCTGGCATGGGGAAAAGTCCCAAAGACAGCCTGTCAGTTCTTGCTGTTTTCTGATTTTATGTGTTTGAAATCCCCGTATCATTATATAATCCTCCATTTCTATATTATAGAATAGTTAGGTAAATTTCCTTTTCTTTCTTTAAAACATACATCATTGACGTCTTTTTTTCAATGCAGTATACTCAGATAAAATTGATTTATCCTAATATTTATGATGTTGGAATTAAAAGGTGTTTGTAACGATTCATGATGATTTATCTCCTCATGAAATGGGTCATCAGACTATGGCATAGTTCAATGTTTTGGCAGGCTTGGCTTTCTGATAATGGAACTTATTTACTGTGGAGAATGTGTGAGGAAAGGATGACGATTATGCAGCAGATTTTAAAAATAGGGGAAAATACAATGCATGACCATACATTTCTGGTAGACCGTCCCTCTGGGCATCCCGTGTATCTTTTGTTGCTTGTAAAAAAGAGGGCACAGTTTTATATTGAGGGCGAATGGAAGGAGACACCTGCCGATATCGCCGTAATTTTTAAGCCAGGCCAAAAACATTTATATGGTCCGGCTGCGGATGCGTCTGAGGTTGATTTTCCAGCATATGTAGATAATTGGATGCATATTGAGAGTTCGGCAGCGCTTTTGCCAGAGCATTTTCCTTATGGGAAACCAATGATTTTACATAACCCGGATTCTTTTTATTCTTTGTTTCATTTGATCCACAGTGAATTCTATGGGGCAGCCCCACATAAAAACACGATTATGGATGCTTTGTTAAGTGCATTGCTCCAGAAGCTGTTGGATGAGAGCAGCGCAGAGGAATTTTCTGCCCTATATTATCAGCTTGTCTCGCTGCGGGAAAAAATATATTCCTTTCCGCAGGAAGAGTGGACGGTGGATGCGATGGCAAAGGAGCTGCATATTAGTTCAGGATATCTCCATACGGTCTATAAGCATTATTTTGGGATTACTTGTATTGCGGATGTCATACAAAGCAGGACGCAGGCTGCTTGTGAGCTTTTGACCTCTACATCAAAGTCGGTAGAGGAGATTGGCTTGCTGTGCGGGTATCGCCATTTGGAGCATTTTGTCCGGCAATTTAAAAAGGTGACAGGGATAACACCAGCAAAATATCGAAAATATGGCATTGTAAATATTTAGAAATATATAATTAAAATTTAATATTTAGGAGCTATAAAATACTAGACTTTACATATATAAAAATGATATTATATAGGAAACTGGGAAAGACTGGGTGCTTAAGACAATTGATGACGGATTGATGGGGTGTGAAAAGGAAGTGTTTTTCACACGCGGGATTTGTGCCTGCGCACACTTGACTCAAATCTCGTCAAAGCGAATAATATTCGCTTGCGCAAAGAACGTGTGCAGAAATGAGGTTGTTATGAGAAAAAGATTAGTAGCTCTCATATTAGCGGGTGCGCTTGCGCTGCAGATGCTGCCTCTTCCGGCGGGCTGTCTGGCGGGAATTTTTGATATTGTCCGTATCAGCGAAGCTGCGGAAACGCTTTCTGGGACAATAGGCGAAAATCAGGAATTCAATTGGACATTAACACCAGAGGATGCCCAAAGTGGCTGGAATGGGGATGGGACGGCATATCAGCTGACATTAACTGGGACAGGTGATATTCCCGATTTTAACAAAGTACAACATACAAATGCGATCGGCAATACATTCAGCACAACATCAGCGCCCTGGTGGGAAAGTATGGAGCAGATTCAGACAATTTCGCTTGGTGATGGAATTACGAACATACCGAATTATGCATTTTATAATGGCCATAATGTTTTGTCTGTAGAAATTCCTGATTCTGTGGCAGATATAGGGGAGAATTCATTTTTATTCTGTTCTTCTTTAAAAGAGCTTGTACTGCCGCAAGGTGTGAAAAGCATTGGAAAGGGCGCATTTTCTCAATGTAGCAGCCTGACGCAGTTTCAGGTGCCGAAGGATATTACCGTGATTGCTGAATCAGTATTTAACGACTGCAGTGCCCTGGAGCAGGTAGTTCTTCCAAATGGGCTGACGGCGATAGACAAGGGCGCATTTTCCAGTTGTTATTCCCTAACAGAAATAAATTTACCACAGGGGTTGGAGTCAATAGGAAATTCAGCGTTTTATTATTGCACTGATATGACGGAAATAACACTGCCGCAGGGTTTGAAAGCAATCGGTTCTTATGCATTTAATTATTGTACTGATTTGGGGGCAATTACGATACCGGAGTCGGTTACTTCGATTGGAAACTCTGCTTTTAGTAGCTGTTCTTCATTAAAGGAGATTACGGTTCCTGCATCTGTAAAGAAAATAGAGGGCTATACATTTAATAATTGTAAGCAGCTCCAGAAAGCTGTTATTTGTGAGGGAGTTGAATCTATTGGAACGTCATCGTTTGCAGATAATGAGTCATTGACAGAAATAACGTTGCCTCAAAAATCATTAAAAGAGATTGGAACGTATGCTTTTCGCGCTACAAGTCTTACTTCGTTCCATATACCAGCATCTGTTACCATGATCGGCATCAATCCATTTATTATTAGTAGCCTTAGAGAACTCACGGTTGAGCAGGGAAATCAAAATTATGAGGCGATTAAGGGTCTGCTTGTGGAGAAGAAGGATTCTTCATTGTCGAAAGTAATTAGCTATCCAAGTATGGGCAATGCAGATGTAACTGTCCCTGAACCTGTCCAGGTTATAGGTGTACAGGCATTTTTTTCTACAAATGTAAAGAGTGTGGATCTGCCAGGAACTCTTCTGACAATCGAAAGTTCTGCGTTTCAGGGTGCAGTGTGCCTGACGGCAATTGATGTCCCTGGGCTGGTCACAGCAATCGGAACTTACGCATTTGCCGACTGCAGTGCATTAGTGGATGTGAAGTTGGGAGGGGATATTCTTTCTATTGAGGATGGAGCATTTTCCAATTGTTCTATGATTTCTGAAATCATCCTTCCAGATAAGATTACTACAATTGGAAATAGCGTATTTAATGGATGCAAGGGCTTAAAAGAAATTACATTCCCAAATAGTATTACCAAGATTGGGGCTTCGGCACTTGCTTATTGCACTTTTTTAGAAAAGGTTTCTTTTGGGGAGCGGATTAAGGAAATATCGGGAAATGTTTTTTTGAGTTGCGTCAGGCTTGAGGAAATTACCATATCTCCAGGAAATTCTTATATGACAGCGATTGATAATGTTATCTATACTAAAGATGTGACAAAACTGATTTATTATGCTGCGGGGTATAAAAATGACAGGTTTATGATACCTGATACGGTTCAGGTAATAGGGTCTGAGGCGTTTAACTATTGTAAATATTTGGAGGAAATTAGGTTTCCAGAATCTGTAACGTCTTTGGAAGAGAATGCTTTTCATTATAATGAATCCATAGATAAGCTTTTATTTTATGGAAATGCCCCTGCTGTGACAGAGGAGGGATATTGCGACGGGCGAAGTGATTATCCTGCAACGAGCTGTTATGCTTATAATACTTCAGTGACGGCAAATAAAGTTGGAAATACCAGTTATGAAGATAATGGCTATAATAATGACGGGTTAGTAATATTTAAAACGGCTGAGTCTACTGGTTGGGAGGATGGCTGGACTGGGACAAAGAAGTATAAAAGCCATGAGAGCCATGCAGCCTATAAGTGGGATGTGAAGTATCTGGTGACGGACTGGGACCCATACAGAACAGATATTGCATCTGGGGCTTTTGGCGATTTGGAATGGAATTATCGGGATGATATTGGAGAGATTAAGTTTACTGGTGAAGGCAAGGTACCAGATTTTACATTGGATAACCTGCCGAAATGGAGTTTTGATGATTCGGTAGACCACAGGAATGATGTTAAATTAATTGACACTGGTGATGCCGTAGAAATTGGCAACAATGCGTTTTTTGGCTCAGAAAAACTTTTGCGGATTCTTACAGGTAAGAAGCTGGAGAGGATTGGCGAGTGTGCATTTGCAGGCTGTACGGATTTACAGATTGTACGTATTGCAAGTGTCTCTATTATTGAGAAGGAGGCATTTCGGGGGGATACAGCGATAAAGGATGAGTTAGACGTGCGCGGCTGCCAGATAATGGGGGAGGGAGTCTTTAAAGGATGTACTGCAATGACGGATATTTTGTTAGGGGCATATCTGCAAACTATAGGGAAAGAGGCTTTTGCGTCCTGCAGTGCGCTGGAAACTATGATGCTTCCTGAATATGTCTTGTTTTTGGGAGATGGCTGCTTTAGGGATTGTGTTCTGTTAAGGACAATCAATATACCTAAAGGGGTTACAGAAATTCCTTCTGCGTGCTTTGCAGGCTGCAAGTCACTGGAGAAAGTATATTTTTATGGGGATTACCCTTCTGCGATGGCAAGGGATTGTTTTAGCGGTGCGAATTCTAACTTGACGATTTATTACCGGGCAGGCAACCAGACATGGGGTGCGGCAGATGGCCAGTGGAATGGAATCCCGGTTGTGGGGCTGGATAAATTTTATACAGAGCAGGAAGATCATTATTCTTTTGCCAATTCTAGAAGCTCCTTTGGATATGGAAGCAAATACTTTATACCAAGACAGCGGTTTGTAACGGCTCTTCAGAGTGTTGTCAGGGGCTCTTACTATTATGCCTGGGATAAGAGCTGGAGGGGAAGCTGCTTTGGTATGGCAGCATCAACGTTGGAATTTTACGAGGGAGAACAATTTGATGTGAAAGATTTTACGCCTTCTGCAGAGAATCTGTATAGTGTCTTTGCGCCGAGGGATTCTGGTGCTGCCTTAACAAAGATAATAGAAATCTATCAGGTTTCCCAGTACGCGGATTATATTAGCTTGATGGGAGCCGTGAATAAAGGGAAGTATAGGGAGCTGATCAGGAAGGTAGAAGAGTTTGAACGATCTGGGGGACTGAGTGTAGATTCTACTGCTGACCCGGTTGTGATTAATCTGTACCGTGGGAAGAACGTGGGGCATGCAGTTGTTCCTGTTTCAGTAGAGGTAGACTATATGGGAAATTATGTTTTTCAAGTTTATGACGGTAATTATCCAGAAGGTTTCCAGACGCTGATTCTTAAAAGTGATTTTTCTGGGATAGATTATCATGGATATACGAGGGCTTCCTTTGTAGAATATTCTGTTATCCGGGATGCATTGGAAGATGCTGATTTTACTGGAAATAGTTTAAAGAAAGAGGATTCAGTGGAGAGTACAAATGTTTCGGTTGCCGTAAACAGGGACGATGTAAAGCTTGTGAATGGCGGTGGAAGGGATTATTCTGAAATTGAAGGTGCCTACGAGCAGGAAATGATATCAGATAACGCGGAAGGGGATTTTAGTGGTATCCGAAGTTTTGTATTGCCTCAGGGGGAATATACGATTCGGGATGATTCTGAGGAGACAGATGAGAATAAGGGAGAGCAGGAGGCGTTGACATATTATGCGGTTACCGAGGATTTATTCTCAGAAATTGAGACATCAGACGTAGAGGCAGAGCTTACTGTTAAGAGCGTAAAAGGCGTGGGGCATGATACAATTACATTGTCATCGGAGAATGCTGAAACTGAGTCTGATATCGCAATTATGGATGTACTGGGCATTACAAGAGAGATATCGGTTACGGGCAGTTCTGTTACTCTGGAAGTGAAAAATGAAAAGAAGATGGCTATTACTGTTTCGGACGACACGACAGAGGTTCGGGTAGATGGAAAAGAGCTGGAATTAACAGATCAAAAGGCTGAAGTTTCCTTTTTCGCAGGAAAGGGCGAAAACCCAATGAAAGTGGAAGATTTGTCATGCGAGTTGTTTTATGATGACAGCAGCCAGTTATCTGGAACAGCAGGGGCATGTGTAACATGGTCTAGGGAAGCAGCAGATGATGTAGATATTACTGCAAGGATAAAGGACGAGGGCGGAAATGTGCTGGCAGAGTACAGAGAAAAGATGCCGCTTAAAACGGGGATGCAGAAAGTTAATATGGCGCTTGATAAAGTAAAAGCGGAGTTAAGCGTTTTACCAGAGGATATGAAAGTAGAATGTGAAATGATTCTGGTTGATTCTGATCATAATGAAGTGCGTATTTCGCAGTTGGATATTTGCCTCAAGAAGCTTGAACAGCAAAATCCGCTACCGGAAGAAACTGTTTCGCCGTCGCCTTCGGCTAATCCTGGAGAAATGAGTTCACCATCCCCTTCTGCAAATCCGGGAAGTACGGTTTCGCCGTCGCCAACTGGTAAGCCGCAGGGCGGTACATCTGTACCAGGGCCAGGTGTCCAAAACCCTGCAGTTACGCAGACGCCTGTTGCCACCCAGAGGCCAGAAGCGTCCCAGAAACCAACGGCAACACCAGATACAACAATGGCACCAGAGCCATCTGGTACAAAACAGCCAATCCAGACACAAGAACCTGGCCAGACCAATCAACCTGCTGTGACAAACAAATCTGCTCTGCCAAAGAAAGGAAAGATTCTGGCTGCGGGTTCGCTAAAATATATTGTGGTAAAATCTTCAAAGAAAAATGGGGCGGTAGAGGTATATGGCTCCAAGAAGAAAAATGTAAAGAAGCTTATGATTCCTAAAAAAGTGAAATTAAAAGGTTACACTTTTAAAGTAACCGGAATCCGTCAAAATGCGTTTAGCAATATGCGTAAATTGTCTGAAGTGAAGATTGGGGCGAATGTGAAGAAGATTGGAAAGAAAGCATTTAAGAACTGTAAAAATCTGCGGTTTGCAGTCATACCTTCCAAAGTAAAATCAATTGGAAGCCAGGCATTTGCGGGCTGTGCAAAGTTTAATGCCCTGCTGGTAAAGTCAAATAAAATAAAATCAGTGGGAGCTGGCGCGTTTCAAGGTGTTTCTGCCAGAATGAAAGTAAAGGCACCGAAAAGCAGATGGCGCAAGTATTCTAAACTGTTTGCAGCCAAGGGAAAGATGCCGCAAAGTGCAAGGTATATTACCAATCCTGTCAAGCTAAAATATAAAGGAAAGATGTATTAAGGAACTGTAAAAAAAGAATATAGTACAAATGGTCATGCCCCGTTGCTCCGCAGCGGGGCATTTGGCTTTGTTTTTGCTCTGAAAAGCAGGATAGATGCGCAAATGGGATTAATTGTCAGAGGGATTTTCTCATCCAGATATGTGGACATCCTTCCTCGTTTTCTATATTGCCAAATTTCGTAAAACCTAATTTTGTATAAAAGCCAGAAGCACGGCATTGTGCATGCAGGACAATTTCTGTTCCGCCTTTTGCTATCACATATTTTTCTGTTTCTTTTACCAAAATGGAGCCAATATTATTTCCACGGTATTTTTGAATTACAGCAAGCCTTCCCAATGTGTAGGCATTCTTTTCTTTATCAAAGAAAACGCGGCATGTTGCTACTGGCAGTTCCTTGTCAAACAGTACAAAATGTGTCGATATGGTATCTATTTCATCATATTCATCTTGAAAACCTTGTTCCTCCATAAAGACTAATTTTCTGATTTCTTTTGCGTCATCTGTAAGAGTGTTATAGGTTGATATATTCAATGTAGTATTTCATCTCCTCTCAATTTATAAAAAGATGTCTGTGTTCCCGGTGTGATTATCTCGTTATCAGTTGAAATAGATTGCTTTTGTATTTCTTTTGTGCAAAACAGCTATGACATTAGCTCCTGCCGCCACAGTATTTGACCGCCATCGCAAGTGTGCCTAAAATCATAAGCAAAAGTCCAATAAATGCTTTTTTGCTTAAACGTTCATGAAATACAATATAAGAAAAAACAACTGTTATCACAATGCTAAGTTTGTCTATTGGAACTACTACACTGACAACACCATTTTGAATCGCATAATAGTAACATAACCACGAAGCCCCTGTTGCAATCCCGGATAGAGATATGTATACAATTTCTGTTCTTTTTATTTTCTTTATCTGTACCTGCTTTCCTTTTATAAATACAATCAGCCAAGCCATGACGAGTACAACAGCTGTGCGGATTGCTGTACCTAGATTGGATTCTACCCCGGTGATTCCAATTTTTGCAAGGATTGAGGTAAGAGCCGCAAGTATAGCAGACAGTACAGCATACCATTTCCATCTACTGTTGTCTTCGATGTTGCAATTCTGTTTTTTCTCAACCATCAAATAAATTCCAATTGCAAAAATTGTTGTACTAATTAACTTGGCTGCCAAGTGTTCTGTTTCTCCAAATAGAATTATAGCAAGCAGAATGGAAAGAATGGTACTTGACTTATCAACAGGAACTACTTTGTTGATATCTCCGATGGAAAGTGCTTTAAAATAGCAAATCCATGATCCTCCGGTAGCTATGCCGGACAAGATTAAAAACATGAATGATTTGATTGTGATTGCTGTTATGGTCGGAATGGAGCCAACTATAAATACCATTATTAAGGAAAACAGCAATACGATGGCTGTCCTTATTGCTGTAGCTATGTCAGAATCTGTATTTTTAATTCCACATTTTGCAAGGATGGATGTAATTCCTGCAAAGAAGGCGGATAAAATCGCCATAAAAAGCCACATAAATATTAAGTCCCTTTCCTTTCTGTTTAGGACATTGTATCATGGCAAGGGGACGTCTGCAACAAAAAATCGCTGTCGTAAGACAAGGGAACTGGGAATACATATTACAAAAAGATTTTGCCGGGAGAATATATGGCGGAGCAGAATGAAAAGATTGATGGAGGGCTGAATCTGGCACTCCAGATTCCAAAGAATGAGCTGGAGCAGAGTAGTAATTTGCAGTATGGTTATAATGAGGCGGCCAGGCAGTGGCAGATTATTGTAAAGTATATAGGGGATATTAAACGATTTGAGGAAATTTTTCAGGACACAAGGGTGGTGGAACTGTTAAATCAATATGCAATTATTACGACTAGGGAGGAGTATATTGCCGCGATAGCGGCAATGCCAGAGATAGAGTATATTGAGAAGCCTAAGAGACTGTATTTTAATTTAGAACAGGGCAGGAGTGCATCTTGCATTAATACAGTCCAGAGAAATCCGTCGGGTCAGGGAGTGGGCAGCCAGTTTGGGGGCTCTAATCTAAATCTGTCAGGGCAGGGAGTTTTGGTTGGGATTGTTGATTCGGGGGGGCGTGTTATTATATTGTCAAGTTAGTAAGAATCCAGTAAATATTGGGGTTTTCGGTTGTTTTAGTTCTACAGAAAATGCAAGATAAATAGTCATCTTGGCGTAGGATGAGCCTGTTTCAACATTCGAAAACGGTATCTTGCATTTACTTAACACGAAGACAAAGTGGGGAACCGAGACATCATTTATCAAACTGAAATATACCGTCGGTTCTGCAGTTTTCACATAAAAAAGTGCAATCTATTCCCTAAAAAGTGCTCTTTAATCCCAAATGGGTTGCTGTCCTCTGAGCATTTGGTATAATTTTTTCAAATTGTGTTTTTTAGAGAGGATAAAAAAATGGACGCTATATTTTCACATGAAGAGACAAATACCAAAAGACAGAGGGAGTTTGATTATCTGAAAGGGATTTTTATGCTGTTTATTTACCTAATACATGCCTTTCAAGCAACCATGTCCACGGAAGATTCTATTACCAAGTGGATTTATATGTTTGCAACGATGTCTGGTGCAGCTATTTTTATTTTCGTTATGGGAATTGGAACTGTTTACAGCAGGAATGCAACGCCAGTGGGAATGGCAAAGAGCGGTGTTCGCATGGTGGCTTATCAGTATCTGAATAACCTTGTCTATTTAATCGCTCTATTAATCCCCTACCCCTTCGTTTCTGGAAACCTGACGGGAACCGGGAGGGATAATTTCAAATATTTGACAGAGGTATACATTCAATACATCAATATCTTTTTTATTACCGGAATTATTTATTTTGTATTGGCATTGCTAAAGAAGCTGAATATGAACATTGCAGGGTACGTGATAATCGGTGCGGCCGTGAGTATCATTGCGCCATTCCTTTATGGAAAACCTGTAGATATGCCAGTGCTTGGGTATATTATGAAACTATTGATTGGAGAGGCAGAGTTTGTTTCCTTTACGCCGCTCTATTTTCTGTCCTATGCGATGTTTGGAGTTGCCTTTGGCAAAATCCTGCGGCATGTGAAGGATAAAATCAAATTTTACGGCATGCTGGCTGTTCCCAGCATCGTGGTCGTTATTGTATGGTGGGTACTGATATTCAGAAAATATGGTTCGGATATATCCCAAATGTATGTTGCATTAAGTGAGGCTTATTCACAGCCGGACCCTTGGCACGTGGCGGCAAGCATGGCGCACATATTTATTTTTGCTATAGTATTTTTCTTTATAGAAAGAATCTGCAGAAAGGATGGCAAACTGCGTGAGCCAAAGAATCCTGTTGCAAGGCAGATTCTATATTATAGCGAACATATATCAAAATATTATGCACTGCATATAATTGTATATTTTGTTGCTCTTGCAATCAATGGTTATGAGTGTTTTCAAAGTTATCAATGCTGGCTTCTTGCATTGCTTTCAATCCTGGTGACAGAGATTATGGTAAGAGGATACAATATGCTGCAGGCAAAGGCCGCAGCATGACAAATATATTTGTGCAAGCAAAAGCATGGTAGGAGGATATTGAGATGGAGCAGATGCACCAGAGGAATGAAAGACTTATAGAGAATAAAATTTGGAAGTATCTTTTACCAGGAATTATGATGTCGCTGGCTTTGCAGTTGGGGAATATCGTTGATACAGTATTTGTGGGGAACTTTTTGGGGACAGAGGCAATGTCAGCAATAACTCTTGTTCTTCCCATGGAAACTTTAATACAGGTAACAGGCTATTGTCTTGGTATGGGAGGATCTATTGCAGCAGGTATTTTGCTTGGCAGGCGAAATAAAGAGGGAGCATCACAACTATTTTCGCTCACACTATTGATAACTGTTGTTGTGGGACTTATCATTGCTGCAGCGGCGCCTTTTTTGGCAATGCCCATTGCAGATGCTCTGGCAAAGGGTGGAAGTCTGAGTATTCCTGCAGGCCATTATCTTTTTGTAGGGATGCTTGGCGCTCCGGTGATTGGCGTCGGGCTTCTTATGTCCAGTTTTTTGGGTGTGGAAAACCATCCCGGGCTTGCGTCTGCCTATCTGATTCTTTCTAATGTGATCAATCTGATTCTTGATTACATATTATTAAAATACACGAATATTGGTATTGCGGGTGCTGCCCTGTCTACAGTGGCTGGATTTTTACTTGGAATGGTTATTTTTATCCTATATATCCGTTCCCCGAAGCGCATGATAAGCTTTGTCAGGATCCAATCATTTGCTCCTCTGAAAGAGGCGGTCATATCAGGGGCGCCGTTTTTTGTATTTATGATTATGACCATAATAAAATCCTTTGGGCTGAATGAAATTATTATCCGTTTTATTGGAGATGGTGGGATGGCAGTTTATACGGTATGCGACAATATCCTTATGATTGTGGAAATGATTACGGCCGGAATCATAGGCGTAATACCAAATATAGCGGGAATTCTTTATGGGGAAAAGGATTACTTCGGTATCCGCGCGCTGTGCAAAAGGGTTCTTGTATTAAGCGCGGTTGCAACGCTATGTATTTTTGTGCTTGTTATGGCGTTTGCAAAGTCAATTACCGTTATGTTTGGCGTGGATAATTCAGATCTTTCCTCCATGATGGTGACAGCACTCAGGATTTTTATTTTGTGCCTGCCGGCATATGTATGGAATAAATTTCTTGTGGGCTATTATGAATCGATTGAAGAGTCAAAACAGGCAAGCATTATTACATTCTTTCAAAATGGCATTTATGTGCTGCCCGCTGCAGCTTTTGGGATTATTCTGGAAGTAAAAATGGGCGGCATCGGTATAAATGGTCTGGCGCTTAGTTTTGTTTGTTCGGAAATCCTGACAGTTCTTACGGCATATATTTATCGCAAAATCAAGTATAAAGGTACGGATTTTTATCTGCTTCCTAAGGAAACGGGAAGATGTTTTGATTTTACCGTGAAGGCAGATATGGACGAGACTGCGCTAGTACCCAGAGAGGTAAAGAAGTTCTGCCTCGATCATGGCATAAGTGCTAATAAGGCGAATATCGTGGCGGTGGCTGCGGAGGAAATGATCGTAAATTGTATCAAATATGGCGGCAGGCTGTCTCATTGGATTGATGTCAGCCTGGTGATAGAAAAGCAAAAGATGCTTCTGCGAATCAGGGACAATGGAGTGCCTTTTAATCCCACTGAGTATGAATTTGACAGTGGGAAATTTGATATACATGGGATTGAGCTTGTGAAAACAATCTCATCCGGCATCAGTTATATGCGAACAATTGATTTGAATAATACTGTGTTAGAATTTGACATGGAACAGGAGGAAGAAAAGTGAAAAAAAATAATGACACGATTTATGAAATTGATTTTGTATCGGTAGTAAGTATGTTTGAGAAACAGGTAGAAATGCATCCGGACAAAACGGCAGTCATTTCTGGGAGCGAGAGGAAAACGTATGGTGAACTGAATGCTGATGCAAACAGGGTGGCAGATGTTCTGATTAAAAATGGGGTAGAGGCAGAAACGATTGTAGCTGTCCTTTTAGAACGTGGCATAAAAGTTTATACTGCGACACAGGGAATCTTAAAGGCAGGCGGGGCATTTACCTGTATTTCTGCCGAATATCCGAAGGAACGTGTGCGTTATATATTAGAGGATAGCGGCGCAAAGTGGATTATTACAGATGAAAAGACAAAGAATCAGTTCGGGGATTTGTGGGAGACATTAGAGTGTACTCCTCTTATTATCGACGAGATTTTGAAAGGTCAAAATACGCAAAACCCCAATCGGGAAATTCATGAAAAAGACTTATGCTATGTTATTTATACGTCAGGCTCTACAGGAAAACCTAAGGGTGTTATGATTGAACAGGGGAATTTATCAAATTTCGTAAATGCAAACCCAAAGAACCATGAAACGCTTGGATTTACAGAAAGATCGTCGGTTGCCCTTGCACTTGCGGCAATGACATTTGACGTTTCTATTATGGAAGAGTTTATTCCCCTCACAAATGGCATGACAGTTGTAATTGCAACAGAGGGGGAGATACATAATCTGGATTTGCTTGCGGATACCATACTGCGGCATGGCGTTGATAATATAACAACAACACCATCTTTTCTTTCTGTTATGCTGGAAATTCCGAAAATGCGGGAGGCATTAAAGCAGG
>CAJUID010000035.1:26183-28978 GCA_910585905.1 uncultured Lachnospiraceae bacterium
TCTTTTCTTTCTGTTATGCTGGAAATTCCGAAAATGCGGGAGGCATTAAAGCAGGTTCGTTCCTACGATCTAGGCGCTGAAGCATTTCAGGGAGGATTGTATGGCAAAATATGTGAAATCAATCCGGAAGCATATATCATGAACGGATATGGGCCTACAGAGACAACGATTAGCTGTACTATGAAGGTGATTACGAGTGGTGAGAATATCACCATTGGCATACCGAATGCCAATGTGCTTGTATATATTATTGATGAGAATAATAAAGAAGTGCCGGATGGGCAGGTTGGTGAGCTTCTCATCTGTGGAAAGGGTGTGGGGCGTGGATATCGGAACCTTCCTGAAAAGACGGCCGAGGTATTTATTGAGTATCATGGTATGCGTGGCTACAAGTCAGGAGACCTTGCCCTGATTAACTCTGAGGGGGAGATTGAATTTCATGGAAGAAAGGATAATCAGGTAAAACTCAGGGGCCTTCGGATTGAGCTGGGTGAGGTTGAGGAAGTGATTCTAAGCCATGCAGATGTTTTGAATGCAGTAGCGGTAGTTATTGATGAGCAGCTTTGTGTATACTATACTGCCACAAAAGAAATCGAGCCGCAGGAGCTTTCTGATTTTGCGGCAGAAAGCCTTGCCTACTATATGGTGCCAGATATCCTGCTTCAGCTTGAGGAAATGCCACTGACAGCAAACCAGAAAATAGACAAAAAATCCCTGCCAAAACCGGTGTTGAAACAGGGCGATCATGAAGTGCCTAAAAATAAGATGCAGCAAAAGATTTTTGATATCGTAGCATCCGTTACCAATAACAGCAACTTTGGCATAAACACGCCATTCTACCGTGCCGGGCTTACTTCTCTGGGGTCAATGAAATTAAATGTCTTGCTGGCAGAGGGATTTGGCATAGCGATAAAGACCAGCGATATCACCCAGTATAATACGGTGGTACTTATGGAGGAGTTTATCAGTAATGCAGAGGCGCCTGATGCAATGGAAATCCGTTGCGTTTATCCTTTAACAGGTTCCCAGAAAGGAATTTTTGCGGAGTGTGCGAAGAATCCGGAAACAACGATTTATAATATACCGTTTTTGTTTACGCTTGACAACAGTATTGAGGAAGAGAAACTTGCCAATGCAGTTGCCAGAACCGTTCAGGCACATTCCTATATGACGGCACGTTTTGGAATCAGTGAAGACGGAGAAATGGTTCAAAAACCTTTTTCAGAAGATTTTGTGCCTGAGATTATCAGAACAACGGACAGTGAGTTTAAGAAGGACAGTCTTGTAAAGCCATTTCAATTAGAAGGGGGCAGGCTGTTTCGGATTACAATCTACCAGACTGAGACGAAGAAGTATCTGTTTGTAGATTTTCATCACATTATGGCAGATGGAAATTCCTATGATATTTTTTTCAAGGACTTGAACCGTGCCTATATGGGCGAAGAATTGGAAGAGGAAGACTATACAGGTTTTGATGCGGCTGTTTCAGAGGAATATGCAGTGGAGAGAGGCGGTTATAAAAAGGCTGCTCTTTATTATGACAATATTTTTCAGGGGCTTGAAATCGAGTCGCTTCCGATTTTTGACAAAAAAGAAGGTACGCCCCAAAAGGGGCTGGCAGAATATAAAATGTCAGTTTCTGAAGAAGCGGCCCAGCAGCTTTGTGAAAGATTGGGAATTACTCCAAATACACTCTTTACCGGAGTTTTTGGAATCCTGATGTCCCGCTGGTCAAATGCAAAGGAATCGCTCTTTGCGACCATCTATAATGGCAGGAACGATTCGAGGCTTGAGAATACGGTATGCATGCTTGTAAAAACGCTTCCTGTATATTGTAAATTTGATGATAAGACAACGGTGGTATCCTATATGGTTTCTTTGCAGGAACAGTTAATGAATTCCATGGCAAATGATATTTTCCCATTTTCCGATATTGCTGCAAAATATGGGATTACTTCTGATTTGATTTTTGCATATCAGGCAGAACTTACAGACGATTATCCGATAGGAGATACCGTTGCTGTTGGTGAGGATTTGTCCCTTGGCCTGCCTAAAGAGCCACTGTTACTCCAGGTTCGTCTTTATGACGGGGAGTATTATCTGACGGCTGAGTACCGCAGTGATTTGTATCTGGAGGAAACGGTTCAGAATATTATGGATTCTTACAATGCCGCTTTCAAATCCATATTCGGCTGCCGCAATGTATCCGATGTGACAATCCTTTCAGAGCAGCAGGAAAAAATGCTTGACAGTTTTAATGAGACAGAAGTGTCATATGATGCCAGCAAAACGGTTGTGGATATGTTTGAGGAGGCGGTTGCTAAATATTCCGGCCAGACAGCCGTTGTATACGAAGATGTCAGATATACATACAGTGAGTTTGAAAAAATAACGCATAATCTTGCGGGCAATCTTATCCAGAAGGGATTAACAACAGGTGACGTAGTTGCTGTGCTGATTCCGCGCTGTGAATATATGGCAATCTGTTCGATGGGTATTGCCCGCAGTGGCTGTGCCTGCCAGCCGCTTGACCATACGTATCCTCAGGACAGACTGCATTTTATGCTGGAGGATAGTGGTGCGAAACTGTTGATTACGACACAGAAGATGCGTGAATTGGTGTCTGACTATACAGGACAGATATTGTATCTTGATGAGATACCAGACTTGCCGGAATATATGGAAAAGCTGCCGTCTCCAAAGCCGGAGGATTTGTTTACGCTGCTTTACACATCAGGCTCGACAGGGGTGCCGAAGGGCTGTATGCTTGAGTATGGAAATATCACTGCATTCTG
>CAJUID010000035.1:29078-30175 GCA_910585905.1 uncultured Lachnospiraceae bacterium
GGAGGGATACGAGCGGATGTACCACACAGGCGATGTGGTACGCTACTTAAATGATGGAAATATTTCTTTTGTGGGCAGACGGGATGCCCAGGTAAAAATAAGAGGATTCCGGATTGAGCTTACGGAAGTGGAGGAAGTTATCCGGCGTTTTCCGGGGATAAAAGATGCCACAGTTGCTGCATTTGATGAGGAGGGCGGCGGTAAATACATCGCGGCGTATGTTGTGTCAGATGAGCAGATTGATATAGTGAAGCTGAATGCTTTTATTATGGAAACAAAGCCGCCGTATATGGTACCGGCTGTAACGATGCAGATTGACCAGATTCCATTAAATCAGAACCAGAAGGTCAACAAGCGCGCCCTGCCAAAGCCGCAAAAGGCAGTGGAGGAAATGATTCCGCCGAAAAATGAAATGCAGCAGCGTATTTGTGACTGTATTGCTGAAGCAATCGGGCACAGGGAGTTTGGTATCACTACTGATATTCAGTTTGCGGGACTGACTTCTATCAGTGCGATAAAACTTAATGTACTTCTGGCAAAGAAGTTTGACGTGGCAATCAAGACAAATGATATCAGGGAAAATCCAACTGTCGTCCAGTTAGAAAGATTTCTTCTGGGGGCGGAAAAATCCGAGATACATGAAGTACGGGAGGTGTATCCTCTTACCAACGCGCAGGCAGGCATCTTTGTAGACTGTACGGCGAATATGGGAACAACGGTTTATAATATTCCATATTTGTTCCGGCTAAGTCCCAAAATAGATTTAATCCGGCTAAAAGAAGCAGTAGAGCAGACAGTGGAAGTGCACCCATATCTGAAAGTGCAGCTTTTTATGGATGAGGACGGTGAAATACGCCAGCGCAGGAATGATCATTTGGAATACGCCACTGAAATTATTGACGGCATGGACAGGGAAAAACTGGTAAGGCCATTTCCACTGTTTCACGAGCCTCTGTTCCGTTTTGAGATACATAGGACACATGAGGGAAGTTATCTGTTCCTTGATGTGCATCATCTGATTGCAGACGGCACCTCTCTTTCTGTTATTTTGTCGGATATCGACAGGGCATATCAAGGCGAAAAGCTTACGGCAGAGG
>CAJUID010000035.1:30275-33016 GCA_910585905.1 uncultured Lachnospiraceae bacterium
ACAGAGAATGTATTTTTCACAGGTATATTTGGCGCAGCACTGGCAAGATACCATTTTGCTCCCCAAAGTGTATTTACAACCATCTATCATGGCAGAAATGACTCACGTCTTTCTGATACAATCGGTATGTTTGTCAAAACATTGCCTGTGGTGTGTGATACAACGAAAAATACGGAAGATTATTTTGTGACAATTAAAAACCAGCTTATGGGAATGATGGATCACGATATTTATCCGTTCCAGGAAATCAGCCGCAATTTCCATATTAAGCCTGATACGATGTTTGTGTATCAGGGCGGGAATTTTGCATTTACTAAAATCTGTGGAGAGGATGCAGAAGAAATTCCTCTTGGCTTAAATGCGGCAAAGGAGCCGATATCGCTTATGATGAGCATTGAAAACGGCGAATACATCTATGAGCTGGAATACCGAAGTGATTTGTTTGAAAAGGAGACGGCTGAGTATCTGATAGAAAACCTTGAAATCACCACAAGGGCTTTCCTTGATGGAAAGGAACCGTCAGAGATACGCCTTCTGTTCGATGAACAGGATAAGATGGTAAATACGCCGCAGTATATGGGGAAGACTTTTATCGACCTGTTCCGGGAAGCTGTGTCAAAATATCCGGACAATATTGCCGTAAAAGATGAGAACGGTACCATAACATATGCAGAGCTTGATGCAGTGTCGGAGCATATAGCTGATAAACTGAAGAATAATGGTTTTGGGCGGGAAAAAGTTGCCGGAATTTTATGCGGCAGGACAAGGGAATTTGTGGAGGCGTTTGTAGGAATTATGAAAGCGGGAGGCGCATATGTTCCCCTTGATCCAGAATATCCGCAGGAGAGAATTGAATATATGCTTTCTGACAGTGGCAGTGAAAATCTTCTTCTTATGAGGAAATATCAATCACTGACAGAGGGGTATGACAAGAATGTAATTTATCTTGACGAGGTAGAAAAGGACGGACTTGGCTTTACAGGAAAGGCGGATTTGACGCCGCCGCTTCCGGAGAATCTGGCATATATGATTTACACCTCCGGCTCGACAGGAAAACCAAAGGGCGTTATGCTGGAACACCGCAACCTTATGACATTAATTGAGCATACAGTCACCTTTCATAAGACGGTTCCAGAGGATATGTATGGCGAATTTTCTTCTTTCTGCTTTGACGCTTCGGTACATGACCTGTTTATGCCTTTGACGGTGGGAGCCTCCCTTTATATTTTCTCCGAAAGTGTCAGGAAGGACGCTGTCGCTGTCTGCCGTACCTTTGAAAATGAGCCGATTACGGTAGCGACTATGCCGACGCAGATGGGTGAGCTTGTGGCGGAAACCCTGACAGGGGATTGCGCTTTAAGGCTTCTCACCCTGGGAGGCGAAAAGTTTAAGCGCTATTATGATAGGAAGTACATGATGGTAAATGGCTATGGGCCTACGGAAAATACCGTTTCGTCCACAGAGTTTGTGGTTGACAAGGAATATAAAACGATTCCGATTGGCAAATCGCAGCTCAATGTAAGGTGTTACATCGTAGATGAGAACTTAAAGCGTGTACCTGTGGGAGCGCCAGGGGAGCTTTGCGTGGCAGGGCGGCAGGTGGCAAGAGGCTACCATAATCTGCCGGAAAAAACAGCGTCCGTATTTGTGCCAAATCCTTTTGCCGCATGCAAGGATGAGGAAAGGCTGTATCATACAGGCGATATGGTACGTCTGAAAGGTGACGGAAATATTGAATATATTGGGCGGATTGACTCACAGATTAAGATTAATGGATTCCGCGTGGAACTTGGCGAAATCGAGGGGGCAGTCCTGAAACGTGACGGTGTTTGTGAGGTGGCGGCTATCCCTGTAGATCAGAGCGGTGTAACATATATTGCGGTATACTATACTGGAGCAGAGTACAAAGAGGAGGATTGGAAAGAATTTTTAAGTCCATTGCTTCCAGAATACATGGTTCCTGCGTTCTATACACATCTGGACAAAATGCCTGTTACGCCTGGCGGAAAGATTGATAAGCGTGCTTTGCCGGAGCCTGCCATTATGGAAGAGCGCACCGATTATGCCGCACCTCAGACGGGAGCGCAGATAAAACTGTGTAAGCTGTTTGAAAAGGCATTAGGGCGGGAAAAGGTAGGAATCGATGATGATTTCTTTGCAATTGGCGGTACCTCCCTTGCTGCTTCCAAGGTTGCAGTAATGTGCCTGAATGAGAAGATTCCTCTGGTATATGCAGATATTTTCAAATATCCTACGGTGCGCGCGCTTGCCATGGCATTATATGGAGATGAGGTGCAGGAGGAAAATACAGATGAATTTGCAAATTATTCCTACAATGCAGTTGATACGCTGATTGCTGCAAATAACAGGCTGAACGCTGACCGTGTGGAGAAAAAGGAGTTAGGTGATATCCTGATTACGGGTGCAACAGGCTTTCTAGGGATTCACGTGTTAAAAGAATTTCTTGACAATTACGATGGCAAGGCATATTGTATGGTGCGCAAAGGCAGATATGAGTCAAGTGAGCGGCGTCTGATGAATATGCTGATGTATTATTTTGACTTGCCATATACCGAACTGTTTGGTGACAGGATTATCTGCATTGACAGCGACATAACGGACAGGAAAGAGGTAGACAGGTTAAAAGACGTACCTTTTACCACATTGATCAACTGTGCTGCCTGCGTCAAACATTTTGCAGCGGGTGAGATGTTAGAAAAAATCAATGTAACAGGTGTCAA
>CAJUID010000036.1 GCA_910585905.1 uncultured Lachnospiraceae bacterium
CCCGGAAACGCCCATTTTATCAGCATTTCCGGGATTTTATCCGCTACTCGAACTCTATCGTCCCTGGTGGCTTACTTGTCAAATCATACATGACCCTATTTACTCCCTTTACCTCATTGATAATCCTCCCCATTACTTTCTGCAGCACATCAAATGGTATTTCTGCCGCTTCCGCAGTCATAAAATCAATTGTATTGACAGCCCTCAGTGCCACGGCATAATCATATGTCCTCTCGTCTCCCATTACACCCACAGAACGCATATTAGTCAGGGCAGCAAAATACTGTCCAATTGCTTTATTAAGTCCAGCATTCGCAATTTCCTCACGGTAGATTGCATCGGCATCCTGCACAATCCGCACCTTTTCAGCCGTAACCTCTCCAATAATGCGGATACCCAGGCCAGGACCAGGGAACGGCTGTCGAAATACAAGATGTTCTGGTATCCCAAGCTCTAATCCTGCTTTTCGGACTTCATCTTTAAACAAATCGCGCAACGGCTCAATAATTTCCTTAAAATCAACATAATCCGGCAGCCCACCCACATTGTGATGGGACTTTATTACAGCAGATTCGCCGCCCAGACCACTTTCAACAACATCTGGATAAATTGTCCCCTGCACAAGGAAGTCCACTTTTCCAATTTTCTTTGCTTCCTCCTCAAAAACGCGAATAAATTCTTCCCCTATTATCTTACGTTTTCTCTCAGGCTCCGATACTCCAGATAACTTATCATAAAAACGCTGTTGTGCATTCACTCGGATAAAATTTAACTCATACGCCCCATTCGGACCAAAAACTTCCTCCACCTCATCGCCCTCATTTTTCCGAAGAAGTCCATGATCTACGAAAACGCAAGTAAGCTGACTACCAATTGCCTTTGAAAGCATAACTGCCGCAACAGAAGAATCCACTCCGCCAGACAGGGCACAAAGGACTTTTCCCTTTCCAACCCTTTCACGGATAGACTGAATAGAATTCTCCACAAAAGAATCCATTCTCCATGTCCCAGCACATCCACAGACACCGCGCACAAAATTAGACAATATTTTTGTACCTTCCTGCGTATGCAAAACCTCTGGATGAAATTGAACCGCATAGAGGTTCTTCTCCCTATTCTCAGCGGCCGCAACTGGGCAATCCGCAGTATGCGCCGTAACAGAAAAACCATCCGCTGCCTTAGAAATATAATCAAAATGGCTCATCCAGCAAATTGTACTTTTAGGTACATTTTCAAATAAAGGAGATTGAGCATCCACCAAAACCTCTGTTTTTCCGTACTCGCGGACAGGCGCCTTTTCCACGTTCCCTCCTAAAAGTAACATCATAAGCTGTGCACCATAGCATAGTCCCAAAATAGGAATACCTAATTCAAAAAGCTCTTTAGAATATGATGGTGCACCCTCTCCATAACAGCTATTAGGGCCTCCCGTCAAAATTATTCCTTTTGGATTCATTTCCTTAATCTGTTCAATATCCGTGCGATAAGAATATATTTCGCAATAAACATTACATTCCCTGACACGCCTCGCCACAAGCTGGTTATACTGACCGCCAAAGTCAATGACAATTACCTTTTCCTGATTCATCATCTGCACATTCCTTTCCTTTTTATAAAGAACCGTTTTCGAGTTAACATATCACTTCGGAAGTTAAATCTTGAAGGACCAGATCAAACAGAAACTACAAGATTTAATAGCCAAAGAAACACGGCAAATTACGCATATCTCCACGTATGCATTAAGCCAGACAACCACCCTGACGCTAGGTTACTTTCTGTTTGATGCCATTCTCTTGCGTATCCACCGAATAATCAATCCAACCACCAGCCCCTGCACTGCTGGGACAAACGAATATAGTGCCATCTCCAGGTCAGGAGTATTCCACGTATTCCATTTGCCATTAGAAACAATATTTGAAAGTTGGAATGAAAGAAATCCTCCAAGTATCTCCATCACACCAAAAAAGAATGGCAGATAATATTTAAGAGAATCCTCCCGCATACCATACACAAGATTTACAACAAAAGCACAAACTGGCAAAGCCAAATAAAATGAAAGTACCGCAAATCCAAATGCATCTGTATTAGATGAAATAAACCAAAAATAGGCAACAATAAATAGCCATATTACAGCATAGGCCACCAAAAAGATATTGTGCCGTATGATTTCAAAGCATTTCCACAAAAATTCTCTCATTTTTGTCTCCATTTCCAAATTCTAAAATTAAAATAATAAGGTAATTAAAATATCAAAGGAACTTTACGCGGAGGCAAATACTCCACACAGTTAGAATATAGTTAAATTACCTCCCTAAAGCCTGTTCTCAACGTTCCGCAGATACTCATTCATGCACTGCCTTAATTCACCGAACTGCTCTCTTGTCCTCGGGTTATCCGATTGATAATTAAGAATTTTATCTAGATACCCCTGTTCTTTTACAATACGAAGGCTTTCTGGATAAACTAATTCAAATACAAGTGCTGCATGTCCCACAATATGATCCACACAAGTGCGTTTCACACTGCGCAAAACAGCACGCTTTTCAAAAAACTGATCCATAACTTCCCCTGTTACTTCAGCATTTTTTAGCTCTTCTGTACTAGCATTATAAATAACCTCAAGAGGCACATCGTGGTTCACCTTCAAAATATCAACTTTATCTGCATCCCGAATAATATCACAGAACATTTTCGTGCGCTGGTCTAGGCCACTTTCAACACGATATGCACTATGATTGTAAATCGCAGTACGTATTATCCCATATTCTGCATCTTGCTCATGGATTGCCAGATAATCATGTATTCTGCCCTTATGAAATAAAATTTCCACTCCATAGTGCGCATGATCAATTGACTCCGCGTCAGAGAATGTTCCATATTTTCTTAATTGTTCAAAACGCCCTATATCATGAAGCATTCCGATAACCCACGCTAAACCTGCGTCTGCATCATTTAGCCCCAGGCTGGCTGCGATTCTTCGGCACAAACCCGCCACACGATATGTATGGTCAATCTTTAATTTAATTTTACCATCCGAACAGTCATAATGACCCGTATATTCCGCAAATGCGTCTAATACCTTCTGGCAATCCATTGGCTCAGCCTCCACTTTGCTCATTATCTGCCAGGAATGAACCTTGCAATCCTACCAGCAAATTCATTGAAATTCTGCGTCTGCAAAACGACCTTTCCTGGTCCGGTTAATTTTGTAAGGAATAATCCTTCTCCACCAAGAAATATATTTTTTAGTCCTTTCACCGTCTCAATTTCATACTGAACACTTCTCTCAAAAGCAACTACATTTCCTGTATCTACTTTAATCACTTCACCAGGTGCAAGTTCCTTTATAACCTTATCCCCGTCAATTTCAAGAAATACCATTCCCTGTCCCGAAATATCCTGAAGAATAAACCCTTCACCGCCAAATAAACCGCTGGAAAATTTCTTTGTAAAAGTAATGTTTAAATTAACGCTTGGCTCCGCACACAAAAACGCACCTTTTTGGCAAATTAATCCGCCTGACTCACCTACATTAATCGGAAGAATTTCCCCTGCTACAGTTGACGCAAATGCCACCATTGCCCCAGGTGCCTGCGCGGTATAATGTGCCATAAACATGGACTCTCCAGCAAACATACGCCCAACGCCCTTCAAAATGCCGCCGTTTGTATTCGTATCCATGCTAACTCCACCTGACATCCATGCCATACCGCCTGACTGTGTATACATAGATTCTCCCGCCTGGTCGAACAGCACTTCAACTGCAGGCATTGTGTTTCCAATAAGTTTATACTGCATTTCTCCCTCATTTCTGCATCACTTCTCTTGCACACAGATCTGCGGTGTGATGCCCACACAAACCTGTTATGTGAATTCCATTTTTTCATAGCAATAACGCAGACTGCACTTAATCGCCCCGGAGATCTCATATAATTCCTGCTTTTCGCAAGAAAATTCCTGGGATAATACAAAAATAGCAGGTATGCGTTTGCACACCCACTATTATATCATAAAAATCTTCACTTTAGAATCTGTATTCACAGAAATATTTTATCCAAATCTCTGATAAATATAATCTGCTGCCCGCTTTTCTAAAACAAATTTTTTCTTATCTAAGGAGTAAAAGAGGATCAACTGTCTCTTTTCCTTCATTCACTTGTAAATATAGATTACTTCCTTCCTCCGAAAAATACTTTGTTGGCTTCGCAATCGTCCCGATTACATCGCCTTCTTTCAGCTTGTCTCCCTTATTGACAGAGATATTATCTAACTGCCCATATGCAACCGTAAAATTACTTCCAATATCGGTAGTCACGACTGTACCAAGTTCATCATCTTTTTCAATCTTAGTTACACAACAATCAGCAGCTGCTTTGACATTTGTTCCCTTCTTTGCAGAAATAACAATTCCAGGATTACATCTATACTGTGCAAGTGTTTTAAAGTAAACAGAATTATTCATACTATATTTTAAAATCACATCCCCCTGGACTGGCCAGAGAAGACCTGCACTCTCATGAAAAGATAACTCTACTTTATTTGTTGTGGCTGAAACGGCCTTTGTTGGCTCCTTCTGTTTTGGTTTAGATACCGTTTCTTTCTTCTTTGGTGTCTTTTTGGCCTTTTTTGCGTTGTCCTTATCCACATCACTATCTGCGATAGATGTCTGATTATCTTCCTTTGCAGGAATATTTTCTGACACCTTTGCATTAGTCTGTGCAGTATCCTGCTTAACATCCGGCGTAGCTGTTACCTCTGCGGTAGGATCTGGCATTTCAGTAGCAATATCCGCCATCAGCTTGTTGTCACTGTGTTTACTAGTCTTTTGGTAATAAACGGCACCCACTGCAATAATTGCCACTAGCAATGTACACGCAGAAATATAAAAGCCCTTTTTCTTCCAAAATGATTCCTTCTCTTCAAACATATCGTTCTCCTCCATTCTGCATATATTAAACTTAGCACCCCGATTCTATCGGAGTGCTGCAATATCATCTGTTAGTATTTTTAACAGATAATTTGACTTTATACATTTTTCATGCAAATGAAAGAAATAATTTGTATAAACAGTATTTTTCAATTAAAAAGAGAAGCAAATGCCAGCCATCCTGCTCTTACTGATCCTTTTCTGACAGATTCTCCTCTGCCTTTTGTAAATCCCGTGACACACTCTGCCTTTGTTCCATTGAATCATTTTCCTGAGACACTCCATGTGACGGTGCCGCTGTCCCAGGCTCCCCTGGTGTACTCCATGTTGGTACTGCCATTCCAGATTCCTTTAAACTATTTCCTGGTGATACTGCATCCGGCCTCTGCGAACGATTTCCCCATGGTGCTGCAGAACCAAATCCCTGTGAACCATTTCCTGGCGGTGTTGCATCATATCCCTGCGGACGATTCCCCCATGGTGCTGCAAAACCGGATCCTCCTGGCATATTCTGTGATGTATATTGTCCCCTGCCTGCTGCCCCTGCTTGATATGGCGGCATTTGAGTATTCGTAACCGTATATCGTACTGTATTATATGTGATTGGAGCAGGCACTGCCACCGTCTTCTGGTGATAATATACCACATATGTGTCGCTCAAAATATCGTGAAGTCCTCGTTTTGCCCGATCCGCACCAATCATAATATATCCAACATACACAATCAGCGCGGACAGGAATTTTCCAACGCTCTCCCGAAATACAATTTCAAAAAAAGTCGGTTTACGGTCTTCTGTGCTAACCACCCGAATCTGCAACAGCTTTTTCCCAAGTGTAGAGCCAGTATAATAAGTCAGCAAGACAAAATATGCCGTCTTTAGCAGATATAGAACAATATCATATACAGAATAACGAAAAATAAAATCCTGGAACATAAAATCCATTGCTCCAGTAAAGGATACGATCCATATTGGAATGCGGATGATAAGCAACGCCGCCCCAACAATTACCCAGTCAATAAGATATGCCGACAGACGTACAAAAAAACCTGCATAAACCTGGGATTCTGTATTATTTTGCATAATATTTTAACACCCCATTTCCACTATTCTCCACAATATCTGCAGCAAAATCTATATCCGATTTTGGCAGCACATCTTCTACTGCACCAAAAATTGTGCTAAAAAAGCTGCCCATTTCATTTACTGGAGCATAAAATTGAATATTAGGGTCACATCCAATCTCACTTGTAAAATCCCTTTTCTCCTCCTCCATTGACCCTATTTCATCAATTAAACGATTCTCTTTTGCTTGCTTTGCAGAATAAATACGCCCATCTGCCAGATTACGCACAACCGCTTCATCCAATCCGCGCCCTTCTTTTACAATATCCACAAACTGATCAAAAGCGTCATCCACCAGACCCTGCAGAATCTCCGCCTGCTCCTCCGTTAAGTCCAGCCCAGATGAACCCATCGCCTTATTTTCACCACTGGTAATATCAATTTCTTTAATACCTAACTTATCATACAAATCTTTACAATTTACAAGAGAAACGATAACTCCAATTGATCCAGTCCAACAGTTACGATTCGCGTAAATTTTATCTGCTGCCATTGCAATATAATACCCGCCTGAACATGCTTCCGAAGCAAAATAGGCCCAAATAGGCCGATTTGTCTCCCGCTTGTATTCCATTAATTTCAAATATAATTCGTCGGACTGGTAAACTGCCCCTCCCGGACTATCTACATATAATAGAATCCCCTGATTCAAATCAGACTCTTTCATCTGATCAATATAATTCATATACATGCTATGATTATATGTCCCTGAAGAAACAAAACGACTTGAGGATGCACCAATCTCCCCCACAATATTTATAACACCAATAAATTCATTTTCTGGCAGCAACACTTTGCCATTTAACTCATCTTCGACAAACTTTTCAAAAGCAGAGCCAAAAGTTTTTCTACCATTGTTAAAAAATCTGTCTGCCAAAATATTTGACAAAATCCCCGTAATGCCTACTGCAATAATTACTACACCAGTAATGATAATACCAATCAACTGCTTTTTCTTCATCTTTAATCCTCATTTCTGCGCTGCCGCCAATCATCATGATAAATGGAAAGACTGGCGGCACACCAATACAAAGTGTCCGCCAGCCCTATTCACGCAAACATGTCTAACCGTCTAAATCGCATTGTTTGCTAAATTTATTCTTCATCGGGAACTTCAACTGTTACCTTCTCAAGCTTCCAGATTTCCTTCGCATACTCCTCAATGGTTCTATCAGAAGAGAATTTTCCACATTTTGCTACATTAAGCAACGCCATCTTCGCCCATCTTGCTGTATCCTTATATGCCTCTTCCACACGTTTCTGTGCTTCTGCATAAGAACGGAAGTCAGCCAAAATAAAGTACATATCCGGTCTTCCACTACGTCCATCTAACAATGAGTTATAGATATCACGGAACTCCTCAAGATTCTGTGGAGAATATGTTCCATCTACCAACTGTGTTAACACGGCACGGATCTCGGAATCAATATTGTAAATCTCTCTTGGATTATACTGGTTATTATGCTCATAAGCAATTACTTCATCAGAAGAAAGACCAAAGATAAATGCATTCTCCTCGCCAACTTCCTCTACAATTTCCACATTTGCGCCATCCATTGTACCAAGAGTTACCGCACCGTTTAACATAAACTTCATGTTACCAGTGCCAGACGCTTCTTTACTTGCTGTAGAAATCTGCTCTGATACATCCGCAGCAGCAAAAATCAACTCTGCATTGGAAACTCTATAATTCTCTATAAACACAACCTTAATCTTGTCCTTGATTGACTTATCATTATTAACTACATCTGCAACACTATTAATCAGCTTAATAATCGCTTTTGCCCGATGATAGCCAGCAGATGCTTTTGCGCCAAAAATAAATGTCCTTGGATAAAATTCCATATCAGGATTTTTCTTAATCTCATTATACAGATACATAATATGCAGAATATTTAAAAGCTGACGTTTATACTCATGCAGCCTCTTGACCTGTACATCAAAAATAGAACGCGGATTAACCTCAATACCATTGTGTTCCTTAATATACTTTGCAAGGCGAACCTTATTCTGATATTTTATATTCATAAATTCTTTCTGGCATAATTCATCATTCGCGTACACAGACAATTCATCAATATGCTTTAAATCTGTAATCCACTCATCACCAATCTTCTTAGTAACCCAGTCAGCCAGCAGTGGGTTTCCGTGTAACAAAAATCTTCTCTGCGTAATTCCATTTGTCTTGTTATTAAATTTCTCAGGCATCATTAAGTAAAAATCATTTAATTCCTGATTCTTCAAGATTTCTGTGTGCAACCTTGCTACACCATTAACAGAGAAACTTGCCGCAATCGCAAGATGCGCCATCTTAACCTGTCCATCATAGATAATTGCCATTTTTTCAACTTTGCTGTAATCATCTGGATATGTTCTCTGGATATCCAATACAAAACGGCGGTTAATCTCCTCAATAATCTGATAGATACGTGGAAGCAACCTTGAAAACAGCTCCAGTGGCCATTTTTCCAATGCCTCTGACATGATTGTATGATTTGTATAAGCACATGTCTTATTCGTAATGCTCCATGCTTCATCCCACTCAAGGCCATATTCATCTACAAGAATGCGCATTAACTCTGCAACTGTAACGGTCGGATGTGTATCATTTAACTGGAAGCAAACTTTTTCATATATCTTACGGATATCATCATGCTTCTCCATATATTTCATAACCGCGCGCTGCACGCTGGCAGATACAAAGAAATACTGCTGTTTTAGCCGAAGTTCCTTACCTGCAATATGATTATCATTTGGATAAAGCACCTCACAGATAGTACGTGCAAGATTCTGCTGCTCTACCGCTTTCTGATAATCCCCCTTGTCAAATGAATCCAGATTAAAGTTGTCAATCGCCTCTGCATCCCAGATTCGCAGTGTATTTACTACATTATTATTGTAACCAACGATTGGCAAGTCATATGGAACTGCCAAAACAGATTGGTAATTTTCCTGAATAAATTTGTTGCGCCCTGTCTCTTCATCCCTACGCATTGCCACATAGCCGCCAAATTTTACTTCAATTGCATATTCTGGGCGCTTAATCTCAAATGGATTTCCATACTTTAACCAGTTATCCGGCTTCTCAATCTGGTAACCATTCTCAATCGCCTGTTTAAACATTCCATACTTATAACGGATACCACACCCATAAGCAGGGTATCCCAATGTTGACAAAGAATCCAGAAAACATGCTGCCAGACGTCCCAAACCACCATTTCCTAGAGCAGCATCCGGTTCCTGATCCTCGATAACATCCAAATTCATACCTAACTCTTCTATTGCATCTTTAATAGCTTGATTTCCTTTTAAATTAATAATAATATTTCCTAATGCACGGCCTGTCAAAAATTCCATAGATAAATAATATACTGTTTTTGCATCTTTCTCTTCGTATTTTTTATGCGTTGCCATCCACTGGTCAACAATAATATCTTTCACTGCATAAGACACAGCCTGAAATAACTGCTGGTCATCCGCTTCTTTAATTGATTTTCGAAAAAGCACTTTCACATAATCTTCTACTTCTTTTTTAAATTCTTCTTTATTGATTTCTTTCATAATCTGATTAGCCCTCCTGTGTTTGACTCTGGAATGTCATGTAACTATAATATTATATAACACGCCCCGGAAAAATGCAATTTATACATTGATAATTCGTCATTCTACACAGAATTTTTATGAAATAATATACTTCTTTTTACGCATCTGTCTTATTTTCCCAATTTTTTTATAAATCTATATGGAAAAAGAATATTATAGTGATAATCACCATATACAATATATAAATTAAGTGCAATAGGAGAAATCCGTATGCTTCGTCTATTCAATTATCCTATTTTACGATTTAGTATCTTACTATTATTCTGCTGCCTGCCTTTTACCGGATGCAGCCATAGCGAGGCTCCGGAAAAGACAAACGACTTGGATTTTACTGTCGTATCTGGTACAGATGTTCCGGAAGAGCTGCAGAATCTAATACTGGATCGCCAAGAAAATTCCTTTGAACTGACATTTTCCGACCAAGCTTCCCTTTATATTATCAAGGGATACGGCAAACAAAAAAGTGGAGGATACAATATTGTTGTTAATGACTTCTATCAGTCAGGGGATCAATTAGTTTTTGACACAGATTTATTTGGCCCAAAAACAGATGAAAAAATTTCCGAATCACCTTCCTATCCTTATATTGTAATTAAGACAAAATACCTTGAAAATCCAGTAATTTTCCGCTAAAGTAACCTCGCCTTTGCTATTTTGTATGAAATATCCGCAAACGTTATAATATCATTCTCTCTACATGGTGTTTTGACATAAGCGGATATTTTTTTGCCGTTTAGATATGTCCCATTTGTAGAAGTAGTATCCATTAAGTAAAAACCGTCTGGCTCACAAAAAAGCAACGCATGATGGCGGCTAACCGATCCAAATGGTAGACACAAGTCATTCTCCTCGTCCCTGCCAATTGCTGATTTTTCCTTCTGAAGTGTGTAACTACCTCCATCCTTCCCACAAAATAATTTTTCCATTAATTTTCCGGCTTCAGTATTTAATAATGGTTTCAGCATATATCCCATATCTGATTTTTCTTTTTTGTTGTTACATGCCTTTTGAGTCTGTTCTACACCATTTAGTATATCATTGCTTTTTTTTGCTTCTTCCAAATAGGACAACATAATCTCCAACTCAAAGCCATCCGAATCCAATAATTCATATAATCCATAAATAAAACGAACTGCACATTGATCAGAATGATCTGTATGCTTCATCAAATATTCTATAATTAAAGCAAATCCTGTCTGTATTTTGCCTTTTTTCCCTGGTAAATAGCATATACCCACTTTCTTTTCATGACGGTTCCAAAAAATCCATTCTGGCATCAGGAGGTATCCCCCTTCATCCAGTAAATACTCCTGTCCTCTTTCTAAAATAGCTAAAATTTCTTCCATTAAGAAATAAAGTATTTCAAAATCCGCAGTTTTCCTTTGAAAAAAATGTTGTATCCTCTGCATAGAATGATAAGCATACCGAAAACAAATTTGATCATCCAAATAATAATAATCAAATGGCAAAAGTCCAGAAACCTCATTATTTTCCAACATATGCCAAGCAATCCTACCCTCTTGAATCTGCTCTTCCTGCGCCATCCATAAAACCCAATGGTTTTTTTCGTCTAATTCCAAGCCTTGCAAATTATTCCCTCCATTTCAAGTCAAATACTCCGCTGCAGAGCAACAGGACATGACTTAGCTTCTCTAAAGGAACCATTCGGTTCCTTGGCAAGTTCCGCCCTAAGTGGCGGAGTATTAGGTCTCCGCTCCGCTTCGGTCGTTGCTTACGCGAGAATAAACCTCCTCTCCGCAACCGCCTCAAATGCCTTATGTATCATTTTTTCCTCTTAAAATCCCTTTGCCAAAACGCTGAACCTGCTCTGGCTGAATTTTATAATAAGATTCTGCCAAAATAAATTTTTCTTTACCATTAATAAAAAAGGAAAGAACCGGAATATTAAGATTGGCTGCTGCCTTTACTTTTCCAGAGACAAGTACCCTTCTATTTTTTATCGTTATCTCATAAATATCAACGTACCAAAGTGCCCTGGCTAAGTGTGTATTCAACTCCTCTTTTTCTATTTTTTCCCCCTCCGCCATCAAAAAAATGACATTATCTAAATTTGCTTGCAATACCGCTTTATCATGCAATAAAAATAAAGTAAATAAAATCACAAATGCCAGCCCCAGAATAATGGGAACAATAAAAGCAGCCTCTACTGTATAACTTCCCCTATTTTTTAACCCTGCCAGTAATGATTTGGCTCGCTCATTTCCTATTTCCCTATTTCTTTTTCTAATCTTATTACTAAATATGGCCCGCCACAATCTATCCATCCTCATCTTTCTTTATCCACGCTAAACCGCTTAAATACCTCCCATCCTCTCTTTGATTAATCCCTAACTTTCCCTATAGTATCTTGTCCCCCATTACCAGCAAATAGGAACACAAGATAAATGGTGTTAGCGGTATAGAATACTTCTTATGTACTCTTTTAATTGCCCGCAAAAAAACTGCTGCAAAAAATGCAAGTAAAAATGTAATATAAATTAGCAGCAAATTATTTGTTAACCCAATTCCCGCGCCTGTCATGCAAAGCACAAAAGCGTCTCCCTTTCCTATTTGTTCTTTGGTAAGCACACTGAGCAGATAAAAAAATGCCCCGATTCCCAATGACGCAATCCACATTGCTGCACCTGCATTTCCCAGCCAAAATCGCACTCCGAATATGACTGGCAATTCAACAAATACAACCGCCAAATAAATTTTCTTTTCTTTAATATCTTCTATTGTTTCTACAATCAACCCAATTAGCAGAAAACAATACATAAATTTTTCTATAATCTCTTTTTCCATGCCAGACTCCAATTCTCTTTTTATTTTCTTATTTTACAATTTTAAAATAATATTAATTACATTTACTACAAGCCCCCATTTTACCTGTTTCAGATCGTTTTACCTTGTGTATAGTGCGTTTTAATCCAGAACAATTTTTTGTAGCATGATAACTATCTCCAAATGGAGTTATATATACAGTGGTACTCTCTGTAAACACTATGTTCTGTCCACAACTTTTGCACAATTTATATTTCGCACCTGAACTATTTCTCTGCAACATAGCTGTTTGAAATCCCATGCTGCGTATCTCGGGATTTAGATAAACACAACCGCGTTCTGTATGATATACCCTCCCATTTTCAGCGATATATACATACTCTGCAATGTCTCTGTTTTCTGAAACCATGCTCCTTCCTTTGTAATTATTTATTTTCATCTGTTGGTACAAGGAAACTTGAAAAATATTAGCTCCCAAAAATGGGATTTTCACCCGTTCCTTCACAAAGCATATTTCTTCTTTCTCGTTCCATTGTATCAATACAGACTGCTTCAAAAGACCTTCTACTGTTCCAAGCTTTGTCCCAAAACATTCATATTGCCATGCCGCAGAAGCAAGCCGCATCTGAATTTGATTTATCCCTGCCAACATCTGAAAAAGATACAGTAACGAAAACAAAGCCAGGAAAAACGCCGTTGCACAAAATGATGCCTCTACTGTTAGTGATCCTCTTAAATAGTTTCCATGCCCCTGCAATATACCAGATATTTCTTTATATCCTTTTAAAAGCGGATAGGAATATCCTCTATTTTGACAGTTCTTGTTGTGCCGGGAAGCCTCTTTTTGTGTTTGCAAGTTTATCATTTTTTTATAGAGTAAAACCGCAAAATAGAGGACATCCCTATCCGCTTTTATATTCATAAAACACCTCCAGTTCACCAAGATTTGTATTTCCTAATCCCTCTCTATCTAAAAATGGCAAATGACCAAATAGAAACGGAAGCTGATAGCATACTTTGTATTTACTCCTGCAGATACACGATTGAATCACAAAGGACTGATTATATTTTTCCCTCAAGTCATATTGAATGAGGCTATAACAACGAGTCCTTATTTTTCCCTCCGTTTTACCCAGCAGAAATAGCCAAAGATACTGCTGATAGGATATATCTGCAGCAGTTGTCCTCCCACTTCCAGAATAAGCCTTTGCCTTTGATGCAAAGAGCCTTCTGGATGCAATACACATCTCTTCATATTTCATCTTGATGTCCCTTGCCTTTTTTATAACAGGTACATATCTCCCCTCCAACAGTGCTGTGACATCAACACATGCCTCCTCAAAAGCCAGGATTAAAAGTATGGTATACTGCACAGCACGTATTACCGGCGGCATACCAGTAAACCCGGCCAAAATTGTCGCTGTAATAAAGCTTTTCTCCTGCAGCGTTTTATTAGAAAGAATACAGCCAAAATTTAATAATAGCCGTATCCCCAGAATCTTATTTACTACACTTGCTAAATTGTCCTTTTCCTCCCTTTTTCCTGCAATTAGATATTCTATCCCATATTTTGTAGTACGTTTTCTATCTTCCGTGTAATCACTGAATTGCTTGCTGGCATAACAGATATATTTAAGCTTATCTGCGCCTTTCTTGATTGTAGTTCCATCTTCCCTGTCATTCGCAGATGGATGTTCTTTTACTTCATTCTCTTCCATTAACCCCATTAAGTAATCCGCAGCCCCAATTTTATCTTGCTTTCCCATAAAGGAATCATCAGATACATCCCCAAAATTTGCTAATGGGACAATGATACCATCTGAGAGTTTTCTTACATCACAGACCATATTTAAAATCCCATCGCGCATCATAGCCTTAAAAACTTCCAGAGGATTCCCTTTCGCAGTATCTTGCTCCAATGCACCACCTTTGCTTAGTGGCTTTTCTCCCACTGCCCCCTGCTCTTTCGGAATATCAAATTTACCTTCTTCATATTCCTTGGTCAACACCAGATTCTCTTTTATATTGCCACTTCCAGCTTCCCCTGAAACCTTATTTGTAATCTCTTGTGTCAAATCCTGCACCGCTGCGCTTTTTAGATATGCTTCCACTTGAGCTGTAAATATGTCACGGTCTGTTAAAACACCTGCCTCAGACACAGCACCCTCTATGTTCTGGAAACGATATAAGCTCCCATAACTCCTCTGTGTGCCGTGTGGCATATCCCGAACATTATCAATTAAAATATCCGTAAACTCTTTGGCAAGATCATCTGCCCCCTTTCCATCACTCCCACCATAAGCAAAAAATCCATAGTCCTGGTATAGCTCCCTATTGTATGCGCCAAAAACAGTCATTGCAGCAGAGTGGGCAGCTGTCCTAATATATCCTGCAGAAGATAATACTCTTGCATTTTCAAATGCTACACCTATCAGAGAAAAGAATAATAGAAACAGAATAGTTAAAAAAACAGTAATACTTCCCGAATACAATGTACAATAGTCTGTTTTCCTCTCATTTTTTATGATCTTATCCATTATTTACTGCCTCCTCTGCGCAATTATTGCCTGCATGATTAACCTAAATATGTGCTAACTAATTGTAATCTTTTTATTAATTGTTGTCGTATCTCCTTTTATCTGTTTAAAGGCTTTTGTTACAATCTCAATTATCTGCTCCCGAAAGATAACAATTAACATAATTAGTACAACTAAGATTAAAATAATCTCCACAATACCAATACCATCTTCTTCTTTCCAAAATTTCTTAATTTGTTCTAACATTTTCAACCTCATTTCTGTGCTAATTTTTACATCCTATTTGTCTTATTTGTTCATACCTTACATGTTGTTAAAAGCAGCATATAAAATCAATGCAAATACAATCGCCAACATAAGCACCATTGGCAACAGCAGCTTTGTTCCAGCTTCCTCCCCCAATGCCTTTGCATTTTCTTTTCTCTCCCGAAATGCATCTGCTACTTCATAATCCAATAATCGGAGCAGGTCTTCTGACCCCTTTTTCAGATTTTGTACAATTAAAGTACAAAACTTCATATATTGCAGATGGCCTGTCCTCTTTCCAAATAGCTCATATGCCCTAGCTTCTCCCATTCCATTCTCCATCTCTCTCATAGAAACAAGCATTTCTTCATAAACATAATGCTTTTCCTTTCCCTCTTTTTTGTAGTCCATAGTTATCCGCTCCCAAGCTCCCTTTATATTGAGCCCCGCTCCGATCAAAAGAACAAAATGTTCCACAAATTCTGGGTAATCCACCTTAAGTTCCCTCTCCCGGATGCGGATTTCCTTGCGTATTCTCTCTTCTTGTAGCAAAATTACCATAACTATCACAAATAACAACAAGCCTACTATCAAACGGAAAGCAGAAACCCCTTTCTCCATATAACTTACCTTTTTTCCTGCTGCCTGCTCTGGAAGTTTTAAATAATCTTCTGTTCGGCTTTTTTCCTGCTCTGCTACTAATTCTCCCTGCCAGCACTCCCATACAAGTTCCTGTTCTGTTTTTTTCTTTGGCAATATAGTAATTGATTTTGTTATAGATTCCTCAATATCACCATACGAAAAAACGGCTTTTATTTCTGTCTGGTATGGCTCTTCTAATTCCTCATTACAAATGTCCCCGTTTGCCTGAACCACTCCATCGGCATCTAGCTTCCAGCTTACTTTTATGGCATTTCCCGCAATATCTGTAACCAGGTTTAACGGCTTTGTTATTCTATCTGGTGAAGAGTTTTCGCCAAGATACTTCTTATTTACAAATTTTTTCGCCTCTTTTTGTTTCTTTTCTAATTGTTTGGAAGTATATTGTTTCTGTAAAACTGGAACCGTCACATCTTTTTCGTCCCCATCAATTGCTGCAGTCAATGTTACTGTTTTTTCTTGGCCAAATAGATCATCCCTTTTTAAAAAATATTCCTGAAGTAGGTTGCCTTTCTGGGTTGTCAGACTTCCTGCTGCCATACAAAATAACCCTATCATAAGAACCACTGCTAGATGACACGATGTTCTTCCATAATGCAGGTAAAAAATCTCTTCTTCTCCACTTCCAACATATATTTTTTTCATCTGGTCCAGCCTGTCGCCCTTCAATCTCAAGTGAAAGCGTTTTCGAAGCCAGATAATTGGATATATTGCGCCATAGTAAAAGAATTTGTACCATCCACTAATGTGTTCTGCTCCTTTCATCTCATATCTCCTGCTTTTTCCAGTCCAGATAAAATAAAACAGACTAAGAAAAAATAGAAGCAGACTAACTTCCCCAAGATACATTCCATCCCTCCTCACAAACATGTTGACACCAAAATTTGCATTAAACTTTTATATCACTTACCTTTTCACTCCAACGATATGCAAAAACATATAGAACCAATAAAATTGTCATAACCCCCCTTCCGGAATGTTGATAAAGGCAATCCAAAAATCCCGGTGAACAAAGCCAGAAATAAAGTATTATACCGAGGGGAATCAAGTTCATAATCCTTCCCTCCATTCTTTTTCCAGCTATTATTGTCTGAATCTCGCGCCTTACTTCAATCTTTTCACTAATTTTTTCTGCTGCCAGCCGTGTTATAGAAATTAAATCTCCTCCCGTCCGTTTTGCAGCTTGAAACACTTTAACAAAATGCCTGATATCCTCTGTCTGCCAGCGCTCGGCAAAATCTAGGAAAACTTTTTCTGCGGACTGATTTAATTTAAATTGGTGGCTCATCCTCAAAAATTCAGATGCCAACAAAGAATCTTCACCGTACAGAAGAACCAAATCCTTTGTCGCCTCTCCTATTGCGTTCTCAATAGAATATCCTGCCCCCAGTGCCGCCGCAATCCCCTGCAGTCCCTCTCGAAACTCTAGCGTAATCTCATAATGCTGCTTCTTTATGTATTCCTTTTTTCCTTGAAATATGTTATAAATCCCATATAATAAAGATACTATACCTGATATCACTAAGCTTCGGTAAAACAAATAAGTAACAGCCATAGAAACAATGCACCCCTTTAGAAATCCATTTCGGTACACTTTAAATTTCATCTTTTTATCATCCATTCTCCTCCCGTCCTTTCCAAACAGTTTCGGTTTCTATTCCTGCTGCTAGAAGTTTCTCCTGATGTGTCAGATAGTTTCTGACAGAACGCAATTTCCCAATCACTTTTCCATCTGGCGCCTTCCCCTCCTCACAAAATTGAAAGAGTGGCTCTAAACAAATTTCCCCCTGCTCTATTCCAATTACCTCATCAATCTCCAGTACCCTTCTGGATCTGTCCCGCAGTCTTCCAAGCTGGACAACTATATCTAAAGCGGAAGCTATCTGGCTCCTCACCGCCTGCAGTGGAATATCCATACCAGTTAACACCAGGGTTTCCAGACGGCTTAACATATCCTTTGGGCTGTTGGCATGGCCTGTACAGAGACTTCCATCATGTCCGGTATTCATCACATTAAGAAGCTCGCAAGCCGCCGCATCCCTAACTTCTCCTAAAATTATCCGGTCCGGCCGCATACGTAATGCTGATTTCATTAAATCTCGTATGCTGACCTCATTTTTCCCCTCAATATTGGCATTCCTAACTTCAAGCCTCACCAGATTGGATATCCCCCTAATCTGGAGCTCGGCAGCGTCCTCTATTACAATAATTCTCTCCCCACTCGGAATAAAGCCGGACAACGCGTTTAGAAAGGTAGTCTTTCCGCTTCCTGTCCCCCCGCTGATAAAAATATTATATTTCGCCTGTACCAGCTTTCTTAAAAGATAGGCTGCCTCTTCTGTAATGGAGCCCAGCTCTAAGAGCCTTTCCATAGAAATAGGCTGTTCTGGAAACTTTCGGATTGTTACAACCGGACCTTCTAGTGCTACCGGAGGGAGCACTACATTAACACGAGAACCATCTAAAAGCCTTACATCCACAATAGGATTTGCCTCATTAACCCGGCGGTTTACCTTGCCCACAATCTGCTGTACAACATCTTCTAATTTGCTCTGGCTGGAAAAACATTTTGGATAGGGAACCAGACATCCATCCCTCTCAATAAAAATATGATCTGGTCCATTGACCATAATTTCCGTAATACTGTTGTCCTCCAAGATTTCCTGCAAAACATCCAATTTACGAATAGAATTAAAGATTGTCCGTATCATTTCCTCTTTCTGTTCTACAGACAAATAGACAGTATGCCCAAATTTTAAAACTTGTTCCTCGATGTATTCTAAAATTTCCTCATCTGTAACCCCATGATTGCAATCCATTTCCTTAAGTATCATCTCCTGGATTTCCTGGCATTTCTTTTTTTGTTCCTCCGCCGTCATACAGCCTGTCCTCAATGAGTTCTCAAACACACTCTAATACACCTCCACACATTTGAAATTCCTAGCCATTTTCTGATACCTCTCCCTTTCTAAAAAACTCCTAAATGCCTGCGCTTTTTTCTGCTGTGACTGCGTGACAGGCTTCGGCATATATAACTGACTGCACTGTTCCATCAGGCATAATGCAGAATCGCCTATAAACCCAATATCAAAAACAACTTTCTCATATTCTGACTGATGCAGCAACACTTTTAAAAATAAGCACATATCATCACAATTTACCGAATATAAATCGCGGTAATCCTCCACAGTAATAAGATAATCCAATCCATCAACAGAAACAACAAGCGATTCAAGCTTTAAAGACAGCTTGTCCTTTCTCTGTTTCAAATAAAAGATTACCTCAGACATCCCCCGGTAATGCTCCTTTCCCTGTCCTTTCTTTCCATCCTGCAAAAATTGTATTCCCTGAAACAATTCCAGGCTGACATATAATGTCTTGTAATGCTTAGACAGTCCCTGCGCCATAGAAAGTGCATATTTGGTAACTCCCGCTCCGCCAAATGGCGCATATACTCCAATAAAGTCAACAGTCCTCCCAACAACAGAATGTTGTGTATAGTGAATACGGTCATCTTCTGCTATCTGTTCTAATACCTCTTTTACAATATTCTGTGCAGACTGATATTTAAAAAGCAAATAATATTCTGATGTTTCACTTACCTGGCTGCCCTCTGACAAAAGCATAATCTGAGGAATCTTTCCCTGCAGCCCCCTGATTTCTCCAACAACTTCCTCCCCGGCAAGCAGCACATCAATCCCACCTGCTTCCGCTGTCTTTTTTAACATATCCAGACTTGTAAATAATCTTGTTTCCATAACACTATGGCTTTTTCGGCATAAATAATCCACCAGACAAGACATATATCCCTCTCTGTCATACAATGCAATCTGTATCTTTTTCAGCAAACTTTTCCCCACTTTCCAAGCAGCACTAACACATACGCAGCAGCTAAAATCGGCGCCAAGATAACAGTACTCTCCGGCGAATCCCTGTTCTTGTCATAATACGGCTCTCCTTTTTCTCTCCCCGCCGTAAAATAAAACCACATATACTGAAACCGATCTAAAAAAATCCCGTTGCGGAACAGTACAGCCAAAGAGACAAATCCAGCCATAATAAGCCAGACCACTGTAACCAAATACAAAAATTCCAGCCCATACATTCCACCTATTACTGACACAAGCTTCACATCTCCGGCTCCAACCGCCCTTATCCAAAAAAGCGGAAATGCAATTGTTACTGTAACTAGAATCGCTGCCATACAGTAAATCAAACCGCGCAGTCCTTCTTGCAAGAATCTAATAGACAAAGCAAAAATCCAGCCTAACCAAATCAGGTAATTAGGAATTTTCTTTTCCCTAAGATCATAAATTCCAGCCATCGTCAGTAATGGCATCAAGAGCAGTTCTCTCAAAAGCAGCACCTCCTTCTCCAAAGTGTGCCGCAAATATACCAAACGCTACCCCGACTGTCAAGCCATTCCCTTTTTAGCAGTTTTTCACAAAATTTTGTCTAAGTAATTGTAAAATAATACTGTAATGCGTAGAGTAAAATCACTCCCCATATACCCAAAATACCCGAAACGCCCAATGTAATTTCATTAATATTGACGGTAAAATTTCCACCGAAATATTCAATCAAAAAATTCGCTATGTAAATAATCACAATGCCTGACAGACATCTAATAACAAAGTTTAAGACCAGTTTTACCACATCAACCCCCATCGTACTAAGAAGAACCGCAAAACCTCCTATAAATAACATAATAAAAATGGTATTTTCCATCCTATACCCCTTTCATTCTTGCCTGTACCACTGTGACAAGCATTATCTCATTACTAAAAGTATGCGGACAAATTTTTTTTCATTCATTTTCTTTGCATAATTATGGAATTTCCTGTCTATACTTATACTAGCATAGAGGAAATTAATTCCTTGATAGTTAAAACTTGGCTTTTTTTGATTCCACATACCAATCATAAGCCTAGCCGGCTACATCTACATTTGTTAGTATGCACAATCAAAAAATATCTTGCGATTCATTATCAGGAATATAATCTCCACTATACTAGTACATTTTAATTTGTACTAGAACATATTGCGAGGGGGGACTAGCCATGAAGACAATCTGGAAAAAAGAAAAAACTCCCAAAAAGGAAGTTTTTCTAAAAAAGGCACTGCTAGAAGCGCAGCGGAATTTACAAGATGCTTATGCAGGATTGGCAAATGTTAATGAGCCTGACCTGATTGACAGTTACATTTATGAGCTAAATGCCGCAAATCTGCGTTATCAAGTTATTTTGCGTGACTATAAATCGCTGGAAGACCAAAAGCCTACTTTCTGACACTTTGCTACATTTTTTTAGTTTCCTCAGACATATTTTTTTTAATCGTCAGAATATTCTGCCCTCCCCTATATTCATAAGAAATGTCGTCCATACTCTTTTTTACCATATAAATCCCCAGGCCGCCAATATCCCTGTCTTCCACAGATAGTGTAACATCTGGATTTTCCCTTGCTAACGGGTCATAAGGCTTTCCCTGGTCTATGAAAGTGATAACTACTGCCAGCGGTTCCTTTGTCACTTCCACCCTTACAGTAACCGCCCCTACTTCAGGGTTATACGCATAATGGGCAATATTTCCAAATAGTTCATCAATTGCAATCGCTATCTGCATCTGGGCTTTCATTGGACAATGAAACGCCTCTAACTGTTCATTAACAAAATCTGTAGCCACCGGTATATTTTCAACTGTGGCATCAACCGTTAACTCCTTCATAACGTCATCCCTCCTCCTTCATTTTCTCCCGGAATTCCAAACACAGCATCGTGATATCATCAAATTGTGGCGCCTCATCTGCAAATGCGTCAATATCAGCTTTGATAGCAGGCAATAATTCTGTAGGAGCTTTGTCTACATTTATATCCAGAATAGCTTTTAAGCGCTCCATCCCATACAACATATTTTCCTGATTAGTCGCCTCCGTCACCCCATCTGTATATTGAAATATTTTATCACCTGGATCTAACTGCATACTCCCGGCCTGATATTTCATATCCTCCATGCCTGCCAGCACAAAGCCTGGCCGGAGCTTATATGGTTCATAAGCGCCTCCTGCCTTAGAGATAAACGGCATCTCATGCCCCGCATTTACAAAACAAAACTCCCCGGTTACAAGGTCTAAAACACCTTCAAATGCAGTAATAAACAACCCTCCGCTGTTTGACTCACACAACAGGTTATTAACCTCCGTAAATACGTTGCCAAGGTCTATATCAGGTTTTGTATGGTCCTTTATCAACGTTTTTCCAATCACCATAAATAGAGCAGCGGGAACGCCCTTCCCCGATACGTCTGCCATAACAATGGCAAGATGCTGTTTGTCTACCATGAAAAAGTCATAAAAATCGCCGCCCACTTCTTTTGCCGGGTTCATGGTGGCATAAATATCTATCTCCGGCCGTTCTGGAAACGCAGGAAAAATCCGCGGCAGCATATCTGCCTGAATCTGCGTCGCAACAGAAAGCTCTGCACCAATCCTTTCTTTTTCTGCCGTAACTGCTGTCAGATTCTCTATGTAGGCAACAATATCCGTCTCCATTTTACTTACTGCATTTGCCAGTACACCAATCTCATCCTTTTTTCGAATAGAAAGCAGCGTATCAGAAGGCGTGTTGAAATCTGCAAACCGCTTTGCCTCATGCGTAACTGCTAAAATCGGCGCAATCATTTCCCGGTGAAGCACAATGCTGTACCCAACCATAAATAGAGCCACGGCAGCCAATGTCCCAAGCAGTACATGCTGTACATAAACCGTCCTTGCATTTTCAAGCCTTGTCATATTTTTTTCTACACAAAGCATCGCAACAATGCGATTCTTTGAATCATACACCGGAATTGCCGCCGTTGTATGTGCCCCAGATTCCTCTGAATAAGAATAAAGATATTCCGTAGCCCGTTCACCCTTTGTCATAATATTTTTAACATTATTGACAAACTTTTTATTAATATCCTTTGCCGTATAGCCAAACGGATAGCGTTCAAAACCGCTGTCAGGATGCATAGAATCATAAAGGTAGGTTAGTGTCATATAATCTGTGGGATCAACACTGGCAACATAGATCAGCGTAATATTGGTTGTTACTACCAGTTCATCTAACATCTTCAAAATCTTATCGTATTCCTCATCCGTTTGTCCAGTTTTCAGATATTCTTCAAACTTATCTGGATTTAAATAGTTCCTCGCTGTCTCTGCAATTTCATATGCCGTGTCGTTGTACTGCTGCTCCAGAACTGATGTAAATTCCTGATACCCAATTATGCTGCTCGCCACACCAAGCAATATACCAAATAAAATAATTCCAATAGTCAGCTTACCGGCAAGACCAGTTATTCTTTTTTTCACAATATCATCCCCTACCTTTCTGCCATTTCTACTCCCACTTGCACAACAAGCCATAAGCAGTGCTCACCAATTCACGCCTCGTCCGTTTTTAGGATCGTTTGACTTCAGCCGCAAAAAAACGCTTCTTTTCTTCTGTGTCCAGCAGACGGAGTAATTTACTCTGCCCCATCATGACACCTTGCTCTGCCAAATGTTTTTCATACCGTTCAAAACTTCCCTTTCTCAAAAACTGTATATGGAGCGGCCCTATTTCATTCATATTTCTACAGCAGTTATATTCATAATTATGACAACAAAGACAATCCTCCAGGACACTCTCTGCGTCTGCTGCCGTATCCCCAACACATTCCATATAAAAGAGATAATGCGGCAACCCTTTTTCTTCTGCTTCCTGCACACAAAAGCCCTTCACTGGAACTCCACTTCTACAGGCAAATTGCTTAACCGCCTCCTCAAGCTGCTCCATGTTACTCTTTTCTCCTGCCAGATTGATGATAAGATTTTTGCGGTAACAAAACCGTACGACCGGGGTTTTATAATACCAGTCAATTACTTCAACCACATCTCTCATTCGATAACGGTATAAGCCAGAATGATTCGTAAACAAAACCTCATAACGTTCCCCCACCTCAAGTTCCCACAAATAGAGAGGACATTGACTGCCCAGTTCCGCTTTTGCCAGAGGGAGAAACTCAAAAAAACCAGCTTCTGGAAATAAAATATAAGCATCTGGTTCTTCTAACTGCCTCGCAACGCCAAAGATTCCCTCAGATGCCCCATATACAAAATGATGAACCGGAACACTCCCTTTCAATTGATTTAACTGCCCTGTATAATAAGGGTATGCCTTACCACCAATTGCCTGGATATATTTCATATCCGGCCAGATTTTAGAAATCATACCCTGTCTCAGTTTGCCATAAGGAATCTGGCGCAATTCTCCGGCTCGAAAGGGATCAGGTGGAAGCTTTTCCTTCAATAAACATTTCCAAGCTTCGCTAATCGCTATCCTTTCATCAATTTCCCCATTTTCTATATCATTTAAGAGCATATCCCAATTTCTGTAAATATACTCCATCACCCCCACAACACGGTTGACAAATACACCATGAATCGCCCGAAGCCCGCGCTCTGCAAGCGCAAACCGCACCTTGACATATAATATATCCTCCAAATCATCTGGGAATAAAACTTCTTTGGGCACACAATAGTCAGATGCATCAAACTCCCCATTCCTATCTAGCCACTGATAGACAGCACCAGAGCGGATTCCCTTCATCCGGCCATCCGCCATCTGCGTTTTTGCAAACTCTCCCAGTTGAAAAATCTTTCCAAATACCTCACACTCTGGCAAATCTTTATAATACTCCCTCACCTTGCCAAACACATTGCCACAGGCATATAAATAAAAAATTTGATGTTCCTTTTCCGTAAGAGGCAGATATTTAGCCTCTCCGGTTGTGCCAGAACTAATGCAAAAAAAATCTGCCGGCGCCTTTGTCAGAATATCCTCCTCACCATCTATCATTCTTGAAATATATGTATCATAGTCATCGTAAAATGTTATTGGTACATTCTTCTGGTATTCCCCCATATCTTTTATGGCAGAAAAATGATATTTCCTGCCATACTCTGTATTGCGGTTTTCATATAGTATCTCCCGAAGCAGCCCAGCTTGTATCTCTTGTGCCCGTTCCGCTGTACTTTTCAGACGCGAAAGCGCTTTCTGTCCCAATTCTATGTAATTCATTTTCATGTTGCTAGATACCTTTCCATCTATAAAAAAATCTGAAGGGTATTCATTCCAAAAGTGCGCTGATACACAGTTTCCTCAACCATATCCTGAATCATCTGTATACCCATATACAGATCATCCACCCCTTCAATATTTTGATGCGCAAGCGGATTAAACTGAATCCCGCTATATCGAAAACGAATTCCTATTACTTCTTGCAGAGAATATACACGAATTTCAAATTCAACATTTCCTTCACTGTTTGCTGAAGTAATTAAAGTCATGATTTCTTCCATAGCAAGGCTAATGCGCATCACCTGCTTGATAGACATACCATTTTCTTCGCAGAAAAAAGTAATTTTGCTGCTGGCATTACAGATGTCCTCCACATCACCATTTACAGAGAAATTAATGACGCGCCCCGTTTTTTCCAGTGAATCATCCATCAATAAAAATCGAGAATAATCTGGATGAAAATAATGATAAATTCCAGATGCCATATACCATACAACCACTGTTAAAAGCTCACTGAGCAACAAAAACATCCAAGGTTCCTGCTTTGCCAGAAGCAACAGGTAAAGACTTATATCTGTCATTAAAAATACGCGCATAAAAATAATCCCATTTGCCCAGACAATGCGTCCAGACACATTATAATACCCTGACAATATGCCATTGAGCAGTCCAAAGAACATTCCCATACACAGGCAGAGCAATGCAAAGCGCAAGGGATAAGAAATCCCGTACATTCTCGCAATGAAATCAGCTCCTGCAACAACGATAATGGAAAATATCACGCAGCAAGGCACTCCGCTTTTTATTTGCCTTGCAAGCAGGAGCCTCACACTTCCATTATCATGTTCTCCACTATAAATTCCAAGCATCGCAGATGCCGCCTGCGGCACCCCTACTGTTACACTCTCTGCAAAAGCACTGATACAATTGACAGCCGTAAACGCTGCAACCACTTCACTGCCTCCATGCTGCAGCAAAAGCCCATTTACGGCCATTATACGAAGTGTCTGAAACAGATTGTTCATTGCAGATGGACTTCCCGCCTGGATTATCCGCATAAAAGAAACACCCTTATAAGTACAGCTGACACCAAAAGAAAAGCTGCTTTTTTCATCACATAGCCACCAGATACCTAAAAGACAGGCAACTGCTGTTGCGATAACACTCGCAAGTCCCGCCCCAAAGACGCCCAAGTCCATACCATACAAAAACAGGACATCCAGCAAAACATTTCCTGCCCCCATAACCACCATCATTACGGTAACTTTTCCGTTCCGCCCATCTAGCCTTAAAAACCAAAATGGAATATATATCAAAATCTTTGGCAGTGAACCGACAAGTGTGATTCCTACATATTCCTTCACAAGAGGCATTATTGCTTGATCGGCACACAAAAAAGCAGCTATCGGCTTCAAAAACAAAAGTCCTACAGCCATTATCAGAGCAGATATTAATGTGCACCAAAAAATAGCCATTTGGTACAGCTTTTGTGCCTGTTGGCTTTGATTATTTCCAATTGCCTCAGAAGCGCATATGGCAGTCCCCGACACCACAAAAGAACCTGCGATGCAAAGTATAAGGTACACTGGGAGACTAAAATTGATAGCAGCCAGAGCATCCGTTCCCAACCGCTGTCCCACAAGCACGCCATCCACAAGGATATTAATGTTGCCGCTTAAAATAGACAGGATACATGGAATCAATGCTTTGCCATATGCTCTTTTTAGAAATTGTTCATTTTGTTCTAATACATGGTTTCCCTCTATAGTGCTGCCTATTTTCTTTATCTCCCTTCAATCGTAAGTATTCCAGAAAATCCAGTTACCTCAAATATTTCCATTATTGTCTCATTGACATGAATTACTTTCATACTACCCTGCTTATTCATCGTTTTCTGTGCGCCGAGAAGGACCCTTAATCCCGCCGAAGATAAATAATCTAATTCTGCCATATCAATGACTAACTCCTCAATTCCCTCCAACGATTTTTGTAATTCCGTCTCCAACTTTGGTGCAGTATTTGTATCTAACCTGCCCTCCAAAGCAAGACATAATTTGCTACCCTCTTTACTATTTGAAATTTCCATTTTTCCTCCAATCTACACAATAGCAGTTTATTGTGTTTGTATTTTTACTTTATATTGGAGTAGAATTATATCATAGGTAATCTATGTTTTGTGCATATTGGAATACTTCGCATTTTAAGCGGAATACTTTGCCAAAAATATCATGATGTATCTCAAAAATACAGCAAACTTAATCAAATTTATAGCTATCTTTAAGAAACAGATGGACGGAGACGATCAAAAACCCCATATAAATCCAAAGTGCCGTGCCCCCATGTGCGGCTTGGGATTGTAATCCCACTCCGGTCTGCCCCGCGGATTAAATACATTTTGGCCTTTTCTGTATCCATCGCCAAATCATTTTTCCTTACAATAGCCCACTCCGCCAAAAGTGCTACAGTACCTGCTGTAAGTGCTGCCGCCTGACTGGAACCAGTTCGGGAACCGTACCTTGCCCTGCTATTTCTTTCCTGTTCACTTGTTGGATAATTCCCAGCAAATGGAAGCGTACCATATATTTCTACCCCAGGCGCAGCAAAATCTGGTTTAATTGCGTTCTCCCTCGTAAATCCCCGGCTTGATTCAGCCGCTATCCCCCTGGTCGCTGAATTATAAAATGCGGTAGTAATAATTCGGTGATTGTTACCTGGGTCACAAATTGTCGTATCTGGATTTGCCCTTAAAAAATACGTCTGGTCATCTATAAAATTTCGGATCGGCAGCCACATATCAAATCTTCTTGCACTATCAAGCTCATTGAAAACACGAATTTTCCAAATTCCCGCCGTAGGATTTTGAAAACGGAGCTGAATACATTCGTCGCCGCTCTCAAAGGAAAATAGAAGATATTCAATATAAACTACCGTACCGCCAAATAGAAAGCTTACTCGCCTCTGTTCCCCAAGCCTTGCCTGTGTTTTTCCCGAATATTCCCCATCTGGTGAAACCAGCCCTACAGAATACAACTCTGTAGCAGCAGTCCACAGCTTAATCGTAAATCCGCGCTCGTTTTCCCCTACCCGGACTTCTACCTCGACATCTTCGCCGCCACCCAGCGAATCATCTTGATAATGATGTGATGTATTTGCTTCATTCCCTGCTGCTGTCACCATATAGATTCCCCGGTAATCGCCGTAATCCTCCATTAGTTCCCCTAAAATACCTCCCCGGTTGTGCCCCCCCTGGTTCGTCCCCATTCCAAGACATAATACCAGTGGCATACCGTACTGTCCCGCCAGATCCACAAGATAGCGGATTCCCAGCATAATATCACTCTCTGAATAACATGGATTGTTATTGTTGATAAAATAGAAATTTCTAAGATTTTGTTTTGCCTCTTTGCATTTGACCATGCAGATTGCGGCATACGGTGCAACGCCAGAAAAATTAGCACTCTCTATAATATTGCCGCAGGCTGCCCCCGCCATAAATGTGCCATGGCCGTTATAATCTCTGCTTGGCACAATATCTAAAGGCGAATCACTGTTTAACGCTCTGTTAATATCATCTGATGTATATTCCGCTCCATAAGAAAATAATGCAGGGGGATGTTCCCCTTCCCTCAATTCCTCGACCGTCTGATCCCATATTGATACAATGCGAGTCCTTCCATCGCTGCCAATAAATGCAGGGTGGGAATAATCAATTCCAGTATCCACAAACCCCACCATAACACCCTGGCCATAAAGATTTAACCCCGACTGCCTCCGCGCCTGGGATATTCCCGCATTCTCTAATACCTGGTCTGATGAAAGCAGCCCAAAGCAATGTGGTATAATCTTTATGCCAGATTCCGGCCCTATTGTATATTCCCTACCTCTCTCATAAAGCACAGCAAAGCGGTAGGAAGCCAATGTATAACAGTATGGAGAATCCCCCGAGCTGGCTTCAATCTCCCCTGGCAAAACCTCTACCAGATAATCTAAATATTCTTCCGAATAAACCTGTTCCCTGCATTCTTCTGCCATAATCACTCCAGAATACATACTCTTTCTCTATATTCTATTCATGTGAACAAAAAATGCCATTACAATTATCCGAATTTGTAAAATTTATAGCCATTTTAACCAATTTACGTGCTTAAGCAAGACCTAGTCCCTCTGTGTTAATAGCTTTGCCTCCCCACTTCCACGCATCTCAATTAAAGGTGCACCGCTTTTTTCGATATAATCTTTTGTAATCGTTACCCGGCCTATTAAATCATCCTTAGGAATTTCATACATAATGTCTAGCATAAAATCCTCAATAATAGCACGAAGCGCCCTTGCACCTGTTTTCTTTTCCACTGCCTTCTTTGCAATTGCGGAAACAGCTTCCTCGTCAAAACGCAAGTCCACTTCATCCAACGCCAAAAGCTTCTGATATTGCTTGATAATGGCATTCTTTGGCTGAACCAATACTTTTGCAAGCATTTCTTCTGTCATGGCCTGCAATGCAAATACAACTGGGAGACGCCCTAAAAATTCTGGAATCATGCCAAACTCGCGCAAATCCTCTGTCGATGCCTTTTGCAATATATTTTCGTCCTTATCAAACTCATCTCCAAGCTGCGACATAAAACCAATGGATGACTGCTTTGTGAGGCGTTTTTTTATTATCTTTTCCAACTCTGGAAATGCCCCCCCACAAACAAATAAAATATTTCTTGTATTAACTGTTGTCATTGGCACCATAGCATTCTTACTGCTGGCCCCTACCGGAACTTCCACATCACTGCCCTCTAAAAGTTTTAGCATTCCCTGCTGCACTGACTCACCGCTGACATCTCGGCTATTTGTGTTCCTTTTCTTTGCAATCTTATCAATTTCATCAATAAAGATAATCCCATGCTCTGCTTTTTCGACATCGTTATCCGCCGCCGCCAGAAGCTTAGAAAGTACACTCTCCACGTCGTCCCCAATATATCCAGCCTCGGTCAACGACGTTGCATCTGTAATAGCAAGCGGCACTTGTAAAATCTTTGCCAGCGTCTTTACTAGATATGTCTTACCAGAGCCTGTTGGCCCAATCATCAGCATATTAGATTTCTCTATCTCAATACCATCTTCTTTTTCCGAATCCGTCAAAACCCGCTTATAATGGTTATAAACTGCCACCGACATTACCTTTTTGGCAAAATCCTGCCCCACAACATACTCATCCAGTGTCCCTTTTATTACATGCGGCGCTGGAAGGTGTTTTATATCAAAGATTCCCTGTGGATGTTCTTTCTTTTCTTCACTCTTTTCCGTCTTTTTCTTAAGCTTCTGCCGTTTCGGTACTTCCTGCTGTGGCTGTCCCATATTAAACATATCCATATATGGCATTCCGCCAAATGGTCCGCCCACCTTATCCATAGAATCAAATGTTTTCTGCATACAATCACTGCACACACATATATTTTTTGGAATATGAATCATTTTTCCAGCTTTGCTCTCTGGACGCCTACAAATATAACAGACATCCTCATATTCCGAATCATTATTTCCATTCTTTAAATTATCTGACATCTTTCCCTCATTTCTGTACTGCTCCTGCTTCAACGATTCCCTGAAACGAAGTATACCCTTATTATTTATATTAATCTAATTACCCCTGCTATGCATAGGTTTCGAAAAATTTCTTTCATATTAACTACTCTACCAGAAAACAAACTTTTAGAAAAGACTTAGTTACAATTTTTATATTTTTTTCAGTTTTTTTCTTTTTTCCTTGACGCTCCAAGACGGTTATGCTAAAATGCGTATTGGTAGTATTCAATGCCAAATGTCGCTATAGCTCAGCTGGATAGAGCGACCGCCTCCTAAGAAAGTGTTCCAACGCTCGCCTTGGGAGGGCAAGGAAAATGTTGCGATTTCTATAATTTCATAGTTTTTATAAATGTTTCCGTAGCTCAGTTGGATAGAGCGACCGCCTCCTAAGCGGTAGGTCGGGTGTTCGAGTCACCTCGGGAACGCCAAAAACCCCGCCGAAAACCCTGTAAAATCAAGGTTTTCGGCGTTTCTTATTTTCCGAGAGAAATCGGACAGGTAGCAAAGTGCGATTAGCAAAAGCCCATCTTGCTAATCAGACACACCAGAGAAAAATCGAACTTGGATTTTTCGTTCATCGGTTATCCTGCCTCGGCTTGCTAATGATTAGCAGGATTTTTGCCGAGTTTGCTAATCAAAATGCCTTTCCTGCTAATTTCCCGAAAAAAGCTGCTAAAAATCGTGCTAATTTGAAAGGCGATAGTTCCAAGTTCAACAGCTTGTTTGATAGGTTTACCTGCTACCAGATACGGCACATTTGAGTATCCCATCGCTTCTATATATAATGGAAGCAGGAAAGGACGGTGAGCCGCATGAGAGAAAAGAAAACTCACATATATATGGATAGCCAAGAAAGAACATTACTTTTACATAGCCTTGTGGAGCTGAAAAATCAGCTCATACA
>CAJUID010000037.1 GCA_910585905.1 uncultured Lachnospiraceae bacterium
CGATGAGACTGCATTCCCGATTATTCCATCTGAAGTTTTTTGAAGAATCATGCAACCACAGAGCAAAATTGACGAAACTGCTCTGCCTATCGATAACTGCAGAGTATCTTCTTCAAAAAATGGGGAAAGCCAAATTCATTGACACTGTCAGCTTTCGGTGTTATTATATGTAGTATTAAAAACCACTTCTTTTTGACTCTTAGTCCACATTTTATAATACTAGGGTCAAAAAAGTAAAAACATGCAATAATGGAAAGAATAGAGATAGGATTTGTGTCCCCGCGCTGCCTGACGCAAATCCATTTTACTAATACGGGCAGCGTAGAAATGAGGATGCCTATGTCATATTTAATTCTTTGTGACAGTTGTACAGATTTTTCAAAAGAGATGGAAGCCGACTCCCACTTCGTCAGAATCCCCCTAACGCTCCATGTGAATAATGAAGATATCATAGATGATGAAACGTTTGACCAGAAAGCTTTTTTAAAAAAAGTGGCAGAGTCCTCGGATTGCCCAAAATCCTCCTGCCCAAGCCCAGAAAAATATATGGAATATTTTGACCAGGCCGATGACATTTATATTGTAACGCTTTCCTGCCATCTCAGCGGCTCTTATAACAGCGCCGAGCTAGCCAGAACCATGTATTTAGACGAACATAATGCCAAAAATATCCATGTATTTGACTCTAAATCCGCTTCCGCCGGACAGAGCCTGATTGCAATGGAAATCCAGAAACGTGCAAAAAATGGGCTTCCTTTTGAACAGATTGTGTCGGAAGTCAATCCATATATCGACACTATGGGAACAAAATTTGTTTTAGAAACACTTGAGATGCTCCGCAGGAATGGACGCCTTTCCAATATGACCGCTATGCTTGTCAATGCCCTAAACATTAAACTGGTAATGACATCAGATGGAAACGGGCAGATTGATAAATACTCTCAGGCAAGAGGTATGAAAAAGGCAATTGATAAGCTTGCGGAAGCAGTACATGATGATGCTGTTGATCCTTCTAACCGTACTCTGTTTATCTCACACTGCAACAATGCAGAGCGGGCAGAGCTAGTCAAAGAAGCACTATTAAAAAAGACCAGTTTCCGTGATGTAGTTATCGCGGAAACTGGCGGTGTCAGTTCTCTTTATGCCGCTGACGGTGGTATCGTAGTCTGCTACTAATTGCCTGCCGTCCCAACCAGATAGGTGATAAACTGCTGTGCCGTCCTTCCAGAAATACCTCCGTGACTTAATTCCCACTTGTTGGCTTCCGCTTTCAATTCATCCTTAGTCAAAGTAATTTCAGTATATTTCTCTGCCAGCGTCGTCACTATATTAAAGTATTCCTTTTGGGACGGCTTGTAGTAACCAATGGTAACTCCAAAACGCGCTACAAGCGACAATTTTTCCTGCATCGTATCAGAGCGGTGCAGCTCATCTTGTGATATATCAGAACGGTCACTCCAAGTCTCACGGATTAGGTGGCGGCGATTTGATGTCGCATAAATCAGCACATTTTCCGGCTTCGTCTCAAGGCCGCCTTCTATCACCGCTTTTAGATATTTGTACTCAATCTCAAATTCCTCAAACGACAAATCATCCATATAGATAATAAAACGGTAATTTCTGTTTTTAATCTCTGCAATAACTTTTGACAAATCTTTAAACTCATGTTTATAAATCTCAATCATGCGGAGCCCACGGCTATAATACTGATTTAGGATTGCCTTAATGCTAGTTGACTTGCCTGTCCCTGCATCGCCAAAAAGCAATACGTTGTTTGCCGCACGCCCCTCAACAAATGCCTCCGTATTTTCAACCAGTTTCTTCTTCTGCTCCTCATAGCCAACCAGATCATCTAATACCATATCACCAGTCGTTGTAATCGGGCTTAAAATTCCAAACTCCTCCTTCCCGGAAATCCGGAATGCCTTATTTAAGCCAAATTTCCCCACACCATATGCCTTATAAAAATCTGTTACAATTGTATACAGTTCCGTTTCATCCCTTGCCTTTTCAATTGCAAGGCTTAATTCCTGAACCTTCTCGCTGACACTTTTATTAAAAATCTGCTCGCTCTTAACAACTGCCTTATAATTTGTCACAATCGAGAAACAGTTTATCCCCAGTTCCATTTCTATTTTTGAGAAATCATAATCAAAAAGATTCTTAAAAATTCCAAAGTCACTTTTTGCAAACTCATTAACGGTTCCCTCATTCGCCCCCACCTTTTCTGATACCAGCGAAAATGGATTTTCTGTCATAGCCAACAAAAACGCCAGATAATTATGCCACAGATTCTTATCAAAACCATATCTGGTAGCAATATCAAGCAGACGGTTTATCTCGATATAGATTTCTGTAATTAAATTCTCCTTCACATATCCACCCACGTCAAAACGCTGGCAGATATCCGACAAGCGAAAAAGAATACTATCCTCCCCAATATTTCTGTAAATCACCAATTTTGATGTCAAACGGTACAAATTATCACCCCCTGCTATCTTTTTACATTTTTTCTGGTGCAGACAACCCCAGCAAGTCAATTCCTGCCTCTAGTACCTTGCCTGTCAAGCGGCTAAGCTGGATATATGATTCTCTTGCTTTTTCATCTTCATTCGTCACAATTCTATTTTCATGATAAAACTTATTAAAATTATCTGACAGCTCATAGATAAACTGGCAGACTTTGTGTGGCGCCTGCTCCGCAAAAGCAGCCTCTAGCGTTTCACTCCATTTTGACAACGAGAGCATAACATCTGTCTGGCTCTTACTGTCCGCTGGAAGAACTGGTGCATCCTCTGCCACAGAAATTCCCTGTGCAGCAAGCTTATTCATCAATGACTTAATACGAACAATCGTATATAAAATGTAAGGCCCGGTATTCCCCTCAAAAGAAGTAAACCGCTCTACGTCAAAAATATAATCTTTAGCAGCCTGATTGCTCAAATCACCGTATTTAATAGCGGCAAGGGCGATTTTATTTGCGGCATCTTCTCTCTCTGCCTGCTCCATTTCCCTGTCAGCCATCTTCGCCGCCACCTGCTCCGTCACATCGGCAAGCAGGGCTTCCAATCGAAGAACACCTCCGTCCCTCGTTTTAAATGGCTTTCCATCTTTTCCATTCATTGTACCAAAACCGACAAAAATCAAATCAACATCCTCACCGATAATCTTTGTCTTTCTTGCACAGCGAAACACCTGCTCAAAATAAAGCGACTGACGTTTATCAACTACATATATTATTTTTTGAGGATCAAATAATTTCCGTCGCTCTACAATTGTAGCAAGATCTGTGGTATTATAAAGCGTCGCGCCATTTGATTTTAAAATCATACATGGAGGAATTTCCTTTGTATCTGTCTCCTCCTTTACATCCACCACCAACGCCCCCTCATCAATATGGGCATATCCCCCGTCCTTCATATCCTGTACCATATCTGGGATATATGGCTGCGCATCTGACTCTTTTTTCCATAAGTCAAAATCCACATTTAACTTATCATAGATTTTCTTCAAATCCGCCACAGACACATTGACAATATGCTGCCACAAAGCCCTGTATCCACGTCTCCCCGCCTGTAGCTCTGCTGTAGCAGCCTGCGCCTCCGCCTTATACTCTTCATGCTCTTTGGAATAACTGCTTGCAAATGGATATATTTCTTCCAGGTCTGAAATTACAAATGGTGGTTCCGCAGGATACTCCCCCTCAAAATTTTCATCAAAATATGGAAGCTCTGGCTGACGGCGTTTTAATTCCGTAATAATCAGTCCAATCGGAAGCCCCCAGTCACCAAGATGTGCATCGCCAATCACATGATATCCAAGATATTTTGAAATCCTCTTGATACTCTCACCAATCACGGCAGGACGCAGATGTCCAACATGGAGCGGCTTTGCCACATTTGCCCCGCCATAATCAATGACAATTGTCTCATCCTTTTTCGAAGTATCACAGCCGAAACTCTCACTTGCTGCCATCTCATTAACATAATCTGCCAGAAAAGCATGGCTGACAGTCATATTGATAAATCCAGGCATTTGTGCAGAAATCTCTTCAAATGTCTGGCTTTCCGCCAATAGCTCCACCACTTCACCTGCCATCTGGATTGGCGCTTTATGATATTCCTTTGCAGCGGCAAGTGCCCCATTACATTGATATTGGCACAGGTCTGGGCGGTTTGATACTGTCACTTTTACATATTTTTTATCATACCCTGCCTTTTCAAAAGCCTCACTTAACTCCGTTGCCAAAAGCTCTATAATTTTCTTCATCTCTATCTAATTCCTCCATTTCTGATACTGGATTATCTATTTTTTTCTGAGTAGCATACATGTTCTAACACTGTAAAATATTCTGGAAATGTCTTTTTACAGCAGGATGGGTTCTCAATTACAATCCCCTCTGTCCTAAGCCCCATTATGGCAAATGACATTGCAACCCTGTGGTCATCATATGTCCTAATGCTCGCCCCCAGCGGCTCGCCTGGATAAACCGTTATGCTGTCCTCTGTCTCCTCACATTGAATCCCAAGCCGCTCAAGCTCTGTATGAATTACAGAAATGCGGTCTGATTCCTGCCCCCTGATATGGGCAATACCTTGTATCGTAACTGGGGCATCTGCATATGGGGCAATTACCGCCATAGTAAGCGCCTGGTCAGAAAAGTCACTAAACGATACTGCAATTCCCCGCAGCCTTCCGTCTGGCGGCCCCGTCAGACGGAGCTGCAATTCCACAGCCTCTTTATTACATTGTCCAGACAAATCCTCCCCCTCTGGAAGCCATTCCACCCTACATCCCATCTGTTCCAGCACCTCTAGAAACTTCATATCCCCCTGCAAGGATTCTCTCCGCATATGGCGCACTACCGTGCTTCCCCCGGTTACTGCCGCCATTGCATAAAAGTAACATGCGGCAGATACATCCGGCTCTATCTGATAAAATCGCGCCTGGTACTGTCCTGGCTCAGTCTCGTAACAATTGCCATCAACCCGCTTTACCCCAGGATGGCCAAACTGCTTCATCATCTGCTCCGTCATTTCTACATAGGAGCGGGCGCTCCTGCTCCCAGTCAACCTAATCCTTAAATTCGAAAAACGAAGCGGCGCCGCCATCAAAAGGGCGCTCAAAAACTGGCTGCTCCTGTCAATATTGAGCTCCACAACCGCACTTTCTCTTTTCTCCTCCGGCCTGTCCTTCCCAATTCCCTCAATCGTCATAGGAAACGTATACGGCTCTCCCTGGTAGATAATCTTTGTGCCAAGCTGTTCCAATGCCTCCAATAACTCTCTCATCGGCCGCTTCTTCATCTGTTCTGAAGAGTCCAGATGGTAGACGCCATCCCCCATCGCAAGAAATGCGACCAAAAAGCGGGCAGCCGTTCCAGCACTTCCCACATAAACTTCCGCACTCTTTTTAGGAATTTGCCCTCCCCATCCTACGATTGATACAATTCTCTCTTTTTCCTTTACCTCTATTTGAAAGCCCAGATTTTCCAATGCATGTAGGAAATAGTTAGAATCCTCACTAAACAAAACTCCATTTAGCACAGATTCCCCCTTTCCCATTGCCGCCATTAAAAGTGCGCGGTTTGTAATACTTTTGGAGCCCGGAACCTCCACCTCTATCGCAACTGGCCTTTCTACCGGCCTTACAGAATATATCTCCATCAAAACCTCATTTCTGCATACATTAGTGTAATATACAACGTTCTCCATCTTACTGTAAATTCTTCTCTGCCCTGAAAACTGCATTACCACAAACATAAACTGACAAGATTGTCATATTATTTCTTACATTCCCTTAGGCTCCTGACGCATTCTAAAAATACTGGTTTTTGGGCAAACACAAAGCTCCTTTTGCTATAATTATAATTTATAATATCTAATGTGTCTTCCTCTGTCTCAAAAATACAATCACTAAGGTCTATGTATATTTTCTGGCGGCTCAAATCCTCCAGTTTAAAAATAGACTCACAAAAGGTAATAACTGGTTGTCCCTCTTCCTGCTGCTCCAGCCATATTAAATCGTATCCGAGCTGTAGGGCCAGATTTTTAAGCCAGTCTGCCATCTGCACATAGCCATTGTCCTCCAGATAAATTTTTCTCTTCCCCTGAAAAAGACGATGAAATGGCTCTAGATTAAAGTCCAGGTCAAAGATGCGGTTTTCTCCTGCTTTTCCCATAATTCCGTGAATCGCATCGTCATAGGCAAGCATAATTGTCCTTGTACGGTTCTGGCAGCCGCTGTGCAGCCCTTCATAAACATTTTGAAATATCATGCCAAGAAATGTTTCTGCCATCTGCTCCAACTTTTCTTCTGGAGTATATTTTGCAAAGAACGTAATCCAGTTTCTCCATGCATAATAAGTCGGGAATGTATTCACTGCCTCATTCTTTGCCCCCATAGCGTGCAGCGCCTTTGCAGTCCCTACCGAGGCCACCTTATAGCCTGCCATATTACAGCGATAACACCACTCTGTGTCATCCCAGTACAAAAAATTCTCTTCCGGCATAAAACCAATTTTATCAATTATACCGCGGCGAACCATAAGCGAACATGCCGCCACACAATCCACATAGAGGTAATCCGGCATTCTGCCATCCTCCATTGCATTGTAATAATGAACCTCCGTACAAAAATTCTCAAAATCAATTTTCTGACCAAACTGCTGCACATACTGCGGCTTCTCCAAATGGTAAACCTTTGCCCCGGCCATACCTGCCTCTGGATGTTCCTCTAAAAATTCATAAAGTTTCCCAACCGCATCCTCGTCTAACATAGCATCATTATCCACACACATAACATACGGATACCCTTTCTCATAAGCAACACGCAGCCCCGTATTAAATCCACCGGAACCGCCTAGGTTTTCCTTATTGGTAAGCAATATCACCTCATCCGGGTACTTCTCACGAATCCGCTGTACAGAATGGTCAGTTGAGCCATTATCCACAACGTACAAATCAAAATCCTGAAATTTAGATTCCAAAATACTCTGGATACACTCCAACACTTCCTCTTCTTTATTATAATTGCATATCACAATCCCTATTTTTTTCATTATTTCTCCGTTTCTTTTCCCAACATTTTCAGGGCACTTTTACAAATAGCCTAGTGCCTTAGCTAACTAAAGCATTAGGAAACTCTAAGCAATACTCAAAGTTTAACACCATTAAATAAAAATGTCTAGAGCTGATAATCTGTTACTTAAGGCACCAATAACGATAATCCCATACCATTCTTCTTTGTGATAGAAATTAGGGTAGCCACAGCGTACACAGCTTGGTATAATATTCCATATAATTCTGTCTCTATTCAATTCATGCCATAAGGAGCTTTGTCTGCGCATCATTTCATCAAAAGGGATGGCATACAAATGTAGAATTGGGAAATATGATTTTATCAATAATTGAACACGGAAAGCGAAATGGGGGATTTTATGGGATTAATAAACAATTGGAAAGAAGACAACCAGTACCATTTTCAGGTAAACCTCGGAGGAATGTTAGATATTTTGTCAAACCATTTATATAAGAGCCCCGATGTATTTATAAGGGAGCTGCTGCAAAATGGTGTTGATGCTATTACTATGCGGCAGAAAAGGCAGCCTGGATGGAACGATGGAGTTATTAAGATTACTGTAGTGCCTGGCAGGAGAATTGAATTTTCTGACAATGGTTCCGGGCTAACCGAAGATGAAATACACCGCTTCCTTGCTGTAATTGGACAGTCTTCAAAAACACAGCTTGTCAATGGACAGATTCCAGAAGATTATATCGGCAGATTTGGCATAGGACTTTTATCCTGTTTTATGGTCTCTGATTCTATCGTGGTATATACAATACCAGCAGACCACAGCCCAGCAAATGTGTGGACGGGGCTTCCAGATGGCACATATACATTAGAGCCTCTTGACCTTACAGAACATACAAATAAGGATTCCGGCACCACTGTGGTACTAAAAGCCAAAAAAGGGGAAGAACATTATTTCCAGAAAGAAAAGGTTGCCGAGTTAGTAAGGTATTACGGACTTGCACTGCCAGTACCCATATATATGCCAGGATATATGGAAAGACTAAATAATGTACCTTCTAACTTCTCTGGCATAGAACGCCGCCAGCTTTTATCCTTTGGAAACTGGCTTTTTGATGAAGAATTTTTAGATGCAATACCTGTGCAGACATCTCACCTTAGTGGTGTGGCGTATATTATATCTTACCGCACAGATTCATCCATTAAAAGCGGACACCGTATATATTTAAAACAAATGCTTCTTACAGAAGAAGGGAACACACTGCTGCCTTCCTGGGCCTTTTTCCTGCGCTGCTTTTTAAATACAAGAAACTTGCGCCCTACAGCATCGCGTGAGGATTTCTATGAAAATGAGGAGCTTTCTGAGGCAAGAAAAGAATTTGAGGAAACAGTAAGAAATTATCTTGAAAATTTGGCAAAAGAAGACCAAAACCGCTTGACCAATATCGTAAATACACATGTACAGGCTATTAAATCAATGGCTGTATGGGATGATCGTATGTTCCGTTTATTTATAGACTACCTGCCATTTGAAACAAGCGAAGGAACGTGTACCGGAACCTTCTTAAAACATGCCGGGGAGGCAGAATGGGTTAGTTCTATTCCAAGATTTCAACAATTAAAGCCGCTTTTTATGGCACAGGGCAGGCTTCTAATATGTACCGGATATACAAATGATGAGGAACTAATACGAAAACTTACAAATATGTTTTCACTCCCATTAGAACCTTTTCAAGAGCAAAGCATAGAGCTTGTATTAAAAGAACTACATTATTCAGAATATCAACACACAGAGTTTTTCTCTTCCATTGCCAGCTATGCAATAAAAGACTTTGACTGCAAAACCGAAATTAGGCGCTTCCTTCCAATGGAGCTTCCAGTGCTTTATTCCATGAGCGATGAAGCCCAATTTCTAAGGCAATTAAAGTCAGCAAAGGAAAATACGTCCAATCTGTTTTCAAATGCACTTTCTTCATTAATAGACAGCGTAGAAGAAAAACCACTTGCCACATTATATTTAAACTTAAATAGCCCGCTAATACAGCGCCTTGTTCAGATAACTGATCAAGCATTACTAGAAAGCGCAACCAGAGTGCTTTATATACAAGCACTTCTTGCCGGAGGACATCCTTTAAGAGGAGGAGAATTAAAAGTTTTAAATAAAGAACTATTAAACCTGATTGAATATAATTTATAGAAAAGGAGTATTACTATGGCAGAACGAACATTTGATGGTGAAGCAATGTCAATTATACTTAACTTACTTCCAAAAGGAGCAGAGAAAATAACTGCCCTGAAGGAATATATAAAAGAAGCAGATGAAGCAAAGGAAACATATTACCAACTTACATGGCGTTTTGAATATGCCTATCAAGAATATTTTTATGGCGACCCTGTTGGCGCAATGCCTATCGCATCAGAATTTGCTGAAATCTACGAAGCAAATCCACATGCATTAGATAATGTGCCTAACAACGGAGGGCCGGAGTCCTATCTAATGATTACACAGATGGGGCTTGATAATGTGGTAGCACTTCCACAGATTTCTATGGAAGAATGGGAAAATATGATGGACAAATTCCATACCCTTGTTAAAAGGTTTAATGTTGGGCACAAGGTTTACTGGTGGCAGCTTGCACGATTCTGGCAATATGTAGACAAAGAAAAAGCACACGAGTATTACCAAAAATTCTGGAAAACGGGAAGAGATGGACTTTCTGACTGCAGGGCATGTGAACGCTGCAATGCTGTACATATGTCCTTGCTTGCAAACGATAGAAAGGCAGCTGATGAGTACGCCAAGCCATTAAAGGCAGGACGCACACATTTCTGCAATGACGCCCCAAAACTTTACAGGTATTACTATCTAGAAGATGCATTGGACAGAGGTGATTTAAAAGAAGCCACATTGTATGCTAACCAGCTTAGTGGTAAAATTGAGCACCGCATACATGATTTAAGCTTTTGGGGAGCAGTAGTACGCTGCTTTGCATATACAGATACCGAAAAGTCTGTCAAAAAATTTGAATCTGGTATCAAATTGACCATAGGGCTATGGGACCAGATAAAAGTATATAATTATTACAAAGGGGCATATGTATGTTTTCACAAACTAGCCGAAGCTCAAGATACCGTTCCATTAAAATTGCCTGAAGAATTCCCACTCTATTCTAAAGCTGGGATATATCATTGCAAAGAGCTTTCCCAATGGTTCTATGAACAGGCAGGAATTATCGGAGATAAGTTTGATAAACGCAATGGAAGTCAATATTTTAGAAATAATTTGGCAAAAGCATTATTATAGAAAGCCCCAAGTTTGTGCCTGCGCGTTGCCTGCCACAAACTTAAAAAAGAAACGAAACACAGTACAGAAATGAGGTTAAATATGAAAAGATTTCAGATTAAAGCAAAGGACGGCTACCCACTGTCCGTCCATACTTTCGACATAGAAACTCCAAAAGCAGTAGTGCAGATCATTCATGGTATGGAAGAGCACCAAGAACGCTACGAAGATTTTGCCCATTTTCTAAATAAACATGGGTACAGTGTTGTAAGCTCTGATTTGAGGGGGCATGGAAAAACTGCCGAAACTCTGGGATTTTTCAAGGAAAAGAACGGCTCTAAATCCCTTCTTTCTGACCATATAAAAATCCGCCATTTTATCTCCAAGCAGTATCCAGATACTCCGGTATACCTTTTTGCCCACTCAATGGGAACAATTATCAGCCGTGTCCTTTTGCAGAGCCAATCCCTCAAATATAAAAAGGCTGCCTTTTCTGGCTATCCAAACTATCAAAGAATGGCCTATTTTGGCCTTCTCTGTACTTCGGTACTACAGGCTCTTCATGGCCCAAAATATAAATCTTCTTTTGTGCAAAATGCCAGCGTAGGCTCTTTTAATAAGGCAATCCCTAATGCTTCTACAGATATTGATTGGATTTGTAATAATCAGGAAACAATTAATTCTTACAGTAGTGACTCTTACTGTGGGTTTGGATTTACGGTATCCGCCTTTCACGATGTATACCGCCTAATGATCCAAATGCATCAACCGGCAGCATACCAAAACCTAAACTCTGATATGCCGATTCTTTTGCTGCGCGGCCTAGGCGACCCCTGCACTGGAGGACAAAAAGGCGCACTGGATTCCTATCGTATTCTTTTAAAAGCTGGATTCACGCAACTCAAAACCATAGAATATCCAAATATGCGCCATGAAATATTAAATGAAGCAGAACACCAAAAAGTATATGATGATATCCTTGCCTTTTTTGAACCATAATGAAATTACTGTGCAGCTCTGTAAACATCACCACAAGTTAAAATATTCGTCCCAGTCATCGATGGCTCTGCTTATCCAGATACATATTCTGATCCGCCTTTGTAATCAGGCTGTCTAAATGAATATTTCCCTTCTGGAAAGCATAGCCAATTGCAATCCTGCACTGTACTTTGCTCTCTGGCGGAGTAAGCCTTGTCTGCGGGTCAGCTTTCATCTGCCTAACGCGCTCCACCATCTCCTCCTCTGTCACATTTCCTACAAGAAGCATAAATTCGTCACCGCCCATGCGAAAACCAGCGCCCTGTTTTGTCTGGTATTTCCGAACAAAATCTGCCGTTTTCTTAATAACATCATCTCCGCCTTCATGCCCACAGATATCATTCATTTTCTTTAAGTTATCCACATCAAAATAGACAATGCCAACAGCCTCCAGCGACTCATATTCCTCTGTGCAATCGGCCAGATACCGTTTATTATAGAGCTGCGTCATACTATCGTGCTGGCTGTTCCACATTGCAACCGCAAGATTATTAGACGAATCCAATATATCCGACTCCATCTTTTTAACAGAATGAAACAGATTCTCAATCTCATCGCCAGTGTGGATTGATAAATGGGACAGAGGGGAATCCTTCCCTGGCTCCCCCGCAGAATTTACATAGCTGGATACTGCTGCAGATAGCTGATTAATCGGACGAAGGATTGAGCGGTCAATGGTATAGACAAAAAATATCGTCACAACCAGGGACAATACCGAAACCGCCAAAACCAATTTAATCAAATACCGAATCTGCTCTTTCTCTGCCTGCTCCGTAGAAATTCCAACAATTACATATCCCATTGGGATATTATAGGAGGAAAGCACCGGCCGATACAAATCCATCCGGTTCGCATAGGTTAGAAACAGACGCTCCCTCCCCTGCATCAGCCCTTCCTTGTGAAATGCCTGCTTAAAATCAAATGCTACTTTATCCCCAAGAAAAGCACCTCTTTGTGTTAAATCTGTATCAAAAATATAGTGCCCTCCCTCTTCATCAAACCAGACTACTGACAAATAAACAATATCTTTGTTTGTATTTTTATAATCCAGAAGTTTATTCCATGTCACATAATATGCATTATCTCTCCGCCCTGTCTTTATGTAGCCTTCCAGCGCATCACCGTCAATAATCAAGGCACAAGTTTCCGCTACTGTGCTTGCTGTAGAATAATTCGCCTGTTCCATAGTAGAAACAAAATTCTGGTAATTCATTAGAATACTTAGGATATTAAGCAAGATTACAAAACTAAAAATCAGCAGTAACATCCTTTTTTTGAGTGATTTTTTCATTCTCCCCCTCTAAGGAGCTGTCCGCAAAATATTTCTCAACAGTTCCTAATACTTTCTATCATGCATATGCTGTGCAGCATTTTTGTAAGTAAAAACCGATTCCTCCACGTACTGCAGCTTTCCAACCTCTTTTCCCTGCTCCAAATTTTGTATTACACGCTCGGCAATTGCAGCAATTAAAGGATTACACTCCACAGAAACCATCAACTCCCCTGACTTCATCAGCCGAAATGCCTCCTGAAGTGCATCAAAAGAAATCGTAATAATATCTCCCTTGACCCCATACTCTACCCCAGCATGATCCATTGCTTTCATCGCCCCAAACATCATATTGTCATTCTCTGCAATTACAACATCAATATCCTTGTACTCCTGAAGAATCTGCTCCATTACATTTTTTCCCTCACCCTGCGTAAAATTAGCACACTGGCTTGTTATCACATGCCAGTTGCTATGCTTTTCAATTTCAGCCATCAACCCCTTCGTCCTTCCAATCGCGGCCGATGCACCTTTTGTCCCCTCCAGGATAACAATATTAATATCTTCCTTTTGACGGCCATTTTCATGCAGATAATCATTTAACCACTTAGCCGCCCTCATTCCCTCTTTCCTAAAATCCGAACCAATAAAGCATTCATATAGAGAAGCATCCGCACTTACCCCTCGGTCTGCCAAGATAACGGGAATCCCATTCTGCTTTGCTAACTTCAGTACATCTTCCCATCCATCCTCCACAATTGGGTCTATAATGATATAATTGACTCTCTGTGCTATCAAATCATATGCAGCCTTAATCTGCCGTTCAGAATCAGAATTTCCATCTATATAAATTAACTGATATCCTTTCTCCTTTGTAAATGTATTTAAATAATCATTTGTATTGGCATCCCTCCAGTCCGATTCCTTGCCAGTCTGAATAAAACCAACTGTAATATTTCCCGCATCATAGACAGGTGCATTCATCCGATACAAATCCTTACTCTGACTTTCCTCTTTCGTCTTGCCGCACCCTGTCAGGCAAAATGCCCCGATAATAACTACAAAAAAACAGACCAGATATTTTTTCATTGATACCTCCGTAAAAATGCATAATTCCAACAACTTCTCTTTTCATCCCATACTATATGCTATTGATACCTTCAAAGGCATGAGATACCATCTATTCCTTCTCTGTCTGTACCACCGCTATCTCCGAGTCCCCTTTGATGCCCTGCTCCACAACCGCCTTTGCCAGCCGTTTAAAATTATTGCCGGAACTACTTGCACCTGAAATCATATCTATCTCTGGATATTCCTTCTGCCCTGTCAACTGTGCTGCATAAAAACGAGTATATTCATTTGGATAAGTCCCAGTTACAGACTTCATATTATTCATATATGCATTATCCCAGCTTTTAATAAATCCGCTCATATTCTCTGCATTATATTCCGTAGAAACAATTGATCCATTCTTAACAATAATCGTTACATATTCTTTCCAGCCAAAAGAATAATCCGACATCTGAGCTGTATAACAACCATCCTTCAATTTCTTCTGTGAGCCGCCTGACTGACATCCTCCGAGCACCAAGATAAGCAGCACCGCAATTCCCGCTATTTTCCATTGTCTCATTTCCATTCCCTCCTACTTCCGCTTTTCTAATGAAACTCAAACTGCTCCAATAATTCTTTTAATTTTCGGGACTCCAATTCCAATTCTGTACTTGCACTTTCTGTACCCTGCGCACATTGTAAATTCTGATCCGTAATACCAGAAAGCTCCCGGATTCTTCCTGTCATTTCCTGCAGGGAATGTTCCTGAATATCCACCGCATCCGACAAACTCAATGAAATCTCAGTTACTGCATCCGAACTACGGCTAATCTCAGACAATGCGTCTGAAGCCTGTGATGTCAGGGCTGCACCCTGATTGATCAACATAGAAGATTTCTCTAACATCTCCACAGTGTTTTTGGCTGCCTCTGTACTCTGCTCCGCAAGTTTCCTTACCTCTTCCGCTACCACAGAAAAGCCCCTTCCTGCTTCGCCTGCCCTTGCCGCTTCCACCGAAGCATTCAAAGCCAGTATGTTTGTCTGCTGTGCGATTCCCTCCATCATTTTACTAATCTTCGTAATATCTTCCGCATTTTGCTCAATCGCCTCCATTGCCTCCATCAACTGCTGCATTTTCTGGGTTCCATCTGCAATCTGCCCCGCAATCTCAGATGCCCGCTGGCGTGTCTCCCTTGTATTTTCTGTTACATTGCCCAGGTTATCCCCGATGCTCTGAACCTCCTTATTTAAACTATCCATAATCTCTGTCTGGCTCATCGCTGCCCGGTGAAGCTCCACTGACTGGCTTCCCATATTCCTTGCGGTTTCCATTAGGCTATAAGCAGTTTCATTAATTCGCTTCATTACATGATTGAGGGAATCTATAATATGGGTCAATGCCTCTTTTACAACAATAAAATCCCCCTGATAATTGCCATCTGCCGATACATTTAAATTGCCATTTGATATATTCTCTAATACTCTGCGAATCTCTGTAAGGTATCCGTTAACGCTCTCAATAGTCACCTGCAAAGAAGCCGAAAGAACCTCAACCTCATCGCCTGACCGCCCTACCTCAATTCCTGTTGTCAAGTCTCCCTCTGCCAGGCCATTCATTCTTGTAATTGCTTTCTTTAACCGGCTGGAAATCACAGAGGTTAAAATCCCTATTGCAATTAAAGCAACCAATAATGCAACAGCCGTTGCTAACATAGTACGGAACTGGGCAGAATCTGTATCTGATTTATAATCCTCCTTTGGAACCTCAATGGCAAATGACCATTGTGTCCCGCGCACTGGACAAAACACTACATATGCCGGTTGACCATTTACTTCTCCCTCTGCATATCCAGTTTCGCGCGAAATCATTCTGTCAAAAATATCATGGGCAGACTGCTTTGTATCCATATCAAAAATATTAGCCTGTTCTCTAACCACATCAAGAACCGGATGCCCTACAATAACGCCTTTCGCATTTAATATAATTGCCATGCCGGACTGCCCGATATGAATTTGGTTCAGCACATCGCTTAACATGTCATATTTATAAATTCCGATAAGGTAATTACTCGTTTCTCCATCCCGCTTAACAGGCATTCCCATCGGAATTCCTATATATTTTTCTGAAATAACCGGGTCCATAATCGTCAAGTTATCTGTCTCTTTTAACAACTGAAACCATTCTGTATCACCAATTTCTCCTAGTATTTCTCCATCTTGGCAAACTGGTTTTCCGTCTAAATCATACACTGCTAATCCATAAAACTCATATGTATTGCGCGCTTCTGCCAGCACATCCTTCTGTTCTTTCCTAGAAGGATTTTTATTCGTCAGCCTCTCATCAGAAGCGATCCCAATAATCCGATCAGCCATCAGATGAATATTTGCTTCAACCGCCTGCGCCGATTCCCGTGCAGTTGGCTGCATTACATCTAATAAAATCGATTCCGTCAAACTTTGCATAGAATTCTCCAAAATCACATTACTAACGAACATAACCCCTAAAATAATAATACTCGTAGCAATAATAATTTTGGCTCCAATTCCCATTTTTACCCTGATTTTTCCTCTTCTTTTTTGCATGCCCATTTTTTCAACCTCGTTTCCCACTCATAATTTGTTTTTATTTAATATAAAGCTTAGGGTGTCAAAAGGGTGCATTGCACCAACCGACACAGAAATGTGTGTTTTGCAAGCTCACTTGCAAACACACATTTCTGTGTCGATTTAGCCCCGAAGGGACTTTTGACGCCCTAATCCTATAAATCATTAAATCACATGTATTTTTTATAAATTCTGTTAAAGATAAATGAATTTATATACGCTACACCAGAAAACCAAATCAGAAGCATTGCCAACAGTTCCGTCCCAAAGAACTCACCAAAATAAAGCAAGCCGATAAACGGGGATAATGCCAGCATAGTCATTAAAATAGACCAAGGTGCGTGACCCAGTGAAATCAACAACGCATTTTTTAATGTATTCTTAATCGTATTTTCAAAGGTACTCTGTAATGTCAGCGCAAACAAAAGTACAAACACAAGCAGTATCAGCGCCAGAAGCATAAACCCTTTGGCAAATGTCTGTGCCAACCCTTCCTCCATAAAATTATTGCATATATAAAAATCTGCAGACAAAATTACTGCAAACACCAGCAAAATAAGCCACATCACTGTCGACTGCCTAAAATTTTCTTTAAATGCCTTGAAAAAACTTCTTAGGATATATCCTTCCTTATCTTCCGCCATTTTTTTTGTAACAGAATACATCGCAGTAATAGATGCCCCAACTGTTACAACCGGAATACAGCATACTAAAAACAAAATATTAAGTATCACCAAATCCCCCATCCGGGATATGACACTAAAAAACTTTCCTTCCAAATTAAACATAAACCCTGCTTCCTCCGCTTAAGCCATCTGTATCCTACGAATGAATATCTGCAACTGAGTCACGCTCCAACAATTCTGCATCAAAAATAATCTGCTTCTTATCTGTGTCACCGTCAATCGCCTTCATCAGCAATTCAATAGAATGCTTTGCCATCTGGCTGCATGGCTGCATCATAGTTGTCAGAGAAGGATTAAAATATTTTGTTATTTCCAGGCCGTCAAACCCCATAACCGAATAATCCTCTGGAATCCTCTTTCCTGCATCAAACACCGCCTTGTATGCACCAAAAGCAACCAAATCAGATATCGCATAAATTGCCGTAAATTCTATTCCCGATGCCAACAGCTCTTTTGCAACCTGATAACCATTCGCACAAGAATATTCTGGCAAATCCGACTTCATATATCGAATCAGTTCTGCATCATATTCAATCCCATTATCCTTAAGCGCCTGTATATAACCCGCAAGCCGAAGGCCGCCGACTGCATAATCCGTCTCCCTTCCGGTTATAATCGCAATTCTTTTGTGCCCCTTTTTACACAGATAATCTACTGCCCTATAACTCTCTTTTTCATCATCTATGGACACCGAGATACAATTACGCTTTGGCTTTTCCATATTCACAGCAACCGTGCATAATACATATGGAATCCCAATCATATTCATCTCTTCCTCTGGATAATCCATTAAGCCGCCTAAAAAGATAATCCCCTTTAGCCTCTTTTCCTTTGCAAGCTCTAATGCAACACTCGCATCATCCTGCTCCTCTCCCACAGCATGAATCAAAAAAGAATACTTCATCTTTTTTAATTCTTCTTCATATATCTTAATCATTCCTTGAAAAAACTGGTTATCAATCCCCTTTATTAATAAGGCAATTGTATTTGATTCTGTCATTTTAAGGTTTCTGGCACTATTATTCGGTACATAGTGGTATTCGTCAATTACTTTTAAAATTCTCTCTCTTGTATTTTTATTGATTCCCGGGTCATTATTAATCGCCCTCGACACCGTACTAATTCCTACATTGCATATTTTTGCAATATCTTTTATTGTAAAAGCGGACATACTAAAATCCCCCCGTTTCTTACTTTGCCAAAATATTATATCACATCAAAATATTTATATCAAACTCCCTTTTATATTTTAAAAAGCCGCAGCAAATCCATCAGGACCTGCCGCAGCTTTTCCTATGCCCTGCCATATATGACAGTATATTCTTTTACTTTCTGCACCAACCCATCACTCAAATCATTTTCGGAAATACGCCATTTCCAATTTATCCCCACAGTAGATGGCGTATTAATTCTTGCCTCATTATCCAGACAGAGATAATCTTGAATTGGAATAATACAAAAATCTGCAGTCGATGCCTGTGCAAGCCGTATCATTTCATATACGATATCCTCTTTTTTCTGCAAATCCCTTCCAATATATTTCTGAATCATCTTGACTTCTTCTGGCAATATATTACTAAGCCATCCCAATAGGGTCTCATTATCATGCGTCCCTGTATATACCACGCAATTTTTATTATAATTATATGGAAGATATTCCCCTGGCCCACTGGAATCTCTTGAGTCAAAAGCAAACTCCAGTACCTTCATATTTGGGAAACCGCAATCCTGTACAAGCTGCCTTACGCTGTCAGTAATGTAGCCTAAATCTTCCGCAATAATCTGTATATCACCCAGCCTTGCTTTGATTGCACGGAACAACCCAACGCCAGGCCCTTTTTCCCAATGGCCTGATGTAGCATCCTTTGCATCTGCAGGAATCGAAAAATACTCGTCAAATCCCCTAAAATGATCAATGCGCGTCACATCATAGAGCTGGCTGCATTTCTCCATGCGCCTAACCCACCATTCGTATCCTGTGCTCTTATGATAATCCCAGCGATAGATTGGGTTGCCCCATAACTGGCCTGTAGCGGAAAAACCATCCGGAGGACAGCCCGCAACAGTTTCTGGGTTCCCCTCCCTATCCATCTGGAATAATTCAGGGTGAGCCCAGACATCTGCACTGTCGTATGCAACATAAATTGGAATATCTCCAATAATCTTTATCCCTTTGCTATTTGCATATTCCTTAAGCTCAAACCACTGTCTATAAAACTCATACTGAATATATTCATAGAACTCTATCTCAAAATAAAGCTCTCTTTGATAATAGTCCATTGAATACCCCAGCCTGCGTCTTATATCTTCTGGCCATTTATCAAAACTTTTTCCATCAAAAAACGTCTTAACCGCCATATAAATTGCATAATCCTTCAGCCAGAATGCATTTTCTTCACAAAAACTATGAAAATCTTCTTTCTGTGTGATATTGCTTCTTTCATATGCCTTTCGAAGTAGTTTAAAACGCTCAAGATAAAGCTTATGATAATCTACAGAGCCCTCGTCCTCACCAAAATCAACCGCATCACACTCCTTTTTCGTTAAAAGCCCTTGCTCAATTAAACTTTCAAGGCTTATAAAATAAGGATTCCCAGCAAATGTAGAAAACGATTGGTATGGTGAATCTCCATAGCTTGTTGGTCCTACGGGCAGTATCTGCCAGTATTTTTGCTTTGCTTTTTCTAAAAAGTCCACAAATTTACGCGCTTCCTTTGAAAAGCATCCTATGCCATATTTCCCAGGCAGGCTGGCAACTGGCAATAAAATCCCACTGGCTCTCATATATATTATCCTTTCACCGCTCCTGCAACAACGCCCTTGATAATATGCTTCTGGCATGCCATATAGAATATAACAATCGGAATAATAGCCAATACTAACATCGCCATCATTGCGCCCCAGTCTACAGAACCATAACCACCCTTCAAATACTGTATTGCAATCGGAATCGTTTTATATTCTGTAATATCAAGTACCAGATATGGAAGAAGGTAATCATTCCAAATCCACATTGCCTGCAGAATTGCAACTGTAATACAAGTCGGCTTTAAAATTGGAAGTACCACCTGAAAATATGTCTGGATTGGGTTACATCCATCAATCATGGCAGCTTCTTCTATTTCAAGTGGGATTGATTTAACAAAACCGACAAACATAAATACCGCTAAACCTGCTCCGAATCCCAGATAAACAATTACAATACCAAGTGGAGTTGTTAACCCAAGCATATCTGCTATCTTTGATAACGTAAACATAACCATCTGGAATGGCACGATCATTGAAAACAGGCACAGCATATACAAAAGATTTGTTCCCTTGCTGTTCACTCTGGCAATATACCAAGCACACATAGATGTACAGAGGATAATAGCCGCAACGGAAAGCACCGTAATAATCAACGAATTCTTAAATGCGTCAAAGAAACCAATCTGCTCAATACCTCTAGCATAATTTTCCAATTTAACAAAAGTTTCGCTCTTTGGAAAATCAAAAGGCTGCAGGTTAATGTATGATTTCTGTTTAAACGAATTCATTAACACGATAAAAATAGGACTAATAAATATAACGGAGAATACTGAAAAAATGATAGTCAGCAGCCATCCATATTTTAACTGAGAGGTATCTCCGAACTGTTCTGCCTTTTTTTGACGTTTCTTTTCATTCATTACTGCTGCACCTCCTTGCTCCTTGTCGCCCTAAGCTGAACAAATGCAATTAAGGCAACTAATATGAAAAATATAACAGCCTTTGCCTGGCCTACGCCTTCATACCCTATCTTTGTATAGAAGGTATCAAAAATGTTAAGTGCAAGCATTTCTGACTGATGGGATGGCCCACCGCCTGTCAGTGCAAGGTTCTGGTCAAAGAGCTTAAATCCGTTTGTCAATGTTAAAAAGGTACAAATTGTGATAGATGGCATTACCATTGGCAAAACCACATTTTTGAGTGACTGCCATGAGGTTGCACCATCAATTTTAGCTGCTTCAATCAGTTCTGTTGGAATATTCTGAATACCAGCAATATAAATAATCATCATATAACCAATCTGCTGCCAATTCATCAAAATAATCAAGCCCCAGAATCCGTATGTAGCGCTAAACTGTAATGTTACACCATAATGCGCCAAAACACCATTTAAAATGATCTGCCAAATATAACCTAATACAATACCACCAATCAGGTTTGGCATAAAAAATACGGTTCTAAAAATGTTTGTTCCTTTAAACCCTTTTGTGAGAAGCATTGCTACCACAAAAGCAAGTAAGTTAATTAAAATAACAGATACAACTGTAAACGCAGCCGTATACCAAATCGAATGTAAGAAATTCTTATCCCCAAATATCTTTATATAGTTACTTATTCCTACAAACTCAGCATCTGTTACGGTTGTAAATTTGCAGAAGGATAAGTAAATACCTAAAATGAAGGGAACGATAAATCCAATAATAAACGCTGCCAATGTTGGCAATACAAAAATCGGAAAATACTTTTTGATTGAATTATTCATTCTTTCCTCTCCTTTTAATCTCTAAACCAATTGAACAGAAACAAAAGGCACATGCATTTTGTCATCTGTTTCCCCATAAGAAAAAAACGCATTGGCTTCACTGTGCAAAGTATTTATATTGCAAATTAGGACACCGCCTGCGCTGGTGTCCTAACATAAAAGCCAAAGCAGGCAACATCCTCTGCAGCAGGCCAGCTCCTCAACTAGTATCCCTGCCGCAGAATATGCATTATATCATGTTAAATACTTTTCGATATCTTAGTGTGTAGCCTGATACTGCTCTGCCCATCCATCTACGAATGCTTTCTCTACTGCATCCCATTTTCCTGTGCCCTGAGCATATTCAAGCAAAGCGTTACCCAGATTATTCTTCCACTCCTCAGAAGGAATTGTTGGGAAGTTCCATGAAACAGGAGTCTTACCTGCTGCAAGGTAATCTGCATCTGCCTTTACTAATGGATTCTTAGCTGCATATCCATCATCAAATGTCTTAAATGGTGTTACAAATCCCATTGTGTTTGCAATCTTGTCACGGCCCTTATCACTTGAAATACACCAGTTCAAGAACTCTAATGTAGCTTTGATATCAGCCTCTGATGCCTTGCTGTTTACACACCAGTAATTCTCTGAACCTGTACAAAGTCCCTGATCCTGTTCACCTTCAACACCAATATAAATTGGAAGCATTCCTAAATCATCATCGGAAAGTCCGTTCTTTGTAATATTGCCATACTCCCATGTACCATTCTGGAAGAATACAGCTTTTCCTGTTGCGAACTCTGCTGATGCCTCGTCACCAGTCTTGCTTGCAAGAAGTTTTGGTTCACAAGTTGAATCTTTCAAATAGAGATCCCAAATCTGCTTATACTGCTCGAGATAGGTTCCCTTAATCGCCTCTGTTGAACCAATTCCATCTGCCTTGTACTCATAGTAAATTGGAAGGTTAGCAAGATGAGTCTTAAATCTCCAGTCAGAAGAACCATCCATACCGGCTGAGGTAAATGCACCTTCAACGCCTAACTCTTTCTTCTTTGCCTGAATATCATCAGCAACTTCTTTTAACTTTGCAAAGCTATTAATCTCAGAAGCATCTGCAATCTTAGCTCCATCCAGTCCGCAGTATTTTGCAAGCAGTGTCTTGTTATAAATAAGACCGTATGTCTCAATTACATACGCGATACCTCTAACTGCATCACCATCTTTTAACACAAAATCATCACTCTTAACCTGCTTGTAAATGTCAGAATCCTTTAAGTCGTAGCAGTAATCTTTCCATGTAGCAAGTCCTACCGGCCCGTTTACCTGGAATAATGTAGGAGCATCCGTCTTAGCCATCTCGGATTTCAGAGTCTGCTCATATGTGTTGGCTGCTGCTGTTACAACCTTCACTTCCACTCCCTTTTCCTTAGTATACTCCTCTGCCAAAGCTTTCCAGTCATCACCCTGCTCAGGCTTAAAGTTCAGGTAGTAAACTTTTCCCTTGGAATCATCTTTCTTAGAATCATCCTTGCTGCCACAGCCCGTAAACAAAGAGGCAACCATTGTCAAACATAGTGCGACGCTCAAAAACTTTTTCTTCATAGCTTTTTCTCCTTTTCCTAAAATATAATTTTCATTGCCCTGTCACCAGCGAATTACCTTCATTGGTAACGTTTCCTATGCGCTAATAGTAGCACTTATCGGAAACGTTTTCAATACTTTTTTGGCAATTTGTATTATTTCATCTTTTTGCACAATTGACCACACACTCTTTTGTGCAATATACACAAATACAGCTGCTCTTTGGAATCAATTTCCATGATTTCTCTCCCCTTCTGAAAACCATTCCACCAAAAACAAACTATAAAATGATAAGAACTATTCAAAGTATCGCCACATTTTGCATAAAATATACAAAAATAATCAAATACCCCGCTGCAGGGCAACGAGGCATGACTTAGCTACAGATAGAAGCACGTTTACATTTTTTCCATTATAAAGCAATAATTTAATTCCAAAAAATATCTGCTGCTACACCACCAGTAAGCTTTCTGTAACATAAAAAGGCTTCACAACCTGGCATTATAACGCCTATGTTGTAAGCCTTCTGAAACATTAAATACAATTAAAATATTTTTCGCAGTTTTTCCTTGCAAAGTTGGTAATCTGGATAAAATATTGCAACTGTCTGCCAAAATTCCTTTGAGTGATTCATATGAATCCGGTGAGCCAACTCATGAACGACAACATAATCCAGCAATTCTTCTGGAAGATACGCAAGACGGTAATTAAAATTCAAATTTCCTTTGCTACTGCAGCTTCCCCATCTTGTCTTTTGATTTCGGACGGTAATCTTGCCATATGCCACACCCATAATCCCAGCAAAATACTTCACTTTTCCAGAAATAATTTTTTTAATTCTCTCCATTTCACTTTTTGTTATATTTTCAAATACTGGATAAGGATATGGCTGGCGGGCCATTTGCTCTTTAAGCTTTTTTGACAGCCACATTTTATGTGTTTCCAAAAATGCCTTTACTTCCTGGTCTGCTAAACAGTATGGTGCACGCACAACTACTTCTCCAGTCCGCATAATTTCTAATGAGGTACTTTTTCGGCTAGAACGGATTATCTGAATTCGTATTTTCTTCTGTCCGATATTAAGAGAAAGAAGCTTATGGCTGCAATTTCTTTTCGCCCATCCCCCCTGATTATTTACTGAACCCTTACCTGACATTATCATCACCACCTAAAATTAAACAAGTATGTTCACAAGAAATATACCATCGTTCAAAAAGCCCTAAGCCAACTACCGTCAGCTTAGGGCAGATAAATACTTACGATTTACAATACAAAAATATTTTATCCTGAGTTCCGTAATTAATACGTTTTGTTTCTAAACTTCAACTTCACCGGATTAATGATAAACAATGCATTATGTGACATTTTTCCTTTGCCCATAAACATCTTGGAGTATTGTCTCCATTTCTTCTCTGATGTTTTCACAATCATATCTGAAGATACTCCTCGGAATGCACCAGCACCTACTGATTTAATCTTATTAGATTTTACTAGCATCCGAACCAATTTTGTACATCCTGCAAAGGAACCTTTTCCAATCGTTGTTACTTTGCTTGGAATAATTACAAACTGAAGTTTCTTACAGTTCTTAAAGGCATTGTTTCCGATTTTCTTCACATTTGCCCCAAGATTCACCTCAGACAATTTCTTCATGTTGCTGAATGCATTCTTGCGAATCTCTGTTACCTTGAAAGAATACCCATTAATTTTTATCTTCTTTGGAATCACAAGTTTCGCAGCATTCTTTTTCTTTGCACTATGCACAGCAACTGTTCCATTTTTCTTTGACTGCTTCGTCACAATATACTTCACTGCACCCACAGCCTTAATCTGTCCCTTTTTCGGCACAGAAGGTTTCGTAACTGTGTCTGATGGATCATCAGGTTCCGGTGTTTCTACAGGTTCCGGTGTCACAATCGGCTCTGGGGTTACTATTGGTTTCGGTGTTATGCTAGGGTTCTCCGTTGCTGTTGCTGTAGGTGTTGCCGATGGGGTAGGCGTTGCTGTCGCTGCAGGCGACGGTGTTACGAAAACAACTGTGCCGTTGCCGCCTGATGAGTTGTTCTGTGGCGGCTTTGCCGAAGGAGACGTTGGCGCTACTGTAGGTGTTGCTGTAGGCGCCTCTGACGGCTGCTCTGGTTCATCACCTGTTGCCCGCAAAGTAACTGTAATTGGATCCAATGTCACTTTATTGCCTTCAGAATCGGCCAGCGTCATTTCACATATTACATTAAATTCCCCTGACAGACCACCTAATTCTGTGCTGACTTTCTGTAACTCTGTATTGATTACCTGCATTCCCAGTCCAACCGTCTTTGACTCTGTATATTCCGCTATCGGGTTACCATTCTCATCTGACAGTTTTATATTGACATCCACACTTCCTACATATTCCTTCTTCCAGGTCAAATATGCCTGAGCAGTTCCTGACAGTTTATTGTCCTCATCCAAATAAAGTTCACAGAACAAATCATTTGCTGCTATTGGATTCTCCCCTGCTTCTGCATAGAAAGAAACTGTCGCTTTATTTTCATCAGATAACTGCAGTTCATTGCCATCTACAACAACTGTAGCACCTTCCGAAACAGATACCTCCATCTGACTGTCATCATTGACTTCCACCTTGATCGAACTACCTGTCACAGAAATTTCTTTCTCAATACCTGACACATCCATCAAGGTAAGATTAGTCTTTGTATCTTCTCTTTCTGAAGACAATGATACAGAGTCATAACCTGTTCCCTTTACGCTCTTAATTGTAAGTGCTGCATCGTCATCTGATGTCTCTATCTCAGAGAAGAAATCCTCTGTAGCCACATAATATTTCAAATCCTCTTCTGCGGCTTTTGCAGTGTTGTCTCCCTCTGCATTCTCTTTTTCTTCTATTTTGTATTCACCCTGAGGCAAGATAAAGCTGCGGATACCGCTAAACTCCTCTTCCTCATCACCAGATATAGGTCTCTGCTCATAAGCGCCTTCAATCTCGCTGTAATCTCTGTCACCGCCATTAACAAGACTTACATCTTCCCTATTTACAGCAATCGCTACTGTATCGCTTTCCTTCTCCTGCTTCTCTACATGCAAACCTGTAAAATCAGCGTTCACCAACGCATCGCGTACCGTAGAATATCTTACGAAGGATGCTTTTGTATAATTTTCATACTCAATTCCTCCAAAATCTTTCCTTATCTTTAGCTTCTGGAAAGAGCCTGGAGCATTGCTGTCATATACATCTAATATATAATTTCCGTTATTATCCATATTCACAGCCACCGGCACTACTGCGTGACCAGAACATCCAGAATACAGACACATAATAAGAGGATCGGCAGTTTCATCAGTGAAGAGACCGCCAGAACGTTCAAACTCCTCAACCTGCTTAATCAGTTTTCGATACGCTTTCGTATTCTTTGCAATTTCCGAGCTGATTGTACTCTCAAACTGTGATACCTGATAAATCTCAATCAACTTTGTAAGGTCAGCCCTATCATCCTGTGGTGCAGACACATCAAACAATTTCTCTGCGCCTGCAGTATAATCTTCCACATTAAATTTGGTTCCCTGATAAAACTCTGTGGAAGAAGATGCCATACCGAAACAACTTCCTCCCCATTGACCATCCCATGCATGGTAGAAAGATCCCCTAATAATACTCTGCATAGCAGTCACATAGCGCTGCAATGGAATATAGTACACAGAACTATACCCAAAAGAACTTCCTGTATTAGCAAAAGAATAGTGGTCTTCTCTTTCTCTAAAGAATTTATCAAGATGCTCCACTGGAATGCCGTTCCAGTCATTTACACCATCCCATGTCTTGTTCGCTGTCCTACAATAGATTACCAAATTCTCATGTGCCCCTTCAAAAGCATCTGCTTCTCTGGTTTCTGGGCAATCACCATAGAAATATACTTTTTGCAGCCCAGCGCAGCTCTTAAAACATGATGCTGGAATGTTCTGAATGCTTGCTGGGATATTAATTGTCCGAAGCGTGCTACATCCCGTAAAGCATCCCTCACCTAATGTCTCTGTGGATTCTGGCAACATCATTGTCTCCAGCGCACTACAAGAGGCAAATGCCGCTTTCCCCAAAGACTTCAGACCTTCACCTAGAAGAATCTCCGTCATTCCACTACATCCGCCGAATGCCCCTTCGCCAATCTCCTTGACACCTCTGGCATCCATATCGTCCTTAATCGCTACGTCGTTCTTAAATGCTTCTTTCTCGATCTTATTGACATTTGAGACATCTACAATCGCTAAGCTTGGGCAATCCGCAAAAGCTGATTCTCCAATCTCAGTCAGACTGCTTTCTGTCAACACCCTGTAAAGCTGACTAGCACCTTTAAATGTATTCTTTCCAATCCTTGTTGCACCGCCAGTTTCTACCAATTTCACATCCTGCATATAATCCTTCGGCTCTCCAATGCTTTCAAGCCATGCATCTGCGTTTTTATCAGTCCAGGTAAACAAATTCCCTTCCTCAAAATCTGGAACTTCTCCCTCACCAATAAATTTAACCTCTCCGATATCATCGCGGTATACCCATTTTAATCCACTCTTGAATTCACCTTTTGACTCATCCGTCTTATTTGGATCCCATCGCTTGTTATCAAGTTCATACAGTTCGGCCCATATATGACGTACTTTGTCTGTATCGGTCTTATCAACACCATTCCATCCGTTTTCCCATCCAGTAGAATCCTTAAGGACAAAGAGAACCAACCCCTTATTATTATAAGAAGTATTGCTTCCAACTTTATTTCCTGTAATAGCGTTATTTCTGTATGAATATGTTGTAATCATCGCTCCATTCTCCCAGTTAGAGGAAGATGATGATGATGTCTGTGCCTTAGGTGCATTACCATAAAAGAATATCTTGCTAATACTGGTGTTATAATAAACAGCGTAATTCTCCACTGTCTTCACCGTCTTAGGAAATCTTAATTCTTCCAGATGACTACAATAGGTAAATGCCTTACTGCCTATTGTCTCCACACCCTCAGGGACAGAAAACTTATCATCTGGCTGACCTGCAGCATAGTAGATAATCTTTGTCTTTGCCTTATTGTATAATACATTCTTTTCTGTTACCATATTGGGATTGTTCTCGGACATGGTAATCCTTGAAAGTTTTGGACATCCTTCAAAAACATCCCCAGAAATCTCGCGGATAATCGAACCAAAATCAACACTCTCCAGAGAATCACAGCCACGAAGTGCGGAATTCCCAACACTCTCAATACTGTTTGGAAAAACAATTTTTTTCAGAGAAGTACAGCCAAGGAATGCCTCTCGCCCAATAGTATGTAGCTTATCTGGCAATGTGATTTCACTAATTGCAATACAATTTTGGAAAGCACTATTTCCTAAGACCTCAAGATCACCACCAAAACGCACGTCTTTCAATCTGCTACAACCAGAAAATGCATTATTTTCAACAGTTGTCAGCTTTCCTCCCACGCCATCAATTGAAGTCAGAGCAGCTGCACCAGAAAATGCATATCCTTTAATTGTCAACAAAGAGCCTGGGAAACTCACACTAGCAAGCGAAGTTGCACCAGAAAACGCATATTCTTCTATTGTCTCCAGTCCCTCTTGAAATTCCACACTCCCTAAAGATTTCGCATTATAAAATGCACGCTGACTAACAGAGGCAAGACTCTTTGGCAATTTCACTGTTGTCAAAGCAGAATAAGCAAAAGCATATGTCCCCATGGATTCAAGACCCTCTGGCAGATACACTGTCGATATGTTAGTTTTATAAAAAGCATTATCTCCGATGACCTTTACCGTGTCTGGTACTACAGCTTCCTTCCCCGCATTGCATGGATAACTAATCACTTTCTTCGGTGCATCTTTTGTTACCAGCATCTTATTTTCTACAGTATAAGTTGTATTTCCCTGCTCAACCTCAATCTCAGCAAGCTTACCGCCTACAAATGGATTCACACCAATTGTATCAACAGATGATGGTACGACAAATTTTTCAAGAGCAGTCTCACTAAAAGCACCCGCTCCTATTTTTGTAAGAGAAGTTGTCTTCCACTCAAGACCTGCCATCTGATTACAGTTATAAAACGCATTTTCCTCAATGCTTTTTACTCCTGTACCTATAACAACTCCTGTAATTTTGGAACAACTATAAAATGCATAACTTCCTATCTTTGTCACATTATCAGGTATTGTCAACATCCCTCTCGCATCACATGAGCTAAAAGCAGAACTTCCTATCTCAGTAATGTAATCAGGTATTGTAATACTTGTCAACCCTGAACAATTTGCAAAAGCGTAATTGCTAATCTTTGTCACTTGATTTGACCAAACAACATCCGTCAAGCTATTGCAGCTAGAAAATACGTCTGTTCCAATCGAAGTTACATTGTCCAATCCTGTAATTCCCGTAGCACTGCTGCACCAATTAAACGCATACGCCCCAAGTGTACGCACCTGGCCAGGTATTTCAATGGTTTTTATCTTTTCACATTGCTGAAATGCCCCTTCGCTAATTGATGTGCTCCCGCTTGGCCATATAACCTGCGTCAACCCTGTTGCAGCAAACACATAATCCCCCATAGCAGCATCCGCTTTAAGGGAAATCGTGCTTAAAGCTGAACAATGATTAAATGCATAGTTTCCAAAATTTCCTACAGAATTGCTACCAGAAACATTTTCAAGACTCTTACACCCAGAAAACGCATAACTACCAACCTTATTCACCCCTGATAGAGAAATTCCTACAAGCGAAGAACAATTACTAAAAGTATCATCTCCAACCTCTGTCACCCCGGACATGGAAACAGATGTCAAATCTTCAAATGAGTAGAATGCATATACTCCAAGCTTTGCCACCCCCGTTACGTTTACTTCAGTAACCACATTGGCATACTTTCCCCATGGAGCAGTCGGCCCACTATAGGGCTTCCCATTCTCATCATAATAAGGGTTGCTGTAACTAGTACGCGCTCCATAATCAGGCATTATGCTAGACCCCTGACCAGTCAATGTCAAAGTTGTTCCAGTAACGCTCCAACTAATAAGATTGTCACCATTTCCCACTTCACCGCTTGTCGGTTCTGCCGCTTGGCTAACACTAAAAATGTCTAACACCCCTGCCAGACTTCCCACAGGCAGCGGCATCATTTGTAACACAAGCGTCACCACCAATAAAATGGCAACTTTTTTTCTTTGTTTCATAAACTTCGCCTCTCTTTCTTTCATTATAATTGATATTGATTACAATATATTCCAAGGCGCAAAAAAACGCCATTGCCCACAAAAGGAAATGTAATTCCACCAGTCATAAAATAAAAAATAAGAAACCTAATTATTTTTCGTCATTATTCTATTATTCCTTAAATTTTTCCGCCCAAATTTTGTATATGTTCTATATACTCAGTTATTAATATTATACTACTAACTTTTTCCATTGTCAAATTTTTGCCACTTTTTTGCCATTATTTTTATCCCATAATATGTTTCGAACAATTTCCTATAAAATGACAAAAAAATCGGAAATCTTATTAAAAAATATTAAAGACTTCCGATTTCCTCTATAATGCCGCAGACCGGAATCGAACCGGTACGGGTATCACTACCCACAGGATTTTAAGTCCTGGGCGTCTGCCAGTTCCGCCACTGCGGCATAGTAATAAATAATTACCAAATGGGACCTACAGGGCTCGAACCTGTGACCCTCTGCTTGTAAGGCAGATGCTC
>CAJUID010000038.1 GCA_910585905.1 uncultured Lachnospiraceae bacterium
TATGTGTTATGGATAACTGCAGATTATCTCTTCATAAAAAATGGGGAAAGTCAAATGTCAATGAAAGGTTGTTTTGGCTTTCTCTATTTTATGGAAGGTGAGATGTAATATAAGTAAATGCTGTTGTCCTGATGGCTATGTTTTTCTGCCTTGACAAAGTTCTTTCATATTGTTACAATCGGATATGGTGTAAAAAGTTGAATAAAAACGTCGCAAGACGAAAACGAGGTGACGTATGAATAAACGTGTATTATCAATTTTGGTGGACAATACGTCTGGTGTATTGAGCAGGGTATCCGGTTTATTCAGCCGCAGAGGATACAGCATTGACAGTCTGACAGTGGGGGAGACAGAAAATTCAGCCTATTCCCGTATGACAGTTGTAGTACATGGTGATGACCAGGTGCTGGATCAGATTGAGAAACAGGTAGCAAAGTTAGAGGATGTCCGTTGCGTCAAGGTGTTAAAGAGCGGCCATAGGGTCTGCCGGGAATTGATTCTGGTAACAGTAGGTGTTATGGCAGAGGAAAGGCCGGCTGTTGTGGCAATCGCAGATATTTTCCGTGCGAAAATTGTTGATGTGGGCATCAATACTATGATGATAGAATTAACCGGAAATCAGAGCAAATTAAATGCATTTATTAAATTGTTGGACGGTTATGACATTAAGGAAATGGTTCGGACAGGCATAGCCGGGTTAAGCCGTGGTGCTGAGGATATGTTCGAGGAAATTGATTCAGAGTAAAACGCCATTGCTTGCATGCAAGTGTGCTGAAAGCAATGCCTGCTGCTGTGGCTGGGCGGACAGTGTTCCGAGCAGCTTTGGTGAATGAAAGTAGCGTGTTTGTGTCAGCTCAGTCATACAAGACTTGCGCTTTGCATAAATAATTTTAAATTAATAGGAGGAATAGAAAATGGCAGAAGCAAGAATTTTTTATCAGGACGATTGTAATTTATCCCTGTTAGATGGAAAGACAATCGCTATTATTGGTTATGGCAGCCAGGGACATGCACATGCCCTGAACTTAAAGGAGTCAGGATGCAATGTCATTATCGGGCTTTATGAAGGCTCTAAGTCTTGGGAGAAGGCTGAGAAGCAGGGATTTACAGTATATACAGCAGCAGAGGCTGCAAAGAAGGCTGATATTATTATGATTCTTATCAATGATGAGAAGCAGGCTGACTTGTATAAGGAAGAGATTGAGCCAAATCTGGAAGCAGGCAATATGCTGATGTTTGCACATGGATTTAATATTCATTTTGGATGTATTGTGCCTCCAAAGAATGTTGATGTAACAATGATTGCACCTAAGGCTCCAGGTCATACGGTACGTTCTGAGTATCAGGAGGGTAAGGGAACTCCTTGTCTGATTGCGGTATATCAGGATGCTACTGGCAAGGCACAGGATATGGCACTTGCATATGCACTTGGTATCGGCGGGGCTAGGGCTGGTGTTCTTGAGACAACATTCCGCACAGAGACAGAGACAGACCTCTTTGGTGAGCAGGCTGTGCTTTGCGGCGGTGTGTGCGCTCTGATGCAGGCTGGTTTTGAGACACTCTGCGAAGCTGGATATGACCCAAGAAATGCATATTTTGAGTGTATTCATGAGATGAAGTTGATTGTAGATCTTATTTATCAGTCTGGCTTTGAGGGAATGAGATATTCTATCTCTAATACTGCTGAGTATGGAGATTATATTACAGGACCTAAGATTATTACTGAGGATACAAAGAAGGCAATGAAGAAAGTGCTTGCTGATATTCAGGATGGAACATTTGCTAAGGATTTCTTGCTGGATATGTCATCAGCAGGACGTCAGGTTCATTTCAAGGCTATGAGGAAGTTAGCTGCTGAGCATCCGGCTGAGAAGGTAGGCAAGGATATCCGTAAGCTCTATAGCTGGAACAATGAGGATGACAAGCTGATTAATAATTAATTGAAATAGAACATACAAACGGGCCAGATGCCGTATTTCCGGTGTCTGGTTCGATTTGAAATAAGGTTGTTTATGCTGGTGGATCCAGCATGATTGGAAGTGTGAAAGGCGGGGGAGCAATATGGCTTTGATTGCAGGAGTGATTGGCATTGTAGTGGTTGCAGCGGTTGTAGTGATTGCTGCAGTAACGGCTATTACAGCAGGAGTGAAGGATTCGTTAAAGGATGAATAGGAAGCCGACTGCCATCTTTTCCGGTGGGTTGGGAACTGTGGAATATGATGTATGAACAGTTTCCTGCACAATGGGGAGGATGGTTTTTTTGGTTTATAGGAAAGAGAAGATATGGTTCAAGTAAAGAATTTAGAGATTGGGAGCGGCATGCCGAAGATCTGTGTGCCTATTGTGGAGGAGAAGCAGGAACAGATATTAAACCAGGCAAAAAATATTGAGAAGGATGTTGTTGACCTGGTAGAGTGGCGGGCTGATTTTTTCGATGAGGCCGAAGATTTTGGGAAGGTGGCGCAGACAGCAAGTTTACTGCAAAGTATGCTGGGGGATTTGCCGCTGTTATTTACGTTCCGCACGGCGAAAGAGGGTGGCAGGAGAGAAATATCATTTGAAAATTATGAGGGACTGCTACTTCATATGGCGAAGAGCGGATGTGTGGACTTAATTGATGTAGAAGTATTTCGCGGTTATGACAAGATGAAGCGGAAACGAAAAGAATGGAAAACGTCAGATAGCTGCAACCAGTCGGTGCGTCAGTTGATTAAAGAACTTTCTAGGGATGCGGCAGTCATTGGTTCCTATCATGATTTTGAACAGACGCCTTCTAGAGAGGAAATTTTGCGCAGGCTTTTTTTTATGGATAAAATGAAGGTAGATATCCCAAAGATTGCAGTGATGCCGCAGGAAAAAGAAGATGTGATATGCTTGATGGAGACAACGCTTTTGGCAAATCGGCTGATTGTTGATAAACCAATTATTTCGATGTCGATGGGGGGCCTTGGGGCAGTTACCAGAATAGCAGGTGAAACATTTGGTTCATCGGTTACGTTTGGCTGTATGGGAAAGGAAAGCGCACCAGGGCAGATAGAGGTAAATAAGCTTTATCAGGCAATGCAGTTATTACATCTAAATGAAACATATGGCGAATGATAAGTTTTTGTCGGTGTGTGCTTGGTGATAGATTCTAATACACTCTGAAATAGAGATAGAGAAAGGGAATAATTGAAATGAGATTACAAAAACATATATTTCTGATTGGCTTTATGGGGGTTGGGAAAACGACTACTTCAAGGCTGCTTAGCAGAAAACTCCATGTGAAGGAAACGGATACGGATGCCATGATCGTAGCTTTGGAGGGGCGGAGTATTCCAGAAATTTTTGAGCAGTCAGGCGAACCGTATTTTAGGCAGGTTGAGTCTGGTACATTGGATACACTGGCAGGTTATGCGCCCAGCATTATTTCCTGTGGCGGGGGGATGGCAATGCGCAGTGAAAATGTGGAGAAGATGAAAAGTATTGGGACGGTAGTTTTTTTAACAGCAGCTCCAGAAACAATCTATTCCCATGTAAAAGACAGTACAAACCGCCCGCTTTTAAACGGGAACATGAATGTGCCTTATATCAAGGAGTTGATGGAAGCAAGGGAGCCAAAATATAGGGCGGCTGCGGATTTTGAGATCGTAACAGATGGATATACACCGGAAGAGGTGGCGGATAAAATTATCAGTGTATTGCAGTAGGGATCCGTTTTTTGGTTGGCGTATGGCGATGTGTGGCGCTTGTGTGTTTGGGAAAAAACATCGCAACGTGGTATCCCATTAATGTAAGAATGGTACTTGAAAACGCGGACAAAATGAGGTAAACTGTAAAAAGGATTTTGCGGATTTTTAAATAGACTAACTCTGCAATTACATTAAGGAGGATTTTATATCATGGTATCAGCAGGAGATTTTAGAAATGGTTTGACCATTGAATTTGAAGGAAATGTGTATCAGGTAATTGAGTTTCAGCATGTTAAACCTGGTAAGGGAGCAGCCTTTGTCAGAACAAAGTTAAAGAATATCAAAAGTGGCGGTGTTGTAGAAAAGACATTCCGTCCTACTGAGAAATGTCCGCAGGCGCATATTGAGCGTGCAGATATGCAGTATTTGTACAGTGATGATATGTTCCATTTTATGAATACAGAGACATATGACCAGATTGATATGACAGCGGATCAAATTGGGGATTCCTTGAAGTTTGTAAAAGAGAATGAGATGGTTAAAATGCTTTCCCATAACGGAGAAGTATTTGCAATTGAGCCTCCTCTCTTTGTTGAGCTGGAAGTGACAGAGACAGAGCCTGGATTTAAGGGTGATACAGCGCAGGGCGCAAATAAGCCTGCTATCGTGGAAACTGGAGCGCAGGTTAACGTGCCGCTTTTTGTGGAGACTGGCGATGTCATTCAGATTGATACACGTACAGGGGAGTATTTAAAGAGAGTATAATAAGGTTTATTTGAAGCAGGGCAGCTTAAGAATATATTTCTTAGCTGCCCTGTTGTAGTTAGGTGTTTTTTTACTTAAAGAAACTGCTCGCAACATAGTGATGTACCAACAAAAACGCAAAGAACTAAAGTTCTTTTAGCGTTTTTGCTAGGGCACAAGCGAAGTCTGTGCCCTTTGTTAACTTATAGGAAATTGCTCATAACATAGTGATGTACCAACAAAAAAGTCGGAGACTTTTTTGCTAGCGCACCAGCGCTGGCGGTGCGCTTTTTTACATTAGTTGTTGAAGATGCAGGAATTATAACCATATCCTGGTCCCCTGCCGTTTCCATTTTGTCCACGTCCTGTCCCAGCAGGATTGCGCCAGCCCTGCGGTGCGGCTAAATGTCTGCCATAGCCACGGCTTCTGTTCCAACCATTGCCGTTGCCATATGAAGGACTTTGATTCTGGTAATTGCTAGAACTACTGTTGTATCCAGGATTTCTATTTTGTCCATAACCGCAGCCGTTGCCGGGATTTCTGTTCCAGCCAAAGCCGCAGCCATTGCCATATCCGGGGGTTCCGTTCCAGCAGTTACCATTTCCGGTGCCGTCACATATTGCCTGATTTTCTTTGATGGGAGCAAGGATATCGTCTGCCTCATCCTGTGAAAGTAGTCCGTTTGCAACATTTTCTTTTAGGATTTGTTCTTTGAGCTCAAGGCATTCTGCTTTAAATTCATCTAGTTTACCAGCTTCTTTAGCAATAGTGCCGTATGTCTTTCCGGTGTTTAATTTTTCTTGGATAACGTCTGTAACATCTCTTCCGGTAAGGCGTGCTACAATGTCTGCAGGTGTTTCATTGCCAGCGGCCGATACCGTAATAGAACTGGCTGTAAAAAGAATAAGAGCAGCTAATAGGAACAGAAAGCTTTTGATTTTTTTCATAATGATTCCTCCTTCTTTGTTGGGTTTGTTCATGCTAAAGTTGTTGGATGTTTAGCAGTTCTTTGTTTGTTACACTTATAAAATAGATTTCGGTTATGACGAAATTGTGTTTTTTTCCGCGCGATATTGTGATAAAATAAGGCAATTAGGTCACGGAAAAAACAATACTTTCGTTCATGGTAGTGTTTGTAGGTGCAGACATGCAAGTTTTATGAGGGAGCCGATATGGATAAGATTTTAATTGCGGATGACAATGTACAGATAACAAAAATATTAAGTGAGTTTGCAAAAAAGGATGGCTATGAGCCGGTGGTAGCCCACGACGGGGAGGAAGCGGTACAGTATTTCCGGAAAGAACATTTTGAAATGATATTACTTGACGTTATGATGCCAAAGAAAGATGGTTTTGAGGTATGCCGTGAGATTCGTAAGGTGTCAAATATACCTATTATTATGATTACTGCGAGGGGAGAGGATTTTGAACGGATTATGGGGCTTGATATTGGAGCGGATGACTATATTGTAAAGCCATTTTCGGGGGATGAGGTGATGGCGAGGGTCCGTGCCGTGCTCCGTCGTCTCGACCGTACATCAAACCAAATTAGGGACACTCTTTCCTATGATAATCTTGCTGTGTGCTTAGAAAATGGAATGGTCTCAGTGGATGGGCAGCAGATTGTCCTAACCAAAAAGGAATTGGAGATTTTGTGGCTGCTGCTGGAAAATAAGGAAAAAATCTTTTCAAGGGATAATTTGTTAGATAGTCTGTGGGGATATGATTATTATGGCGATAACCGCACGGTGGATAGTCACATCAAGAGGCTGCGCGCAAAATTAGATTCTGTACCACATCCAAACTGGCAGATTAAAACAATTTGGGGGATGGGATACAAATTTGAAGGTATAGAAAATGAAGTATAAAATCACAAAACGTCTTATTGGATATTTTTCGGTTGTTCTTTTGCTGTTTTCGATGATAGCTGGGGTATTATTTTGGGCTTTATTTACATGGCACACGGCGGCAATCCATGAGCAGGAACTCACAAAGCGCGCGATTGCAATTGCAGATACGTTGTCACAATTTCAGCAGACGGCAGGTTCAAATTATGGATTTGGTACTGGTGCCGGCAGAGGCGGGGGATATGGTGCGTATCTGAGGTTTATTGATGAGATTGCTATGAGTAAAGTCTGGCTCGTTGATGAAAATGGGCAGAGGATTGAAATGGGCCATAGGGGAAGTTCTCTTTCTTACGAAAATCTTCCAGACGGGGCAGAGGATTTGATCCAAAAAGTGTATCAGGGCAATATGGAATCAAGCCAGACATTTAGTTTTATGCCGGGAATATCTACCGTAACGGTAGGGGTGCCTGTGAAAAAAGAAGATGGGACGATTTTTGCTGCCCTTTTGCTGCATAGTTCGATTGATGGGATGGAGCAGGCAAGGCGTGATGGGATTCTGATTCTCGTATTTTGTATGTTTACTGCCTTAATTCTCGCGATTGGCATTGCGATTCTTCTTGCACGCCATTTTATCAGGCCGTTGCAGGTTATGAGCGGTGTTACGGAACAGATTATAAGAGGCGCTTACCAAATACATACCGGTATCAGCCAGAATGATGAGATTGGTATGTTAGCTGGGAATATTGATGAATTATCAGTCCGGCTATCAAAAGTTGATTTGGAGAGGAAAGAGCTGGATAAAATGAGGCAGGATTTTGTGTCAAATATTTCCCATGAGTTAAGGACTCCTATCACGGTGATCAAAGGTTCGCTGGAAGTATTGGATCAGGGGCTGGTTGACGGGCAGGATGAAGTGAAGGAGTATTATCACCAGATGCTTGCAGATGTCTCCTGCCTGCAGCGCCTTGTCAATGACCTGTTGGAGCTTTCCAGATTACAAAATGCAGGTTTTCGGATTGAAAAAGTTAAAATGAACCTATCTGATGCACTTTCTGAATCAGTGCGCTCAATGCAGCGTCTGGCAGCAAAGAAAAGTATCGAGATCCATTTAAAAAAGGAAGAGCTTCCAGTTCTTTTGTTGGGGGATTATGGCAGAATACGGCAGATGTTTTCGATTATTCTTGATAATGCTGTGAAGTTTTCGCCGCCAGGGCAGATTGTGGATGTTTTACTGCAGTCGGACAAGGAAGGGGATACGGTAACCATCACAGATTATGGAAAGGGAATACCAGAGGAGGAGATTCCATATATTTTTGAGCGTTTCCATAAAGAACGTTCTGAACAAAATAATAGTGGGAGCGGCCTGGGGCTTCCGATTGCCAGCGAGATTGCCAAGCGTCACAATATAAAGATTGTATGTAAGAGCGTTCTAGGTCAGGGAACCAGTTTTTTGTTTATCTTTCCGAATCATAAATAGGAGAGAAAAAGGGGAATGTGTATGCCATGTCTGAACTGTAGTTTTTGAAAACATGGCATACACATTCCCCTTATCTGTTACCCGTTCTTTTTGTCTTCGTATATTTTTTGATATATTTCATCTATCTTTGCTTCATCTAACGTTGTATCCAGAAAGAATTCTACCGCGTAGAGTGCCTGTGCAACGAGCATCTCCAGCCCATTCACACCAGTCATGCCAAGTTCCTTTGCCTGTGCAACCAGCTTTGTTTCTAGCGGATTGTATATGACATCAGCAACTGCCTGGCATTTTGGAAATTTTGTCAAGTCTATAGGGCTTGCATCACATTTTGGGAACATTCCGACAGGGCTTGTGTTTGCAATAAATTCTGCGTCGGTATGTTTTTTGAAACATTCCTCATAGGTAATTGCAGCAGCAGTTTTTATAATATCTACGATAATAATTTCTTTTGCGCCAAGTTTTTTAAGTACGGCAACCACTGCCTTAGAAGCGCCGCCGTCCCCAAGCACAACGCATTTTTTTCCCTCAATCGAAATATTGTGTTTCTTTAGCATATAAAGAAATCCAGAAAAATCAGTATTGTGGCCGCATAATCTGCCGTTTTTATTTACAATCGTATTGACTGCACCGATTGCCCCGGCATTCTCATCTATTTCATCTAGATAAGGAATGACTTCCTGTTTATATGGGATCGTTACATTAATCGCTTTAAATTCATGCTTTTCCATAAAAAGCTTAAATTCCTCTTTTGTAAGAGGGCATAAATCATAGGTGTAATCTGCTAACATTTCGTGAATGTCTTTTGAGTAGCTGTGTCCTAATTTTTCTCCAATTAAACCGTAGTCCATAGTAATCTCCATTTCTATATTTTTTGTTACTGTGAATAGTACAATTTTTCCTGCGCTAAGGCAAAACACCAGACGCAAACTTATTCTCGCGTAAGCAACGAGCCAAACGCAATGTTTGCAAGGAACTGGAAGTTCCTTTGCACTTGGCGACTGCGCGCCTAATCCTTTGTTACGTTTCCTATCATAACGCATTTGTGGGTTTTAGGCAAATATAAAATTTGCAGTTATATTTTGCCTGTCCCATCATATATATGGAGTAAGAACTGTAACGAAATAGACAAGCAAGGGGCGGGGTATTTGGCTTACAGTTTTTGAAGGAGGTGGGATAGTGGACAAGATGGGCAGCAGAAAAGAGGAGGTAATCCATATTCTTGCAGTGGGGCTTCGGAAGTTATTGGATTTTGGCAGCATGGATTTTTCAAAGCTCCAGGAGATCAGGCTGCGTGTTGGCGCACCCTTTTTGATTGTATATGACGGAAAGGAACATTTTCTGGACAGAGCTGGAAGGTTTACCAAGGAGGTGGACAGGGCTTATACAGTAAATCAGAGGGAAATCAGGGAGACGCTTGAGCATATCAGCAATTATTCTATGTACGCATTTGAGGAGGAACTGAGGCAGGGATACATTACCGTACAAGGGGGACACCGTGTCGGGGTGGCCGGAAAAATGATCTGGGAGAGGCAGGGGGCAAAAAGTATGAAACATATTTCTTTTTTGAATATCCGGTTGGCGCATGAAGTGGCCGGATGTGCAGATGTCATTCTTCCTTATCTGATACGGGAACAAGGGATATTTCATACTCTGCTAATCTCTCCGCCGCGCTGTGGAAAAACTACAATGCTCCGTGATTTAATCCGGCAATTGTCAGATGGGGATGGCAGCAGGGATGGCATGACAGTTGGTGTGGTGGATGAACGCTCTGAGCTGGGTGCCTGCTATCTTGGGATTCCCCAGAACCAGGTAGGATGCCGGACAGACATTTTGGATGGATGCCCGAAAGTGGAGGGGATGATGATGCTAGTGCGTTCTATGGCGCCAAAGATTATTGCGGTAGATGAGATTGGTTCTAGGGAAGATGTGGAAGCGATGGAATATGTGATGAATTGTGGAATTTTTCTGTTAGCGACAGCACATGGGAATTCAATAGATGATATTAAGAATAAGCCTGTGCTTGGCAGGTTGGTGAGGGAAAAGGTTTTTGGGCGGTATGTTCTTTTGCAGCCAGGAAAGATTGGGAAGATTCAGGCAATCTTTGACGAGAGAGGCAGTGTTCTTTTTTCTGGGGGACAGCAGCAAGGGCTGTCAGGGAGATACGCATGTTGAAGGCGGCAGGCGTGGTGCTGGTATTGCTTGGGTGCAGTGGGATGGGATGGTATGCTGTATCAAAACATTCCGCAAGGATTAGGATGTTAGCAGAGTTAGAGCAGGCGCTGCAGTATTTATATGGTGAGATTGAATATTCAGGATGCGATATGATTGAGTTGCTTGACAAGCTGGCACTGCGCCAGGGGTATTTTGAGGGGCTTTGGGAAAATATGGGTGACTGCCTTAGGAGTTATGATGGAAGGGGATTTGCTTATCACTGGACAAGGGAAATACATAATGTGGAGACGATCGGATGCCTAAAACAGACGGATTTAGATTTGTTATGTTCGGTCGGTGAGAATCTTGGAAATATGGACAGGCAGACGCAGTTGCGGACTTTGGAGATTTTTCAGGCGCGCCTGCGGGAGATTCTTGTTCAGGCACGGCGGGAATTTGGGGAAAAAGCAAAGGTAAGCAGTATTGTATGGATTACGGCAGGGCTTTTTCTGACTTTGGTATTGATATGATAGGAAAGGCGACATGAGATATGACGATAAAATTAATATTTCGGATAGCAGCAGTTGGAATCCTGGTGTCCGTGTTGGGACAGGTGCTAAAGCATTCCGGGAGGGACGAGCAGGCATTTTTAGTAAGCCTTGCGGGACTAATTCTGGTGCTTTTGTGGGTGATTCCATATATCGCGGAACTGTTTGAGACAATACAGACGCTATTTGCTCTTTAGTGGGTTGCAAGAGCGGGGGTAGAAAGAGTGCCTGGTTTGTGTGATGTAGCCCTTTGGACAGGCAGGAATGGGGGATATGGATGTTAAAGGTTGCAATTATCGGGGTGATGGCGGTCTTTCTGGCGATTCCGCTGCAAAAAGAAAAGGCAGAGTTTGGGATGCTCGCTATTATGGCGGCCTGCCTCCTTTTGCTCTCTCTCTCACTTGGTAAAATACAGGAAATAATTGATGTGATCCGCCAGGTTGAGGAGTATCTTGGGAATGGTTCTATGTATGTTGGGATTTTGCTAAAAATTGTGGGCATAACCTATGTGGCGGAATTTGGGGCAAACTTGTGCCATGATGCGGGATACGGCGCAGTGGCAAACCAGATAGAGTTTTATGGAAAATTGATGATATTGGTTGTCAGCATTCCTATATTAATGACATTGATAGAGACAATAGGTAATCTGTAAAGAAAGGGGTGCGGAATGGAAGAGGCGGACAGAGTCTGGGATGAGATTTCGAGTGTGGATATTCAGCAGATGATGGATCAGATGCTGGGGGATCAGACATTTTCTTTTTCGGAATATGTGACAAGCTTGATGCATGGACAACTCCCGGTTTCGGTGGAATCGATTTTTCGGACGATTGTTGATGGGCTGGCGGCAAATCTGGCCCAGGAAAAGAAAATGTATGTATATTTGGTTTTGATAGCTGTGATTGGAGCAATGCTTAGCAATTTTACAAGCCTGCTCCAGGGAAAACAGGTGGCAGAGACAGCATTTTATGCTGTGTATATGTTGTTTTTTTCTTTGCTCCTGACATCATTTATCCAGATTGCAGGGATTGCAGGGGATACATTGACACAGCTTCTGGATTTTATGAAGGTTCTGTCTCCATCCTACTTTATGACAATGGCATTTTCACAAGGGGCGCTTAGTTCTGGGGTGTATTATCAGTTTACGTTAATTATGATAACGTTGGTTGATTTTGTGCTAGTCAAATTTGCCCTTCCTGCAATCCACATTTATTTTCTGCTGCGGATTGCTAACCAGCTTTCTAAACAGGATATGTTTACGAAGATGTCAGAACTGATCCATGATGTAGTGAAATTTGTTATGAAGACAATGTTTGGGATTATGATGGGGCTTAATGTGATCCAGGGATTGGTGGTGCCGATTACTTCCCAGTTGGAGTCGTCTGCTATTATAAAGCTTTCAGGTGCTATACCAGGCGTGGGGAGCACGATCAGCAGTGTGACCAGTACAATTCTGCTGGCTGGAAATCTTGTGAAAAATTCTGTAGGGGCAGTGGGGATTATTGCGGTACTTTTCTATTGTGGAATACCGCTCCTTAGGCTGGTGGTAAATCGGTTCGGCTTTCAGTTTATTGGTGCTTTGATTCAGCCAGTTTCGGATAGCAGGATTACAGCCTGTATTGCTGCAGTTGTAGAATCTATGAAATTATTGACCTATGCTGTTTTTGTTGGCTGTATGATGTTTGTGGTTTCTATTGCATTGATAAGTGCGATGACATTTGTAAGGTAAAGATTTGTAGTAAGTCCAGCTGAGTGTTTTCTATAAATAGTGCTAAGGCTGTTTTTAGAGGAATGTCTAACAATGTTTTTTAGATAGTATTTCATAATCTACTTATCAATAGGGCAGATGGGGTGGAGGGATAATGAAACAATTAGTTCAAAATATTCTGGTATATGTAGTAATCGTCACGGTGCTTCGAGGGCTGATTTCAAATCCAAAGTATAGCCAATATTTCCAATTTTTTAGTGGAGTGATTATGATTCTTTTGATGATGTCTCCTATTTTGACGGTTTTTCAGTATGAAAATGAGTGGTATAGCATTTTGGAAGAGAAGGTGCTTAAGATGGATTTGGATCATATTAAAGAAGAGATGAATATAGCAGATGGCAGGTTTGAGGAAATGGTAAGGGAGGAGTACAAGGAGACGGTAAAAAAACAGGTGATGATGATGGCAGAGGAAAATGGGCTGAATGCGGAAGAAGTTCTTGTGGATATTAAGCAGGGGGATGAGGAATGGCAGATTCAGGAAATATCGGTTAAGTCAGGAACAATTCTGGGAGATCAAAAAGAACAAGAAAAACTTTCTGTGGAGGCAGTTCAGATTGAGGGAGAAAAGCAAAAAAATATTAATTATCCTAAAGAGGATTATAAATATTCAAAGAGATTAAAAAAGCAGATATGCAATTATTTTGCGATAGGGGAGGATAAGGTGCATATATGGGAATGATGGAAAATATAAGGGAACTGATTCAAAAAATTGGTTTTTTTAGGCTGATGCTTGTTGTGCTGGCAGGGGTGCTTTTGTTGGTTCTGTCACTGCCATCCGGCGGCGACTCCCAGACAGAAGACCGCGTGGAAGAGTCGGAGGCGCTCCGTGAAGGCGACGCGCTTTTTCTGGCAATGGAACAGTATGCCGGAAGGTTGGAGAAAGAAACGGCAGAGATTTTATCAAAAGTAGAAGGACTTGGGGAAGTCGAAGTTATGCTGACACTGGCATCTTCTGAGGAAAAAGTGACACTGCAGGATGACAGTATCACAGAAGATGATTCGCTGCAGGAGGATACTGTCGGGGGCAGCAAAAAAGATTCAAGTTATCAGTCAAAAGGAGAGAGTGTTCTTGTTAAAAAAGATGGGGAGGAGAGTCCCTATGTGGTACAAATTCATTCTCCTGCTATAGAGGGGGTGATCGTGGTGGCACAGGGGGCTGGTTCTGGCAAGAAAGAAAAGGAAATTATTGAGGCGATTCAGGCATTATTTCCGATAGAGCCTCATAAAATTAAAGTAATGAAAATGGAATAAGTCTGTTGGGCGAAAAGCAACAGAGATTGGAGGGCTAGGTGAAGAAAATAGTAGGAAAGAACCAGATTATTGTTACAGCACTGGCAATTATGATTGTGGTGGCAGGGTATTTAAATTTTACCGGACAGGAGATTAGCACAAGTGGTCTGGTATCATCTCAAAATAAAGAACAGGCTGCAACGAAGGATGCAAAACAGAAGGATGCATCGAAAAAGTCTGAGGAAAAGAAAGATTCTGTTGAGACATCCGCAGACAACAAGGACGAGAAGGAAACAAAGACAGACCTCTCAGCAGAAGATGAGGGAAAAGATGAGTATAAGGTGAATGACAATGGAGAGGTTGTTGCGTCGGAGGAAAGCCCTGGAGAGGCTGTTATGGTTTCTAATAGCTTAAGCAGTGATTATTTTTCGTCTGCAAAGTTATCAAGGGAGCAGAGCCGTGCAAAAAATAAAGAAACATTGATGGAGATTATCAATAACAAATCTCTGGCATCTTCTGATAAAAAGGCAGCAGTAAAGGAAGTAGCACAGCTAACGGAGGCTGCGGAACTTGAAAATGCTGCGGAACTGATGCTTGAAGCAAAAGGTTTTTCGGAAGCTGTAGTCAGCATTAGCCAGGGAAATGTGGATGTTGTTGTAAATGCCGAGGAACTTTCCAGCCAGCAGATTGCGCAGATTGAAGACATAGTGAAAAGAAAAACAGGAATTGCGGCGCAGAACATAGTAATTACACCAGTCAAAGTAGAAGATAAGCAGTAAGGCTGTGTGGTTGCCAACAAAAAGAGAATATAGACTTTTTTAGCAACTCATGGAAGAAAAAACGAAAGCCCGCAAAAAGCGGCAATGAGGGAAATGGTGCGTAGTTGTCTCAAAGAGAATGGCATCAGCATTAAAAACGGAATCATTTATGCATAGGTGATATGGCGACAGGGAATAAAAGCTCTGTCGCTTTTTTTCGGGGTGTTGTGCTTTAATGATATAAAACTTGTTGATATGAGAGATATTTTCTTATTGCAAGCTATATAAATGCTAAAATATATAAATATTGAAAAAACAAATATACTAAAATTTTTATAATATTGTTCAGTGTAATGCGCTTGAACGATGTTCAAGGAGGGTTTTCAAAAGCACCAATGTAAAAATCTTATTATTGAAGTAACAACCGAATTGATTGAACAGCACAATGGCAATATTAAAGATATTACTGTCCGTATGATTGCGGCAAAAGCAGATGTTGGATTAGGTTCATAGACTAGCATTTTAAATATATGAAAATTGATAACGGAATGTGTGCAGCGTATTATTGGAAAAGTAGCCACAAAATTTTCAATTATGCATCTGTCTTGTTAAGCACAAAGAATAAGTTGACAAGGTGGTCTACTTATGGTAGACTTATTATGTGGTCGACTACAAGTAAACTGATGATTTATATAAAGAGGGGGAATTATGGCAGAGTACAAATTAGGAGAAATTGAAATGAGGTTTGCAGATATCATCTGGGATCATGAGCCGATGCCTTCCGGGGAGCTGGTAAAACTATGCGCACAGACATTAGACTGGAAGAAATCTACAACCTATACCATTCTGCGCAGAGTCTGTGAAAGGGGATTATTTCAAAACAAAGATGGAGTTGTCACGTCACTTGTATCAAAAGAAGAATTTTTTGCCATGCAGAGCGAAAAATTTGTAGAAGATACTTTTTCTGGTTCTCTGCCTAAATTCTTAGCAGCATTTACCAGACGTAAAAAACTGTCTGAAAAGGAAATTGTGCAGTTACAGAGAATTATCGCAGAGAACCAGAAAAATAGCGCAGAAGGGTTAGTTGATAATGGAGAGGGAGACGTTGAGGGATAGGAGGGATTTGTTATGTGGAATATGTTATTGCCAACTGTTTTGCGCATGAGCTTGACAGGAAGTATTGTAATATTGACTGTTTTGTTTGCCAGGGTGCTTCTGCGCCGATGCCCTAAAGTTTTTAGTTATTTATTATGGAGTGTAGTACTGCTGCGTTTGCTTTGTCCTATATCTTTTTCAGCGCCATTGTCACTGCTGCAGTTTGTAAGGACTCCGATAGAAGCGGAAGGGAAAATGAGATATGGAATCGAGAGGTTTGTACAGCATCGAAATACAGAACTAGCAGTATCAGCAGATAAAACAGCCAAGCGGGTTAAAGCAGCTGCAGTTAGCGAAATGCCAGATATGCAAAATTTTGTCCATATGCTTATAACCGTTGGAACGGCAATTTGGTTTATTGGAGCGGCATCTATTTCCATGTATGGTATTTGCTCACTGGTACGGCTTCGCAGACAGCTGATTGGGGCTGTACGGTTAAAAGATAATATCTATCTGACGGATTATGTTGTATCTGCTTTTGTTCTGGGAATATTTAGGCCAAGAATTTATCTGCCCGTAATGTTATCTGATTTGGAGCAGGAATATATCATTTTGCATGAACGGGTACATATCCATCGAAAAGACTACTTAGTGAAAGTGCTGGCATATACGGCGCTTGCCCTTCACTGGTTTAACCCGCTTGTATGGCTTGCCTTTCGGTTATTAGATAAAGATATGGAAATGTCCTGTGATGAGGCAGTTATGAAAAAGATGAATCGTGATATTCGCACAGAATATTCTGCCTCTTTGCTGAAACTTGCAACAGGCAGAAAAAAATTATCTGTGACGCTACTACATTTGGCGAAGGGGAGACCGGAAACCGGATTAAACATGTATTACGATATAAAAAACCAACAATTACAGCGGTAGTAGCGGCAACGATTATTTTGATTTCAACGGTAGTATTAGCAGGCAGTAATCCTAAAACACAGAAAATTGACAGTAAAGATCAGGGCAGCGCATCTCCGGTTGTAGTTACTTCAGATGATGCGGCATTGGATAGTATAAAATATGCAGGCTCTGTTTCTGCTGTCGAACGCAAACCTGGAGAAACTTGGGAACAGTCGATTGGTGTGGATAAGGACTTTGTCCATATCATGGAGTGTGCGTTCCTTCGTACCATGACAAGTGACACGCTGGAAGTGGATCCGGTAGAGTATATCGATGAAGACACAGATCCCCAGCGGCTGAAGGAGCTTGGAATTACAAAGGAATATCTGAAACGTATGGATGGTTATGAATTAAACAATCCGGAAGAGGATACAATCCTGTGGAAAATAGATGAAGATACAGAGTTTATTTTTGCCGATTGGGGGCGGGATTTTATTATAGAAGAAGTACCTTGCAACAGCATTATGGTTAAAACAAAGGACAGGGAATTATTCCGAAGATATCTGACCACATATAAAAATTCAAAACCAGGTATGCCATTTTTCTTTGAGGTTGAAAATGGTGTAGTAAAACGCATTGTAGAAAAATTGTTTGCATAAACACTTATAGAAATCAATTTACAAAATCAGAATGTTATGTTTGGCAGAAGATAATTTTCAGTTATCCATCTTTTGTATTTAAATAAATAGACGAAGCCACTTGAGATGGTTTAGTAAAGTATGCCTGTTTATAAGATAACAAAATTAACTAGAAATTTTTCTTAGTATTTATTCCCGCGAAGCAACGAGCCAAGCGCGAGCTTGCTCGCATTTGGCGACTGCCGCGAGGGTCAAATACCCCGCCCCTCTGGGGCGAACTTGCTAAAAAGAAGCTAAGTCATGCCCCGTTGCTTGCAGCGGGGTATTTGACTCTAAGAAAATCAAAATAAAGATGTAGCTCTATGAAGTTAACAAGTAACTAGGTCATGCCTCGTTGTTCTGCAACGGGGTATTTGACTTCTTAAAGCGACAGCTCTTTTTGCAGTTTTATATACTGTTATGCATTGATTCCAAATGGAGGTGCACGGTTGGCGAAAGATTGAATTTATAAAAAAGTAAAAAGAATTGCAAATGTTTTGTAATTTGGTATAATATTCATATTGGAAACGATAAAGGAGGGCGCAGTGTGAATAACGAACAGGAATCCCAGGACTATGTTGTGGATAAAAAAGGAATTGGTGAAGTGAAGATTGCATCGGATGTCGTTGCCGCGATTGCAGGACTTGCTGCAAATGAGGTAGAAGGAGTACATTCTATGGCAGGTAATATTACAAATGAACTGATTGGGAAACTTGGCATGAAAACCATGTCAAAGGGCGTCAAAGTGATTATGGAAGAGGGAACCGTACGTGTAGATATGGCTTTGAATATGAAGTATGGTTTCAGTATTCCAAAGGTATGCGGGCAGGTGCAGGAGAAAGTTAGCCAGCAGATTGAAAATATGACAGGATTAATTGTACCGGAAGTAAATGTAAGGATTGCCGGGGTGAATTTGGAATAATGTTAGGAGTGCGGGCTTTTGGATATAAAAAGTGATGTTGGGAGCTGCATTTTTGGCGGATAGGAAAGAAAAGGTACTGTACAATGACAAGAAAAAGAATTAGGGAAAATCTATATATCTTGCTTTTTCAGATGGATTTTCATGAGAAAGATGACAGGATTGAGCAGGCTGATATTTATTTAGATGGGATGGAGAGTGCTGACGCGACGAAAAAGGCAAAGTCGGAACTTAAGGAACGTTTCCAGGCTGTGCTTGGGCATATGGATGAGATTGACCGGACGATTGAAGAAAAAGCAAGAGGATGGGAGCTTTCCCGCCTTGCAAAGTCAGATCTTACGGTAATGCGCCTTGCAGTGTTTGAAATTCTCTATGATGAAGATGTGCCAAATGGTGTTGCGATTAATGAGGCGGTGGAACTTGCAAAGAGGTATGGCGGGGATAAGTCTACCAGGTTTGTCAATGGAGTCCTGGCTTCAGTAGTAAAAGACCAGCCTCATCCAGATGGAAAAGTAGAAAATGAGGAATGACATGGAGGAAGTTCGTACCGTTTCACAGATAAATCTGTATATTAAAAATATGTTTGTCAGGGATTATTCCCTGCAGCGGGTAATGGTGAAAGGGGAAATATCAAATTGTAAGTACCATTCCTCAGGGCATATTTATTTTACAATTAAAGACAGGGCATCTCAGTTATCCTGCGTAATGTTTGCCTCCAATACAAAAAATCTGGATTTCCGCATGCAGGAGGGACAGAGTGTTGTTGTGTATGGGAGCATCAGTGTGTATGAGAGAGACGGAAAATATCAATTGTATGCCGTTGGTGTTCGTCAGGAAGGTGCCGGTCAGCTATATGAAGAATACGAAAAATTAAAAAAGCGCCTCTTGTCGGAGGGGCTTTTTGATAACAGCCGGAAAAAAGAAATACCAAAGTATGCAAAAAAAATAGGAGTAGTGACAGCGCAGACAGGAGCGGTAATTCAGGATATCTGCAATGTGTCGCACAGGCGCAATCCTTATGTACAGATTTTGTTATATCCGGCAAAAGTGCAGGGCGAGGATGCTCATTTGACTATTATTCGCGGCCTGCAGTATTTTGAAACAACAGATGTGGATACCGTTATTATCGGGAGGGGCGGCGGCTCAATTGAGGATTTGTGGGCATTTAACTGCGAAGAGCTGGCGTATGCTATAGCTGGCTGTAAGAAGCCAATCATTTCGGCGGTGGGGCATGAGACGGATACGACAATTGCCGATTATGTGGCTGATTTAAGGGCGCCAACGCCTTCCGCTGCGGCAGAGATTGCAGTATATGCTTATAGGGAATTGGAAATCGGGCTTAGGGAATATCAGTACACCTTGAATCGGCAGATGGAAAATACTGTACAGATATGCAGGATGCGGCTAAATCATTATGAGACTGTACTTAGCCACGCAAGCCCTCAGGACCTACTAAAACAAAAAAGGCTGCATTTGGCAGACTACGAGGATAAAATGGGGTATCTGATAGAACAGAAAATAGTATCGGCAAAGCATCAGTTAGCGCTTTATGTTGAAGAGCTAAAGGGGCTTTCGCCGCTTTATAAATTGCAGGGAGGATATTCCTATGTGGCAGATATGGACGGCAATCATGTGCGCTCCGTGGAAAAGCTGCAGAAGGGACAGGAATTGCGCTTGTCTATGATGGATGGACAGGCACTGGTATTAGTGGAGGATATTAAGAAGGAGGCCGTGGATGGCAAAGAAAGTTACACTGGAGGAGTCCTTTGAGGCGTTAGATAGTATTATAGAGGAACTACAGAGTGGGGAACTGACATTGGAGGAGTCTTTTAAGAAGTACGAAGAGGGGATGAAGCTGATAAAGAGCTGCAATGATTCGATTGATAAGGTTGAGAAGAAATTGTTGGTTATTAACGGGGATGCGCAATAGTGGCTGCATAGCGGTGGAAATAGGCAGTATGCAGACATAAATTAATAGAAATATTCAGATTATTCCAGATGGGGGCAGGCAGATGAAGGAATTAGGTAGTGAGGCATTTCGGCAGCAGATGCAGGAAAATACTGCGTACATTGAAGAAATCTTACAAAAGGTTTTGCCAAAAGAAAAATCGCTGCAAAAGACGGTTTTTCAGGCAATGGAATATAGTGTGATGGCAGGAGGGAAGAGGCTGCGCCCTATGTTGCTGCAAGAAAGCTATAAGCTGTTTGGGGGTACAGAAAAGGAGACAGTAGGTTTCTTTATGGCGGCGCTGGAAATGATTCACACATATTCGTTGGTGCATGATGATCTTCCAGCTATGGACAATGACGATTTTCGCCGCGGCAAAATGACAACGCATAAAGTGTATGGGGAAGATATGGGAATTCTGGCAGGGGATGCTTTGTTAAATTATGCTTATGAGATTGCCCTGCAGGGCGTGGAACAGGCGGCAGATACCAAAAATGCTGTGAAAGCTCTGCGTATCCTGGCAGGAAAGGCTGGGATTTATGGAATGGTTGGAGGCCAAGTTGTTGATGTGGAATTGACCGGCAAAGTGACGTCAGAAGAACAGCTTGATTTTATTTACCATTTAAAGACGGGGGCACTTTTGGAGGCGTCCCTTATGGTGGGGGCAGTGCTGGCTGGTGCTGATGATATAAGTGTAAATAAAATGGAAGAAATCGGAAGGAATATTGGCATGGCATTTCAGATTCAGGATGATATCCTGGATGTGGAGGGGACAAGCGAGGAGTTAGGAAAACTGGTTGGAAGCGATGCGAAAAATGAGAAAAGGACATATGTGTCTATTTATGGCATCGGGAAAGCAAAGCAGAGTGTAGCATATTTCTCAGACAGGGCGTTAGGGTGCCTTGGAAGCCTTTCGGCAGAAAGCGCATTCCTTAATACATTGATTAAGGAACTAATCAGCCGGAAAAAATAAGGAGAGTTTGATGTGAGCGATTTACTTGGGAAGATAAATGGGCCAAATGATATAAAAAATATTGCGGCGAAGGACTACGATGCTCTGGCAAGGGAAATTCGCCGTTTTCTGGTGCAGAAAATCAGCCGCACCGGAGGGCATCTTGCTTCTAATCTTGGTGTGGTGGAGTTGACAATGGCAATTCATCTGTGTTGCAGCCTTCCAGAGGATAAGATTGTATGGGATGTGGGGCATCAGTGTTATACCCATAAGCTTCTGACAGGCCGCAAGGAAGGATTTGACCATTTGCGCCAGTATGGAGGAATCAGTGGTTTTCCAAAACGGGCGGAGAGCGCTTGTGATGCAGTTGATACAGGGCATAGTTCTACTTCTATTAGTGCGGCACTGGGACTTGCAAAGGCAAGGGATATCCGTGGGGAGACACATAAAGTGTTTGCCGTGCTGGGGGATGGTGCGTTGTCTGGAGGTATGGCTTATGAAGCTTTAAATAATGCCGCCCGTTTGAAATCAAATTTCATTATCGTATTGAATGATAATCAGATGTCAATTTCTAAAAATGTAGGTGGTATGTCCCGTTATCTGGGAAAAATCCGAACAAATACAAACTATACTGGGTTAAAAGAAGATGTAGAAAAAGTGCTGCAGAAAATGCCTCGTATTGGAAGTGCACTTACCAGCAGGATTCGAGGGATTAAGGATGTCATTAAACGTGTATTGATTCCCGGCATGTTATTTGAGGATATGGGAATTACGTATATAGGACCAATTGATGGCCACGATGTTCGCCAGATGGTGTCTGCATTTGAAAGTGCTGCAAAATCCAGAAGGGCAGTATTGGTGCATGTCAGTACACAGAAAGGCAAGGGGTATCCGCCAGCGCAGGCGGACCCGTCAGCATTTCATGGGGTTGCGCCTTTTCATATTAAGGATGGGACAGAGCGGCGCCAGGGAGATAAAGCGCTAACTTATACAGAAGTATTTAGCAGAGTAATGGTGGAGTCTGCTGGGGAGAATGAAAAGATTACTGCGATTTCTGCGGCAATGCCACAGGGAACTGGACTGTCTGCCTTTGCAATGGAATATCCGGGGCGCTTTTTTGATGTTGGGATTGCAGAGGAGCATGCTGTTACGTTTGCCGCGGGGATGGCAGCAGGAGGGCTTCATCCAGTGGTGGCACTGTATTCTACGTTTTTACAGAGGTCGTATGACCAGATTTTGCATGATGTCTGCCTGGACAGTCTTCCGGTCACATTTGCCATTGACAGGGCCGGACTGGTAGGAAGTGATGGTGAGACACACCAGGGGATATTTGACCTGTCATTTCTGCTGCATATGCCGAATATGACAGTTATGGCGCCTAAGAATACATGGGAATTTGAGGAGATGCTTAAATTTTCTCTATCACAAGATACTCCTACAGCAATCCGTTATCCGAGGGGAAGGGCGTATCAGGGGCTTTTGGAGTATCGGGAGCCTATCGTGCAGGGAAAGAGTGAATGGCTCTTCCAGGGGGAGGAAATTGTCCTGCTTGCTGTGGGAAGTATGGTGGAGACGGCTGTAGAAGTCAGGGGAATTTTAGAAGAATTAGGCCATTCGGTGTCAGTGGTGAATGTGCGTTTTGTCAAACCACTGGATAAGGAAATGCTTCAAAAAGCGGTGGAACATCATTCTGTTGTGGTTCCGATAGAGGAAGGTGTGCAAAGCGGCGGTTTTGGCGAGGCGGTCAAGGCGTGGTGCCAGGATCAGAAAGGCGTGCGGGTCTGCCAAGTTGCTCTGCCAAACCAGTTTATAGAGCACGGTTCCGTTGATTTATTAAAGAAAAAATATGGGCTGGATGCGGAAAGTATTGCCGAAAAAGTGATCCAAATTGTAGATTGCTCACATTAGTCTTTAAGTGTGGCTTAAAAATATGCAAAGAGAGATGGATAATACATGAAAGAGCAGAAAAAGAAAGAGCGCCTAGATATGCTTCTTGTTAGGAGGGCATTGGCTGAGTCCAGGGAAAAGGCAAAACGCCTGATTATGGCAGGAAATGTCTTTGTCAATGATCAGAGGGAAGATAAGGCGGGCAGCATGTTTTCAGAGGATGTACAGATTGAGTTGAAGGGAACGCCGATGAAATATGTCAGCCGGGGAGGATATAAGTTAGAAAAGGCGGTTGATTTGTGGGAAGTGCCGCTTGAGGGAAAAGTTTGTATGGATGTGGGTTCCTCAACGGGCGGTTTTACAGATTGTATGTTGCAAAACGGTGCAAAAAAAGTGTATGCGGTTGATGTCGGGACAAATCAGCTTGCATGGAAGCTTCGCCAAGATGAAAGAGTGATCTCGATGGAGAAAACAAATATCCGGTATGTGACACGGGAAGAGGTGCCGGAAGAAATCGCTTTTTCTTCTATTGATGTGGCATTTATATCTCTGACAAAAGTCCTGTTTCCAGTAAAAAATCTTCTTGGGGCCAGAGGGCGTGTAGTATGCCTTGTAAAACCTCAGTTTGAGGCGGGCCGCGAAAAAGTTGGCAAAAAAGGGGTGGTCAGGGACAAAGAGGTGCATGTGGATGTAGTTTGTAAAATTATGGAATATGCATGTGAGATTGGATTTACAATTCTTTCTGTGGATTATTCACCAATTAAGGGGCCGGAGGGAAATATTGAGTACCTTTTGTATCTTGAGAAAGCAGAGCAAGGAGAGGATGCCGGAAGTGCCTGTGAGAAAGAATGGGACGTGGAAGGAGGCAGGTATCAAGAACTTGCCAGGGAGGTAGTAACTGCTGCCCACAATGAATTGTAAGACATGCCCGGCGCTGTGAAATCATGCATCGGGAGGGGAGAGAAAGGGGGATGGCAGACGATGAACCGTTTTTGTATCATTACCAATAGCGGAAAGGACGCAAACGATAAGATGGCAAGACATATTGTGTCATATCTGCAGCAAAAAGGATGCCAATGCTTTGTGTTGGAAAATAAGCGATGGCAGGCCGGAGGAATCAGCCATTTTACTAATGTGTCGCAGATTCCGGGGGATGTGGAATGTGCAATCGTGCTCGGAGGGGATGGTACAATGATCCAGGCGGCAGTTGATCTGGTTCACCGCGACCTTCCGATTCTTGGGGTCAATACAGGGACACTTGGTTTTTTGACGACAGTAGAACAAAATTGGATTGATGATTCCCTTGACAGGCTGCTTCACGGAGAATATTTGGTTGAGAGCCGGATTATGCTAAAAGAGGGAGAAATGTTTCTTGGGGAGGATAGCCGTTCCTCATGTTATGCCCTGAATGATATGGTAGTCAGCAAGCGGGGGAACTGCCGCCTGATTACTTTAAAAGTATATGTGAATGATGAATTGGCAGATATATACCGGGCAGATGGGTTGATTATCGCCACCCCAACGGGGTCTACCGGTTATAATCTTTCGGCTGGGGGTCCGGTGATGGCGCCTAATGTCCATGCGATGGTGGTGACACCAATCTGTGCACATTCTCTAAATAAGAGGAGTCTTGTACTGGATGGCCGAGACAAAATTTCATTGGAAGTTGGGCAGACAAAGGAAACTTGTGAGGATTTGGCCATGCTGATTGCAGATGGCCGGGTTGTGGGAGAGCTCCATACTGGTGATAGACTGGTGATCCAGGTACCCCACGGCGAAACGAAGGTTGTTAAGCTGCCAGGCGTTGGTTTTTATGAGCGGATGCGGGAAAAACTAAATGGGGATTAGGGAATTTGCTATTTCGGCAGAATATTCCAGGAAAATTGGATGGAGGATGGCACATGAAGATAGAAAGGCGCTCAAAAATTATTGAGCTAATCGGGAAGTATCCTATTGAGACACAAGAAGAGTTAGCGGAGCGGCTTGAGCAGGCGGGGTTCCATGTGACACAGGCTACAGTTTCCAGGGATATTAGGGAGTTAAAACTTACAAAGGTATCTGTGGATGGTATTCACCAGAAATATACTCTTTTGCAGGAAAAAGGAACCAATCTGGCACATAAATATATCAGGGTCTTGCAGGATGGCTTTCTCTCAATGGACCAGGCGGAAAACTTGCTGGTAATTAAGACGATTTCAGGTATGGCAATGGCGGTGGCTGCAGCGATTGACAATCTTGAGGTGGCTGGGGTGGTAGGCTGCATTGCTGGGGATGATACGGTTATGTGTGCAATCCATTCTGTTGGCGAAGTGCCTGCAGTGATGGCGAAGATACAGAAGCTACTAAAAGAGGATTGACTTTTATCTTTTGGAAGAATATACTGAGAGGGCTTGAGTATATATTAATATCTGGGGAGCTGCTTGGCTGAGAGGGATAAGATCCGACCCATTACCTGATGCGGATAATGCCGCCGTAGGAAGTATAGGAATGATAGCGGGAGCCTCCAGATAGAGTTATTTATAAAATAGCGTATCGTTACGCAGAAATGAGGGAAATATGGAATATTGCACACAGATGGAGGCTGCCAGAAAAGGCATTCAGACAAAAGAACTTCTTCATGTAGCTAAGAAAGAAAAGATAGAGCCGGAGAAGTTAATGGAGCTTGTAGCAAACGGACAGGCGATAATACCTGCGAATAAGTTACATAAATGTATAGTGCCATGTGGCATCGGAAGTAAACTATCTACTAAAATTAATGTTAATCTTGGGACATCACGTGACTGGACAGACCTTGATATGGAGATGGAAAAGGTAAAGAGTGCTGTCGATATGGGAGCGGAGGCAATTATGGATTTAAGTTCCTTTGGGGACACACAGAAATTTCGCCGGAGGCTGACTGCCGAATGTCCAGCTGTAATAGGAACAGTGCCGATTTACGATGCGGTGGTTTACTACCATAAACCACTCAAGGAGATTACAACCGAAGAGTGGCTTAATATTGTTGAGATGCATGCAAAGGATGGCGTTGATTTTATGACGATCCACTGCGGCATAAATAAGGAGACGGCAAAACATTTCCGGCAGATGAAGCGCCTGACAAATATTGTGTCACGTGGCGGGTCAATTATTTTTGCGTGGATGGAGATGACAGGCAATGAAAATCCATTTTATGAGCATTATGACCGGATTTTAGATATCTGCAGGGAATATGATATAACAATGAGCCTGGGAGATGCCTGCCGTCCGGGGTGTCTGGAAGATGCCTCAGATATATCGCAGATTCAAGAGTTGATTACACTTGGAGAGCTGACAAAGCGCGCATGGGATAAGGATGTCCAGGTAATGATAGAAGGGCCGGGACATATGCCGATTGATCAGATTGAGGCAAATATGAAGATTCAACAGACGATATGCAAGGGAGCGCCGTTCTATGTATTAGGGCCGCTTGTGACAGATGTTGCACCGGGATATGACCATATCACGGCAGCGATTGGAGGGGCGATTGCTGCAACATATGGGGCATCATTCCTTTGCTATGTGACGCCTGCAGAACATTTGAGGCTTCCTGATGTTGATGATGTCAAGGAAGGGATTATTGCCTCTAAAATTGCGGCACATGCAGCAGATATCGCGAAAGGGATTCCAGGAGCAAAGGACTGGGATAAGGAGATGAGCACTGCCCGCAAAAATCTGGATTGGGAAAAAATGTTTGGTCTTGCGATTGATCCAGATAAGGCAAGGAGATACCGTGAGTCTGCCAAGCCAGAAAAAGAGGACACCTGCTCAATGTGCGGGAATTTCTGCGCAGTAAAGAATATGAACAGGATTCTGGACGGGGAGATTGTTTCTATTTTTGATGAATAGAAAATATTTCCAGAAATATTGACAAGTGTTTTTGAGTAAGCTATAATCTTGAGAATGGCGATGACGAAGAGAAGTAGCATAGATTATCGCTCCCAGTGAGTGAAGGATAGTGGGAACTTCATAGAGTGAATCAATGTGAATAACACTTTACCAGCTGCAAGCTGAACGGATTTCTGGCTTTATAAAGCAGGCAGGGTTCTATTAGGTGCGCCGTAGGCTGTGCGAAAAACGCAAAGTTTCTTGTTATGAAAATGATCTGTAAGATTTTTCAATAAAAAGGAACGATAGAGTGACTGGATTACAGTAATTCGGGTGGTACCGCGGACTAGATCAGTTCGTCCTGAGCAGAGTGTTTGGGGCGGACTTTTTTGTTTTAATGGAAAGTTCTCGTTGTATGGTAGTGGAAGTGTTCCAACAAAAATTCTGCCCATTTATTATAATAATAAGATACAGGAGGGAATCATGAACACATCAAACATTTACCGTGAGAGAACATTAAACCAGATTAGTGAGAGTGATGTAGACAAGGAGATCAGGATTGCAGGCTGGGTAGAAAATATCCGTGATCATGGCGGTGTTTCTTTTGTTGACCTGCGCGATATGTATGGCGTGATGCAGGTGGTTATGAGGGACACTAGCCTGCTTGAAGGGATTGTCAGGGAAGAATGTATTAGCGTAGAGGGAATTATTCAGAATCGTGATGAAGAGACATACAATCCAAAGATTCCAACTGGAACCATTGAATTGGAGGCACATAAGGTAGATATATTAGGAAGAGTTTATAAACAGCTTCCATTTGAGGTGATGACTTCAAAAGAAACTCGTGAAGATGTCCGTCTCAAATATCGTTATTTGGATTTGCGGAATGTAAAGGTGCGCGATAATATGATCTTCCGCTCTAATGTAATTAGTTTTCTGCGCCAGAAAATGACAGATATGGGATTTTTGGAGATTCAGACACCTATCCTCTGTGCATCCTCTCCTGAGGGCGCAAGGGATTATATTGTGCCTTCCCGTAAATTTAAAGGGAAGTTTTATGCGCTGCCCCAGGCTCCACAGCAGTATAAGCAGCTTTTGATGGTTTCAGGCTTTGATAAATATTTTCAGATTGCCCCGTGTTTCCGCGACGAGGACGCAAGGGCAGACCGCTCACCAGGTGAGTTTTATCAGCTTGATTTTGAGATGAGCTTTGCGACACAAGAAGATGTCTTTCGGGCAGGGGAAGAGGTATTGACAGCAGCGTTTGAGAAGTTTGCGCCAGAAGGTTATACAGTGACACAGGCTCCATATCCGGTAATCAGTTATAAACAGGCAATGTTGGAATTTGGTACAGATAAGCCGGATCTGCGCAATCCGCTCCGCATTGTGGATGTCACAGATTTCTTCCAGAGATGTACCTTTAAGCCGTTTCATGGCAAGACTGTCCGTGCAGTAAAGGTACATGCGGATATGTCAAAGGGCTTTCATGAAAAGTTGCTAAAATTTGCCCAGTCTATTGGAATGGGTGGCCTTGGATATCTTGAGGTCAAGGAAGATATGACTTATAAAGGACCGATTGATAAGTTTATTCCAGATGATATGAAAACAGAAATCAGGGATATTGCAGGTTTAGAGGCGGGGGATACTATTTTCTTTATCGCAGATAGAGAAGAACAGGCGGCTTTATATGCAGGGCAGATTCGTGCGGAATTAGGCGAGCGCCTTGATCTGTTAGAGAAGAACGCATACCGTTTCTGCTTTATTAATGATTTTCCGATGTATGAGTATGACAATGAACAAAAGAAATATATATTTACCCACAATCCATTCTCGATGCCGCAGGGAGGCTTGGATGCATTGAATAATATGCCTCCAGAAGAGATTTTGGCGTACCAGTATGATATTGTGTGTAATGGGGTAGAGCTTTCTTCTGGTGCAGTCCGTAATCATGATTTAGATATTATGGTAAAGGCATTTGAGATTGCAGGCTATACTGAGGAGGATTTGAAGAAAAAATTTGGGGCGCTGTACAATGCGTTCCAGTTTGGTGCACCGCCACATGCGGGGATGGCGCCAGGTGTTGACAGAATGATAATGCTTCTTAGGAATGAGGAAAATATCCGTGAGGTGATTCCATTCCCGATGAATGGAAATGCACAGGATTTGATGTGTGGTGCACCGGGCGAAGTATCTGAACTTCAGCTTCGGGAAACACATATTAAAGTAAGGCAGTAATCGGAAAGAATCGCATAAGCCGAAGGCTTTCGGATAAAATATTACACATAGTGGTTGCCTTTTACAAATAATTTTAGTAAAACGGATTAGGAACTTTGTTTATCTAAAATTGATTCGCTGGGCGATACAGAGTGAGTTAGTGGAAACTATTTTTTGGATATAGAAGGAGGGTTCTTATGGCAGTAACACATGTGACAAAGGAAAATTTTGATACGGAGGTATTGCAATCTGCACAGCCGGTTTTTATTGATTTTTGGGCAAGCTGGTGTGGACCTTGCCAGATGGTAGGGCCGGTTGTGGAGGAGTTGTCTGAGGAAATCACAGACATAAAGTTTGCAAAAGTGAATGTAGATGAGCAGCCGGAACTGGCACGCCAATTCCAGGTTATGAGTATTCCAACAATGGTACTTCTAAAAGAAGGAAAAGTGGTGGATACTACGATTGGCGCACAGCCAAAAGAGGATATTGTTAAATTTCTTCATTCCTAATGCTTGTCAAAAGTGAAGTGGTTCCCATAATCTGAAATATCTTTTTAGAGGTGAAATGCCTAAGAGATTTTAGATGGGAAAGCCACATATTCAGAATGATTTATAAAACAGCGGTAACTTTGGGGTTAGTATCCTAAAATGTTACCGCTGTTTTATTTGCGTGAAGCAACGAGCCAAGCGCGAGCTTGCTCGCATTTGGCGACTGCCGCGAGGGTC
>CAJUID010000039.1 GCA_910585905.1 uncultured Lachnospiraceae bacterium
AGTCGCCAAATGCGAGCAAGCTCGCGCTTGGCTCGTTGCTTCGCGGGAATAAAAGGCTGCACACAAGGCAGCCTTTTATTCTCCAAAATAATATGTAAAATACAATTTCTGAAATTCTGCTATCTTACTCCTGGGAATATAAATTTTACTGCTATTATCCATCCGTATCTCCTCTTTGTTCACTGAGATAATGTGGTTCATATTAATAATATAAGAACGCCCACATCTCTCGAACTGCGGAAACCGCTCTAACATCCCATACAATTCTCCACTGCTCATTCTCACCTGGCACTCTTCTGATTTAAGATATAAAATCTGATAATTCCTCCGTGTCTCGCTATATACAATCTCATCTGGATATAATTTCCGAATACCGCTTACTACTTTGATTACAATTTGCTCCTCCTGCCGTTTCCAGATCATCTGAAATACAAAATCCATAACATGAAAGAACCGCTTTTGTTCAAGCGGTTTAACCAGATATTGAATTGCATCCACAGAGTATGCATCCAGGGCATACTCTGTAGATGTCGTCAAAAAAATAACGGGCACATAATTGCCGCTTTGCCGAAGCTTTTCCGCCAGCTCCATCCCCGTCATTTCCGGCATAAAGATATCAAGAAACAAAAGATCTGGCATGTCTCCTTCTTCCTGCAGCAGACAAAGCAGGTCTTTTGCACTCCCATATTTCTTTATTCTATATTCAAGCTGCGGTTTTCTATCATGATATGCTGTCAATAACTTTTCAATCTTATCAAGTTCTTCAGGTTTATCATCGCATAATGCTATTTTGTACATTGTTGCGTTCCTCCTGACATAAAAATAACACAATTAACTGTTTTTTCAACATATCAAGAATAGTTCGCTCTTTTTGCGGCACACTTTGTACTTCGCGCTGCAAATCACCTTATGGGTTTATCTTTATCTGATTTATGTTTTGGAATATCGTCTTATATTCCGTCAACTCTTTTGGAAGGCTCGGCGCATTCACATGGCTAGTGTTGTACAAAAAACAATCCTCAAGCTGGCTGGTCTCTATCATCACTTTACGAATCAAATAGGACGCCCCAGTACCATTACTGGCAAGCAGCCGATCTAATTCCGCCCCATCCTGCGCCATAACAATATCCGCTTCCCCCTGCAAAATATCTTCCACCATATCCTGCACCTTCTCATACTCCCTGCGCAGGACATAGACCTTTTCTACTTTCGCCTTTCCTCCAAAATAATTTGAATTCCGACGCAGCACAATATGCTTCCTCCCCATGCTAATACTAGAATAAGCCCCAGTACCACTATATTTTTGATAAGATTTCTGCCAAATTACACTAGTATCCCCCTTTCGAAATCCAAAACGTGTTACCCCATCATATAGATTATTGTCCCCGTACTCTTCTAACGGAAGCAACCACATATTACAAAATTTATTGACATTCTCCTCTCCCCCTTCAATCTGCACTTCTATAGTAGTATCATCCTTTTTCCGAACCCCTGATAATTGTGGCACAGTATCCTTTCCTTGCTCCTGAAGTAAAATTGACAGTGCAATCCTACATGCCTTCTCTGTATAATCTTCATCCGTAACCTTAGAAAGCTTTGTATAGTTCCAACCATACTGCTTCAGAATATCAGAAAATACTTGCTGCTCTGTCCTTTCTTTTGAGGAATACTTTGTCTGAAATGCATAGTAATATGCAAACAAATCCTTTGGCTCCTTATATTTTTCCCCAATAAAATCATAAGACCCATCCTGATAAAGCCCCTTTACCCACTCCCACTCCTGCTGCAGCACCTTTTCCACTATTTCCCCCTGCAGCCGCTCTTGTAGCTCTTTCGTTGGATTCTTCAGCATGCCAAGCAATTCTTTTTTTCTCTTCTCAATATCTTTTGTCCCATAAAAATATTCCTGCTGCCCAAGAATGCTGACACCACCAAACGGAGCATCGTCACTGCTATATGCATCGCATCTAACATAAATATTAAATAAAAGATCATCTGCATCCACCTTTTTTCCCAGAACAGTTTTTGCCTCTGGATTTATTTGGATTGTCACTGTTGAGATTCCTTTTTCTGTATCTTCCGCAACGGATATATGGGTAAACTGCATGTCTTGGCTGCCCCACGCCCCTCCCACCGGCTTGTTTATCCTCATTCCCTTGTCATCTCTGGATAGAAGATTAGAAAAACACATAGCAAAAACATTCTCTTCTCCCTTTGTCTGATAATTTAATGGCGAAAACGCCTCCTGCAACAGACCTGTATAAACGGTAAGTCCCTCCTGTTGTTCGTTTGAACTTTTCCCAGCACTCCACTTCACCTGTTCCTGCCCGCCCCCAAGATATTTGCCAAAAAAGCCTAAAAAAAGCGCAAGAAAAAAACAGGCAATTAGCCCCTCTGTCAATAATAATTTTTTCATGCTCCACCTCTGTCTGCGGCACATTCTGCCATATTTTTGTATCCATCTTATGCTGATTTGTCCAGCCTTTTAAATAATATGATGCTGGCATTAAACGGTATTTTGCCCCCCACTAATGCTCCGAATCGGTACATTTCTACCTACTTTTGACCCTAGCATCATAATATAAGATTAGGTGAATTTTCCCTGCCATTCAACAGTTAAGGCATTCCAAATTCCGACAGTTCTAAGCACATTCGACAGAAGAATGCTGCATTTTGACATCTGCTTTGCCAAACATTATAAACTTAAGAAAAAAGAAACCAACCATACGCCTGATGTCATGATTTAATCCATTAATTTATCGTACATGAATTTGACAAACTTATAAGAATAATCCACCGTTTTGTCCCATAGTTATGAATGGAGAAGAAATATAAAATTGTTAGGGGGAATTTCATTTTGCCTTTAAAGTCAAGATACCAAGCCCTGCCAAAGCGCAGGCACCAATCACTCATAACCGGCTTTTCTGGACTGACTATTGCACTGTTTTTGCTAGGCTTTATCGCTGGAAACTTTGGTGGCCATCTCTTTAAGGATCATTTGTACAACTCCGTCCTGCTGCTATTCGAAAACACACTAAACAATCTCTCAACGCTAGAAATTAATGGAAAAGATGTCTTCCTTTACAGTCTAAAAGAAAATCTAAAAATCTTTTTCCTTCTGGTCTTTTTCGCAATGACAAATGTCTGGAGGTTTTACTATGCCGGCTTTACACTCTACACTGGGTTTTCACAAGGATTATTCTGCTCGTTCTGCATGATTTTAAGCGGTGCAGGCGGATTCGTGCAGTATCTTTTCTTCCTGCTGCCACAATCCTTGCTTTTAGCTCCTGTTTTCCTCTTGTGCATCTGCCATTTAGATGATCTTCACTGCGATCTTTTTTCATCGGAAAACAGTGACAATTCAAAGGGAATCCTACAAAACGCAAAAAAGAGACAGCTTATTATCTCCAAACTGCCTCTTTTACTAATCTGCATTGTATTATTGACAGCAGGTGCCCTATTAGAAGGCTATCTGAATATTCCCCTGCTTAAATATATCTAATGCATATACAAATTTTTGAATCTGCCAAAGCAAAACTCAATTTCCTTCACAATAAAACTTAAAATACTGCTCCTTTAACACCTTGTATGCCCCCCTCGGAAGATGAATTTTTTTTCCAGTATTCAGGCAGATATCCTGTGCATTTAAACTGTCTACATACTCCAGGTTTACAATATACGCAACCCCGACCCTTGCAAACTCCTGATATCTAGACAACATCTCATATATCTCCGTCAGCGTGACACGGAGAAGATGCTGCGTCCCACCTGCAAGATACATATACTGCGTTTTCCCCTGGGCCTCACAATATATAATATCCCCGACTGGTATGCGTTGAATCCGCCCCCCTGTCCGAAGCAGTAAAAATTTCTTACGTTCCTCTTCCATAACGCGCAGCAGCTTGTCCATAACCTGAAAGAGCTGTTTTTCCAGTATCGGTTTTACCAGGTATTGCGACGCATCTACACGGAACGCCTCAAGCGCATGCTCCCTAGATGTAGTCAGGAAAATAATCCGGCTCTGGCTACCCATATCTCTAAGTTCCCTTGCCGCCTCAATTCCCAGCTTTTCCGGCATATAAATATCCATCAACATTAAGTCAGGCATATAATTTTTTTCCCTAACCATATAAAGAAGTTCATCCGCACTTTCAAAACAATCCACAGAAAAACGTATTTCTGGATGCCGTGTTTCATAGCTATGAAGCATTTGTTCTGTCTTTTCTAAATCTACCCTTTCATCATCACAGAGTGCTATCAGATACATAAAATTATGCCCCTTTCTCTTCGGTTTCCATATCTGACATCTATATCAACCAATTAATATGTGCCTATCTTCCTGCCATAACAGTAAATAATAATTATATCTTATCTCTACCTACAAATGCAAGTAATCACACTTCTGCTTTAAGAGAAGGTATATTCATGATCAATCGGAAAACAAATACCCCATTATCGTTTTTAAAATCGTACTCCCCATCAAAATTATCTGCTGTTTTAATAATGCTCGAAACACCAATCCCGCCGGTAAACTCTGGTTTTGGCTGCCCATTTTTCAAAACTGTCTCTACCCTGCAGGTATTGCTGCACGATATCACCAGCTTATTTTTTTTCTTTTTGATAATAAGATTTATAAAACATTCCCTGTCCTCCGACTGTTTCTTTACCTCCATACAGCCAAAAATTGCATTTTCATATGCATTCGCCAAAATTGTTATCAGATCAATATTGGGTATTGATAGATTGTTGCCAAGCTCAACATCCAGCTTCACCTTAATCTGTTCGTTCCTCGCCTTTCTAGTATATGCTGAAAGAAGATTATTAACTGCTGTGTTGGCACAAATCGCTTCTGCCACATTCTGGTCTGTCTCCCGCCTATACTCCTCCAGATACTGTAAAAGCTCCTCATTTTGCCCCCGGCGGGCATACTCTGCTATCACTGCGTTGTGATGTCTCGCATCATGGCGCACCCTTCTGCCAGACTCTGCGGACTCTTCCAGAAGCTCTATATTTCTCTCAAGCAGCCTATGGTTCATCTGCATTAGCTGATTCTCCTTTTCATATTCCCTCTCCTTGCCTATATGCAGATAAAGCCTGAAAACCAAAAGATGCAGGGAACCAGTCAGGAAAAAATTCATGACAAGCTGAAAAAGACGGAATGGCGTCTGATCCCTCAAGTTGGGATTTAACATAAATCCTATCCCAAAAAGGATACTGATAATCATTACAGCAGAACTAAAACGGTCTAGTTCATTTTCAACATAGTAACTAAACCCACGAATTGAGTTCTTTACTTTTTTTTCAATAAACCACGCCATCATAATAATCAGCAGAACTCTGACAATGATGTCAGCCCACACATTTCGGTCGAAAAAAATAACCGAAACCTCAATCCCGCCCATTAAAAATACCGCCAACAAATAAAATGTCAATGCAAGTTTATATACTGACAAAAAAAGTGAGTCACTACTTATAAATATAGAAAAGGCAGAAAAGCACATATACATCACAAAAGCCACCATCCGCGAACAGCTCTCCCAATCTACTATATACCATACACCCCCTAGCGCAATGACTATCGAGCTAAAACAGGTATAGTAGAGTATTGTTTTTTTTCTGTCAAATCGTGACTCACTAATTGATAAAAACAAAATAATTACCCCAGCAAAACTAATAACAAACCGAATCACCGCTATCCATACAGAACCACCTAACATGCCTATTTAACCCTATCCTTTCCTCTGTTTCCCCTTTTAAGCGGATACACTGCTACGAGCGCAGCAGCAAGCACACCGCCCCGTACATCAGGCAACCGTCTTTCCATTATGAATTCTTTCCTTATTAAATCATCTATCAGCACACCAACACCAGTAAAAAATCCATGCTAAAATTGGCGCTTAGAAAAAATGACTGTTATTTAGTATAACAAATCATAAGTCCATTTTAGCTAATTAGGCACAATTAGCATTTTTTTCGGAACACTTTGCAGAATAAAATATTATATAAGCTTAGCAGAAAAAAATTAATTTCTATTTACTATCATTATACAAGAGGGTATAATCTGTTGTTGGGGACAAAAGGTATCTTGCCCCCAACTGATGCTAATTATTTAGCAGGAACGGGGGATTGATATGGAACAATTTGAATTTCAGACAGAAATACCATTTCATTTTAACTGGAGCGGAAAATTCATCGCCCCAGATGAAAACTGGATGCATATCACAAGAAACCTTGCAGATTTTGAACTGATTGTTATGACAAAAGGGGAACTATATATTGCCGCTGATGAAAAGAAGTATACTGTACAGGAGGGTGAATATATCCTGATGCGTCCTCCCTGCAGGCAATATGGATATAAACCCTCCCAATGCACGTTTTACTGGACACATTTTGCCTACCACAACTGGCAGAATAACCCCGTCGTACATTCTGGGCAGCCTGCGGCAGGAAGCCCACGGGCAATCATGTCTCCAGAACATTCCGACAGTACGATCCTTCTGCCTATGATTGCCAAAATCCCACGGATTGACCGTCTTATTGTCCTTTTTAAACAATTGCACGATTGTGACCGTAAATACCATAACCGCAATTTGAATAATTACTCATTAACTACAATCTTATGCGAGCTTTACAGCCAACTCTATCTCTCTGCAGGCCAAGCCACCGTAAAAAGGGAACAAATGCAGCTCTACACAGATATTGTAGATTACATTTCATGGAGAATCCATGAGAATATCAAAGTCAGTGAAATTGCTACTTACTTTGAATACAATGAAAAATATTTGACAACCTTTTTCAAAAAGATATCTGGAACACCACTTAAAAACTATATCCTTAGCCAGAAAATGGAGCTTGCCAAAGCACTTTTAACAGACTCAAACCAGCCAATCGCCCAGATTGGGTATGACTTAGGTTTTACTGACAACCACAACTTTTCCAGCGCCTTCAAAAAAATAACCGGACAGAGCCCTTCAGAATACCGGGAGGCATATGCGGAACGGATGCTGTTCCATCAATAATCCGCCCTACAAAATGCCAAGCCCCTCAAGCAAGATTTTTAGGCCAATAAGGATTAGGACAATTCCCCCGCAAAACTCTGCCTTTGCATGGTACTTTGTACCAAAAACGCTGCCGATTTTAATGCCAGCAGCCGAAAACAGAAATGTTACTACTCCGATAAATGATACTGCTGGAATAACCGGAACAGCCAGAAACGCAAACGTTACTCCTACTGCCAATGCATCAATACTGGTGGCAACCGCAAGCAGGAACATAGACCTCACATCCATAGAACTGTCTACATTCTCCTCGCCCCCCAATGACTCCCTTACCATATTGCCCCCAATAAACCCAAGCAGAACAAAGGCAATCCAATGGTCATATTTTGTTATTTTATCTGCAAAGATGCTTCCCAGCAAATAGCCAATAATCGGCATTAGCGCCTGAAAACCACCAAACCATACACCGGCAAGGCACATATGCTTTTTACTGATTTCTCCGAGAGACAGTCCCTTGCAGATTGACACTGCAAAGGCGTCCATCGATAATCCGACCGCCAGTACAAATAATTCAAAAATATCCATTTTGTCCTCCATTCTGTTGTATACCTTATCGCATCTTATCATTTCCGATAATTTAAACGATATGTGCATTTTAGAGCTTTTCCTCTATCGCGCCTGTATTGCCAATCTTTCCTTCTCCATTCCGGCCAGTAAATGTTATAGTTCTACCATATTCCCAAATTCCCCAAGCGTGACATAATAACCGATGTGATACACATTGTCTTTTTGATATTATTGTTCTATACTGTAGACAAACGATTTTACAGGAATGAGGTGACAGCTATGACGCAAGAAGAAAAGTCAAAGCAGCTCTATGAAAAACTGCTGCCACTTTTACAAAATGGGAACGAGGTAGAAATCTATCCATCCGGCACCAGCATGTTCCCATTGATCAATCCACCCAACGATTCGGTGGTACTGCGCTCCATAAAAGATACCCGCTTAAAAAGCGGAGATATTATTCTATACCGCAGGGAAAGTGGGCTTTTAGTGCTTCACCGCCTCTGCCGCATCCGACAGGACGGTTATTATTTTACCGGAGACAACCAGACAGAACTAGAAGGCCCTCTACAAAAATCCCAGCTCTTAGCCATTGTAACGCGCATCAGCAGGTCAGGACATACCTTCAGTGTAAAGCATCCTATCTACAAATTCTGCAGCCGCCTCTGGCTAATGCTGCGCCCAGTGCGCCCACTAATCAGCCGCCCCTTAGGAACGCTCTGGCGCAACTGCACCCGCCGACAAAATAATCAACGGCGGCAAAACTGATAATACACTATCTGGCAGCCGCTTCTGCCTTCCTAGATTTCATAATAAACTTCTCCTGATACATCATTTTGTCTGCACGCCTCAGCGTATCCCCAAAATCAAAATCTTCATTTTCGTCATATAGCTCATACCCACAAGCAATCTGCACCGGAAATTCCTCTGGATATTTTTTATTATGTTCCTCCACAAACTTCTTTAGCCGCTGTACACGCTCCCTGCATATTTCCAAAGAAACTCCCTCCAAAAGAACACAGAATTCGTCTCCCCCCATCCGATAACATTTCCCGATATCACCAAATGCCTGCTGAATAAACTGAGTACCACACATAATATAACGGTCTCCCTGCTCATGCCCCTGGGTATCATTGCATTTCTTTAGATCATTTAAATCAAACATAACCGCAATACTGTGATCCGGCACAAAATTCTTTGCCCCTGTATGCTCCGCATAGGCTGTCCGGTTATAAAGACCAGTCAGCTGGTCGTGATAAGCCATTCTCTCATATCGCTTTGCCTTCATGCCAATCCGCATAAGCTTTTTTGTCCTCCTGATGGACATTACTCCAAGAATAATAATATAGGCCAGGAAACCAAACATTCCAAAAAACATCATAGCGCTTCCCTTAGAAGCATAGTACAGCACAAGGTCAGAAACTAGCCCCAAAAGACATAATCCCATACAGACCACCATAAGTTTTAATCTTTTATTCCAGCCTACCATACGCCACTCGAAAAAAAGCATAGTCAATACAACAATAACCATGGCAGCCATATCAAAATGTGTCATCCACAAAGTCTGCCGCAAATCCGCAGCCCCTGCTGCCTGCATGCCAACAGACAGAATAGCAATCGCAAAACATCCAAAACACAGCAAATACCATGCAACATGCTCCTTCGCCGAAAAAAGCTCCTTGACAAACATAACAAATGGAATAATCACCAGCAGCAAGCTTAAAAATGGGATATAATCTACCGCGCCGTGGCTTGGCACAACGAGGGAAAATGCCTCCATATCTGTGATCTTCCATATACCAATGTGGATCGAAAACATTCCCATCATCATAAGGCTCTTGTCCACTTCCGAATTCTTATAATTGTAAAGCGTAAATAGTAAAAACGCCAGCCCCACCAGAACAGCTACCGCGCTTAACAAAAATGGCACAGAATTCTTAAGCAATATCCCCATCCAGATTTTTAGCTCAGAACCAAAATAAAAATCCGGCACAATGCCTGCTGATCCATCATATACGGGCGTCAACTCTACACGAATCTGGCTTTTGCTATCCTCCTTAAAAACCGGTATGGCATTCCAACATCTTCCCGGCGTCTTCCCAAACAAGTTCTCACTGCCCGGATGCAGGGAATAAACTAATTGATTCCCTAGATAAATATCCACTTCCTGGTGTAGGGAATAAAACATAAAACACTGCTCCCTGTCTGGAAGCTCCTTTAACTCAAACGTATATTCCTGCTTTACTCCTACCGGAAGCCCCTCCTGTTCAATCTGGCGTTCCTCATATTCAGTCAGCAACTCGTACCCCAATTCCATCCGTTCCGTAAAAACCTCTGTATGCATTGCAAAACAGAGGTAGATGTAAAATAGAAACAAGCCGGCAACTCCAGCCAAATACAGCACATATACTATTCTTTTCATTTGTCACTCCCGCCCTTTCGTACTGCCGATTGCTTTGTAAGTTTTTTAACACACAAAATGCATACTGGCACAATATAAATGGTACCACTTACCCACGCCGACTGATCCGCAAAACAGATTGCCGTAAATCCAAAGACCGGGACAAACGCTTTGCTGACCACAATACGTGCCACCATTTCTACCACTCCCGAAAAAATTGCCCTTCCAGAATATCCAAGTCCCTGTACACTCATCCTACAGACATTTAGAATCCCAAGAGACCAGTAGAAAAATCCGAGACATTGCAGATATTTTGCCGACGCTGCTAGTACCTCCGTCTCATCCTCGCTAATAAACAGCCGCGACAAGATTCCACCCCAAAAAATCAATACCAGGCCAGCAAATATTCCATAAAGAATGCCTGCCGCAATCCCATCTCTCAAACCCTTTTTAATCCGGTCAAACCTTGCTGCCCCCAGATTTTGACTGCAAAATGTTGAAACTGCTGTTGCAATTGCATCAAATGGACACATAGCAAATTGCTTGATTCTCATACCTGCCGTAAATCCAGACACATACACACTTCCAAGTCCATTATTTGCCGACTGCATCACCATACTGCCAATTGCTGTAATTGAATACTGCAATCCCATTGGCACACCCATCATGAGCATAAGCTGTACCATGCTTCCCTTTATTTTACAGTCGCTGCCAGACAACCTCAAAATCGAAAAATGTTTCCTTATGTACACCAGACACAATATCCCGCTAACTGCCTGTGCAGTAATCGTTGCAATCGCAGCGCCCGCACATCCCCATTTTAGGACAACAATACAGAATAAGTCCAACACAATATTGAGCACTGTCGAAAAAACTAAAAACATAAATGGTGTTTTGCTGTCCCCCACTGCACGAAGAATACCAGAAAGTAAATTGTATAACAAGCTAAATGGAATCCCCAGAAAAAGCACCAAAAGATAATAATAGGCATTCTGATAGATATCGTCTGGCGTAGAAAGCAGATGAAGAATCTGAGGGCAGAGAAGCGAACAGACCACTGTCAATATCACTGCCGCAACTACAACCAAAAATCCTGCATGAAAAATACAAGAACGCATATTCTTGTAATCCTTTGCCCCAAACCTCTGCGCAATCGGAATTCCAAAACCGCAGCAGATACCTATGCAAAACCCCATCACCAGAAATTGGACACTGGCCGACGCCCCAATCGCCGCCAACGCTTTTGTCCCAAGATACCTTCCCACAATTGCCGCATCAACCATATTATAAGTCTGTTGAAAAATATTTCCTGCTAAAAGCGGCAGTGCAAACTGTAAAATTAACTTAAGAGGATTCCCCTCCGTCATACTCTTTGCCATAATCATCCCTCATTTCTGCGCATCTTTACGTGCGTGCTGCTAAATATTGTTCAAACACGCTCCCAACCTATTACTTAGGCAATAAAAAGTCGATGAATTTTACAGAGCATAAACCAACGCGGCAGATAGAAATTTAGCCAAGTAAACACAGTGATATTTCACCGCCTTAGTAATACCTACGCCAAAAAAACGACATCTGCTGCTGCAGATGCCTCCTGTTTAAACCGTTACCCATTTGGATACTAAAATATACCACTCCTACCATTCAGGTAATCTGATGCCTTCAATTCTCTCCCTAACCTCCCAAACCGCTTTTAGCGGTATCATCCTATATCAATCTAATTATTATGTATGGCTTTCCTTTAATAATATATATTATTTTGCAAACAAAATCAACTCCTAACAAAAAGATATCTTAAGGGTGCATCCTCTCCGATGATACTCCCCGTATATTTTCCAAAAATCAGAAAAGCTTCTCTTTAGCGAGCCCGCCCTAATTGGCGGGGTATTAGGTCTCCGCTCCGTTTCGGCCGTTGCTAAACGAACATCCACCGGATGTTCAGCAACCCGCGCGCAGACGCCAAGTACAAAGAAACTTTCAGTTTCTTACAATCATTGCGTTTGGCTCGTTGCTTACGCGAGAATAAATGCTGTTGCCCTAAAGAATTTAACACTTTCCCTTGTCTTAATCCAACAGAATAGGTATAATTACATTCAAAATGTATACAGAAAAGAGGAATTTACATGATATTACAATGTAGCCATATAAATAAGGCATTTATCACAGATGTCATTTTATCTGACATCTCCTTTCATATAAATGAACAGGAAAAAGCAGCAATCGTCGGCATCAACGGATCTGGTAAATCCACTTTAATAAAAATCATTATGAAGCAGCTTGACGCCGACAGTGGGGAAGTTATAATCGCTAAAGGGACAACCGTTGGTTATCTGGCACAAAATCAGGAATACGAATCAGGCCACACAATTCTTGAAGAAATGCAGGACGCCAAGCCAGAAATCCTACAATTAGAAAAACAACTCGCAAACCTTTCTGCCAAGATGAATGAGGCAGAGGGCAAGGAATTAGAAAGCTATATCAAGCAATTTGACGCAGCACAGCATCGCTTTGACCAGTTAAACGGCTATGCCTACCAAAGCGAATTAACCGGAGTCCTAAAGGGACTTGGATTTGATACAAGTGATTTTGACAAACCAGTTTCCTCCTTATCAGGGGGCGAAAAAACGCGTGTCGCACTAGCAAAAATGTTGTTAACCGCTCCTGATTTAATTATTCTAGATGAGCCAACAAATCACTTGGATTTAAATGCGATTCGATGGCTGGAAGGATATCTCTCACAATACAATGGTGCCGTACTAATCGTAGCTCATGACCGTTATTTTCTAGACAAAATTGTTACAAAGGTAATCGAACTCCGCCAGACAAAAGCAATGGTTTATATGGGGAATTACACCGAATATTCCAAAAAACGTCAGGCAATACTAGATGCAATGATGAAACAGTATGAAAACCAACAAGCAGAGATAAAGCATCAGGAGGAAGTTATTACAAAGCTACGTCAGTTTAACCGCGAAAAATCCATCAAGCGGGCAGAGAGCCGTGAGAAAATGCTAGAAAAAATTGACCGCTTGGAGAAACCAGTTGAAGAGAAAACACAGATGCACCTTCTATTCACTCCCAAATACCAGAGCGGAAACGATGTCCTGATGGTTCAGGACCTTAGTAAATCATTTGAGAGTAACATCCTGTTTCAAAATATCAACTTTGAACTTAAGCGCGGCGAACATGTAGCCATAATCGGAGATAATGGCACTGGAAAAACAACATTACTTAAAATAATAAATGAACTGCTCCCTGCAGATTCTGGCTCATTTACATTAGGGATCAATGTAGATATTGGCTATTATGACCAGGAACACCATGTACTGCATATGGAAAAAACTGTTTTTGAAGAAATACAGGACACCTATCCCCATATGACAAATACAGAAATCCGAAATCTTCTAGCCGCCTTTCTCTTTACCGAGGATGACGTTTTCAAACAGGTAAAGAGTTTAAGCGGCGGTGAACGTGGGCGTGTCTCCCTTGCAAAACTGATGCTCTCCGATGCCAACTTCTTAATCCTTGATGAGCCAACAAACCATTTAGATATAGACTCAAAAGCAATATTAGAAAATGCGATTAACCGCTTTGAGGGGACAGTCCTCTACGTATCGCATGACCGATATTTTATCAATACAACAGCACATCGCATTTTAGATCTAACAGGAAATAGACTATTAAACTATATAGGAAATTATGATTATTACCTAGAAAAAAAAGAAGCCATGGAACAAGCCCATCTATCTGCAAGTGACAATCCTTCATCTCCATCTGGTTCCACTGCAGAAACAGAGTCTGCCAAAGAAGGCACAAAACTCTCCTGGCAGCAGCAAAAGGAAGAACAGGCACGGCAGCGAAAAATTCAAAATGAACTAAATAAAGTAGAACAAAAAATCGAGGCTCTGGAAGCGGACAATGAAAAGATTGACGCCGCACTCTCCAATCCTAAAAACGCTACTAACAGTGTAAAACTCCAGGAATTAGCAAATAAAAAAGCAGAAAATGATTCTCAGCTTGAAGAGCTTATGGAGCGCTGGGAAGAATTATCTTCCTAAACAAAAACACAGCTTGCTTTTGCAAGCTGTGTTTTTGTTTAGCGAGAGACCACCTAACTGCGTCTCATCCGTTCTATACTTTCATTTGCCTTGGCATAAATTTCTTCTGGAGAAATTCCTACATGGAAAACTCCATCCTCATAAAGAATTTTCCCATCTATCATGGTCATCTTCACATTCTGTTTACTTCCGCTGTAAACAACATTCTTTGCAATATTGTTAAGGGGCTGCATATTAGGCTGCTGCAGATCCAACATTATTACATCTGCTTTTTTGCCTTCCGCAAGGACATCACAATCCTGTAATCCCATAGCTCCTGCACCTCCCACCGTTGCCATACGCAGCACATCCAGTGCATCAACTGCAGAGGCATCCATAAGCGAAACTTTCTGCAGCGATGTCACAAGAAACATTTCACGGAACATATCAAGACAATTATTACTTGCAGGCCCGTCCGTACCAATCGCAAGCCCAATCCCCATAGATAGCATCTTCTGGATCGGCGCAATGCCACTGGCAAGCTTTACATTAGAGGATGGATTTGTCACAGCCCAAATCCCCTTTTCCTTACAGATCTCTAAGTCTTCATCCGTCATATATACACAGTGGAAACCGCCGCCGCCATATTCAAACATTCCCAAGGAATCCAAGAATGCAGTTGGCGTCTTGCCATAACGCTCCACACACCCATCCACCTCATTTACAGTCTCAGAATTATGTGTATAAATTGGTGCTTGATATTTCTTTCCAAGAGCCGCCATATCCTCTAATATCTCGCGCTTTGTGGTATATTCTGCATGGAATCCAAGCTGATATGAGATTAACGGATGGTACTTGTTAAAATGCAGATATTCCTGCTCAATCTCTTCCACTGTACCGCCAAAATCATTAATACTTCCACAGAGAACAGTGCGGAATCCGGTATCAACTGATGCCTTAGCGTTGGACTCATTTTTCATATACATATCGAAATTTGCAGTAATGCCACTGGTAAGATACTCAAGATTGGCAAGCATTGCACACCAGTAAACATCCTCTGGTGTGAGCTTTGCCTCCATCGGAAATACCCGGTTATATAACCATTCCTGTAATGGCAGGTCATCCGCATAAGAGCGCAAAAATGTCATAGCAGAATGTGTATGGGCATTCTTAAAGCCTGGAAGCAAAAGATTCTTTCCTGCGTCAATTTCCCTATCCCAATCTCCTGCCTCATTCTTTTCTGTACCTACATAAATAATATTTCCATCTTCCACATGGAGCTCTCCAAGAAAAATTTCTCTATCCTGCTCCATCGTAAGAATACGCGCATTGTAAATTCTTATTCTCATTATTCCCTCCAAGCACACACCATACAATCTATAATAATGTCATGAGGTTGGTATCAAAAAGTATTTTTTCCCCGACCGATACTACAGATTGCTGCGTTATTTCACAACTTCTCTGCAATATTTTTAATACTCTCCGTCACTAACTGCTTAAACAATGGTGCCACACGGTCAGCCGTCTCCTGTACCTCCTTATGTGTCAGCGGATTTGCAGTAATGCCGCACCCCATATTAGAAATGCAGGAAATTCCACAGATCATCATTCCCATATGATTTGCCGCTACCGCTTCACAAGCTGTACTCATCCCGACCGCATCTGCCCCAAGCGTACGACACATGCGGACTTCAGACGGCGATTCATAGTTTGGTCCTGTAAGCTGAATATAGACACCCTCCTGCAGCGGAATATCCAGAAGTGCTGCGGTCTTGCGGATTACTTTCTGCAGCTCCTTATCATAAATATTACTCATATCTGGAAAACGGACACCAAGTTCATCTATATTTGGCCCAATTAACGGAGATGGGACAAAATTGGCAATTTGATCTTTAATCAGCATAAAATCACCTGCCTGGAATGACATATTCACGCCGCCGGATGCATTTGTCAAAAAAAGAACCTCAGCCCCCATCAGCTTCATCAGACGGATTGGGAGCACCACATCACTGATCGGATACCCTTCATAATAATGTACCCTCCCCTTCATGCAAACTACCGGAACCTCATCCACATAGCCAAAAATATACTTTCCCTCATGACCTGGAACTGTGGACACCGGGAATCCCTCAATCTCGCGGTAGTCAAGCTCCGACTCCACCTTAATCCCATCTGCATAATCGCCAAGCCCAGAACCAAGTACCAGCGCTATCTTTGGCGTAAAATCCACTTTTTCCTTTACACACGCATAACATTTCATCAGCTTATCATAAACTTCACTCATATTCTTCCCTCTTTTCTTATTCCTTTTCTCCCAGTGTCGTTCGCACAATCTTGCCTACCCGCATCGCATCCGCATAGGCAAGCAGACGCTCCATCTGGCGGTTTTCACGCTTCATATAATTCCTTACAATATGCTCTACCATCTCCACCCCAATATCTGCCCGGAAACGGATGGTATCACAAACACTTCTCTCTAAAGCATAAATACGAATCTGGCCGTATGGTGTATCTACAACTTCCATATCCTGTTCAAACGCCAAATCAGAATAGTAATGTCTTGTCACTGGAAAATTTAGCTGCATTTTCGAGCGGTCTGTCTTTAACGTTGCAACAGAAAGTTTCTCTGGGGCTTTCTCTACCAACCCATGATAATAACATGCACTGTCTGCACAGATTACAGCTCTCGGATTGACCATGCACGCCTCAAGCATTTCAAAATTCTCTGGTTTGCCTTTTTCTTCATCAATTAACCAATAATGGCCATGGGACACTCTCTCCAGAATGCCTTTATTTACTAATTCCTTGATTTGGACTGTAGTCACCTTTGCATCTTTAAGCTGCGCTGCATTACGGTAGCCATTTCCATCACGAAACAGCTTCGTAACCTTCTCGTAAGTATTTAATAACATAGTCTCCCCCTGCCTTTCCAATATTTATAGTGAACACGATAGATAGTTGTTCAATACTTGCTCTAATCTAAAATTTATTATATCACATGTGAGAAGATTTTCAAAGTATAATTTCATCGTGACTTATACTAAATCGCTGGCAGTTTTCCCGGTATATAGCTGATAATATTTCCCTTGGCGGTCAATCAGTTCATCGTGAGTTCCCCGTTCAATAATCCTCCCATCCTCCAGTACCATGATACAATCGCTGTTCCTGACAGTAGAAAGCCTATGCGCAATGACAAATGTTGTCCGTCCACCCATCAGGCGATCCATCCCCTGCTGCACCAATTTCTCCGTACGGGTATCAATTGAACTGGTCGCCTCATCTAAAATCAGGGCCGGTGGATCTGCTATTGCTGCCCTTGCAATCGCAAGAAGCTGGCGCTGCCCCTGGCTCAGGCTCGCTCCATCCCCTGTCAGCATCGTGTTATACCCATCTGGCAGCCTTTTGATAAAACTGTGTGCATTGGCCAACTTTGACGCATTTACAACCTCCTCATGTGAGGCATTCAATTTCCCATAGCGGATATTTTCTTCCACCGTTCCGGTAAAAAGATGGGTATCCTGTAGTACCACACCCAAGGACTGGCGCAAATCCTTTTTCTTTATCTTATTGACATTAATGCCGTCATATCGAATTTTACCGTCCTGAATATCATAGAACCGGTTAATCAAATTTGTGATCGTTGTTTTTCCCGCACCAGTCGCACCGACAAAAGCAATCTTCTGTCCTGGTTTTGCATACATTTCAATATCATGTAGGATAATTTTTTCATCATTATAACCAAAATCTACATGGTCGAAAACAACCTCTCCTTCCAACCTCTGGTATGTCGTTGTATTTTCCTCCTTGTGGAAATGCTTCCATGCCCAGATACCTGTTCTCTCCTCACACTCTGTCAGGGTGCCATCATGATTCTCCCTCGCATTTACCAACTCCACATAACCGTCATCCGTCTCCGGCTGCTCATCCATCAGCGCAAAAATGCGGTCTGCGCCTGCAAGCGCCATAACAACCGCATTGAGCTGCTGGCTGATCTGGCTGATCGGCATATTAAAAGAACGGTTAAAATTTAAGAAACTGACGAGCTTACCAATCGTAAAGTCAAAAACACCATTTAGCGCAAGAAGCCCTCCTGCGATTGCACAGAACACATAGCTGATATTCCCCACCTGCGCGTTAATCGGACCTAACATATTTGCAAACTGGTTTGCCTGATATGCACTCTCATAAAGTTTCTCGTTTTTCTCTGAAAAATGTTCCTTGCTCTCCTCCTCATGGCAAAAAACCTTAACAACCTTCTGTCCGCTTATCATCTCCTCAATATATCCGTTTAACTCACCGATGTCCTTCTGCTGTGCCACGAAGTAGGAACCGCTAAGCCCTGCTAATTTCTTTGTCAAATACATAACGACACCGACCATCACCAATGTCAGCACCGTCAAAGGAACGCTTAACACCATCATACAAGCCAGCACGCTGACTACTGTTATCAAACTATTAATAAACTGCGGGATACTCTGGCTGATCATCTGGCGCAGCGTATCAATATCATTTGTGTACATTGACATAATATCCCCATGTGAATGGGTATCAAAATATTTAATCGGAAGAGACTCCATCTTGCTAAACATCTCTTCCCTCAGGCGAAGCAGTGTCCCCTGTGATACATTTACCATAACACGGCTCTGTATATAGGCCGTCACCACACCTACCGCATAAAATACCGCCACCCTAAACATTCTCTCTGCCAAAGGGCCAAAATCCAGATTCTGGCTGCGCGTCATCGGCTCAATATAATCATCAATCAGCGTCTGTATAAACATTGTCCCCTGTACGCTCGAAAGAACCGTTGCAATAATACAAGCCACAACAACAATACAATGCGGTGTATAATAGCGCAGGATATATTTCATCAGCCTAACAAATAATTTTCCGGGATTCTTAATTTTCGGTTTCGGGCCCATCGGTCCTCTTCTGCCAGGGCCTTTTATTGGTTTACTATTCTGTTCCGGCATCCAATCACTCCTTTCCCGGCTCGTCAAAGTCGCCGCTTCCACTCATCTGGGATTCATAAATGTCATGGTATATCTCATTGTTCTCCAACAGCTCCTTATGGGTTCCAAAACCATCAACCATACCATCCTCCATTACGATAATACGGTCACAGTGCTCAATACTCGAAATGCGCTGTGCAATAATAAATTTCGTTGTCCCCGGAATTTCTTCCGCAAATGCTTTTCTGATCTTGGCATCCGTAGCAGTATCTACCGCACTTGTGGAATCATCCAGTATTAAGATTTTAGGTTTTTTAAGCAATGCCCTTGCAATACAAATTCTCTGCTTCTGCCCGCCAGAAACATTACTTCCTCCCTGCTCAATATATGTATCATAGCCATCCTTCATCTTACTGATAAACTCATCGGCACAGGCAAGCTCACAGGCATGGATACATTCCTCCCTAGTTGCATTCTTGTCACCCCAGCGGAGATTCTCCAAAACCGTTCCGCTAAACAGCACATTTTTCTGCAATACTACAGATACCTCATCGCGGAGTACCTCGATATCATACTCCCTGACATCCCTTCCTCCTACCTTTACCTGGCCATCAGTCACATCATATAATCGGCTGATCAGGTTCACCAGGCTTGACTTGGCGCTTCCAGTGCCGCCAAGAATGCCAACTGTTTCCCCTGTGTGGATATCCAGATTTATGTCCTTTAAAACATAATCTTCCGCATCCTTTTTATAGCGGAAATTCACATGGTCAAACACAACGGAACCATCCGTAACCTCCAAAACCGGGTTCTCTGGATTTGTAATGTCTGCCTTTTCATCCAATACCTCAACGATACGCTCTGCACTGGCAATACTGAGGGTGATCATAACAAAAATCATAGAAAGCATCATAAGACTCATCAAAATATTCATACAATATGACAGAAGGGCAGTTAATTCTCCTGTTGTCAATGAACTCCCCACAATCATATTTGCACCAATCCAACTAATTAACAAAATACAAGTATATACCGTAAACTGCATAATCGGGCTGTTTAAGGCAATCAAACTCTCCGCCTTAACAAACATTTTGTAAATATTTCCGCCAGCCGTATCAAACTTCTCCTTTTCATGTCCTTCCCTTGCATATGCTTTGACAACCCGGATTGCTGATACGTTTTCTTGTACACTCTCATTTAATTTATCATATTTTTTAAATACCTGATTAAAATATTTCATTGTAATCTTGATAATAATAAATAGAACAATGCCAAGTAAAAAAACGGCAATCAGATAGATACTGGCAATCCTAATATTGGTATAAAATGCCATACACATCGCACAGATCAAGCTTGCCGGTGCCCTCATACACATACGCAGAATCATCTGGTAAGCGTTCTGAAGGTTTGTCACATCCGTTGTCAGTCTTGTCACCAGACCAGATGTACTAAACTTATCAATGTTAGAAAAGCTAAATGTCTGTATATTGTCATACATTGCCTTTCTTACATTCTTGGCAAAACCTGCTGATGCGATTGCACCATACCTACCACCCAAAAGCCCCGCCAAAAGTCCCAGAAAGGCGGCAACAACCATAAAGGCACCAACCTTGTATATGTGCCCCATGTTTCCGGCTTCAATCCCCTTGTCAATAATAGATGCCATTAAAAAGGGAATGATCATTTCAAACAGCACTTCAAGAATCATAAAAATAGGCGTCAAAATAGAAGCCTTTTTATATTCCCTGATATGTGCCCCTAACGTTTTTAACATATGCGTCTTTCCTCCTTACTCTCATAAACTTTCCTCATAGGAGACCTTAAGCTGCCCCAAAAGCTTTTTTACGCCGCTGTCCCACGCAAACTCCCCTCTCTTATCCATTGTAAAATTCTGATAAGAGGTTCCAGTAATAACTGATAATTTACCCTTTTCAAAACGGAAATGCAAGAGAAACTGCATCCCCTGTTCCAAAATAACCTGGCCTGCCTGACTGCCTAATATTGTACATGCGTCCTGATCCGCCAATTTTAGCGAAATCGAAAAAGAATGCGGCGTCCTCTTTCCTTTTATATATGCATATATAACTGGTTTCGCTTCTTTCCAATACAAATGATCTGGTAAGGACTCCCGCTGTTCTTCCAAATCATACCACTCCATATTCCGCCGCCCCTTCATTTCCATCTTCGCAAATGTCGTAACAGCGGCCTCCTCCAACAGATAACTGTCAAAACTTTCAGCCAACAATAAATGCGCCATCATATCCTTGATATCAAATATATTTAATAAAATCATAAAATCCTTCTTTCTGCACATACTACTGTTACGGCAAAGCATCTATACTGCGAATGGCACATTTCTTTCCATCCTCTATAGAAATCATCCTTTGCCTTTCAAATATACACTGCGTGCAGTCTGCCAAATCGGAATGTAACCATTCCCACTTGGCTTATTACCACGCAAATCTAAACACTTAGCGCCCATTAAAAAGCATTCCAGCTTCATAATGGCGCAGAATGGAGGTAACCATGAAGAAAGATGCGAAAACTTTTCATGAAGTAGCGGAGCGTTGTACACGTTTTTCCCCAGCAGAGGGATGTGGACATTGTGGATGTAGCAACTCCACTTCTTCCGACGAAAATGTTTCCTGCAAGTCCTGCCGGCATTATGAGCCGAATAAGGTATGTACACTGGATTTATACCAGGAAATCGTGGAAAATCACAACCTGTAGCTTCTCAGAAACCGGCTATATGGTTATATGATGCATCATATTCTTGATGCAATGCATTTACTAAATGCATGAAAATCTCCTGTTTACACAAAGGAAATGGCTGCATAGACTGCAGCCATACATATCCCCAGGAATTAGGCATTGTCCTCCACAAATATCACAATAGAACGCGGCGGCACCACTGTCTTCCTCTGCAGGTCCTTTTTCTTAGCCTTCTTTGGGCTCTTTGACGCCCTCATTTTCTTCTTTTTTAGATATAGTGCATTAAATGTATTATCATAGCTGTCAATCATTACACGCCACTCCCTCCCTTTGGGAAGGTTTGGCAGGTCAAAAGATTTTGCCTCCCAATACATATTATAAATAATATAGACGGACCGATCCTGCCCATCCCCACCATATTCTCCATAGTAAAGCATCCCAAGCATCCTACTATAATTATAATAATCTGGCCGCCATGCCTGCGTCCCATGAATCGATAGATCCGGCATCCCACAAGAACGTGTATCCATCATCCGAACCGGATGTTCCTGATGAAGTACCGAAAATGTTCGGCGAAACTGTATAATCTTTTTTACAAAATCATGAATTTCCGATGCTGTCTTTGTCATAGTCCAGTTAATCCATGTAACTGCATTATCCTGGCAATATGCATTATTATTACCAAACTGTGTATTCCCAAGCTCATCCCCGGCTAAAATCATCGGTGTCCCCTGGCTGGTCAAAAGCATCAGAAACGCATTCCGAATCTGAACCATCCTTCTTTCCAAAATGGAGCGCTTTCTCGTCTTTCCCTCGACGCCACAGTTCCAACTATAATTATATTCCGTCCCGTCCTGATTCATCTCTCCATTTTCCTGGTTATGTTTCACATCATATGACACCAGATCCATCAATGTAAAGCCATTTACATGCGCTATAAAGTTAATAACGGAATGATCCTCATAATTCCTGCTAAAATAGTGGACAACACTCTCAACCATTCCCTCATCACTTTTTAAAAATTGCCTGACATCATTCATGAACCCTTCATTATATTCACCAAGCGCATTCTTCTCTACACAGACCCTTGCATTGTGAAGCATATCCATATCCCAGTAAGAGGCCAGTATCTTCACTCCAGACAGAATTGGGTCAGAAGCCACTGTAAGTGATGGCATCACTTCCTGATTGATCCGAAAACCATCTATATGGTAATTCAATACCCAGCTCCTAAGGCAATCTATCATCAAAAAAAGATTCGTTCCCGGCGAAAAATAAATATCAAGAAGGACTTCAATCCCATTTTCATGGAACGCCTGCACCATCTCTTTAAATTCTACAGAAGGCTCCGTGACATTGCTGCTGTACGCCGCTTTGGGTGCAAAATAAAAGGTATCTCTTGTGCCATAACCCCAATAATTAATTTTGTCCTTCTGCTCTTCATCCTCTTTGCCAGGCTCTTTTTCTGCTGCCCATTCCTCTTTACGTTCCTGTGTTATTTCACAAAACTCATAAACCGGAAGCAAAAGGACACCGTTAATCCCCAAATCCTTCAGATAAGGAATCTTCTCCATCAATCCGCGGAATGTCCCCTTATGCGCTACTTTAGAAGAACTGTGTTTCGTATATCCCCTGACATGGAGCTGATATAGAACCATTTCAGAATACGGAATCCGAAGCGGGCTATCTTTTTTCCAATCAAAATCGTGAATGCAGATTCCCCCCCGCATCTGCTTTGCCTGGCTGTTCCTTTTTCCCCAGTGCTCCCTTCCTGTCACATAATCAGCATATGGGTCAATAAATTCTTTCCCATCTGCCTCATACATATATTCATAATCCTCTGTCAAAATCTGTGCTATACTCCTGTCATCCTTTAACAGTTCCGATTTACAGACCGTCACAAAATACACATCGCCCACCTTAAACTTTTCTGTCAGGGCAATCACACTATTGGGCGTTTTTCTGCCCTTTTTATACAACTTTAAAAAACAGTTTTTGCCTTTTGGAAGATAGACCGCAAACTGTACCCCACCTTTTACTTTTGTAACGCCAAATGGCAGGGAGCTGCCTACCCGGTACTCAAATAACTTGTTTTCTTTTTTCATGTTTTCCTCCAATCCGTATATCTTTTGTGTGCTGTCACATAACCTGCCATCCTGACATATACGCCTTGAAATACACTCCCAGAAGACAAAGTGATCCCAGAAGTATCAACGAGTAGAGCCACTTTTGTTTTTTAGTACCTTCTGCCAAAATAATAAACATTGGCAAAGCGCAAGCCATATACCTCCCACCGCTTATTAAAAATGTTACAGAATAATTTACTAAAGTATACACAAACAAAAATGCACTCATTCGAAGCGGATGCCTTCGCAAAGAATACAAAATACAGACAAAAGCAAGCACGAAAAGCACTAATTCCGGAAACCATACCGCTATGCGCATTGATTCCTCAGCACCTTTAGCATAGGAAATAATCTCCGATAAACAGTTTGACACAAAAGTCGTCTCATGATACCAGTGTTCCTTCTGATAGACCTGAAAACGAAATGGATCCCCCTCGACCCTCTGATTAATGCCAAAATATATGAAATTTCCAACGATAGTTAAAAAAAGCCAGATTCCTTTTGTCATAAATCTTTTGACAAACAATAGAAATCTTTTTTGCCGCAATGCCTCAATCGGACGATATGCTACAAAAAACTCAACTAGCCCGACACCCAGAAGCAGAATTCCCTGCACCCTGCAAAGCGAACAAAAAATCCCCAGCACCCCGGCTACAAACCATTTATGGCGCTGTATGTAAAAAAATCCAGCTGCAAGAAAACAGAAAAATAAACTTTCTGTCATCATTCCGCCAAAGAAAAAAGAAAATGGGTAAAGGCACAACAACCAAAATGAATGCTCTGCAACCTGCTTCCCATATTCTTCTTTGACTGCCCCATAGAAAAAAACACTTCCAATACAGAACGCGAATGTAGAGACCACTAAACACGCAAGCCTCCAATCAGATATGATAAAGTGGGCAATCCGTACAATCCAAGGATAAAGTGGAAAAAACACTAAAAACAAATGTTGTCCATTTTCTATATAATCCTGATAACCAAGATCCGCCAGATTAATATAATGGCGCGCATCCCACCTCTCCCAGCTCTCCAAAAAATTTTGGAACGTAAACTGTTCCATAGAAGCATAATATTCCACAAAATGGGTACATAAAAAGACTCCAGCAAGATAAAATAATATGCGTACCAAAAACGCTCTTCCAAAAATCCGTATAATATCTGCCCTCTCTAATGGTTCCCCTTCATAATCCTTTTTGCCAAGACACCAGTTAGCAAAACGGTTTCTGCCGAAATTCACCCCCATCTCGCCAAAAAAACGGATAAACCAAAGAACCACGATGACAAGCAGCAAAAAGGAGAGTCCAATTGTTAAATACTTATCTTCCATAAATTCCCTCCGTTTTTTCCAAAACGTTATATTTTTCATTCTATCACATTTCTGTTTATATCGTCAAAATATTTCTTGCAAATTCCAAATATTTCTGTAAAATAAGTTATGTATCTCAACTTTAATTTAATATAGGAAAGGACCACAAAATGATTCAAGCAAGTAATGTTACATTGCGCCTTGGAAAAAAGGCACTTTTTGAAGATGTAAATATTAAATTTACGGAAGGAAATTGCTATGGGCTAATTGGTGCAAATGGCGCTGGCAAATCCACCTTTTTAAAGATTCTGACAGGAGAAATTGAACCATCCAAAGGAGAAATCATTATTACCTCCGGCCAGCGGCTTTCTTTCTTAAAACAGGACCACTTTCAGTACGATCAATATTCTGTACTTGATACCGTTATGATGGGAAATGAACGGCTTTTTGAAATTATGAAGGAAAAAGATACCATCTATGCCAAAGAAGATTTCACAGAAGAAGATGGTATTAAGGCAAGCGAATTGGAAGCAGAATTTGCCAATATGAATGGTTGGGAGGCAGAGTCGGACGCTGCTACACTCCTAAATGGCCTTGGTATCCCTACTGATCTCCATTATAAGCAGATGAGTGAACTTCCAGCCAGTGATAAAGTAAAAATCCTGCTAGCGCAGGCTCTTTTTGGAAATCCTGATATCCTGTTGCTTGACGAGCCGACAAACCATTTGGACCTAGATGCGATTCGCTGGCTTGAAGAATTTTTGATTAATTTTGACAATACAGTAATTGTCGTTTCTCATGACCGTTACTTCCTCAATAAAGTCTGCACTCATATTGCTGATATTGATTATGCCAAAATTCAGCTCTATGCAGGAAACTACGACTTCTGGTACGAGTCCAGCCAGCTTATGATTAAGCAGATGAAAGAGGCAAACAAGAAGAAGGAAGAAAAAATAAAGGAGCTGCAGGAATTTATACAGCGATTCAGCGCAAATGCTTCAAAATCTAAGCAGGCGACCTCCCGCAAGCGCGCCCTTGAAAAGATTGAACTGGACGATATCAAACCTTCCAGCCGAAAATATCCATATATTGACTTCCGCCCAGAGCGTGAAATTGGAAACGAGGTACTTACTGTTGAGCATCTTTCCAAAACAATTGACGGCGTGAAGGTTTTGGATGATATTTCCTTTATTTTGAACCGCGAGGATAAGGTAGCATTTGTAGGGAGCAATACTATTGCCGCTACCACGCTGTTTCAGATTCTTGCCGGAGAAATGGAACCAGATGAGGGCTCTTATAAATGGGGCGTTACAACCAGCTTCTCTTACTTCCCAAAAGACAATACTGAACTTTTCTCTGGAAGCGAGACAATTGTAGACTGGTTAATGCCATTCTCCCCAGAAAAAGACCCAACCTATGTACGCGGTTTCCTTGGAAGAATGCTCTTCCCTGGCGAGGACGGCGTGAAAAAGGTAAATGTATTGTCTGGTGGTGAGCGCGTGCGCGTTATGCTGTCCAAAATGATGATACTAGCCTCCAATATATTAATTATGGATGAGCCGACCCCGCATCTGGATATGGAATCCATCACTGCACTAAACAATGGGCTGATTAAATTTTCCGGCGTGGTACTTTTCACTTCACAGGATCACCAGTTTATCCAGACCATTGCCAACCGTATTATGGAGATTACACCAGGCGGCTTGATTGACAAGATTTCTACTTATGATGAATACCTCGATAGTGACGAAATGGCACGCAAGAGACAGATTCTATCCGTACAGACAGAAGAGGGAGATTGATAAAAAGGGGCACCGCAAACGTGGTGCCCCTTTTTCGATATCGTTATTCCCTTTATTCCTCTACTCTATTTTCTTGATAAAGCACACTCTCAATAATATACCGTGGGCGATGCTTTACTTCCATATAAGTTTTCCCAATATATTCCCCAATTACCCCAAGTGCAAGGAGCTGCAAGCCCCCAATGCCCCAAACAGAAATCACAATTGTTGTCCATCCTTCCACAGTATGTCCCATCACCCAGATAACCAGAAAGTAAACCAACAAAAGAACGCTAATGCTAAACAAGAAAAAGCCAAGCCCTGTAATCATCCTGATTGGTTTCACACTAAACGATGTCACACCCTCCACAGCAAAAGAAAGCATTTTCTTCAAAGGGTATTTCGATTCACCAGCAAACCGCTCATTTCTTTTATAATAAACAACATCCGTCTCAAAACCTATCATCGGCACGATTCCCCGAAGGAACAGGTTCACTTCTTTATACTCAGCTAACCCTTCCAAAGCCCGTTTGCTCATTAGGCGGTAATCTGCATGATCTTCCAGCGTATCCGCTCCCATCACATTCATCAGCTTATAAAATGCATGGGCAGTCCCCCGCTTAAATACAGTATCTGTCTCCCTGGTAGACCGGACTCCATAGACAATATCCTTCCCCTCAAGGAATTTGTCGATAAACTGCTCAATTGCAGCCACATCATCCTGCAGGTCAGCATCCAGCGAAATCGCGGCATCTGCATAATCTTTTGCCGTCATAAGCCCGGCAAACAACGCATTTTGATGCCCCCTGTTATGTGCCAGGTTAATCCCGACAAACATTGGGTTTTCATCATGGAGCTGGGAAATAATATTCCATGTTGTATCTTTCGAGCCATCATTTACAAAAGCAATTTTACTGTCACTGCCAATCTTTCCCCGATTCATCAAATCCTCCATAATAACACGGAGCTGTTTTGAGGTTTCTGGAAGCACTTCTTTTTCATTATAACAAGGTATTACTAACCAAATCGTATTCACAATTAAATCCCCCTCTGTTTTTCTGCGGATTACCGCAACAATCTCGCAAGAAGTTAAAAAAGCGCACCACTGCGTTCGACGCAATTTCCTATTATTTAAAAAGAAAACCGCAGAGACGATTCACCCTGCGATTTTTAACTGGGCTACAAGGATTCGAACCTTGAAATGCTGGAGTCAGAGTCCAGTGCCTT
>CAJUID010000040.1 GCA_910585905.1 uncultured Lachnospiraceae bacterium
TAAAACGCTCCTCCTGCGCCGCCGCAACAATTTCCCCGTCGCAGATCAATGCAGCCGCAGAATCATGGTATAAACCGGATATTCCTAATATGTACATTCTTATTCCCTGCCTCTCTCAACTATTTCTTTGTACTATTTTCTTTTCGATTATTTGTAATTCTCCCTCTATCCTTTGAAATATGTTCTCTGCAATTATCTGGTTACCCTTTTCATAAACATGGCAGTAATCCATATAAACATTTTCCTCTTTTTCAAACACATCAGTTAAACTCTCAAGCCAGGCATCTTCAGACTCCATTCCTTTCTCTGCAAACAACTTCGCATTCTGCAAAAGAGACTGATACTGCACTGGGGCATCTATTCCCACATACTCACTAAGCTCTTTATGAAATAAAGCATTCCATAAAACTGCTATATCTGCATCAGAAGAATAAAGTGTTTTTTTCTGAAACAATAAAGGCTGTAAAAACACCTTATGCCGAATTCCAAGAGAATCACAGACCCCATGAAGCATCCTTACCTGCATATACCAGTATTCATATACATCTACATTGGGGCAAATACCACAGTATACCTTATGTACTTCACCTGAAATATCAATTCCTCGTCTCGCAAGGCTTTTAAATAATGTCTCCTGATAAGAACTTATAAATAAATTTTCATACTGATATCTATTTGCATTATTACATCCAGTATAGCTAATAACAATATCTGGCTTTAGCCAGATTCCATCACGAATCAATTTAACCAGTTCATTGCCTGCAGTATAGGCGTCAATTCCTCCACAGTATAAAATATGAGAAATTCCATGTTCCTTTAGCAAAAGTGAAAGTTTCTGGCTCCATGAACTGGTTTTCACGCCATAAGCTGATGTTGTGGAACCTCCCAATGTTAAAATCCGCATTGGCCTTTCCTCACTTTTTGAATTCCTATATGAATATGTCATAAAAGAAGGATATTCTTCCTTTTCTGATAGATATGTATGACCGCAACTTGGATCTAGGGCAACACAACATTTCTCATTCTTATCTGAAGCATAAAAACTGGAATATCCCCACAACCAGACCATATCATTTTCAGCCACCCCAATCTCTGTCAATGCCGTGTGTGTCTTAACAGAATACAAATCAGCCAACAACACCATAGTGCCCTTTTTATATAAAAAGGATAGATTATAAATTGTCCCATCTTCCTTCCAATTATTTCTTAATACAACTTCTTCTGGACATATCCCAAGAATTTTTAATTTAGGAAGTAACGCCTCCACGACAGTTCCATAACCATAAATAACCATTGGCTTTTCCTTAGTATCCCTGACAACTGCATGTAAATCTCATTCCTGTAGTCTCAAATTATCAAAAATATTCTCCGCTCTATCAAACCTCAATTCAGATTCCATACATACTGCAAAAATACAATCCTCCGCTATCCCATTTTTCAACAAAGTATGATAAATATCCTCCAGATAGATGCTTGCAATTAGAACTACAGTATCTTTCGGAAAGGATGCCAAATCAGAAGGTTTTACTATTTCTCTCCCCAAAAATTTCTCACCCTTACGGCTCTCATCGCTGTCACAAAAGTTCCGAACTGTGAGATACTGCTTACTCTCAGTATAAAATCTTTTTGCGCGTCCGCCTGTCCCGTAGATGACCACATGTTTTGATGCCTGGATAGTAGCCGATAAATCCTCCACTCTGACAAGAAGCTTTTCAAGACCATATTTTCCAAGCAATTCCTTAGCCTCTTCATATTCCCAGACAGAAGCCAATATCACTGCATTTGGCAAATCCATACATTGTCTGACATCAATAACAGGTTTGTTAAAAACATGAGGCAGAAAATAATGCTCATTTATTTCAGGCAATAAGAATAAATCAAATGAAATCTCCTCGCAAAGGAGGCGGACAGCAAATTCCCTCGCTTTCTGAAAGCACCCATATATGATTTTTGTTCTATCAACCAAGTGGTCTGCGGAATATTCATAAAACCTTTTATTCATGTTTATATCCTATCCCTTTCTATTCTCCAAACAATCTGTTAATTCTTCATAAATCCTTTTTGCAATCATCTGATTTCCTTCCTTATATACATGACATCTGTCCATATATACGCCCCCTACCCCATCAAATAAACCAGATAGATTGCAAAACCATGGCTCTGATATTTTCTCTGCACAATGAATAAACTCCTGCAAATTATTCCAATAATTGTCTTCACGACCAAACGTAACATACTTTCCTTGTATCTGATCAAACAACCAGGAATCCAAAATGGCTACATCACCATCATCAGGAAAATACTTTGTTTTTCCTGGAAGGACAGGCTGAAAAAAAGCTTGAAAACGAATATCTAATTTTTCACAAACAGCCTGCATCATACTTAATTGTCTATAAAAAAATCCAAATGCAGAAGTGTTTGGCCCAACCCCGTAATTTACTCCCCGCATCTGCCCAAATACTTTAATATTTGCCTTATTTGCCAAGCTCTCAAAGAGCTCCTGCTGATAATACCCTATAAATGGATTTTTAGGCGGCAGCTGCATATTGTTTGTACCGCTATAACTAATTATAATATCTGGATTAATCCAAACCGCATCCCGAACCAGCTTAATGAATTCGTGGCTGGCTGTGTAACCATCTATGCCCCCGCAATAAATTGCATGCGAAATTTCGTTTTTCATAAGAATTTCTGAAAAATATTCACACCAGGAAGGTATCTTTGTTCCATACACCATTGAGGTAGATCCCCCTAAAATCACTATTTTTAGAGGTTCTTCCCTTTGAGGTCCCAGATACTCAAAGCGCACAAAACCAGAATATTGATCTCTGTCAGAAATATAAGCATGCCCAATGTTGGGGTCTAAGACAACATCAAACTCCGTTTCACGGTTTCCATACCCTGCGCCAGCATATCCGTCTAAGTATAAAATATGGTTCAATTTTCTTCTGCTGTCATGCTCCTCCAGCCAGACAATATTGTTTTCTTTTATCCCCATGTCTTTCAGCTTTCGGTACTGCTGATCATCAAAATGGTCTGCTAAAACAAACATATGATCCTGATTTTGATAGCACAGATTAAAAATACTGCCATCTTCCTGTTTTGCGGACCGTGGTAAAATCGAATCAAATGTGATGCCTAACATGCTGAATTTATCTTTTACTGCCTGCACTATCCCCGCTTCCCCATACAGCACACTCTGCTTTCCATTTAAATCCCTAAGAATAGCTGCTGCCGCCATTTCTCCTATTACAAGCCTTTGAGAACCGCCAGTATCGATTATCAAATTTGATGTATTCGCATGATAAACAAAAATGTTCTGCCCAGCGATTCCATATCCACCCAAAACATTTCTGATTTCATCAACATAAGTGCTGGCAATAATAACAACTGTATTTTCTGGCGCACGTTCAAAATAAGAAGGACAAACAACTTCTCTTTGATGCCAGTGCATCCCAGACTTTTTGGGGTCAGAGTCACAGATATAGCGGACTTTATTAAAAAAGAACAAAAATTCTTTATAAAAGTTTTCAGCCCTTTTTCCCATCCCATACAGAACAATATTTTCAGTATTTTCCAAAGCCTCTGAAAGCTGTTCTATTTCGAATATTTTTTCATCCAGGCCAAATTCTCTTAGCCGCTCTCTTGCCGTTTCCCTCTCAGCATAGGATACCAAAATAGCACAGTCACTTAGTTCAAGACACTGGGCGATATCAATCACTGGTTTATGAAAAAGAGTCGGCAGGCTATACTTTCCAGATGCATCTGGAAACAAAAACATATGAAATAAAATATCCTGGTTTAGCAGACGCATAGCAAAAGCCCTTGCCGACTCAAAACAACCATAAATAATAATGTTCTTTTGTCCTAAGATAGGTGCTTTATTATATCCAAAAATAGAGCTTATCTTTTTATTCATTAATTTTAAATCCCCATTCTTATCATTATTTGCGATAACCCCTGACAATCCCCCTTCTTAACTCCGGGTTTTCCAAAACGTCAGGGTCATGTAGAAAAAGCATATACCCATCCGAAACCTCAAAATCTAATCCGCCTTCCGAAAGCAATTGCTTTACCTTCTTTTCATCACCAGATTTATGATAGGTACAGACAGAACATCTAAGGCCATCGTTATTTGCCAGTGTTTTTTTTGCCCCGCATAGGGCTTTTGTCTCCTCACCTTCGACATCCAGCTTGATAAAGTCTGCCCTGTTCCCAGTTAGCGTATCGACTGTGATTGTTGTCTCCGAATCCGTATCTGTCAAATATTTTGAGCAAAAAACTACCTTGTCCGCCCATGGCTCAAAAGTACAGTGTAATGCCTCCATCCAGTCCGGTTCACATTCCACTATGTATGCTTTCTTAACCTTATCTATGTGGTGCAGCGTAAAATTCCCCTCGCAGGCTCCCCCGTCAACCAGGATATCCCCTTGTTGAACACACACATTCTCACTTTCATATCGGTGTGGCGAATTCCGATCCTGCTCACGCCAAATATCGTGCACATATTTTTTACCATCCAGCATCCGAAACTCATAGTTTCTGCTGATATACATCTTCTTTTCTTCAAAAAGGATATAATGTAAATCCTTTTTTTCATCATAGAATGCCTCGTACCATTTCCACTCTGCCTCCGGCTGATAATAAAAAACATCCAACTTGTTTTTTGCCCTTATCTTATCTAATATCTCCTGTATCTCCTTATCCTCAGAATCTCTATATTTATCATATAATTTATCATAGAAAGGCTGTAGGATATCTTCTATTTGTTCCTGCCCTATTCCAAAATCCTCAGCAAGCTGCTCTGTAATCTGCTGTTTTGCACCGCTCCAAATACAAATTATGTCCCAACGATACAGACTCATTTCATCTGGTGAAATACATGGCTTTCCTTCAATATGCGTCCCCCACTTCTGAGAATTATTATCAACAAATGCTACAATCTCATAATCTGCAGCAAACGTCATTGTTTGATAAAATTGAAAATTAAGTAGTGACGCACTTCCAGTCCCCCATATAAGGCACTTCTTTACACTCTTACTCTCTTTCTGGTAAAATTCTGTGTTTTTAGGATATAAACCAACCGCGTCATAATAGTTGACATTCCTCCAGGCAAACTGTTCTAATTCCTTTGTTTTACGCCCAAAATAATAGCTAAAACTATAAAGCCCAGGCATTACCGTTTTTCTTTCTAAAAAACCTTCTCCTTCATCCTCCGGCATATTTTCCCCTAAAATCAAATGTGTCATGCCATAATCAAGGCACTCCATACCTGCATCTTCTGGAAACAGCATTTTGAGCCCCTGCTCGCTAAACCTGAAAAAATCCCACGGGCGCTCATGTGCCGCAAACGCAAATGGCGCGATAATAAACACACTGCCGCCCGGTTTTAGCATCTTCATAATCTCTTCCGCTACTACCCACGGCATCGCTAAATGCTCAAACACATATAGTGAGATAATCAGGTCAAACTTTCTATTTTTTTCAAAATAATCTGACAGCTTATGCGCATCACCCGTTACATCCACATTTGCACCCTCATACAAATCAAACCCAGTATAATTTGCCTTGGTAAAAATCTCCCGGATACTTCCATCCACCTCCCGGCTTCCCACTTCCAGAATATCCAGACCCTCTTTGTCAAACCGTCTCCCAAGCTCGCTCCGCCAGTTGTTTGCCCCCATAATCTGCGGCTCCCTCACATCTTTACAGCAATACAGCTTATAGAACACTTCAAAATCCGTAATGCCGGAATCCAATAGCTGTTTTCTGATAATATCATGCTTATGGCTTGTTATAATAATTCTTGGGCGTTTCTCCAACTCTTTAAATTCCTGCAAATTCATAACTGGCTTACCTAAAAACTCCCTCTCCGCCATATAATTATCTATAAAGCAGAACACCCTATCTTTCCCCAATATCTCCTGGGCTTCCCTACCCGTCTTGCTTGCTCCAAATAACGCATATTGAATCATAAGCCTGAAACCTCCATTTTCCGCTACCATAACACTTACCTTTTTGCTACACCATATTTTCCCAAATCAAATTGGTATATATGACGGTATTTCCCACCATTCATCTCCATTGCCATATGTGCTCCTCCACACTGCCCTGCAACTAGAGAATCACATTTTGCCAGAGCGTTTAACAAAATCCAATAATCCGCCCCGCGGTAAAAAGCATCCTCTTTCCGCCCAAATGTTAATGTTCCAAGATAGTCGCTGCAGTCCTCAGAATAACGCATCTGCGGATAACAAAAAACTTTGTCTCCAAACCGCTCCCGAAACGCACTGACAGCCTCCTCCACTTCTGTACACAGATAAATCTGTTCTAATCCCCATTCCTTGCTTTTTTCCGAAACTTTATCAAGCATCATGGACAAGGTTGGCTGAACCGGATGGTTGTATGGCTTTAGATTTGCATAGTCCGTTCCCCTATACAGCACGCCGAGCGTCCGCCCATGTGCATAAAATGTTTTCATATAATTGTCAAACATCTCCTGTAACCTTGGCTTCATAACAAGCTTTTGATAAAAACCCCGGTTTTCGTATGCCCCTTCCTGCTCCTGCGGAGCTAAAATAACATGTTTGGCCCTCATTACATCTGCCATCGTATACCCTGCTGGCTGATCAAAAAATTTTTCCCACGCATTAACCTTCCCAAGCTCGCCTTCTTCAAGATAAGTATTGCGGCAGGTCATCATATTCACCACCGGGATATACCCCTTCTGCTCCGCATAGAGAATATTCCTGCTAACCACATGGAAAATATACCCCCAGCCCGCATATCCCATAAAACGGATTTCCAAAAAGGTTTTATCTGGATAAGCCTCACCATATGAAACCTTTAACTCACTATTTGCATAAATCATCATAAAGGTAGACGAAGGCAGGATAATCTGGCGGTTTATATGATACATATTATCCAGACAGCAGATCACACGCTCCTGAAGCGTCAGTTCATCATCTGATGCCTGGTTAAATCCAGTATTGCTTAGCTCTGTCAGCAAAATATAATCATATTCTTGTTCTCCAAGCTTTCCTAACTCATTGATGGGCAAAAATGAAAAATGTTGAAAATATTCCTTATAGACTGGAAATAATTGATGTTTACTGTCCCCAAGCACCAAAATCCTTTTTTCGGTGATCCTGCACGTTTCCAGATAATATCTGGCAATTTCTTTTTTCATCTCCAACATAGAGACCATTTTATCTGTATCCAACCCCAACTGGGCTGCCTCCCACACGATTTCACGATGAAACGTACTGCATATAATAATTCTGTCATACGGTATGCGGGCAGCCTGCTCTGGAAGAATCACCGTCTTTCCAAAAAAACTCTGCCCAGCCTTTTGCGGATTCCCATCAACTACAGCAGTAATTTCCCCACATGCAAGAAAGGACAATAAATTTTCATTTAAAAACTTTCTTGCCGCTCCTCCGGTTCCCCAGATGATGTATCTCATGCCTGTACCGCCTTTCTATTATTCTTTGCCTTCTATTTTTAAACAGTGGTTTATAATGTACTCATAGACTGGCTCTAGCACCAGATCTTTCAACTCGTCTATCTTATTTTCCTTCATCCCCCGCCGAACACGGCTGGCGCTGATAACCTGCCCACCCATCTCTTTCCTGGGTATCTCACAAAACATTACGCCGTATTCTGGCAGAAGCCGCCTCATCGACTCATTATATTGATTCGTAAACTGGTCAATTGGTTCCTCGCCCGCAAACCGAACCTTAATATTTAATTCTGCAGCAATCATCCCAAACAATTCCAAATCTTCGACCGCATCAGCTTCCACAAAAGGGGCAGTTTCCTTTTTAAAGTATCCTGGCATAGTTGCTGTAGAAACAATATATCTGCCGCTTGGAACTACAAATACATTTTCCAAATCCGACGTGCCAAGCCTTACCATTGCAATTCTATCCTCAAAAGAAAAAGCTGATTTATTTTCCTCCAGCACAAAAACGTAAAGCACTTCGACATGCCGCAGCGCCTCCTCGATTAGATAGCGATGTCCCTTCGTAAAAGGATTCGCATTCATAACAATCGCCCCGACATCACTATATTTCTGCAGGCCCGGCAGTCGGATACCACTAAGCCAGTTTCTAAGCTGTTTTGGAATCCTTCGGCTTCCCCTATGATTTGCATACCCAAACTTAACCGTCTGCTCCCCCTCTGTAACTTCCTTCAATGCCCCATTATTCTTACAAAGCGCAAACAACTCCGCCGCAATCTCTTTTGTAATACGTTTATTGCAGTGTTTGAGGGAATCCCACACATTTTCCGAAAGATCCCCGACTCTCTGATAGGCTTCTATCACACTGTAGACTGTAATCCCACTCTGAGCATAAATTTCTGGATGCTGCGCAAAGACAATAACAATGTCCCCTGATTGATAATGCCGGTTCCTTATAGAAAAATTCAGATCCGCATAAACCTGTCCACAGTTAGAGATATAATACTTGTCGGGCAGCATCGGCCGAAGATAACTCCCCAAGGTACAAGCATCCTCCACAAACGAACCTACCACAATACATGGTCCAAATAGGTACAGTGTTTTATCAGAATCCTTGCTGTTTCCAATGGTATAGCGCTCCCCATTTATATAATTGCAGTATGTACTCTTCCTATCTGGATAGTGAATCCACCCTTTCTGCACCAAAATCGGATGAAACAGAAAATCTCTCTTATAATCCAAACGCTTCTCCTCACCCGCATTTAAAATCTTATCTATATCCTGCAGCTTTTCCTCAGTAAGATTTTCAAGATTTCTGCTATAAATATCATCTCTGCACAAATCCATCACTTTCCCATACTCATTGTCTGGATCATTTACTACAAGACATTGAACCCCATGTCTCATCAATTTAGGAAGAATATTATAGGCAATATCGTATTCCTCATTCTCCCACTTGTCTGTCCGCAGATGAACACCCATATCAATAACCGGAAGAATTTTACCTGTGCTTTGTATATAAATATAGTCTATATAGTCCACGCGGAAACGGCAAAAAAGGCACTCCACCTGGGCTGAAAGCTCACCATAATAGACATAACAATCCCTATCCTCACTCCATTTTAACTGTTCCCTGTCCAGCACATGTTTTTTAACATTGCTTTGGCTGGTTCCTGCCAAGTAATCCGGGGACGGTGATAAAACGGCAATATCCGTAAAATAACTTACCCTGTCACAAAGATACCGCTCCATCCCACCATCATAATCCAAATATTTATATTCATCATTCCAAAAAAAGCTTCGATAGGAATACCTTTGATAAAACCATTCCCTAACTGCGTAACCCTTCTCATCAAAATCAATATAAACAGTGTTATCATCCGCTCCCATCTGGAGCAGGGAATCAAAGGAGGTATCCCACAAAAAAACAATCCTATCTCCATTTACTTTTTCTAATGTTGTTTTTTCAATCTGCTCCCTATATTCCTCCGGGACACCGACAAAAACAATTCTTTTATGAAAACACTCCTCTGCAATGTCACCGCAAATCTGGCTATATATAGCATATGGCAAACTATTCACTGGATCATGCTCTTTTACATATTCATAGAGAATCCCCCCTTGCCCGTCCACAATCGGCACAGAAATAATTTTTGGTTTCGCCTGCAAAACCCCAATGGCCTCTTCCTTAGATACGCATACCGTAAAGCTTTTGTTTATCAGCGGTTTCCCCTCTTTTTTGCTGCGCCTAAAATCACCTAGAGTAATCATACCTACAAGTTGGTCCACCGCGCCTCTGCCTGCCATATGCCTGACAACATAGACAGTCTGATTTGGATTTTCTAAAAAAATCTCCAGAAGGCAATCTTCTGAAACTTCTGATTCCCTACAGATTGCCATCTGTTCCCTTTTGCGGCATATAATACCAGTCTCCATAACAAAAAGTCCCTTCCTTTTTTTATTTTCCTGAACCATATCTTCCCAGGTCAAAAATATAACGATTCTTATACGCTCCCCGGTTCATATGTAAAACGGTACTAGTCCCCCCACAATTTCCTGCAACTAAGGAATCACACTTTGCCAGCGCATTCAAAAGAATCCAGTAATCCGCCCCGCGGTAAAATGCGTCCTCTTTGCGCTGGAACCTCTGGTTCCCCAGATAATCGCTATACTGTTCAGAATACCTTATCTGTGGGTAATAAAACACCTTATCCCCAAATCGGTCCGTAAAAGCCTGTGTTGCCTCTTCCACCTCCGTACACAAATAGATAGAATCAAATCCCCCCCATTCTTTCCATTTTTCCTCAACTGCCTCAAGCATCATTTCCAAAGACGGCTGGACAAAATGATTATATGGTTTAAGATTTGCGTAATCTGTGCCCCGGAATAGGACGCCAAGCGCCCTCCCCCGTGCCTGAAATACCTCCATATAAGACTGAAACATTTCTTTTAGCCTAGGCTTCATCACTAGTTTTTTGTAAAAATCCCGGTTATAATATTTCTTTGGCTGCTCCTGTGGGGCAATCACAACATATTTACTTTTTAACAAATCATCCATGCCATAACCCGCCGGCTGCTCAAAAAACTTATCCCATGCATTTACTTTCCCTACCTCGTCCTCCTCCAGATAAAGATTCCAGTCCGACATCATATTGACTACCGGAATATATCCCATCTGACTGGCATAAAAAATATTTTTGCTGACTACTTCAAAAATATATCCCCAGCCCGCTGGACCTGTCAGCCGAATTTCTAAAAATGTTTTATCAGTATGGTTGGCGCCATAGGACACTGACCTCTCATAAATTCTATAAAGAAGCTGGAACACAACTGAGGGAAGGATTCTATTTCTTTCTATGCCATATTTATCCGTTAATTCAGAGATCACATTCGCCTCAAGCGTCAACTCACTTTCCCCCTGCGGATTATATTCGGTATTATATAGCTCCGACAGCAAAATATAGTCATACGATATCTGTCCTAATCTCTCAAGCTTCCCAAGTGGCAAAAAGGCAATTTCTTTCAAATATCCTTTATAAAATTGTGACATATGGCTGTACTGCTTTTGGTCCCCAAGTATTAAAACCTTTTTTCGGCATAATCCACATTGGCTTACATAAATATCTACAAATTCCTTTTTGATTTCTGCTATCGTTACTGCATTTTTGGTACTAATTCCCATCTCTCTAATCTGGGACAATATCTCTTCTGAAAAAGAACTGCAGATAACCAGCTTATCGTATGAAATATCCTTCATCTCCTCTGGCAAAATTATTTTCTGCCCCAAAAAGAATTTTCCGTTTTTTTTCGGATCGGAATCAACAACAGCAACAATCTCACCATCTACATAGAAACAGAGCAGATATTCCTTTAAAAATCTTTCCGCAGCCCCTCCGGTTCCCCAAAGCATATACCTCATACCGCAACCCCTCCATAATATTTACAGATAATATACATGATCTCCCAATTGCCCTAAGACTGGAAGCAATTCTTTATAAAATTTCTTATGTACTGCTAATACAATGCCTACCTCAGGATCGCTGCAGTCAATCTCCGATAAATAATACACCTTGCCATCACAATCCCTCGGCTTTTGAAATCCGGAACTACAAATATAGCCGCTGACATGATAGCCTCTTTTTGTTAGCTCCCTGTTTAGGCCCTTCCCTGTCTTTCCTGCGCCCCAGATATAGAGTTGTTTTCTTTTCTTCAAAAATTCTTGAAACGACGTATCATATACCAGCCTAAGCAGCCTCGAAAAAGTCCCTGTATTGCAAAATTGTGGCTCCAAAAGAATCTGTCCCACTAATTTTTCCCACATATAATTTTTGTTGCTTAATTCCCTGCCTGCATATTCCGCGTTCTCAATAATACCGGAATAATACCCTGCATTCTGCGCTGCAAAAATCATAATCCGCTCTAACGCATGGCTAACTGTGCCATCCCTCGGCATCGGTTCCTCGCTAAAATCATCCGTCTGAAACTCATAATGAACGATGTCCTTTAATGCATCTGTCTTGCACCAAAATGCATTGCCTAATGCAAATGGCTGAAACTGGTCTGATATCTCAACATCCAATTGAAGTTTTTCAGCCAGATCCTTTGTAACTTCATATGACTTCGCCCACGCCTTTGCCACGGTTTCATAATAAAAACTATGGTAAGGAGCCGGCACGGTTAGGTAGCCTAACCTCTTTTCATGTTTTAACAGCGCTAAAACTTCAAGAATATAACCACTGCTTTTTAATGTATTTTCCCAAAGCACACTCATAAATTCTTTTCCAATCACAAAGGAACCTGTATCACCACTTGTCCTTTTATCATGTGCAAAACACAAATAGCGGTACTGTTTCCAGACATCCCTGCACACAACAAAAAGTGAATTCATATCGCGTCCCCGGTTCGGAACCATAACCCGAATTTCAAAATTTTGATATTGAATCTCTAATAACTTTCTCTCCAGATACTGTTTGCCCTGCTCACTAATTACCACAAAAATCTTATGTATCTCATCTGGAATAGCAACAATATATTCCTGCACCTCATCTAATGATTCCTCATATGCCAGATGCATAACAACAACAGCATCGCGGCAATCCTCTTTTGTAATATCTGTTACATTTTCTGTCTGTCCAACCGGCAAAATATAATTTAAGTTTAAACTGTCCCGTATCTGTACAATATTGTAATGTTTTAAAATAAAATCCCAGATTATATCTGTGTCATATAATTGCTGCTCTGCAATAAAGCCAAATATTTTATGCAGATCGGCATTGGTCGAATTTCTTAAATCTTTCTGTATAAAGTAATCTCTTTTTAGAAAAGGAAAGTTATATTGAGAAACCAGCTCATAACCAATCTCATAGGGCAAATTAATATTATTGGTAACTGAGTTTGAATTAAATCTTGGAATATCAATATATGTCCCCCAGCGATAACCAGCCTGCCCAAAAAAGGAAGTAAACTCTTCTTCAAACTGTGGGCAGTTATCCCTCTGCCCAAAAAAATCCTCAAAATCCCTGGATTGCAGCAGCCTCTTTTCGATTCCCCAAAAATACATTTGCGGATAGGATGGATGAATTTCCCAAGTCTCCGTTACCTCCTCACCCATCTTAGTCAATCCCCAAAAATCATAGCCCTTTTTCCTTATTGCATCTAAAATGGCATCTATCTCAAAAAATGGCCCAAACACAGAATTATCAACAATTACCAGTTCCTCACAACTCTTATCCTCCGATAAAAGAAGCACTTCCTCCTTAATTATCTGGAAATCCTGGCAGTCATATGCTCTCTTCTCTATTTCACAACAAAACCTCCCAATCAACTGCTCCGAATCCTGCAGACAAAAGTCCCCGCATAAATAAACTTTAACAAAACCAAAAGAAGAAACCATCTTTTCCAAAAGGAAAACATCAGCGGCATCAACTTGGCCCTTTGTATCCCTCACAATAAATAACAATCTACTTTTTTCCAGATGCATCACAGTCCCTTTCCACAATTTCGATTTATTGCTCCCCATAATTTTTCTCAAGTGACACCGCCACCATACTGTACTTCACACTTCCATTCTCCCGCGGCGACAGCTTTTTATAATCATCATACATAATCCCAAGATAATATTCGATGTCCCTTGGCACTGGGTACTCCCCACCTGAAAACTCCATCCTTCCAACCGGCAGCAGGCGGTCTTTTTCAAACGCAATCACTTTCTTGTAATGTGTACACAAATCCCCGACCCACCCAGTGTCCTGACCTCTGAACCTTACAAATTCCCTCTCCTGCATCCGCTCCAAAAGCGGCATTGGCACAAATTTTAAAAGGTAGTATCTTTGGTTCACCAGTAGTTTCTTAAAAACATTCCGACTGGCAAATTCCTCTGGGTGCAGTTTATCCCATATTAGTTTTGTTATTTTCTGCATCCTCTGAAACTGCTTTTTCTGCTGCCCTGGGTCTGATAACACATTATCTAATGGTGCCACATCAATATGAAGCCCCAGGTGCATCTTAAATTTCTCAAATCCCTTTGGGACAAAGCAAGTACCGTCCATCACCACCTGCGCATATGGATAAAAATACTGACTCCCCTTGGCTCTCTGCTGCAATAGAAATCTGCCATCAAGCTCTGCCGGGGCAATCTCCACAAAGCGCTCATAGTCCTCCCGGAGCATGGCAATGTCTATGTCATAATCACTCTGCAAAAAATCCTGATATCGGTATGCCCCCAGCGCGCTGCCAGCCTCTAGGAAATACGTAATTCCATGTTTCCTGCAAATGCGGTCAACCTCCTGTAATAATTCCAGAAGCCTCTGCTGAATCTCCCGCATAGAATAACCAAACAGCTTTCCATCCCAGAGATCCACCTTCTGAAAATCATCCTGGTATATCGCTTCCCAGCCAATATGATTCTTCACCAGGTAGTCCATATCATAGACAAGCCCTGTAAACCCTGCCTTTGTCAGCATAAAATAATTGTCCACATACTGCGCGCCGCTCATAATAAAGACAACATCAATATGGTTCTCTACTACATATCTATCATCCACTACCCGATGCCCGCTTGGAAGGGTTGTCCCATGCAGTGACTCATTCCTGTCTATCACAGCTTCTACATACTCTGCTCTTGGGTCCACCGCTGATAAGAAAGCATTTCCTTTTAACCCAGCCCCCCAGACGGCAACTCGTTTCCCTTCGGATTTATATTTCTGAAAAAGCATCTCCATATCATGCCGGGCAGGTTTATAATACTCGCCATATTGAATCGTCCCGACCAGCTTCTTGCGGAAATTCGCCATCTTCCCCTCCATTCTTTCATGTATATCATTACCATATAACCCAAATCATTATAAAGAAACAATATTTACTGGCACACTGCCGGGAAACCGGCCCGGTGTGCCGCTACGAAACTGTGTCACGCACTGTCCAGAAATCTGGAAACTCGGTATCAAAATGCCCCTCTACATATGCCACATATTCCTCGGCCTCTTTGCTACCCACAATGTCATGCTGTTTATCTGGCAGCGCATAGACCTCACATTTCCCGGTAGCCGTCTTGACATACAGATACTTTTTAGACAAGAAACAGCTAATCCCTTCCGTATAGTCCATCAGCCCTCTCTGGTACGCCACTTCCCTAAGTCTCCGGTTCTGGACATTATAGAACTGGTACTGTACAACCTCACGGTATGGTATGTCCTCCCCTTCCCCAAACACAGCAAAGTCCATAATCTTATTGAAATCCAGCATACTCACAAGCCCGTCATACACCCCTGGCGCAATCCTGCTGTTCATAACTAAAAATGCCACATGGCTGATCCGTTCTTTGTCGTTATAGAACATAAAATATGGGTCATTCCTATCCCTGTCATAGACTGGCTGGGAATGGTCAGCCATAATGACGGTTGCCATGCTGTCACTGTAAAAATCTTTATAATAGGCGAACTGTCTGTCCACATAGTTTAGGCAGTCGGCAAGCTGCCGCTCAATAAACCCGCCCATGTCCTCTATTCCCACATCCGCAAACTGCCTAATCTGCGGCTCAGCCGTCATGTAGCCGCACAACATCGGAAAGTGTAATTCCCACGGGTAATAAGCTAATTGGAACACTGGGCCTTCACTCTCCGCCAGGTCGCATGCCATTGACCAAAGCTTTTCCGGCATATGAAGCTGCTCCCTCATATAAATCTCATTACATGGGTTCATCACCAGATAATCCTTTGAGTTATAAAAACGGATTGGCATTCCCTTCTGGTAAACCTTATCCAAAAAGTCAAAATCCCCCAGATCAAACATAAAATGGTTATTCTCATAGATATTTTCCTCAAAAGAAAGCTTCTGCTTTACAGTCCCAATCATACTCTCATAGGTGGCCGGCCCCGTAGAATATGCCTCCGCAAAAACTGCCGCATCTTTCTCGTACTCTTTAAAGAGCTTTAGTACAAAACTGCCCTCTTCATCCTTTCCATACACATCCATCGCACGCAGGGAATCAATTAGGTGAATCATGATATCCCCCTTGCGATCCCTGTTTTTCCCTTTTACTTCCTCAAGCAACAGTGATATCTTTTCCCACATCTCCTGGTAACTGGCGCTCTTTTGATACCCCTTTGCACAATACTCCTCTATGTATTTCCCAGCATAATAAAAATCCCTTATTTTTAAATACAAGGCAACCAGCATTTCCAGATGCTCTTCTTTCTCTGCATCCTGGCCCGCCGTTTCATATTGATGCTTTTTACGGTACAATTCTGTATAGATATTCTGCTCGCTAAAAAAATTGTAATCAATCCGAATCCCAGCATGTTCAAGTTCTTCATAAATATCAATGGATTCACACCAAGGAGCCACCTTCTGAATCTGGCTGCGGATGGATTTCCTGCTCCCCTTTGATGCGATTATAATTATGTCAATTCCCCAGTCTTTTATCTCGGATGGGTCCACAACGGGATACCCCATAAATTCCTCTCCCTGGATATCCCGGTCAGAATCAACCAGACATTTGAGGCCTGTCAGGTTTAGGACATAACGGCTGATAATCACTGCACAGTGGCTGTTCACCGCATTCTTTTTCCCAACGCCCCAAATTGCCACGCTTTTCCCTGCACAGCGCCTGTTAAATACATCTAACACTGTGCTATTGACCACTTTGCTGTCAACCATATCTGGCGCAGTACAGTGATACTCCTCCAAAATATCATTTAACATCTTTTCATAAATATGCTGCATTTGTGTCCTCCAGTTTCTACGTATCCCCGGCAAACGCCCCCTAATGAGTTATCCCATGCCTTCTTAGGATAAAATAGTAATCCACCGTCTCTTCCCGGTTTTCAAGCTTTTGCTCATAAAGCCTTCCTTCCGCTTCGGGCAAAAAATCACTGCCAAATACTTCCATCAGGCTTTCCCGGTACTCCTCTATAGAGCGGTAAACAGCACTGTAGCTCTGCGTCAGGCTTTCCGAATAGATTTTATCCAGTGTCAGCCTCTCTGAAATTCCCATGCTCTCTTTTACATAAACCTCGCATTCCGGCGCACACAAGCTATAGATATCCTCTAGTGCCCTGCTGTAATCTGCATCGTTCAGGTACATAAAGACGCCATTTACAAATATCTTGTCAAATCTTTCCGTCTCCTCATACCGCCCCAGGCACTCTTTCAATTCCTGAAATGTCCCGACCATCAGTTTCTTTTCCAAAAATCCCTTCAAATTATCCCGCGCCATTTCAATCATGCTGGGGCTTGCGTCAACCCCGACATAGAAAAGCCCCTGCTTTAGCAGATACTCCCCCCAGCGCCCAATCCCACAGCCGACATCCAGAATCCTCTGCCCCCGTCCAAAGGACAACAGCCCAGAAATCTTCTCCTTTTCCTGCTTGTCACGCTGAATGGCAAGCTCTGGACAATCATCCTGATATAAGACATAATTGTATTTATTTCCCAGCTTCTTATTCTTTCCGCGCCCCTCAAAAAACTCCTGGATATCCGTATAATCTAACTCCACCTTTTCCCCTGTAATCCGTCTACTCATATCCGCCTCCCCATTAAATTACCGGTATTGTCCTTTTTACACTGACATTAAAATCAATCTCATATCCCCGGTGTTTCAGGATTCTCTCATACTCATCTATGTAGTCCACCTCATCCCAGAACATCCCATTGATATCATTCACATAGACCTCCCGCTCCCCGACGTAGGAATACAAAACATCCTCCCACCACATATGGTGTTTCCCGCCGGCAACCAACTCCTGAAGCCTTTCCTGGAATGCCGGAATAAACCCGCAGTCCATGCGGGCGACCCCCACATATTCCCCAGAGACATCCTGACCTTTTAATTCTTTCCCAAATTTAATGAGCTGCCCATCCTCATAGTAAAACTTATAATCTGCCTGCTCTTTCCGGCTGCTGTCAGAAAACAGTACCGGGCTTTTTTTCTCCTCAAAAACCTCTTTGATCAGGTTTTGTTCCAGATAGACATCCGCATTCATTAGAACAATGTCGTCATCTATAAAATCCCGTGCAAACCATGCAGATGCGATGCTGTTCGTTACATCATAAAAATAGTTGTAGTAATACCGTATACCATATCCCTTTAGTAGCCTGCAAATCTCACTGCCATGATAGCCCAATACCATGCCAATCTCATCCACATGGTACTGTAAAAGCTGCTGTATCGTATACTCAATCAGGGAATATCCACCGATATCCACCGTACATTTCGGCTTCCCTTCAATATAGCGGCTAATCCGGCTCCCCCGGCCGGCCGCCATCAATAACACCTTCATCCGCACTCTCCTTTATCCACTGTCCTACAGTTTTCCAGCCTGGTATAACTGCCCAAGGGCATCCACCAGCGCATTATTGTCATCCTCTGTCAGGTCTCCCAGATGGCCGACACGGAACAGCTTATGCTTCAACTCCCCACCATTTGGGCATACCCAGATTCCATGTTCCCTCTCCAGGCACTTAAATACCTCATAGGCATCCTTCCCCTCCCTGACAAAAAGCGGCGTCACGGCGTTTGAGAGAGAATCCGACGCAATGGTTAGGGGAAGCCCTGCCGCTTCAATCGCTTTCCTAAAATGTCCCGCCAGCATTGCCGTTCTTCGCAACACACTTTCCATGCCGGCCTCCGCAATATCAAGCAGCCTCTTGTTTAACTGAATCAGTGTTCCCACAGCAGGCGTAAACGGTGTCTGCCCGCGCTCGCCATCCTTCAAGTATGCCTTGAAGTCAAAATACATCGAACGGCATGTGTTCCGCATCACTCTCTCCTGCGCTATGCCATCCAATGCGACCAGCGACAGCCCCGGCGGAATGGCATATGCTTTCTGGGAACCTGTGACCACAACATTGACTCCCCACTCCCCCATATAAAAAGGGTCAGCTAGAAAGGAACTAATCGCATCCACAACCAGAAAACACCCGTTCCTCTCACAGAAATCACAAATCAGCCTCATATCATATAACACACCTGTCGAAGTCTCATGATAATTTACTAAAAATGCCGTAAACCCTTTTCCCTCATATGGCGCCAAATCCTTTTCTACCAGCCCTCTGCCGAAAGGCAGCCTGATTTCTTCATAAGGGATACTGTGCAGCCTGCAAAGGTCCACAAAACGCTCCCCAAATCCCCCGCCATTCACGACCAACACCTTGTCGTGATTATTCAGCGTATTCATAACCGCAGCTTCCATCCCTGCCGTCCCAGAACCCGTCAGCGATACAACCCGCGTGCCCGCACTGGCATACAGCATTTCCAGAAGCAGCCTCTCATTTTCAAGCATCAGCCCCGAAAATTCCCCTGTCCTAAAGTACGGAACCTGCTGCAATCCAATTTCCCGGACTGCATAGGGCATCTGCACCGGTCCTACTGTAAAGTTTCGCTTATCCACTGCTATATTCATCTAAAACCTCCATATCGCCCTGGCGGACTGCCATAGTAAAAGTCCCTGTTTATATAAAGGCTCCTCCCATGTCTTAACCTACCTGTTTCCCAAGGTCCCGCCGTATCTGTGTCGAAGAAATCTCCGGTGTTCTTGGAAGATACCTGACTTTCACACCTTCAGCCCGCAAAAAGTCAAACTTCCCCTCCCAATCATCCCCCATCACAAATACATCAATATGGTACTCATGCATATCTGTACGTTTCTGCTCCCAGTTCTCCTCTGGGATTACCAAGTCTACATACCGTATCGCCTCCAAAAGCGCCTTCCTCTTCTCGTAACCGAAATAACATTTTTTGCGCTTTTCTTCCCAGTTAAATTCATCTGTAGACAGCGCCACAACCAGGTAGTCACCTAACGCCTTCGCCCTCTGCAACAAGCTGATATGCCCATAATGCAATAGGTCAAACGTCCCATATGTAATTACTCTCCTCATGCCATGCTCCTCTCTGTTATGGCTTTGATCTGCTGTGTCAAGATACCAGAAGCCTCATTCCTCCCATAATAAAACATCTTCTCCAGGAGCCTCTCCCTCTCCTCCTGGTATTGCCCTGCATTATCCAGGGAATCCAAAATAGCCTCCTTTAACTCCTCCCACGAATATGCCTTTTTTCCAGGCGTATATTTGCCGTACTCAAAATACATCTCCCTTGAGGCGTTTTTGTATTCCTCCAGGTCATAGGCAAAAAATACAATCGGTTTTCCGCTTATCAGATAATCAAAATAAATAGACGAATAGTCTGTTACCAACAGAGACGATTCCCTAATAAACAGGTACGGATCCGCATCCGCATCCACTACAGACACATTCCTCCCCCCTATTTCTGCAAACCTCCTGCCAAGCTTTGATTTTGGATGGAGTTTCACACAGAGGAGCAGCTTGTTTGACTCTAAGAAACCATTTAACTCTTCCATATTGACCACTTCAAAAAACCTTACCTCACTGTCACGGAACGTCGGCATATAATAAAGCATCCTAAGGCCGCCCCCCTCCAGTTTCCGCCGAAGCTGCCCCAGCGCTTCTTCTTCCTTTGCCGTAGAGAGGTTGCGCAGGCCGGCGGAAAGCATGCTGTCATTCCTCGGATATCCGCTGACCAGCACATTTTCTGTCCGAAATGCAGAACCAAAAACCGGTTTTAGGAAATCTGATGTTGCCAGCACGTAGTGGTGCGGCTTTTCATCCGAAAGATTCCGCGGGAAATTCTTCCATCTCTCCCAGAGATTGCGCGGATGCCGAAACGTATCAAACAGGTTGTCCGCCTGAATCTTTTTTAAGGGAATCCCGTGCCAGAGATTCACCTTTACCGCCCCGCCGCTCTGCCAGAAATTAATATCCTTTGCATAATTATCAAAAAGGTAAACTTTTCCGCGCAGCGCAAGCCAGATTCCCTTTATAGAATGGTAGTAATATGCTTCATACCCATTCCCCTGCAGGAGCCTCACAATCTCCCTGCTATGCGTAATCCAGACCGGGCGGATACCAAGCTCTGCGCGATGCTGGCTAATATAGAGAAAAAGATATTTGGGGTTATCTGCAAACCTTCTGCCGAATGTACTGCCAAACAGCCACAATTTTCTATCCCTCGGCATCAGGAACGATAACCAGTAAATTGGCAGGAGCAGGAGCTGCCCCCAGTATTTCATTCCACCAACGATTTTCATCCTGCACCTCCATATGCTGCTGATATGGCACTTTTTCTTTTAAATGAAATCAAATACCACATAACAAAAATTATGTGTTAATTCATGTATACTGTTTCATGGCACTATTAATAAATTGTTCTGGAAAGCCGATAATATAGTAGAGTTCATTGATGCCTATGTAAAATTTTGGTTTCGTTTGACATTATGGGGCTGAACGGCTATAATGGACACAAAACGAAACATAACATAATTTTTGTTATGTTGTATTCTATATCTCAGACAAGCCCCATGCGGTCTAACTGCCTCTGGTGTTCTTCACAGGTTGTCATAATATAAATCCTTGTTGTCTCAATACTGCTGTGTCCAAGCATATCTGCAAGCTTTGCCATATCTTTATCCATCTCATAAAATGCCTTTGCAAACAAATGTCGTAGATTATGCGGATATATTTTTTCTTCTGACACATCTGCTTCCTCCCCTAGTGCCTTCATCTCTTTCCAGATATTGCTGCGGTCCACTGCATTTCCATACTTTGTACAAAAGATCATACCTTTTTGGATTCCTAATTCTACAATATACTGCCGAAGCAGCTTCAAAAGTCTCTTCGGAAGCAGCACCTTCCTCTGTTTCCCCTTACAGTAGATTTCTGCCACCCCTTTATCCAAGCTCTCCACCGTAATATGCTGAAGTTCACTAATCCTAATACCTGTAGCACATATTGTCTGAATCATCATGGCCAGGCGCTTTTTCCCCTTCCGCTCTGCAATACCAACCAATTTCTTATACTCCTTTTTTGACAAATCCCTACTTTCTGGCACAAACGCTTCCTTCTGAATGCGGTATGTCTTTACCCGCAGCCCATACCACTCCATAAATTCAAAGAGTCGGTTTGCGGCAACCAAAAAGGAATTAATACTTGTCAGCTTATAATTCCCTTCCTCAAGCAAGTGTTCTTTATATGCAACCATCATTTTTTTTGTAATCTCTTTTCCACCTGCATATTCCACAAGCTTTTTTAAGTCACAGATATATTTCTTAATCGTTGCCCTTGTCTTCTCCTCCTCATACAAATACTCCTCATACTTTGTTAAAACCTTTTCTGTAATAATCTTCTTCATAGCTATCTCCTCTCTTCTGCCTAGAGCATATATTTAAATAAAATAAGAAAAAGGTGCAAAGCCTTATCATTTGCCAGACTTTACACCTTAATTTTTTTATTTTACCAAATATTCTGTTTTTTATCCAACGACATCCTATAACTACACGCTTAATCATTTATCTAGCTTGATTTAACAAAATACACTACGATTTTGAATATTTAATATTTTTGCCGAAAATCTCAATAGTTTTACCATCCTGAAAATTTTAGCACATTTTAGTGCTACAATGCAGAAGTAGCCAAATATACGGATGATAAATATGATAATAAATATATTAAAGCCCCGCTGCAAACTAGCGGGGCTTTCCGAATTTGTTATTAGTCAAATACCCCAAGTGGCGGGGTATTTCGTCTACGCTCTTCTACAATTCCCTGCCAAACATTCCAAGCATATATAGAAGAAAATAAAATACAGCAGATAAACCATTGATTACCGCCGCAATGGTAGGAAACAGCGGACGAATATTCTCCTGATTCAAGCTATACCAGGACAGCCCAAAACCAACCAGGCTGATTAGGAAACAAATAATTCCTGCAAAACCAATCATCATCCCAGCCTTCCCGTGACTCTGGCTTGATACAAAACAAAGCGCGGTAAAGATAACAACAGAGACAACGCCAAAAAAGACCGCTACAATCCCTACAAATGGGTGCCTCTTATCAGTCAGATGAAGCGACGACCCCTCGTGCTTTTTTTTTCTAGAACCCATAATCTCCCTCATTTCTTTCTTTTCTTTAGACTAGCCCGGTAAATAGTGTTGCAAATGACAAACAGGATATACCCCAGAAAACCTCCAAGAGTATTCATAATAATATCATCCACATCACATGAGCCAAGCTTTGTCACAAGCTGCGTAATCTCAATAATCAGAGAAGAAACAAAACTAACCATCGTAATGCGGATTAACCCCCACTTGCGATTTGACAAAATAGGCAACACAAAGCCAAGTGGCATAAAGCACACCACATTCCCAAAAATATTTAAAATCACGCCAAAATAACCAATCTCATCCACATGGCTTAAAAAACGCTTAATCTCCGTAAAGGGTCTTAAATTATAATGATATGTGTCACTCGGCGTCCTGCCAAGCTGCTCACAAAAAAACAAAAAGTAGACCATCATGATCAAATATATAACAAAGGCAATCCATGAAAGAACATGGATCATACGCCGGGTTGTTTTCTTCATTCTCTCAAACTCCATTTCCATTATGGCACAAACTATATTTCAAAAAGGGCAACGCCTGTTATACGTTAAAACCCCATTAAAGTAAACTGGGAAAGGGAAAGACAGTGCTGAATTCTTTTCAACACTGTCCATCTCTTTTGTCCCAAATATTATATACTATTCCTTCTGTGAAGTAAACCTTTATTTCCTTAGAGAAGCACCTAATTTATCCAACTCACTAATAATCTTATCCATTAAGCCATTCACTTCATCATCTGTCAACGTGCGGTCATTTGCCCGGAACGTAATCTTATAGGCAAGCGATTTAAATCCATCCATAATCTGAGACCCCTCATAGACATCAAATAACTCATAACTCTCCGCCAATGCGCCGCCTTTTTTCTGGATAACTGCCTCTATCTGTCCTGCCAGGACTTCTTTTTTCATCATCAAACTAATATCCCTGATAATTGCCGGGAACTTCGGAACCCCTGCATATTTCACGCTCTCCTTTGGCATAGAAATCAACTCCGCCAGGTCTACAACGGCCAAATATGCCCTCTCACCAATTCCAAAGTTCTTAAGCACTGCAGGATGCACTTCGCCCAGATAGGCAATCTCTATCCCCCGATAAGAAACAACGGCCTGGCGCCCAGGATGAAGGAAACTTTTTTTAACCGATGGGCTATATTCTGGCTTTTCAGACAGCGATAGATTTGAAAGAATCTCTTCTAATACACCTTTCATATCATAAAAATCACCCTGTCCATACATCCCAAGTGTAAGCTGTACCCTCTCATCCGGCAATTCTGTCAGTGGAAGCTGCTTTGGAAGATACACATTTGCAAGCTCATAAAGCCGCACATCTTTGTTACGACGGTTGTAATTTGTCGCAAGAGATGTGAGCATACCGCCAAGCGCTGAAGTACGCATAACACTGTAATCCTCCCCTAATGGATTTGAAATCACAATGCTGCGGCGGAGCATGTCATCCTCCGGCAAATTCAGCTTATCATAAATCTTTGGGCTCTCAAATGAGTATGTCATTCCCTCACAGAAACCGTATGCCTCCACGACATTTCTAACCTTTGCCTCCAACATCATTTTTTCTGACAGTCCGCCCATTGTAGCAGAACTCTGCGGCAATGTCATTGGAATCTTATCATAACCATAGAAGCGGGCAACCTCTTCTGCCAGGTCAGCCAGACGTTCCAAATCTTGTCTCCAGGTAGGCACGATCACCATTTTCTTCTCACGGTCTACGGCCAAGTCAATTGTTTCAAAATATTTCACCATATCTTCTTCTGAAATCTCTGTTCCAAGAAGCGCATTAATTTTACCTGCATCATATGCAATGGTTATTGGCTCTTTCTTCACTGGATAATAGTCAATGGCACCGCCAACCACTTCCCCAGCTCCAAGCTCCTCAATTAACTGGCAGGCACGGTTCATTGCTTCCATCGCCGTATTTGGGTCCAATCCCTTTTCAAACTTTGCCTGTGCATCGGTGCGCATGCCAAGTTTCTTTCCAGACAGACGGATATTTGTGCCATCAAAGGTCGCCGCCTCAAATAACATCGTCTTTACATCATCTGTGATCATAGAATTCTCACCGCCCATAATTCCCGCAATACCAACTGCCTTTTTTCCATCACAGATCATTAACATTGTACTGTCAAGCTCTCGCTCCTGCCCATCCAATGTAGTGAATTTTTCCCCGTCTGCTGCCCTGCGGACCACAATTTTCCGATCCTCAATAGTATCCAGGTCATAGGCATGCATTGGCTGGGAATATTCCTCCATCACATAGTTCGTGATATCCACCAGATTATTGATCGGGCGGATTCCAACAGACGCCAGCCTTCTCTGCATCCATTCTGGGGATGGGGCGAGCTTAATATTCTTTACCACCCTGGCCGTATAGCGGGTACAGAGACTGGAATCCTGCACATCTACTGAAATATACTGGTTGGCATCCTCCCCATTTCCTGTCTCCGTGACCACTGGCGGCACAAACCTTTTGCCAAATGTCGCAGCAGCCTCCCTTGCAATGCCCAGTACACCAAAGCAGTCTACGCGGTTTGAAGTAACTTCATATTCAAAAACTACATCATGCAGGCCAAGAAGCCCTACCACATCAGATCCGATCGGAGCTTTTGCATATTCTGGGTTATCGCTCAATATATAGATGCCATCCTTTGCCGCATCCGGGTACATATCTGTGCTGGAACCCAATTCATCAATTGAGCACATCATTCCAAAAGACTCTACTCCGCGCAGTTTTCCTTTTTTAATTTTAAAACCGCCCTCGCTCTCACCATCCTTATGGGAACTTGCAACGCGCCCGCCCTCTAACACAACTGGGACCTTATCTCCCTCCTTCACATTCGGGGCACCCGTCACAATCTGGATTTCTTTCCCTTCCTCATCTACCTGCACCTGACAGATAATTAATTTATCTGCATCTGGATGCTTCTCGATCTTATTGATTTTTCCAACTACGATCTTGTCAAGATTTTTATCAAACTCTGTATAGCCCTCCACCTTCGTACCGGACAGTGTCATGGCATCTGTATATTCCTGCGCACTGCATTCCAGCTCCGGCACATACGCTTTAATCCACGATAATGATGTATTCATCTCTCTCCTCCAACATCTTTCTAACTTAGTTTATTAACATTAAAAACCACCTGAAATCGCTCTGATCATACTCTCCTCCACCAGATTAAAACTGTTTTAGAAAACGTGTATCATTCTCATACATCAGCCTCATATCATCTATCTCATATTTAAACAAAGCAATTCGCTCCAAACCGACACCAAAAGCAAATCCTGTATATTCCTCAGGATCAATGCCGCTCATCTCCAGGACATGCGGGTGTACCATACCACAGCCAAGAATCTCAACCCAGCCAGAACCCTTGCAGAACCGACATCCCTTGCCGCCGCACTTAAAGCAGGAAACATCCATCTCCGCGCTTGGCTCCGTAAACTGGAAATGATGCGGACGGAATTTTACTTTTGTGCCCTCCCCAAACAGGCGAACCGCAAACTCCTGCAATGTCCCCTTTAAATCTGCAAATGTAATGTTTTTATCTATCACAAGCCCTTCAATCTGATGGAAAGTCGGGGAATGTGTTGCGTCCACTTCGTCTGAGCGGAATACCCTGCCTGGGGCAATCATACGGATTGGCAGCTTTCCTTTTTCCATCTCATGTACCTGGACAGACGAGGTCTGGGAGCGCAGCAAAATATCCTTTGTAATGTAAAAGGTATCCTGCTCATCCTTCGCTGGATGGTTTGCCGGGATATTCAGCGCCTCAAAGTTATAATAATCATATTC
>CAJUID010000041.1 GCA_910585905.1 uncultured Lachnospiraceae bacterium
TCTGCCTATGGATAACTGCAGAGTATCCTCTTCAAAAAATGGGGAAAGTCAAAATCCTTAACACTTGAAATAGATAGTTATGTATAGTATCATAAACCATACAGTAACAGTACAGTCAAGAGTCTAATGGAAACTTTTAAAAGAGATTAGCCGCTATCTAAATGCCAAAGGCGGCATGAGGAATTGAAATTATTATGAAAAAAGAAAAACTTCTTACCATCGGCCAATTCGCGTCCATGCATGGTATTAACAAAAAAACCTTAATGTGGTATGACGAGATTGGCCTTTTCGGGCCTGCCACTATCAACCAGACGAACGGATATCGGTACTACAATTACCATCAAAGCCCAATACTTGAGACCATTCTCTTGCTGCGGGAGCTTGATGTCTCCATAAACGAAATTCAGTATTTTATGAAAAACCGCTCCGCTGCCAGTTTAAAAAGCCTATTAGAAAACAAACTAACCGAACTAGACCAGAATATTACCCACCTAAAAGCAATTCGGGAAACCTTATGCAGCCACCATCAAAATATGGTTACTCTGCTGACTATGGATCTATCCGAGATCAGTATCATAGAAAAGGAAGAACGCTTTTTGGTCACTGTAGAAATTAACAACGAAACTTCGTTTGAAGAAGAAGTAGAAATGATTACAGCCGAAACAGAAAAATACCAGCTTGGCCGCCTGCACCATGCTTCCTATGGTTCCATGATTCCTGTGTTCAGCCTCCAAAGCGGCAAATATCATGACTACTCCAATCTTTTTATCGAAATCCCCTTCCTTTCCCAAAAAACAGAAACAACAGGGCAGGATTCCAAGGAACAACAAAAAGGGCTGCACATACAGCCCGGTGGAAAATATATAAGAGCCTTCCACAAAGGAAGCTGGGACAATATCCCAAAACGCTATGAAGCAATCCTTGATTTTGCCAAAAAGCAGGGAATTACACTTTGTGGCTATTCCTATGAGATGGGCATCAACGAAAACGTAGTTGAGCAGATTGAGGATTATATTGTACAGATCGAAATTCCAATTAATCCTCATCTATAACCGGAAAGCATACTTTCACACAAAAAAGATCACCATCCAACTCAATCACAAATGTGCCCCCCATTAGCTCCGTAAGGCTCTTTGCAATAGAAAGCCCAAGCCCGCTTCCCTCTGTAGTGCGGGAGCGGTCACCCCTGACAAACCGTTCTGTCAGCTCCTCTGGCGTTATATTTAGTTTTGACGCCGAGATATTTTTCATTGCAAACACCAGGTTTTCTTGCTCTTTCTTAAGTGACACATATACTCTAGTATGCTCCATCGCATATTTTGCTGTATTATTGTACAGATTCTCCAAAATGCGGAACACCCTTCTGCCGTCTCCCTCAAAATAAAACACTTCGTCTGGAAGATCAGATATAAGCTCCAGATTACATTCCTCAAATCGGTCATCAAATTCACCATTTGTCTGCCGAATTAACTCGTTAAAATCCAGCCTCTGAATCTCTAACTCCATCACCCCACTAGAAGCCTTAGACGCCTCCACCAAATCCTCAATTAACGTTTTTAACCGCAGGGATTTCCTCTCTAAAACATCAAGGTATTTCCGTACCGTCTCATTCCCCACCTGCTCCCTCTTCATCAGATCCACATAATTAATTACCGAGGTAAGAGGTGTCTTAATATCATGAGATACATTTGCAATCAGCTCCGTTTTCAAACGTTCATTCCTCACACTCTCCTCAACAGCCTGCTCTAACGCCCCGCCAATCTGGTTAATAATCCGAACCAGCTCCGCCCCACGCAGGCCTGCCCCGTCCACATCTGGAATCTGATAGGCAAAATCCCCCTCCAGTATCCTCTTTGTCCCCTCTATCATCAGCCATTCTGCCTCTTCCCTCAAAAAAGCCTGTCTCTGCCACAAAAATATTGCAACCAGGAACATACCCGCCAATGCTGCACAGATGATACCTGCAGGTGAAGCAAGAAACATCGACAATGTGATATCAGCATCTAACTTCACAAACACAAGACATCCCACCCCATATAGAAACACTGACACCTCAGCAAACAGAAGCAACGCATACTTTTGCCTTACCGGAAGAAACGCTGCCCTTCTTTTAGCCTGCGCTATCCAGTCCCGTACCTTCATACGATGCCACACTACCTCAGACAGGAAAAATAAAACCAAACTGTATCGAATCCCCAGATGAAGCTTCTGCCGTTTTACCATACTTAGCAAGATTCCAAGCACAAAAAATGCAAGCACAGAAATGGCTGCGCCAAACAACAGAATAAATCCGGCTTCCGCCGCCTTATTCCACAATTTCAACATCCACCAGATCATCTCTAAAAAAACGAAACCAATAACAAGTTGGACTTCCAGAAAGATGCGGTCATACCAGTTTAAACCATATCCATCTATTTCCTGGACATATCCTCCCATAATTGCCAGCATCAAAAAACAAAACAGCGTCAAACACGCACTAAATGCCAATGCCGATTTCCCCTGCCCAAACATCTGAAATCTCTGGTTCGAGAGAGCATACTGTTGTTGAAATGTGTCTTCATAGCGGGCAGACCTGATTCCCCGCAGATCCAAGCCAACCGCAATCTGATAAGACACAGATTTATAATTATCACCAATATATTTAAGCTTTTCAATTACATTTCCAGACATACCAAACGATTCCTTGGTAAAATTCGTCCTCCCCTCATCGTGCTTTTTATCAAAAAATGCATACAAAAAAGGATCTGCATCTACCGCCTTCTTTGAACTTTCTCCCTGCTCTGCCTCCTTCTTCACATCTTGCCAGAGATTTTTTCGATTTGTCAAAAAGAATCCCTGGGAATTCTCATAAACATAGAAAAAATTTGAATGAGTAAAATAATACTGTAGCTCTTGGTACGTCTCTACTAAAAAAGTTACATATTTTCTAGCCTCCTCCATAGTTCTTGGCAGCAGATGGACTGACCACGGTATTTTTTCTTCTGGCAATGTATTAAAGCGTTCCTCCTTGCTCTTCTTTATCATTTCGTAAAATGCCTTTTCTGATAAATGATTTGGATTTTTCTTATCCTGCAATTTCCCATATATATTATAAAAATCATCCCTTCCAGCATTATCCTTTTTTTCATAAGAAGATACGGCCTGATCCAAAAAGTACCATCCCGCATATTCTGGAAAATATTTTATTAAATAACCTTCATAAGCACTCCTCGCATAAAAAACGAACTTTTCTCCATCCAAAGCGGGTAACTGCAATACAATAGATTCTCCCAAATTTTCTTTATATTTTTGAGTATCCGTAGTAAGCGCTACCATATTTTTCTGGTACTTCGCCATATTTTCTATCTTGCGGTTCGTTAAAGATACCACATTTGGGGACTGGAACTGAAAAATATTCCCATCCTCCAAGATTACACGGATGTCGGTATGCAAGGCCCGCCTGGTATACCATGGATAACTTTTTCCCTCTTCAGAGTGTTTCAGAAAATCTTCCATAAAATTCCGAAAATTTTCTGCCGCCTCCCCCTCCGATGTAGAATTTTTTAGAAGCTCTCGAATAGTGTAACTCTTCTCATCCAAAATAGATACTAAAATTTTCTTATCATAATCAATCTCTCCATCTTCTGTAATCAAACTGCCAATTTGCATATATTCTTCAAAAAGGCGAATATTTCCATCCAACAAAACATTCGCCTCTTCCCCCGCGGTAAAAAAATCTTTTGGCTTCTCTTTGCCCGGACTGGCATATTTCCCACACGCAATCATTGCCATGCCCGCCACAGTATCTACAAAGACAGACAGAAAAAACGTGACCAAAAATATTCCTTTTAAAAAACCTGATTTTTTCCATTGCTTCATGCCTGTCCTCCCCATTGCATCAAAAAATTGTCTCAAGAAACTTGACCATCACCGACCTATACTTTCTCCATCCGGTAACCGACTCCCCACACCACCTGCAAATATTTTGGTTTCTTTGGGTTAATCTCAATCTTTTCCCGTATATGCCTAATGTGGACTGCAACTACATTGTCATCCCCAAATGCCTGCTCGTCCCAGATTGTCTCATAAATCTGCCTGCTAGAAAATGTCATACCAGGATGCTTCATCAGCAATAATAAAATATTATATTCTAATGGCGTTAGACGAACGCTCTCCCCATCCACTGAAACAGATTTTTTCTCATCATTAATTACCAGCCCGCCATTGACGTAAATCCCCCTGCGCCCAGCAGATGCCTCTGGCCCACTCAATACCTGACTCCTGCGAAGCTGCGACTGAACCCTGGCCATAAGCTCCTGCGGGTTAAACGGCTTCGTCACATAGTCATCTGCCCCGACCCTTAACCCAAAAATTTTATCTTGATCCTCTGATTTTGCCGACAGAATAATAATTGGAATATTGCATTTGTCACGAATGCGAAATGTCGCCTCCACCCCTCCAAGCTTCGGCATCATTACATCAATAATCAGAAGGTCTATTGCTTCCTTATCAATTATTCTTACTGCCTCCTCACCATCATATGCCTTTCTCACCTGATAACCATCCTGTTCCAGATAAATAGCAATCGCCTCCACAATCTCCCTGTCATCATCACATACTAAAACTGTACTCATACAATCCACTCTCCTAAAAAAGTCACCAAAAATCCTTCCCGCCCAATTTCAGTTCTCTGCCAAACGATATGATTAAGCAAAGAACATCGCTTTGTCACTATTTCTTAATCTACTTAACGCCTCAATATACGCTCAAAGCCATTGTAACATGTTGAATGAACCAAAACAACTACGTTGCCGCCATTAAAATTCATCCCCTTATGCGCCAGCAAGACAAGCCTGACTATTTTCTGATTTTAGCCATGATTTAATATAAATCCCCACAAAAAAATAATATCGCGTCGAAACTCTCTTGCACCATATCCTGTAATGTAGTAAGATATGATATTAGAAACAAAATGCCAACTCCTGTCAGAAGAGATATTCACTTCCATTCTGGCAGCATAAAAAAGCGCACCGCCAGCGCTGGTGCGCTAGCAAAAAAGTCTCCGACTTTTTTGTTGATGTACCACTACGTTTGGCGCAATTTCCTATAACATAAAAAGGGGGTACCTATGCGATTAAAACATTTAATTAGTCCTCTCGACTTAACGGTTGACGCCGTTGACGAAATTATCGACCTTGGACTAAAAATCATGAAGAATCCTCATAAATATGCCCATATCTGTGAGGGCAAAAAATTAGCCACTCTGTTTTACGAACCAAGTACCAGAACACGCCTTAGCTTTGAAGCTGCAATGCTGAACCTAGGCGGGCAGGTGCTTGGTTTTTCTTCGGCCGATGCCAGTTCTGCAGCAAAAGGAGAAAGTGTTGCCGATACTATCCGCGTTATCTCCTCCTATGCTGATATCTGCGCTATGCGCCACCCAAAAGAAGGCGCTCCCATGGTAGCCTCTCTGTACTCCAGCATTCCCATTATCAATGCCGGAGATGGGGGCCATAACCATCCGACACAGACCCTGACTGATCTGATAACCATAAAAAAATTAATGGGACGGCTAAACCATATTACAATTGGCCTGTGCGGTGATTTAAAATTCGGACGGACAGTACACTCGCTGATTAATGCGCTGGTTCGATACCAAAAAGTCCGGTTTGTCCTGATTTCTCCAAAAGAACTCACAATCCCAGATTATCTTCGGAAAGACGTTCTTGATGCCGGAAAAGTCAAGTATACAGAAACAGACGACCTAGAATCCTATCTTCCAGAGCTTGACATCCTCTATATGACTCGTGTGCAGAGAGAACGTTTCTTCAATGAAGAAGACTATATCCGTTTAAAAGACAGTTTTATACTGGATGCAGCCAAAATGCAGCTTGCCAAAGAAAGGATGTTTGTCATGCATCCTCTGCCCCGCGTCAATGAAATTGCATCTGAAGTAGATAATGACCCACGGGCAGTTTATTTCCTGCAGGCAAAAATGGGCGTATATGTGCGCATGGCACTTATTATGCATCTTTTGACGCTGGATACAATTCCAATTTCATAGTAGTAATACTGGCTATAGCGGAATTTCTATAGGAAACAAACAGTATGATATCGTAAGGAGGAATTTCTATGTTAAATATTGGCGGATTAAATGAAGGTATTGTTATTGACCATATTAGGGCTGGCGGCGCCATGGAAATATACAAGTACCTAAATCTAGAAAAACTGGATTGTTCTGTTGCCATTATAAAAAATGCCCGGAGCAATAAAATGGGCAAAAAAGATATTATTAAAATCGAAGGCCCTTTTCATGTTGATTTAAACGTTTTAGGCGTTCTGGACCATCATATCACAATAAATATTATAAAAGATAATGAAATTATCGAGAAACGTACCCTCTCCCTGCCGGACAGGGTAACCAATATTATCCGCTGCAAAAACCCGCGCTGTATCACAACAGTTGAACCAGAACTGCCCCATACATTCAAACTGACAGACCGGAAAAACCGTGTCTACCGCTGTATTTACTGCGAATCAAGATTTAAAGGAAATTAAAGACATATGTTTTATCTGGCACGGCTGGTAATTTCCAATTAAATTATATCCGTGCCAGCAATTCCTTCCAGCTTGCCATCACCGTATCCATGCGGAATGCGTCGAGATTGCCCTGTGCGCGGGCAGAAAACTCTTCGTACCGTTTTTGGTCTGTCAATAACTCAAAAATACCATCTACCATCTTATCTGGAATTGTCTGCTCTGTTTTGTTATCTATCAGATAACCATCTACCCCGTCCCGTATAATCTCTGAGGGTCCTGTCATTATATCAAAACTGATACAAGGCAGTCCATACATTTTTGCTTCCAACAGAACCATCGGAAGACCCTCATAACGGGATGTCATAACATAGATTAACGCCTTTTCGTATATGGCTCCAAGCTCCGCCACATGTCCCAACAGAATCACTTCCTGCTCCACATTCCACTTTCGAATCTCCTCCTCAATCTGTTCCCGCAGCTCCCCCTCCCCGGCAATCAGCCATTGGAATGCAAATCCTTGGTATTTTTCCTTAATCCGCGCTGCAATCTGCGGTATCCGCTCAAAAGCCTTTGCTTCGCATAGTCTCCCAACACTTAAAATAATTTTTTCGCCATAATCCCGTTGGAATACTGTGCCATTTGGCTGCATATAATCTACCGGATTGTGGATTGCCTGAATAGAATGGCGTATTGTAAGATTTTTTTCATAAAAACCTTTATCCTGCTCTGTCAGTGTTACAATGGCATCTGCATATCTCGCAGCCAGCTTTCGGATTATTTTTCGGTAAGATGTCCCAAGTTCATTATAAAAATAGAAATGCTCCCACGAAATGACTTTTACATGCGTAAACCATTTCGCAGGCAGAGACAAAATATCCAGCACACCATCAATATCAATAACAACATCAATTTTATTTTTCCGAATATAGCGGATTAGCTGAAAAATAATAGGTAGATAACCTGGGCCAGGATGAACCCATTTTTTAGAAAAAGCACTTCGGGGAATTTGTGCTGAAATCTCATAAGCAGGATTTTCGTTCTCATGGGTAAGACTAATAAAATACACTTGATATTCCTGTTCCTTCGCCAGTGCATTCGCAATCAGTGTGCCGACACGTTCTGTTCCGCCACTTCTCGTAATATCCCCGGAAAAAAAAGCAATCCTCTTCATTTCCTTCCCCTCATTTCTACCTTACTCCCACAGCCAAGAGTATTTTTTCAAACTGCCTACTACTCTGCTCCTGATGGCACTATCACTGTTTTAGTATCACCTTTCCTAGCCCTCTCTAAAACCGCCTGCACCAGTTTCTCAAAATTTGCTCCTGAATGGCTCGCACCACTTACCATCTCAACCTGAAGCTCCTCCTGCCCCTCGACCAACTGGCTTACATATTCCCTGGTATAATGGTTTGGATAGGTTCCCTGGGCTGTCCCCATATTTTTCATATATGTATTATCCCATGCCTTGATAAACCCACTCTCGTTCTTTGCATTAAACTCCGCAGAAACCACTTTGCCATGCTTGACCTGGATACGTAAATACTCCTTCCAGCCATGCGAATAATCGGACATTTCTGCCGTAAAATAACCATCTTTCAAACTGTTTCCACAACCTGTCAATCCAGCCATAGCCAGAAAAGCACACAAAGCAAACACCACCATTTTCTTTCTCATATGCTATTTCTCCTTTAATTTCACCGCTGAAACAATCTGCTCAAGCTCCTCCGCCTGCTGCAGAGATAAAGCCGCCGTCTCATCCGTTTCTTTCGCAAGCTCCTGATTTGTAGTCGCAATATCAAGAACAGTATGGACTTCATCTGATACCATGCCGATTGCTTCCTTCTGCTCAACTGTAATATGCGTCATATTATCTGAAATCGCAGTAAAATCAGAAGTCGCCTTCTTTACCTCCTGGAACGAATCCGCTGTTTCCTTTGCGTTCTTCATACCCTGCTCAATTGACAAGCTTGCCTTTCCAATGATTTCCCCGGTCTTATCAAGCGCATCAGCTGTCTGTTCAGCAAGCAGACTAATTTGATGTGCGACAACTGCAAATCCTTTTCCGGCATCACCAGCCCTTGCCGCTTCTATAGAAGCATTTAGGGAAAGCAGACTTGTCTGGGACGCGATTTCCTCCATCAAATGGCTAATTGTGATAATTTCCTGCATATCATGATCTATGCTATCCATTGTCAAAAGCATATCATCCATCTGACGGATTCCCTCTTCTACACAAAGCTCCGCAGAATCCGCACTCTCTTTTACATGACGTGCATTCTCACCGATCTCGTCAATTTTCTCTGTAATAACCCCGATTTTACCATTTAGACGCTCAAGTGCTACCGTCTGCTCCATAGAACCATCATATAACTTCTTTGCATAATCTGAAGTTTCAGAAGAATTGCTGCTGACAGCAAAAGAAGCCTGATTAATATGCTGCATCGTATCATTTAAGGACACCGTAATAGACTGCAGTGCCTCTTTGATTGCAATAAAATCACCGCTAAATGTGTCCCCCGCTTCCCCAGAATAATCCCCGGAAGACAGCTGCCCAAGATATGCCGTAATATCATGAATATACATGCCAAGGCTGGAAACCGTCTTTGAAAGCGCCGTCGTAAGAACTTCTGCCTCCGTATTGTCATCCGCAAGAACCACTTCCTCCTTCAAATCTCCCGCAGACAATAAAGTCAGCCTGTTTGTCGCCAGAGAAAGAGAATCCGCAATCCGGTCTGCAACCTTTACAATCAATTTTCTCGCACAAATTTGCAATACCACAATGACAATCACGCTAATTACTACAGACCACATCAGAATTCCCATAAAATCATTGCCTGGAGCCGCAATCATCAATGTCCAGTTCGTTCCTGCCACTGGGGAATACGCTATGTAATGCTGTTGCATATGAAACATCACTGATACAGAATCAGATTGAAAAGATAGCATCGAATCAAAAACCTTTTTATTCTTGCTGGAACCATACAGATCATACAAATTCCGTTTTTCCCCCATATTAGCCACATTCTTATCTGCAATAATATTTCCTTTAGAGTCCAAGATATAAGCAAGCCCGCCTGCGCCAATATTGATATTTGACAACACATCATTCAACAAATCATACCGATAGCTTCCCACAAGGTAACACGAAATCTCTCCGTCATCATTATACAGCGGAGAAGAAACCGATAACTGCCAGATTTCATCAGCATAGCGCGGCTCGCCAACCGTCAGGTTATTTGTCTTGACCAGATTGTCAAAATAATTCTCCTCCGCGATGGAATCCTGCCCCATCTCATCCCCATAGATTTTTTTGCCAGACTTATCGTATGCCGCAATCCATACAAACTCAATACGCTGCTCGTATTTATCAAGAACCTGCTGCTTTTGCTCCGCCGGCACATAATCATTAGAAAGGATTGGCTCCTGGATCAAACTGTCCATCCGGTCCGTCAAAAGATGCAGATTAGAACTAATATTCTGTGCCGAAGTCCTCGCTGTCATACTAAGACTATCGTTCAATACAGATGCCGTAGAGGTCAGTGCCGCAATAATCATAAGAATCGTCAACACCACGCCAAGCGAAACAGATATTGTAGTTACATAGAACACAATAATCTGTTTAATGTTTTTCTTCTTACTTTTTACCCTTTTCATATCATTCCCATTCCTTTACACATTTTCGTTACTTCTCAATTTTCCACTATTTTACTATACTCCCTTTAAAATATCAACATGCCCGCAATCCGTACCAGAAACGCACAAACCCATGCAATAGCGCACTGTCCCAGCACAACGAAGGCTGCCCATTTTCCCCCAAGCTCTCTCTTGATTGAGGCGACTGCAGCCACACATGGCGTATACAGCAGGCAGAACACCAGTAGAGACGCTGCGGAGAGCGGAGTCAGTACAGCCATCAATTTTTCGGTTCCGCCAAACAACACAGAAACTGTGGAAACTACACTTTCCTTCGCCATAAACCCTGCAATAAGTGAAGTTGAAATCCTCCAGTCACCAAATCCTAACGGAGCAAAAAGCGGTGCCGCCACCCCAGCCGCCACTGCCAGAATGCTGTCTCTGGAATCCTCAACAATATTAAGGCGCAGATCAAATGTCTGCAAAAACCAGATTGCAATAGTTGCAATAAATATGACAGTAAACGCCCTCTGCAAAAAATCTTTCGCCTTATCCCACAAAAGCTGCGCCACATTTTTTGCCCCCGGCAGGCGGTAATTCGGTAATTCCATCACAAAAGGAACCGCCTCACCGCGAAATACTGTCCCCTTAGAAACCAGAGCGACCACAATACCGACCAAAATCCCAGTAAAATACAGACAAACCATAACAAATCCAGAATGCCTCGGAAAAAATGCATTCGCAAAAAATCCGTATATCGGCAGTTTTGCCGTACAGCTCATAAACGGTGTCAAAATAATCGTCATTTTACGGTCCCGCTCGGAAGGAAGCGTCCTGCTTGCCATTACACCAGGAACCGTACATCCAAAACCAATTAACATTGGTACAATACTCCGCCCAGACAGTCCAATCTTCCGCAGCAGTTTATCCATCACAAAAGCAACCCTCGCCATATATCCGCTATCCTCCAGCATGGACAGAAAGAAAAACAGCGTTACGATAATCGGCAAAAAACTTAGCACACTGCCAACACCATTAAAAATCCCCTCAATCACAAGCGAGTGCAGCACATGATTCACATTCGCCGCGGCCAGGGCCGAATCAACAATATTAGTTAGCCAATCAATCCCCTTCTCTAAAATCCCCTGCAGCCATGCGCCAATGACATTAAAAGTAAGCCAAAATACCAACGCCATAATTCCGATAAAAGCCGGAATCGCCGTATATTTGCCAGTCAGAACCCGGTCCATCTTCCGGCTCCTCTCATGCTCCTTACTCTCCCTCGGTTTTATTACCGTCCTGTCTGCCAGCTTCATAATAAAAGAGAACCGCATATCTGCAATTGCCGCCGCCCTATCTAATCCTCGCTCCTCCTCCATCTGGCAGATAATATGCTCAATCATATCCTCCTCATTTTGCGAAAGTTTTAGCGCTTTCCGCACCAGTTCATCTCCCTCTGCCAGCTTTCCAGCTGCAAAACGAACCGGAATCCCTGCCCTCGCCGCATGGTCTTCAATCAACTCCATAATCCCATGAAGACATCTATGTACTGCACCGCCGTTCTCGTCTTTATCACAAAAATCAATACGCCCTGGCCTCTCCTGATACTGTGCAACATGAAGCGCATGGCTGATTAGCTCCTCTGTCCCCTCGTTTTTTGCTGCAGAAATCGGTACAACCGGAATCCCAAGCATCTCCTCCAATTCATTGATATGGATGGCACCGCCGTTTCCCCTAACTTCATCCATCATGTTTAACGCCAGCACCATCGGCACATCCAGTTCCATCAACTGCATTGTCAGATAAAGATTCCTCTCAATATTCGTAGCATCCACAATATTAATAATGCCGGTCGGCTTATCTTGTATAATAAACTGCCTTGTAACAATTTCCTCACTGCTATATGGGGACATCGAATAGATTCCGGGTAAGTCCGTTACAAGAGTTCTGGGATGGCCTTTTATCGAACCAGATTTCCTGTCCACCGTAACACCTGGAAAATTTCCAACATGCTGGTTAGAACCAGTAAGCTGATTAAATAGCGTAGTCTTCCCACAATTCTGATTACCAGCGAGCGCAAATGTCAGCATGGCATCCTTTGGCAATGGATGCTCCTCCGCCTTAACATGGTACCGTCCACCCTCACCTAGGCCAGGATGCTCCCTGGTTCTCCCGTGCTGCCAAACGTCACTTATCTTTTCCTCCTCCCTGACTTCTAAAATACTATCCTCAGCAATCTCTATTTTCGCAGCGTCCTCTAGACGCAATGTTAGCTCATAGCCATGTACCCTCAGCTCCATTGGGTCACCCATAGGAGCATATTTCACAAGGGTAACTTCCGTCCCAGGCAATACCCCCATGTCAAGGAAATGCTGCCTTAAAGAACCCTCTCCCCCAACAACAGTTACAACGGCTGTCTTTCCAATCTCTAAATCTTTCAGTGTCATAAGTCAAAAGTCCTTTCCTGCTTCTGACATCATTCTACATCAATTTATTCCTCCCTGCAATCATTAAAAAAAGGGCACAGACTTCGCTTGTGCCCTAGCAAAAAAGTCTCCGACTTTTTTGTCGGTGTCCACTATGTTGCGGGCAATTTTCTTTAAGTTAAAAAAGGGCACAGACTTTGCTTGTGCCCTTTTCGCGGTCACTTATCCCGTTATGAGATAGTAACTCTTATATTTCTATTGTTGTTTGATGCAAAATGCAAAATATCCAAGCTCCGTATTAAACAATAGGCTGTAATAAGGACGCCCTGCCTGAAATTCTTTTGCAAGCTGCTCTTTTGTCATAAGATGCTCTTTATATGGTTTAAATTTTTCCATCAGTTTCACGCATGAATTCATACGGTCCATCAACATCCAGGAAATCTGCTTTGTAGCAGAAATGACTACTTCGTCGACCCGTTTAAACTCAACTCCCATCATCTGGCCAACTGTACGCAGAACCAGCTTCTCTTCCAAAACAAAAAACACAAATAGCTGCTTTCCCTCATCGGAACGGTATGCCATACGGCAAATAATACTATTCGCAAAGGCTTCCCCTGCATACTGCTCACTAATTAATTTAACTTTCAGCCCAAATACTTCACCAATGCTCTGTGCAAGCACTTTTTCCAGGGCTGATACCACATTTTCCGGCAATACCCCCTGTGTCCTCTTTATAATCCTTCCAGTAAAAACACGGTCCTCAATCATAATATGCCCAGTTAACCAGCCAAGGCAAAATCCCAGAAAGTGGCTCATCGACTCTTCTGAATAGTCCGATTCTACCAAATCCTCCTCCAATGCCGGAACCGTCTTATCCCGAAAAACATCATGAAGGCGTTTATGTACTGTGTAACCACTGTAATTTATTTTTTTAAGATATTCTTCCTCCTCCTGAAAGTGCTTTATCGTATAACTTTTTAGAAATTTAATGCCTTCCATGCAGACCCATTTACTCTTCTTCTCATTATCACTAAACTCTACCATCTTTCTCACAATGGAAAAAAGCCTCTGATGTGCTGTATCAATTGTAGCTACACCGGTATTAAACTGCTCATTCCATTCCACCTCTTTAATATCTTTAAACATACTGTTCTCCTTTTCAGTTTTTAAATCATAAAGATTGCGAATCCGCTGATAGTTCAATATCTTGTCTCAAACCTAATTCTATTTTAATAGAAAACGTTACTATCCAAAACCAATTTAACGAAAGTACCAGAATCTTATATGCAAGCACAATAATCCTGGTACTCACTCTAAATCGACCTTGAATAGTAACCATAAAAGATAATTTACATAGAAAAACGGTTTAGGAACATGCCCTAACTAACGACTGCCAATATTTCTTAATATTGACGCCGCTGAAGTCTGCGGTGCTTTTGTTATAATAGTAATAGTTGCAGATGAATGGCGTTCCACAGAAGCTACAGTATATTCCGCACTCGCTGCATTTCGCATTGGATACAAGCCCAATTCCTTATCCGCAGTATTCTCCTCTGGCGTAAAACCATATGTCACCACATCTCCTACTTTTTTCTTTACAAAATAATAGTCAGATGGCTGGTTAAATTTAAGATAAACCATATGATTCCAATTTGATATATTGTCCGAACCTGACAACAATCCTAAAGTACAAGAAGCAATTCCATTCGTCTCATCCCGAACCACATTATTGTTACTTGCCGCAATAGGGGCAGAATTTACTGCAGAAATTGCAGATTCCACCTGCACTGTCGCGGTATTGTCTGTATACTGCCTTCTAATTTGCGTACACTTCAAATCATTGCTTAACTTGCCAATTTTCAATGCAGCTGTAGACTTTGTACCATCATCCTCTTCAATTGTAAATTTCATCTCATTATCCTTATCTACATCATGCAATGCCACAAATACCAATGATATAAATATCCCATTATCTGTTATCATATATTCTGGCGCTTCGGCAAAATTATTATTGCCAACGCTCACCTTAATATCGTCCTTGGCTAATAATTCATTTTCAAGCTTTACAGAACGGACACTTTCCACTTTACGGCTGCCAGCTTCATAAGGAATCTTTACCCACCATGAACTCTCTTCACCATATTGAAATGAAGATGTTCCACCATTTGGTTTAACAAAATCATCTTGAAACTTACCAGCCCTTTCCGAAAAACTGCCACTGCCAGTTTCTGGAATTTCTGTTTTGGTAAACTTCATTGGCGTTGGTGTATTTGTTGGTGGTGTTGGGGAACCCTCTGGCGTTGGCGTATTTGTTGCACCAGGATTATCTGGGCTTTGCGATGGTAACGCAATGCCATCAGTTACTGTAACCACACAGATTGCTGAAAACTCCCCATTCATTGTCGTAACCAATACAATTGTCGCCCCTGCCGACACTGCGGTCACCTTCCCATTATTTACTCTTGCCACAGAATCATTTCCACTCTTCCACATAACACCTTTTTCTGTCGCATCTGCTGGCAATACAGCTGCCGTCAGCGTATGGCTTTCCCCAGCCTTCATTTGAAGCGCCGATTTTGACAATGTCACCTTACTTACCGGCACAACAGAAGGCCGTGGTGTTGGAACTGGCGTCGGCTTCGGAGTCGGCGTTGCAGGTGGCTTCGGAGTCGGCGTTGCGGGATTGCCAGATACAATAACCGTGCAGACTGCAACAAAGCCCCCATCTGATGTTGTCGCATAAACAATTGTCTTTCCTGCTGACATGCCAGTTACTGTCCCATCAGATCCAACCTTCGCCACAGCAGTATTAGCACTATCCCATGTAACACGCTTATTCAATGCAGAATCTGGAAGGACAGTTGCCTTCAAAACTTTTTGCTGTGACACGGACACCTGTATTGTCTTATCAGAAAGTTTCACATTTGTTACAGCAGTGCCGCCTGGTGTACTTGTACTTCCTGGAGTTTTTGTAGGTTCCGGTGCCCATGTCGGCTTCGGTGATGCAGTCACAATATCACCGGACGATGTCCTATCATACACGACAACCTGGCACTCATACATTTTTCCATAACCATTATTCAAAACTGCATATACTGTAGTCTCACCAAGAGAATTCGCAGTAATCTCTCCCGACTGCGTTACTGTAGCAATATTTTCATAATCACTACCCCAGAACAAAGAATCACTTTTGGAAACCCCATACATATTTAATTTCTGTTTATATCCTTTCTGAATAAAAACAGACTTTGAACTGATATACTGCTTAGGAACCGTCACGTTACATTTATATTTCTTCTTTCCAACCTTCGCAGTAATCTTTGCTTTTCCCGCCTTTTTCGCAGTAACATCGCCATCCGCATTCACCTTTGCAACCGCTTTGTTACTACTAGACCACTTGACCGTCTTCGTTGTGTTTTTAACATATAACTCCACAGTATTCCCAATCGTAACTGTCACTGCTTTCTTATTTAACTTTGGCGAAGCAGCAGCAGCATAAAAATCAGGTGTACTAATTATGAGCCCCATAACTAACACAAACGCAATGATTTTTTTAACTCTTTTACTCATCTCGTAACCTCCCTTAACCACTGAATATTTTAATTATACAACTTCTGCCAAAAGAAGTAAAGATACTCTGTCACATAATTAAATCCACTAAAAGCATCTCCACACCAATCTGGTCAGAAAGCCTCCCCTGCTTAAACTTATACTCCGTATTCACACAGAGAAACAGCATTTCTTTCAGCCGCTCCTTTGTATATCGCCTGCACTGTGCCTGATATTTCGCGACGGAGAAAGGTGGTATCCCTATTTTTTTAGCAATCTCCTGCTTTGAAGGACTGCCAGAAAACGTCTTAACCTGCAGCAATATATTAAAGTGCCTTGTCAGCAGATATAAAATAGACATCGGGCTCTCTTTTAACATCAACAAGTCATGATAAAACTGCATTACCTCCCTCTTATTCCCTGCAGCTGCAGCATCCAGCATCTTAAAAATCTGTCCCGTCACCTGAACACTGCATATAGCATCCACATCCTCCCTTGTAATCTCTTCCCGGCCATGTGTATAGGCAATTAATTTCTCCAACTCATTTTCTATATTATTTAAAGAACACTCCACCTGTTCCAAAAAATAATCAGCAGTGCTCTCCCGAATCTTCCTTTCATTGTCCCTTAACTTTAACGCAATAAATTTTTTCGTATCCGCTGTGCTCATGGCAGTCATCTCAACAGCCAGGCCGTTTTTCTGTACATACTTATATAATTTATTTCTTTTATCTACCTCCTTTTCAACAAATACCAATATGGTAGTCTCCGGCATCCCAGGCAGATATCCTGCAAAATCATTTGCCGATTTAAAAAGCTTTGACCCCTCCCATATTATAATCCGATAATCTTGAAAAAAAGGAAGTGTCTCTGCAATTTCCTGTACCTCTGATACACTTACACCACTGCCCTCAAAATAAGCATAATTCATCTCATCGCCGCCATCTAAAACCGCCTGCTTCAACTCCTCACGGTATTGACGGACCAGATAACTTTCTTCCCCATAAAGCAGGTACACCGAATGAAAACTTCTACTTTTAATATCTTCTTTTAACTGCTTCATATATTTCCCCATTCTCACAAAGCAGGGCATTTTCCTGCATTACTGCAAGAGCTCTGCCCTGCTCCTCTTAATCTATATCTATTACCTCGGCAATTCCATCTTACAACAGTTCACTTCCAAAGTAATATTACAATCACGTCCCTGCCAGATTCTTTCCCTTATGAAGAACTGGATTTCGGTATGCGTTAATCAAAAGCGGAATAATCATAATCACCCATGAAATAGGTTCTGACCAGATAATTGCCCAGTAACCCCAGTACGGAGTTAAGAAAACCGCTACTAAAAACTTACAAAGCAACTCCAAAAAACTAGAAATAATCGGCGTAACCGAATCTCCAATTCCCTGCATCGCATTTCGCAAAATACAAATTACGGCTGTTACAAAATAAAGTATTGTATCCATCTGCATATAAAGTGATGCGGTATCAATAATCTGTTCCTGCTCTGTTGCTGTAATCAACTTTACGAGTCCTGGAACAACTGTATAAGACAGTAGCACAGTAAGCGCACACCACACCCAAGAGATTACTATTACCTCTTTTAATCCCTTACGGATTCTGTCTGCCCTGCCTGCGCCAAGATTCTGACCACAAAAGGTTGCCATAGCACCGCCAAATACTCCAAACGGCAGCATAAAAATTTCAGTAATTTTTCTTGCCGCAGTATGTGCTACAATATATGCCGCATCATTTAGAGAATTGATTGCCCTCTGCAGTACCACTGAACCAATATTAATCAGCGAATTCATAAATCCCATAGAAATACCAATGGTAAGCATCTCTTTCATTAATTCTCTATCTGGGCGTAAATCCTCCCTACCAAAATGCAGCATACTATACCTTTTCTGCATATATATAAAACATCCTAAAAAAGAAAGTATCTGTGAAATTACTGTTGCAATCGCAGCACCTTCTACACCCATCTGAAACACACAGACAAACAAAAGATCCAAACCAATATTAACCCCTGTCGAAGCAATCAAAAACAAAAGCGGCGTCATTGAATCGCCAACCGCCCGAAAAAGCCCAGCACATACGTTATAAAGCATTGCCCCAGTCATTCCCAATAGAATAATCCGGAAATACTGGTATGCCTGCTCTGTTAATTCCTCTGGTGTATGAAGTGCTTCCAGTATCGGCCGCAACCCCAAAACACTGATCACCGTAAAAAAAACAGATATCACAATTCCCATAGAAAATGCTGCAGCAGCAGATTTCCGTAATCCTTTTTCATCCTTTGCACCAAAATATCTGGCTGTGATAATTGCGAAACCATTTGTCATTCCCATCAGAAAACCAATGATCATATTATTTAGGGAACTGGTAGATCCAACTGCCGCCAAAGCATTTTCTCCTAAAAAGCTTCCTACAATTCTAGTATCAACTAGACTATAAAATATCTGAAATATATTTCCAACTGCAAGCGGAAATGCAAAGCCCAAAATCAGGCGCAATGTATTTCCTTTTGTCAAATCCTTCACAAATCCCTAACTCCAATCCAGATAAGCGCTGCACACAAACAGCACATACTATTTAATGGTACGAGCGGAACAACCCGACTACTTTTCCAAGAACCTCAACCTCATCCACAATGATAGGATCCAGCGCATCATTTTCTGGTTGTAGGCGATAATGTCCATTTTCTTTATAAAACGTTTTTACCGTTGCCAAATCCCCCACTAATGCGACTACGATCTCTCCATTAGAAGCAGTATTCTGCTCCTTGATCAAAATCTTATCCCCGTCATATATCCCAATATTTATCATGCTCTCCCCGCGCACCCTAAGCATAAAAGCATTGCCAGATGGCATATCCTCAGGAAGGATTGGGAAATATCCCTCGATATTCTGCTCTGCAAAAATCGGCTCTCCAGCCGCAATCTGTCCAATGATCGGGACATTGATCACTTCCCTCCTAGATAAATTAAACTCATCATCTATAATTTCAATCGCCCTAGGCTTTGTCGGATCACGACGGATATAACCGTTTTTCTCCAATGTTTCTAAATGAGAATGCACCGATGAGGTCGATTTTAAATGTACCGCCTCACAAATCTCGCGCACAGCCGGCGGATAGCCTTTTGACAAAATCTCCGACTTAATAAAATCTAATATCTCTTGTTGTTTTGCAGTAATTCTTCTTTTCTCCATAATCTCCTCATTTCTGCAATGGAAAGCTTATTCAGATTGCGGATATTACTCATATCATTACTTAATCTATCTTGTGAATGCAGTTCTCCATTGCCTAATTCTCACCTCTTCTTAGTTAAAAATAGAATACCACATTTCCTCTTGATTGTCAAACAAATGTTCGGTACATTTACACTAAGTCATCTGAGAGTATCTGCCTGCCATCACTCCAAAGACGCTCCAGGTCATAAAACAACCTGTCCTCCTTATCAAAAACATGGACTATTACATCACCATAATCCAACAAAACCCAACTGCTGCTTTTATTTCCCTCTACCCGCTTAACTTCAAATCCTGCACCATGCATTTTCTCCTGAACATGATCAACCATTGCCTGAACCTGAGATTGATTTGTCCCATTGGCAATAATAAAATAATCTGCCATAACGGAAATCTCAGAAATCTCAATAATCTTAATGTCCTCTCCCTTTTTCTCATCTAATGCCTGATAAGCAGTTTTCGCCATAATAATCTGTTCGCCCATAATTTGCACCAAGCCCCAAGCGAAAATACCTGTATTTTCGCTTGGGGCGCAAACACAATAGATGAAAGATGTGTGTTTGCATTATTCCTTCCTTCGTTTTTTCTTTCACCTTTTCAAACATGCCAGCTTTGCTGACACACAACTTTTTGCACTATGCGCCTTTTCTCCTCCTCCGCAGCTCCTTATAAAAATCATAAGCATCTTCGGTATAGGCATCAATTGTATCCCTGCGGCTCCCTGACGTGTCATCCAGATAAGACAAGGTATTTTCCAAAATCAAGAACATCGCCTCATCCAAATTACAAAATGCAGCCCTTCGTATCTCTTCCATTCCTGGGATTATTTTTCTCCCCGGCTCTATATAATCGGCGATAAAAACTATCTTTTCAAAATTACTCATACCGGGTTTTCCAGTTGTATGCCAACGGATAGCCGATAAAATCTTGTCATCTTCTATACCATAGATATCCCTGGCATAGCAGGCCCCAAGTTTTGCGTGGAGCAGAGACGGCCTGAGTTTTTCCGTATCACTGCAAACAATACGCCGCTTCTTACACTCTAAGAGCATCTCTTCATCTGTAAGATACTTTGCACAGTCATGCAGCATCCCGGCATATCCTGCTTTCTCAATATCCTCACCAAAACACATCGCCATAGCCTGCGCTGTATAGCGCACTCCAACCGTATGGCTGTATCGTTTCTTCTTTAATACTTTTTTCAACTCTTCCTGTATCTCTTCCAATGATCTTTCCATGTTCTACTCCAATTCCAATCTGTAACAATGGTGTTTCAGTATATAATCATAAACATTTTCTGGCAGATAACTGCTAACATCCTCACCAGCAGCGATTTTTTCCCGGATCATGCTAGAGCTGATTTTCATCTCCGGCATCTTAAGAACCTGCACATCCCCAGAGAATTTTTTAGAAAGGTAAGCCGCCTGGCGCACCATTTCCTCTTCACGGACACCGCCTCTGCTAACTGCCAGGATCACTGCATACCGCATCACTTTCTCCGGCTGATGCCAGCATTCAAAATGAAACAGGGAATCACTACCCATAATAAAGAAAAACTGTTCCTTGGGATAATTCTTACAAAGCAATTCTAACGTTTTTGCGGTATACGTAATTTCTTCCCGCCTCAATTCAAAATCAGAAAAATAAAACTTCTCCTCACCAGAAACAGCCAGTTTAACCATCTCTGCACGATACTTTTCTGGAAGAATCTTTCTGTCCCTCTTATGCGGTGGATTCTTGGAAGGCATAAACAATATTTTGTCAAGCCCTTTTTGTCCCAATGCACAGCGCGCCATCTCTATATGCGCCAGATGAACCGGATCAAATGTTCCGCCCATAATTCCTACTCTGCCCATATCACCTGCTTTTTCCATGCTCCTTTAATATCTACTCTGCCTTTTCCGGTCCCTAGCACCAAACTCCTGCTTTTTTCCCTCAACCTTCTGCTTTTCTATTCGTCTCCGCTTTTCTTCCTTTTCTGGATTCTTTTTATATAGTACAATCTTTTTACCAATTACCTGCACAATCTGGGAACCAGTGCGCTCTGACAGGATACCGGCAAGTTCTCCCGGATCATCCGCACAATTCTTTAAAACACTTACTTTTACTAATTCCCTTGCCTTTAACGCATCTCTAACCGCCTCTACGATTTGCGGCGTTAGACTGGATTTCCCTATCTGAAAAATACTGTCAAGCTTCATCGCCTGGGTCCTTAACTCTGCTCTTTCTTTACTTGTCATAAGACTGATTACTCCTTCTCCTTCGAAATCTCCTCCTTGCAGCTCATACTACAAGAAGTACAGGAACCGCTGCATCCATCCCCGCTGTTCTTGCGATACCCCATAAAAACCCCCGCCAGCGCCAGACAAAATGCAACCAATGCCAATACAATAAAATCTACAATACCCATCAGTATCACCTCATGCCCTTTACACATGTTTAATTAGATTCTGATTTTAACATGCTTTCCCGCTCAAGTCAAATCCCCTGCTGCAAATGCATAAGGCAACAGCGTTTACTTTTTTATTGTGAGGATAAATAAGTAAATGTTGTTGCCCGGTGCAAACGTTTTAGCATCCTTTTCCTAGTCTACTATTTTACCATTGGTAGAGATGGTAATAACTCTCCATGGTACAAATTTGCCACTAGCCTGCAATGCTCTTTTCACAGCATGTTCCATCCCACCGCAGCATGGGACTTCCATACGGACTACTGTTACGCTTTTAATCTTGTTGTTTGCAAATATCGCAGTCAATTTATCGCTATAGTCACCCTCGTCTAGTTTTGGGCAGCCAATCAGTGTAATATGATTGTGGATAAACTCATTGTGAAAATTCCCATAGGCATACGCTGTACAGTCTGCCGCAACCAAAATGTCAGCACCATCAAAATAAGGCGCACTTACAGGGACAAGCTTGATTTGTACAGGCCATTGTGATAATTGGCTTTTTGCTGGCGCTGAAGATGTCTGGAACTCAAAATTCTCCCGGTAAATTGATTTTGACTGCATTCCAGGGCAGCCGCAGGGATTCTGTGCCAAACGTTTCTTTTCTTTTGCCTCAAGAACTGCCGCCTCGTCATATGCTTGCGCTTCTCGATCTTCAAAAGCAATCGCATCTACAGGACATACCGGCAGACAATCACCAAGCCCATCGCAATAATCTTCACGGAGAAGTTTTGCTTTGCCGTTTATTATTCCAATCGCACCTTCGTGACAAGCAGATGCACACGCCCCGCATCCATTACACTTTTCTCCATCAATCTTAATAATTTTTCTAAACATAATCCTACACTCCTCTTCTTAAATATATGAAAAATCAAATTCTAAAACACATTGACTTTATGGCCTTATTATACTATAGTAATCAAAACAATTCCGTTGTTTTTACAACAGAAAATGCTATGGTGTAAAGATTATGTATTTCACACGTGGAATTTGTGTCTGCGCACACCTGACGCAAATCTCGTCAATGCGAATATCGTGATGCCAGGATAAAAGTAGATAGCAATATATGTTTACATGCAGATTGTTCGCATGTACAAAAAACGTGTGCAGAAATGAGGATTTTGATGAAAAAATATCTTCCTGTTCTTAGAAATACAAAAATGTTTGCAGGTTTAAATGACGATGAAATTAACTCTATGCTCTCCTGCCTGGATGCAAAGCTATATCACTATCAAAAGGGTGCATTTGTTTTGAGGGAGGGCGAACATCTAAATAATATCACCATCCTAGCCAAAGGCAGCCTCCATATTCAAAAAAATGACTATTGGGGAAACCGAAGTATATTAGATCAAATTGCCGTAGGAGAAATGTTTGGGGAAGCGTATATTGCACCAGAAAGCGGTGCGCTTCTAAATGACGTTGTCGCGATTGAAGATAGCACCGTTATATTCTTTAATGTCAAGCGAGTCATTACAACTTGCTCCTCCGCCTGCCGCTTTCACGCTATGGTTGTGCAGAATCTGTTTTTTGCAATATCTGATAAAAATAGAAAACTCGTGCAAAAACTGGGACATATTTCCAAACGCTCTACACGTGAGAAACTCATATCTTATTTATCTGAAGAAGCTAAACGGCAAAAAAGTGCAAATTTCGTCATACCGTTTAACCGCCAGCAACTTGCCGACTATCTTTTTGTTGACCGAAGCGCAATGTCCAACGAACTATGTAAAATACGCGATGAAGGGCTTATTGAATTCAAGAAAAACTATTTTAACCTATTATGATACTTTGTAAAAGGAATGCCAAACGCATTCCCTTCTTTCGTAGCCTATTTCCTAACTATTTGATTACTTATGCAATTTCAATCTCTCCAAAGACAATATCAATGCCCCAACCGTCATATGCCTTTAAAATATACTTCTCTAGAAGTTTCATGAAATTATAAACCAACCTACAGCAATATTCATCATTCCCCAAACTTTCTCTTCCCTCTGCATTAAACAATGCCTAGCTCCAGCGGATGTCGCCCATATCCCCAGTTTTATACTCTATAATCTCAGGTACTAACTCTATTAATTTAAATTCCATGTCTGTGAACCTGTACCACCCTGCGAACAAAATTCCCACAAAGCACGAGTCAACATCTTGTTGCGGATACGATATGAAAAACCTTTCTTCCATTATAAACAAAATATATTCAGATCATATCACGGTTTTTAGAAGTCAAATACCCCGCTGCAAGCAACGGGGCATGACTTAGCTTCTTTTTAGCAAGTTCGCCCCAGAGGGGCGGGGTATTTGACCCTCGCGGCAGTCGCCAAATGCGAGCAAGCTCGCGCTTGGCTCGTTGCTTCGCGGGAATAAATTTTTTTGATTTATCTAATTACCTTATGTGATTTGTTTGATTTATCTGTTAAAATATTGATTTAAATGGATATCTTAATATCTCTATCTCAACAAAATTTGACGTTTACCTCATTAGATATGCTCAATTGCCAAACAAACATGAAACATGTTCATTTGGCCTGGTTCTTTACGAAGATAAATTTGCACAACCCACTTTGCTTTGACGGAGAATAAAAAGGAGAATTTAAATTATGAATAACCTAGAAGAGATTATAAATAACTACCTTAACTTCTGCGAATTCCAAAAACGGCTGGACGCCAAAACCTTAAAAGCTTATCGCATTGACTTAAAACAATTTCAGGAACTTGTTCGTGCCGAGTCCATCCCACAACTCACAGCAAATATTTTAGAAAATTATATTTCTACGCTCCACAAAAGGTGCAAGCCAAGAACCGCAAAACGTAAAATCGCCACCTTAAAAGCGTTTTTTCATTATCTTGAATACAAGGACTTTATTACTGCTAACCCACTAAATAAAATTCAAACAAAATTTCGCGAACCAATTATCCTGCCAAAGGTAATTCCTCTGCATACGATAGAAACCTTTTTATCTGTTATGTACCAGCAGAAAGCACTCGCTGATAGCCTATACCAAAAACGGTGCATAATCCGGGATATCGCTGTAATTGAACTTCTCTTTGCCACTGGAATTAGGATATCTGAACTTTGTTCTCTAAGGCCAGCAGACATCAACTTGTATGATCAAACTGTCTTAATTTATGGAAAAGGTTCCAAGGAACGCAAAATACAGCTCGGCAATGATAATGTAATCTCCATTCTGCACGAATATCAGGAAGAATGCCATGATGACATACAAGCCTGCGGTTACTTTTTTGTCAACCGCCTAAAAAGGCGGTTATCTGAACAGTCTGTCCGCGAAATGATCAACAAATACTGTAGCCTCGCCGCTATTGATCTGCATATCACACCGCATATGTTCCGTCATTCCTTCGCAACCTGCCTGCTTGAAGCCGATGTCGATATCCGCTATATCCAGGAAATGCTTGGACACAGCTCCATCCATATCACGGAAATTTATACACATGTGGCTATGTCAAAACAAAAGGATATTCTAACCACGAAGCATCCAAGAAAAAACTTTTCTATTTGATATAATGCTTATTTTATATAGATTTTTATGTGTTCAATATTCTGAACACCCAGCGGCGGAATCTATATTTTTTAAACCCAGCCTGGCAAACTTCAAAAATGCCGCCGCCAATACCGCATATAACATTCTCCTCGTAGCAAATACATCAACGACAAAGCCACCAAACTGATAAAAAATATATTTGCTAAGCTCTGTCATCATTGAACAATATGGCTACACGAATAAAATCAAATGATAAAATCCTGCTGCGCCATTTGGACTTAAAAACATAGGAATAAATAGAACTGAGACAATCATTACAAGAACGGTTTTGACTTTCCCCATTTTTTGAAGAAGATAAACTGCTGTTATCCATAACATAGCTATTTTGCCAATTTTGCTCTGTGTGCATGATTTTCATTTCGAATCAAATGGGACAATTGGAATGCAGTCGCCAAGTGCAAAGAAACTTTTAGTTCCTTGCAAGCATTCCGTTTGGATCGTTGCGTATGCGAGAATAAAATTAGCAAAACTCTACTGCCAATATATAACTGCAGATTACTTCTCCAAAAATTAAAGGAAGTCAAAACGGGACAACAACAGAATGCACTTCAAATTTAGTCCATTAGAAACTACAAGGTTCGAGACGAAAAATAATTTGTGCAAAATTTGCCTTTATAGTTTAAACCAATTACACCCTACTTGAAAATAAAATTATATATTCTTTAATATCTCAATTTAAGTTCCTGCAAAAAATAAGGTTTGTTAATAAACTGGTGATAATAAAAGATTATCCTCGATTGATGAGATGATGGATAACTTTTTATTATCCG
>CAJUID010000042.1 GCA_910585905.1 uncultured Lachnospiraceae bacterium
TGACGGAGAAGAAATAGGGATTGTAGAGAGAAGGGAAAATATAAACAAGGTGGGGTGATGAAAAGAGTATTGAAATATCCGGGCAGCAAATGGAACATAGCAGATAGGATTGTGGAGCTGATACCGAAACACCATATTTATGTGGAGCCATTCTTTGGAAGTGGTGCAGTATTCTTCCGAAAAGCCCCGTCTGACATCGAGATAGTAAATGATTTGGATTCTGACGTGACAAATTTATCCCGATGCATACAGAAGGACTCAGAAAGGCTTGCCAGACTGATTATGACAACGCCGTTCAGTAGGGAGGTATATAATGCACAGTTTACGGAACCACAGACAGACAATTATGGGAGGGCAGCAGGGTTCCTTGTGCGCTGCTGGCAGGGGTACGGGTACCGGACAACAGGTGAAATGGTCGGTTGGAAGAATGATGTGGTGGGCAGGGAAAAAGCCTATGCATTATGGGACTGGTACCGCCTGCCAGAATGGGTCATTGCAATTACTGAACGTTTAAGAATGGTACAGATTGAGAACCGCCCGGCGTTGGAGATAATAAAGTGGTTTAACCATCCAAATGCGTTCCAATATTGGGACCTGCCATATCTGCTGGGCACCAGAAATGGAAAGCAGTATAAGCATGAAATATCAGATGCAGGGCATGAGGAGTTGCTAAGGACAGCACTGTCAAGCAAAGCAAAGATAATGATATCTGGCTATGAGTCAGAAATGTACAATGATTACTTAAGAAGCTGGCACAAAGAATATTTTAAAAGTTGCGCAGAGCAGGGCATGGCAAGGACGGAAGTAATTTGGATGAATTACCAGATAGGCCAGATGGACATAAAAGATTTCATCTAGGCATTTCCAGGCGACACTAACTGTAAATATGATGGCAGCAGTGACTACAGTATATGTGACGAATGCAAAATGGAATGGCTGGATAAAGAATGGGAGGATTAGTGGACATAACAGGAATAATTTTAGTGACAATTTTTATTGTGATTGTGAATTCTTAGGCAAAGGATATCCAACACAGGAGGCGTGGGGTATAGATTATCAACTTGATCCTGATTATAAGGATAAGACAGGGAGGCGGTAAAAATGTTAATTGAAAATAAAGTCCAGATGAAAGCGATAAAAACAGGGAGGTATATGGCAGGCAAAGCAGACAGTACAGTCATGCTTAGCGAGGGGTGTTTTATTGCTTATATACCGGAAAAGGAATGTTTTATAGATATTCCCAAACTAAAACAATTACCCAAAGAAATCATTGAAGCATATAGGGCGGATAAAATAGAACCTTTGCTAAGACCGATCGAATTAACAAATAAAGCCCTCATATTCAAGGGAAAGAAAGCGAGGCTTCTTGAAAACAGGGAAACGGGCGAAGGTATATGGATTGATAGTAAATACATAAAAATGTTTCAGGGGTGCAGCCTCCATTCGGTGGATATTGGAAAACAGTATAGGGTTGCTGCGTTTACAAGATACGGAAAACTTGTCGGAACAGCTATGCCCATGAATATAACAAGTGGGATACAGACAAATGCAGACAGGATTAGAAACATGTCAAATGCGGAATTGGCGAAGTTTCTTTGCGAGGTTAAATCGGATTATCAATGGGCGGATCATAAATTTCCATGCGAAGATGCCTGCGGGGATTGGGAGAGATGGTTGGGAAGCGGGGTGTCGAAATGAGTAGGATATTATCAATATTATTTAACACAGAAATGGTACGAGCGATACTGGATGGAAGAAAGGCTGAGACAAGGCGAGTGATAAAGCCACAGCCGTTATTTCACAGTAGTAATATCATCGAAACATACCAGTACCAGCCAGGGGATATACTATATGTCCGGGAAACATGGTGCCGTGGAAGTTTAGATAACCAAGAGGAACAATATTACTATAAAGCAGATACTAACGATTTTTATTGCCGATGGTGCCCATCAATTCACATGCCAAGGGCAGCAGCGCGCATTTGGTTAGACGTAAAGGATGTAAGGATAGAACGGCTGCAAGAGATAGATGATGATGGGGTACTCGCAGAAGGGTTACAGATTGGCGATCCATTTGACGAGTTGTGGGATTCCACTATAAAAAAGGTGGACCGTGGAAAATTTGGCTGGGATGCTAACCCGTGGGTATGGGTTATAAAATTTGAACGGTGTGGCAGGCCGCACGGATTTTTACGGGATTAGGAGGCATTTTTACCATTTGTTTGATTTGGAGATTAGGAGGATAGGGAAATGAACGAGTGGAATGAAATAGTAGAAAAAGGATTGCCACCAATAGGGCAACCGCTGATTGTAACTATCAAAGACAATTTACAAGGTATGCCGAATCAGCTTAGATACCCGGTATATTATGTGAAAGACACCATGAAAGACCAGTATTGTTGGAAATGGTTTTTTGGAGATATGGCATATGAATTGTTGCCGGAGGTCAGCGCTGTTATTGCATGGCAGTTGATGCCAGAAGCATTTGATGAAGAGTAGCAATTATAATTTGGTACAACTCCCCCTAAAATCTCCTGTACAATATCATCAGGGGATTTAGGGGGATTGTGGAGGGAAAGGGAAATATGGAGAGATTGACAAGTATAGATATAATAGAACATGCTGACGGAACTAACCATGAGCAGGTATATTGCTTTGGACATTTATGGGGGCCAGCATTTTTCAAAAAGGGAACAAAGGATTATGAGGAATATTTAGCAATCGTAAAATGTCTGGCAGGATACGAGGATTTTGAAGAAATATTCCGTTCAAAAATGACAGATGCCGCATGTGAACTTTTAAGTGACAAAGAAGAATTTACGAGATGGCTTGATAGAAACAAATGGATTGCTAAAAAATGCGACGAATACGCAAGAACAGAGGAACAAGGTAAGCTTCTGAAACTGCCTTGCGCGGTGGGGGACACGGTGTATCGAATTAGCAAAGGTGCAAAGCAACTCATAATCCCATTAAAAGTTATGAATTTTAAGATTTTTAATAATAACTTGGTTGAGAGTTTCAAAATGGAATGTGTGGACGAATGGGGCGGCGGTTATGCATACCATAAAACAGATATAGGACGAGATGTTTTCTTCACGCACCAAGAGGCAGAGGTAAAGTTGGCAGAAATGGAGGGGAAGAAATGAGTAAATTAGTGTTATTGGTTGATTCTCCAAAGACGTGTACAGTGTGTCCTCTTTCGTTAGAGACAGAAGTTTATAGTGTAAACCTTTGCTGGGCAATGGAAGAGCGCAGAATCAATATGGATTCAGGAAATGTGCCAGACTGGTGTCCGCTTCGGGAACTGCCGAAGAAAAAGAAACTAAGTTGTGATAACTGGGAATATAACATACAAGTAAAGGCATGGAATGCCTGCATAGATGCGATAGGAGGGGATGCAAAGTGACAGAGCAGGAAGCAATTAACACATTAAAATACCAAAAGGAAAGTGCATTTTTGGCAGCCAGATTCATAGATGCAAGGGATATAGCAGTAAAAGCCCTTGAAGAAATCCAGCGGTACCGAGCAATCGGTACCGTCGAGGAATGTCGGGAGGCAAGGGAAAGGCAGAGGGGGAAGAAACCTATCAAAAACGAATATAATCACGAGTGTTGTCCTAACTGCGGCTGGATAGTATATCAAGAAGAATGGGGCGGTAGATATCTACCGCATTGTGAAAATTGTGGACAAGCCATAGATAGGGGTGATAGTGATGATTAACGAAAGGGAACTAATCAATGAATTACTTAATTTAGGTCACGATATAAACAAACATCTTATAACTGCGGAAAGGGGACAAGAAGAAATGTTCGCCTTTGCAATAAAGAATCAATCAGCGATGCTTCAGAATGTAATAAAACGTATCAATGCCCAGCCTAAAGTATATGTCTGGATTCCCTGCAGTGAACGCCTGCCGGAGGACAGTAAACGAATATTAATATGCCAAGGGAACGGTTATGTGTCAGAGGGACGGTACCGGGCAGGTGCAGGATTTGAATTTATAAACCGTTGGCCATGCAAGCATGTCACTGCGTGGCAGCCGCTTCCGAGGTCATACGATCCAGGGGAACAGGAGGTAGGGCAGCGGGCATAATCTGGTACATACCAGGCAGCAGTATGGTAAAGGAGAGGGACGGAGTGGACAAGAAAATGTTACAGCAATATTCTGACGCATTAGTACGCATAAAGTATCTGCGTGGAACCATTGAAAAATTAAATAACAAAATAGAAAAACTGGAACATACGGATTATGGCCTGGTGGGTGATACTGTGTCCAAAGGCAAGAGGGGAAAGAAGCCGTTAGGGACAGCAAGGGTTACTGGCTTCCCAGTCCCAGAATATGAAGAAACGAAATATCAATTAAAAGTCCGGAAAGAACTTCTGTGCAGGCAGGAAGAAAACCTGCTCCAACTTACAAACGAGGTGGAAGAATACATAGCATCCATTTGTGACATAGAAATGCAGAATATACTTACACTATACTATATAGAGGACATGACATGGGTACAAGTGGCGCACCGGATGAATGAACTATATAAAAATAAAAATTATACGATGGAAAACTGTAGGAAAAAGCATGAACGGCTCTTTTTATAAAAATTTTAGAAATTTGTCCGTTTTGTCCGCTTTTTCTATGCTATTATGTAAAATAAAAAAACTATCGCAAAAAACAAATTTTTCGTACATAGTATCCTCCTTTGGCACAGCCCATAACGGGCTGTGTTTTTTTCGTGGGGAGGCAGAAGAGAAAGGTAGATGGCAGCAGAACGGAGAGGTGGTGGCGTGGCAGATGAAGCAAAAAAACACGAGATAGCCGAGGCAGACTATGTGTCCGGCATGAAATATAAGGATATCGCTAAGAAGCACGGGGTGTCCCTTGCAACGGTAAAAAGCTGGAAAACCAGATACGGATGGGACAGGAAGGGAAAGTCGGCAAAATCCCAAAAAGGTATGCATACAAAACCGCAAGAAAGTATGCATACAAAAATGGGCGGGGATGCTCAGGAAAAAGAGCCTGCTGGTGATGAAGTCACCAGTGTGATGGAAAACGCGAAATTGAACGATAAGCAAAGACTTTTTTGTGTATTATACACACGCTGCTTCAATGCGACAAAGGCGTACCAGAAGGCATATGGTGTAGATTATGCTACCGCAGCATCTATCAGCTATCGGCTGTTGGAAAATGATGGTGTAAAGAATGAAATCATGAGGCTTAAGAAAAGTCGTCTAAACCGGGAGATGCTCTCTGAGGAAGATATCGTGCAGATGTACATAGATATTCTATATGCAGACATCAGTGATTATGTGGATGTAAAGAACAATATGCTCCGGCTGTCTGGTCCGCTTGCAGATGGGAGGTTAATCAAGAAAGTTTCTTTCGGGAAAACGGATTCTATTGAGTTGATGGATAAAGGTGCAGCCCTAAAATGGCTGTCAGAACATATGGACCTTGCAACGGATAGGCAGAAAGCAGAGATTAACCTAATCAAGGCAAGGGTAAGAAAAGAAAATGGAGACGAGGAAGGGATTGTAGATGATGGATTCCTAGAAGCGTTGGAGGGGTCAGCGCCAGGAGATTGGGCAGATGAAGAGGATTAAAAGGGCTGCGTTTGCGTTCAAACCATTTTCTAAAAAGCAGAGAAAGGTTTTAAATTGGTGGTGTAACAGTTCCCCAGTAAGGGAAAGTGATGGGATTATAGCAGATGGTGCCATTCGTTCCGGCAAAACATTGTGTATGTCTCTTTCTTTTGCGATATGGGCAATGGAGAAGTTTGAAGGGCAGAATTTTGGCATGTGTGGGAAAACGATTGGTTCGTTCCGGCGCAATGTATTATTTTGGCTAAAACTTATGCTAAGGTCAAGGGGATATCGGGTTAAAGACCACAGGGCAGATAATCTAGTTGTTATTACGAAAAATGGGAAACAGAATTATTTTTACATATTTGGTGGAAAAGACGAACGGTCACAAGACTTGATACAAGGTATCACGCTTGCAGGCTGTTTTTTTGATGAAGTGGCACTGATGCCACAGTCATTTGTCAACCAGGCAACTGGACGCTGCTCTGTTGAAGGTTCAAAGTTTTGGTTCAATTGTAACCCGGATGGTCCTTACCACTGGTTTAAAGAGAAATGGATCGACAAACGCAGTGAAAAGAACCTGCTGTATCTCCATTTTACAATGGATGATAATTTAAGCCTTTCCGAGAGAATAAAAGAGCGTTACCGTAATATGTACAGCGGGGTATTCTACAAAAGATATATCTTGGGTCTTTGGGTAGCAGCAGAGGGTATTATTTATGATATGTTTGACAGAACGAAACATGTCATAAACTTCCTTTCTAAAGATATAGGGAAAGAGCATTATGTGTCATGTGATTATGGGACACAGAATGCTACTGTATTTTTACTTTGGCACAAAGACGAGGAAGGGAAATGGATATGCTGTAAGGAATATTATTACAGTGGCAGGGATGAAGAGAAACAGAAAACAGACTCCGAATATGCGGATGACTTAGAGGAATGGCTTGATGGGATAAAGCCAGTAAAGATTATAATTGACCCGTCAGCAGCTTCCTTTATTGCGGAGCTTAAGAAGAGAAAGTACAGTATAAAAAAGGCAAGAAATGACGTGCTGGACGGGATACGGTTTGTATCCTCTCTGCTCAGCATGGGAAAAATAGGGATATATAAGGAATGCAGGCATACATTGCAAGAATTTGCTTCTTATGTATGGGATGAGAAGGCATCACAGCGTGGTGAAGATAAGCCGGTCAAGCAATGGGATCATTGCATGGATGCAGTACGATATTTTTGCTATACGGTCATTAGGAAACCAAACAGGGTTACAATCTTAAAGTAGAGGTAAAATCAGATGGATATAGAAAATTTCAAGAAGTTAGTAAAAAAGCATGAGCCAGGCCATTCCTCTTTTGTAAAAAATGCCCTGATTGGGGAAAGGTATTACCGGGATGACTCAGATATTATTTATACGGATAAGAAAGAGGATGAAGAAGGAAATATGATGCGCAATGCGGATAATAAGATACCACGGAATTTTCATGGGCTTATTGTAAACCAAAAGGCTGCCTATTCGTTTACGGTCCCTCCAGTATTTGATATAGGGGAAGAGTCTTGTAATGGACGCATTAAGGAAATGCTGGGTGATGAATATGTAAAAAATTGTATGGAGTTATGTGTAAATGCGGCCAATACTTCTATTGCCTGGGTACATTACTGGGACAGCGGAGAAGGGTTCGAATGGGCGGTGTTAGATAGCAAGCAGATAGTGCCAATATGGGATAACTCCCTTAAGCGGAAACTGGTGGGCGCGTTGCGTATATATGATGAACTAGATGGGAACACTGGGGAAAATTATACAGTGTATGAGTATTGGACAGACGTAGAATGTGTTGCATACAGAAGGAGGTCAGCAGATACTATTGAGGAAGGTATCGGCTATTATGAAATGTTCCAAGATATGGAAGAGGGGGAAATGACAGCATCATACAGGCATGATTGGAAGGATGTGCCGTTCATCCCGTTTCATAACAATAATATCCATACGGATGACCTAAAGAACATAAAAAAACTGATTGATGTATATGACAAAGTTTACAGCGGGTTTATCAATGACCTGGACGATGTGCAGGAAATCATATTAGTGCTTTCCGGGTATGGCGGCACGGAGTTAAACGGTTTCCTGCAGGACTTAAAGAAATATAAGACAATCAAGCTGGATGATGATGAAGAAAACGCAGGGGTCAGTACGCTTGGCATTGAAATACCGGTTGAAGCCCGAAAGACCGTTTTAGATATAACAAGGAAAGCGATATTCGAGCAGGGGCAGGGATTTGACCCACAGCCGGAGAGCTTTGGCAACCAGTCAGGCGAGGCCCTTAAGTTCATGTATTCTCTTTTAGAGATGAAAGTTGGGTTGATGGAGACAGAATTTCGGCTAGGGTTTGCGAAGTTGGTACGTGCCATATGCCGCTGCGGTAATATGGCTTGCAGCGTCATAAATCAGACGTGGACAAGGACCAGGATAAAAAACGACACAGAGTTATCTGAGATTTGTAAAAATTCACTTGGGGTTATCAGCCGGAAAACGATCTTGGCGAACCATCCGTTTGTGGAGAATGTGCAGGAAGAATTGAAGCGCCTAGAAGAGGAAGAAAAGGAGCAAGATAGTTACCAGAATGCATTTCCAAAGGTGGAAGATGATAGCAGCAGTGGGGATGAAGCATGAAGAACGCAGAATATTGGGGGGAGCGGTTCAAGGCACTGGAGGATAAGCAGTATAGGAGAACCGAAGGGTACATAAAGGACATAGAATGTCAATTTAAGATGGCAAAGAACAGTATTGCGGCAGACATAGAAAAGTGGTACTACAGGCTTGCAGAAAACAATGATATTTCTTTTTATGAAGCGAAAAAGCTATTATCTAAAGATGAATTGGAAGAATTTCATTGGACGGTTGAAGAGTACATAAAATATGGGAAAGAAAATGCTATCAACCAAAAGTGGATAAAACAGCTTGAGAATGCATCCGCAAAAGTACATATTAGCCGATTGGAAGCCATAAAGATGCAGGTGCAGCAGGAGTCGGAAAAATTATATCAGGAATATTATGGGGGTGTAACGGATTTTTTAGGGGAGTCCTATGCGGACAGGTATTACCAGGCAGCATATGAGATAGCAAAAGGAAGCAGTGTGGGGCACAACCTTGCATCCATAGACAGGAACAGGATAGAAATAGTGTTAAAGCAGCCTTGGGCGCAGGATGGGAAAAGCTTTTCAGACAGGATATGGGAGGATAAGGATAAACTGGTGAACACGCTCCATACGGAACTGTCCCAGAATATCATCCGGGGGGAAGACCCATATAAGGCGGTGGAAATGGTCAGTAAGAAGCTGCAGGCCAGCCGGAACCGTGCCGCTACCCTTGTTTATACAGAGTGTGCCGCCATTGCTTCAAAAGCAACTAAGGATTGTTTTAACGGGCTGGATGTGGAAGAATATAAAATTGTTGCGACACTGGACAGCCATACATCTGATATATGCCAGTCTATGGACGGAAAAAAGTTTAAGACAAAGGATTATAAACCTGGCCTTACGGCGCCGCCGTTCCATTGCAATTGTAGGAGTGTTGCTTGCCCAAGTTTCGATGATGAATTTACAGAGGGGTGGAAGCGGGCGGCAAGGGGCATGGATGGGAAAACATGTTATGTCCCAGCAGATATGAAATATGGGGAATGGAAGGAAAAATATGTTGCTAAGCAGCAGAAAGAAACCGGAAGTGACAGAACAGCCAAAAAAGGAGATTTTCTTTTCCGTAGTAATGTACCAGGAGAAAATATCACAAAAGAAAAACTGGCTGTTATGGATGTTATAGCAAGACTTCCAGTGAAAGTGCAGGATGCAATGAATGAAGGGACCATTATTGACATTGGGAAAAATGGTTCTAGCCAGTATGACTATGGCCATGATATACTATACATAGCAAAAGGGGCTGAAAAGGAAGAGGTCATCCATGAGATTGGGCATATGGTCGAAAACAAGATGATGGATCCGGATAAGATAGTGCAGCTGAAAAGGAAAATAATCGGCAGTGTCTATTTGGAAGATATCATAAGGGATACATTTTACAATGCAGCAGGGGAGCCAGTACAATTGTTCTATATCAGGAATAAAAATCTGCTTTCTGATTATCAAGGAAGGATATATGCATATGAAGTATTGAAAGCGTTCGATAAGGATGGGGAGTTCCGATATGATTTATTATGGGAATTTATTTCGGAGGCATTTCGGGAATATATCATAAACCCTGATTCCCTAAAAGAAAAAAACAGTGAACTATTCAACTACATGCGGGAGGTGGTATCATGACGCAAAAGGAAAAATTTTTAGGTATCAGCACATATGAGGAATTTGATAAAAGGAGAGATGAATTTAGGGGGTTATCTATAAAAGACCAAGAAATACGGGCACATGCTGCCGCCATTTTTCCTAAAGTGTCAGATTCCAAGGAGGAACTATATAAAAATCCGGTAGGGAGTGGAAAAAAGCTATGGGAATGATAGAAAATATAACAATAAATAAGATATGGATTTCAAAGGAAAGTTAAGGTTGGAGGGGACACTATTATTTTGCAAAAAGCATCTAGATTCGTCTAGGTGTTTTTTTATGCTTATTTTTAAGTTACACAGTTAGAGGGGGGATGCTGGTTTCAATATTTTATTATGGGACGTATCGTGATACGTCTTTTTTCTATGTCCGTAATGACGTTAAACTAACTACTCTGCCCAGAGAATAAACGGGTGAATCCCAAACCCGGAGAGCGGGAATAAAAATCTATGGAGGGAAACAAGATGGAATGGTTGGAAAAATTGTTGGAAGAGGCAACAGGAACAGATGGGAAGGTTAATACCGCTGCATTTATGGCAGCAGCTAGGAAAGAGTTCCCAAACCATGCAGTACCAAAATCTGACTTTAATACAGTAAGTGCAGCCAAGAAAAAGTTGGAGGAAGATATCAAGGCTAGGGATAAGCAGCTTGAGGACCTCGAAAAAGAAAATAGCGACGCGGAGGAACTGCAGAAACAGATTAAGACCTTGCAGGAGCAGAATAAGGCGGCACAGAAGAAATACGATGCTGACATGAAGGATTTAAAGTTGGCCAATGCGATTAAGGTTGCTTTGTCCGGGAAGGCACAGGACGAAGAAATCGTTGCAGGGCTGATTGACAAAGAGAAGCTCTTGCTTGGTGAGGATGGAAAGGTCACGGGGCTTGAGGAGCAGGTGAAAGCACTTAGGGAAAGCAAAGCATTCCTTTTTAAGGAAGAGGGAAGGCAGAGGTACAACCCGAATGGTGGGAATGACAGCAGTAGGGACAACCCATTTGCAAAGGAAACATTTAATTTGACAAGGCAGGGCGAGATTTTGAGGGACAACCCAGAGCAGGCAAGGGCATTGGCGGCCGCTGCAGGAGTCAAGAATTAAGAAAGGTAGGGATAGAGGATGCCAGCAACAAAAATAGCAGATGTAATTGTACCAGAGCTTTTTAATCCATATGTCATTAATAGGACAATGGAACTGTCAGCACTGGTGCAGAGTGGGATTATCGTAAACAGCCCGGAATTTGACCGCCTGGCGAGCGAGGCGGCACGGACGCATAATATGCCGTTTTTTGAAGATTTGACAGGGGATTCTGAGTCAACACTTGAAGATGTCGAGATGACACCAGCAAAAATTGGCTCCAACAAGGATGTGTCCACTACTTTGCTGCGGCAAAAAATGTGGGCTGCCACGAACCTTGCTGCAGCACTGGCCGGGTCAGACCCGATGAAGGCGATCGGGGACCTTACTGCTGGATTCTGGGCGAGGGACATGCAAAAGGAACTGATTGCGCTCCTTGCAGGGATATTCGGTACATACACGCCATCCGGCGGCACGGAGACTACACCGATGCAAGACCATATTTTAGATATTACGAAACAGAGCTCGGCAGCGGCAAAGAACATAAGCGCTTCCGCATTCATTGATGCGTGCCAGCTAATGGGGGATGCACAGGGGCTTCTTACGGATGTTGTAATGCACAGTGCAACCAAGGCATACCTAAAAAAGAATAACCTGATCCAGACAGAGAGGGATTCCACAAATGTAGAATTTGACATATACCAGGGAAGGCGGGTTACGGTAGACGATGGCTGTCCGGTAGATAAGGATGGCACCTATACAACGTACTTGTTCAGCCAGGGAGCGGTTGCGCTTGGCAATGGGAACCCAGTCGGGCATGTTGCGACGGAGACTGACCGTGACAAGAAAACGGGTGGTGGCGTTGATTTCCTCATTAACAGGAAAGCGTACATCCTGCATATGCGTGGGGTTGCTTATACTGGGGAAGTTAGGGAACATGTGGAGACACCAACAAGGGAAGAACTAAAGCTTGCAGAGAACTGGAATCCAGTGTATGAGCCAAAGCAGTTACGTGTGGTAGCACTGAAACATAAGATTGGGTAGGGGGGTGTCGGGGTGGTCACTCCAGACCAGGTCAAAAAAGAAAAGGATCTGCTTGGGATTGCAGATAGCCAGGATGATGCTTTCGTGCAGTTTGCCTTAGAATGTGCAGAGGAAACCATATTGAATTATTGCAATATCAAGGAAGTACCAGAGGGGCTGCATTTGGCTATGTACCGGATGGCAGCAGATATTTATAGGAATGAGCAGTTCGGGCAACAGGAGGCAGCAGGAAAGGTAAAGTCCATATCAGAAGGTGATACGACAGTATCTTTTGGCAACGTTGGGTCAGAATTCATAGAGGGTGTGCTAAAGGATTATGCTGCCGTACTAAGGAGATATAGGAAAGTAGTGTTCTGACACAGGCGGGTAACAGAAATAAGGTGGAAGTCATGATAAAAGCAACGGATGTGACATGGATTGTAGCCAGAAAAGCATTGGAAAATACATATGAGGGGAGGGCAACTGTTACAGAGCATAGGAAAATAGAGGACAAGGGAACAAGGCTTATTTCTTATAAAGATGTGGTAGTGCTGGAAGACCAGCCGTGTAAGCTGTCCTTTTCTAAAATTACGAGCACAGATGGGAATGGTAAATCAGTGAAAGTTTCCCAGGTAACAAAACTGTTTATTTCTCCAGATGTCAACATAAAACCAGGCAGTAAAATTAAAGTTACCCAGAATGGGGTGACAACAGACTATACTTACAGCGGAATACCAGCAGTGTATCACACACATCAGGAATTTGTGCTTGATATATTTGGAAGGTGGGCATAGATGGCAGGGCTAGGAGGTTTTGACATAAAAGGGCTGGAAAGGCTACAGAAAGACCTAAATAAGGTGAAAGAAGCACAATTAAATGAATTCCTGGAGGCTTGCACAAAAGAACTGGCGGCAAGGCTGCTTGCTAAGATTATAAAAAGGACACCAGTAGGGGATTATGACACATATTGGACAGACAGTGACGGGACACGTATTGTGGATGACCATAATAAACCTATTGTATTAAAGAAATCCTCAAAAAGGGGTGGGACACTTCGGAGGGGCTGGACTGCCCAGAAAGGCATTGGAGCTAGTGACCTAAATACGGGTGGGGTATCACAGTTTATTGATTCATTGAGGGTAAACCATTTTGGTGATATCTATGTAATAGAGGTTATAAATTCGGTATATTATGCCAGTTTCGTGGAATTCGGGCATAGGACACCAGATCACAAAGGCTGGGTCAAGGGTCAATTTATGATGACAATTTCCGAACAGGAATTGGAACGGATTGCTCCGAAAGTCCTAGAAAAGAAAATAAAGGAGTTTTTAGGGGGTGTGTTTAGATAACCAATACAATCATTGCCGGAATCAGTAAAGCACTCTTTGATGAATTTGGATATGAAAATTATATGGAAGAAATACAGCAAGGCTTGAAAGAGCCTTGCTTTTTTATTTCTTCCGTTAATCCAACATTTAGGCACTATATGGGGAAAAGGTATTTAAGGCAGAGCCAGTTTGTTATCCAGTATTTTCCAGAGTCAAAGGACAATGCAAATGCAGAGTGCGATGAGGTAGCGGAACGGATGTGCTGGTGCCTTGAGGTAATCGACGCAAGCGGCGGGCTAGTCCGTGGCAGAAAAATGAAATATGAAATAGTGGACGGAGTTTTAAACTTTTTTGTGAATTATGACTGCTTTGTTTACCAGATGGGACAGCAGGAACGCATGGAAGGCATGAAATCCAGCACAAATGTGAAAGGATAGGTGATTTGATTGGAGACAGCAGGCAAAGACACTGTAACTGCAAATAAAAACAAAACAGCTGAAATGCTGTTTACAAAAGAACAGTTGAAAAGATCGCAGAAATTTGCAAATAGGAAAGACCTGCTTGAAATCCTCTTGGAGGATGGGGAACAGTACCCCATTGCAAAAGTGGAACAGGTGATTACTAAATTTATGAAAGGGGATATGAAATAAGATGGCATTAGGTGGAGGGACGTTTATAACACAGAATAAAGTCCTGCCGGGGGCTTACATTAATTTTGTTTCAGCGGCATCTGCTTCTGCGGCTCTATCTGACCGTGGGGTGGCAACTATGCCCCTTGAGCTGGACTGGGGGCCGGAGGGGGAAATCTTTACAGTCAATGCCGAGGAATTCCAGAAGGATACACTAAGAATATTTGGATATGCCTATATAGACGATAAGATGAAGAACTTGCGTGACCTCTTTATGAACGCAAACACCCTGCACGCATACCGGTTAAACAGTGGCGGCGTGAAGGCAGCAAATGCCTATGCAGAGGCACGTTACAGTGGCACGCGCGGAAATGAGATTAAAATAGGAATCCAGGTTAATGTGGACAACAATGCGGCATTTGATGTTGTCACTTATTTTGGGACGGCGAAAGTGGATGAGCAGACGGTTCTTACGGCTGGGGAACTGGAGGCGAATGCATATGTTACATTCAAGCCAAGCCTAACCCTTAGTGCTGTGGCTGCCCTGCCGCTTTCTGGGGGAACGAATGGTACGGTGGATGGCTCTGCTTGGCAGGATTATGCGGACAAGGTAGAATCCTATACTTATAACACAATGGGGATTGTTGCAGTGGATGACACGGTCAAGAGGCTGTTTATTGCATTCAATAAGCGGATGCGTGACGAAGTCGGGGCTAAATTCCAGTTGGTTGTCTATAATAGCCCAAAAGCTGACTATATGGGTGTCATTAATGTAAAAAACAAGTGCGTTGACGGGATGTATAAGGATGAAGATGGAAAAACAGTTTACCCGGATGAAGCGGCAGCAGTATATTGGACAACTGGGGCAGAATGTGGGTGTGCCGTAAATGCATCCTGCCAGAACAAAATTTATGATGGTGAATATACATTGGATACAGAATATACACAGTCAGAACTAATTGCTGCAGTGAAAGCCGGAGAATTTGTCTTCCATAAAGTGAATGCGGATGTCAGGGTTCTTGAAGATATCAATACCAAAGTGTCTATAACAGATACTTCTGGTGAAGTATTTAAGGATAACCAGACAATCCGGGTTATTGACCAGCTTGGGAATGACGATGCGGTACTATTCAATACAAAATACCTTGGCAGGATACCAAACGATGCAGCGGGCAGGACTGCGCTGTGGACTGACCTGGTCAAGATTCGGAAAGACTTGCAGCGTATCCGTGCGATAGAAGGTTTTGAGGATACGGATGTTGTTGTAGCGCAGGGGGATTCTAAGAAATCCGTTATTGTCGAAAGCGCCATAACAGTTGTCAATGCAATGTCAAAGCTATACATGACTACAACAATCGCATAAGAGGAAGGGGGATGTAAACGTGTTAAAAACAGCACGGCAGAATGCCGTAATGATGGGGAAGGATACACTGTCTGCGCCTCTAGCGGAATGTTATATTACCATAGGCGGCAGAAGGTATAACTTTATGCAGGCAATTGATTTGGAAGCCAAGTTTAAGAAGATTAAGACAAAGGTCCCAATCCTTGGGAATCCTGGGAAGGGTAATAAGGCGAATGGATGGGAAGGGAGCGGCTCTGCCACATTCCACTATAACACGTCCATATTTCGGAAAATGATGCTTGATTACAAGGATACCGGGGAAGATACATATTTTGAGATACAGATTGCCAATGAGGACCCGACCAGCTCCGTAGGCAGGCAGGAAATTGTGCTGCTGGGCTGTAATATTGATGGCGGCATTTTGGCAAAGTTTGATGCAGACGGGGAGTATCTGGATGAGGATATGGATTTTACGTTCGAAGACTTTACAATGCCATCCACTTTCAGGGATTTGGAAGGCTTTTTGATGTCAGATGGGGGTGAACCGATCCAGGATGATGAACAGATACAAAGAGCGGCACCAGGTGAACACATTCAGAGAGGATAACAGGAGGGAAAGATTATATGTCAGAGTTTACAAGATTTCTAAAAAAGAACAAAGCAACTGTAAAGAATGAAAGATACGCACCAACCAAATCATTGACGGATGAAAGCGGAAAGCCGCTGGAGTTTGAGTTTCGGCATATTTCATCTAAGGAAAATGATAACCTACAGGATGCTTGCACGGTTGATGTGCAGGTAAAGGGAAAACCGAACCTTACAAAACCAAGGCTGGATACTACGGGATATCTTGCAAAAATGATTGCGGAATCTGTTGTATATCCTGACTTGTACAGCACAGAGCTACAGGATTCCTATGGGGTAAAAACCCCGGTCGACCTGCTCTATGCAATGGTGGACAATCCAGGCGAGTATCAGGAATTATGCGTCTGGATTCAAAAGTTCCAAGGTTTCCAGGCAGGCATCAGTGAAAAGGTAGAAGAGGCAAAAAACTAATAAATGGAGGGGATGCAGAAGCAAATTATGCATACTATGCCCTCCATAAGCTCCATATCAGGCCGACCGAGTGGCTTGATATGGAGGAAAACGAAAAGGCATTTATCATAGCGTCAATTGATCTCCGGGTTGATGCAGAGAAAAAAGAGAAGAAAAGGGCAGAAGCAGGGAGGGGGTAATACATATGGCGTCTATCCAGACAGGCATTCAGTTAAGGGATAGCTTTAGTGGCGTAATGATGGGGATAATCAATTCTGTAAACCTTGCGGTATCGTCCGTATATGACATGCAGCAGGCAATGAATTCTGATATTGACACGTCATCCCTGGAGGGTGCGAGGGAGGAGATTAACCGGGCAGCAGCAGCGGCACAGGAATTTATTCAGACAATGGCAGATGCCAATGGCCGTATTGCCCCTGCTGCGGGTATGCTACCGCCTGCTACACAGCCTATGGAATGGCAAACTGATGCTGCATTTGATACCTCAGCGGCAGGGAGATATATATGGGAAATTGAGACAGTGAATAAGATGCTGGGCAATATGAATGACTGGCAGTGGAAAATTGAAAATAGCGCGGCAGAGATGGATATACTCCCGCCGGCAGCAGTGCAGGACATAAGCCGTTTGGGGGCAAGGATTGATACGATAAAAGAACGGGTGCAGAAAATGGGGAGCGTTCCGGTCAATTTAAGGACGGATGCTGCAAATAATGAATTGCAGCGGTTACGTTCGCAATTGGACCAGGCGATACAGGAGCAGGGAAATTTAGACCGCGCTATGCAGGACATGGACGTATCCACAGCAAACCAGTCCTATTTAAAGCTTTCCCAGACCATTCGGGCAGCAGAGGAACAGATCAGGAGCAGCGTTGTAAAGCAGGAACAATTTAACCAAAGGATACAGCAGGGCGCAGGCAATATAAACACGTTCAAGGGCGCAGTGCAGACCTTGCATGCACCTATTGCAAAAGCAGAGACAGGGTTTAGGGGTTGGCAGAAAGCGATTATTGTAGCGAACCAGTCTCTTAGCCTAGTCAGGAATACGCTTGGCAGGCTTGGCGTGACTGACATGAGCGGGGCATTTGACAGGATGGACACAATGAACCGTTTTCAGAAAACGATTACTACCATGACCGGTGATGCGGGTCTTGCGAATGCGGCGCTAAATACGTTGAAAGATACAACACTGGGCACTGCCTATGGGCTGGACGTTGCAGCGGGGGCGACGCAAGGTTTCATGACAAGGGGGATGAGCCTGGGGACGGCAACAGACCAAGTCAGGATATGGGCAGACGCGGTCAGCTTTTACGGGAAAGGCACAAATGAGCAGCTAGAGAGTGTCGTGGATGCAATCGGTAAAATGTACTCCAAAGGGACGGTTGAGGCAGACCAGCTTGACAGGCTTTTTGATGCAGGGATTGGCGCGGCGGAAATTTATGCTAATGCAGTAGGGCAAAATGTGAGCAGGGTCAAGGATGACCTATCAGATGGAAAAATCAGCGCGGCACAGTTTATTAGCACAATCAGCCAGGCGATGGATAATGGTATTTCAAATGGTGCTGCGAAACAGGCAGGTGACACCTGGGCGACTACATTTTCAAATATGAGGGCTTCGTTTGCAAGAGGCTGGGTAAGCATGATAGAAAAAACGGATGCCGCGCTTGCAAAGCATAACCTGCCAAGCATAATGGAAATGTTTACCATGGTTGGGCAGAAGGTGGAAACGACGCTGAATTCCATTGGGGATTCTATGGATACAGTGATAGGGTACGGCGTAAAGGCTTATGATATCTTGTCCACAGCGTTTGAATTTATTGGGGATAACTGGTCTGTTATTGCTCCGGTGATTCTGACGGCAGCCGTAGCTATGGGGGCGTATACGGCAGCGGCAACAGCATTTAACATTGTCCAAGGGATATCAAACACTTTGGAGATGGTCAGTGCGGCTCATACTGCTATTAAGACAGGGGCAACCATAGCGGGGGCAACAGCAACTACTACGGCAACCGGCGCACAGATAAGCTTTAATGCGGCGCTCCTTGCCTGCCCGATTACCTGGATTGTTGGTGGGATCATTCTTGCGGTAGGCGCATTTTATGCGGTGATAGCGGTTATCAATAAAGTCGAGAATAAGTCCATGTCTGCAACGGGAAAGATTTGCGGGGCAATCAATGTTGCGAATAAAGCAATTGAGAATACCTTGCACCTATGTTGGAACGTTAGCCTGGGTATATGGAATGCATTCGATGCATGTATATCTAATATTGATGCTGCCTTCCATAATGCGGGGTTGAATATATTAATATTTTTTGATGATGTCGCAATCGGGTCAATTGATGCCATCACTGCAATTGGGGAAGCCCTGAACAAATTACCATTCATAGACTTTGATTTGGATGGGTTAAAAAGTTCAGCAGCTTCATGGGCGGCTAAGAAGATTGAGCTCCAAGACCAGAAATGGGACTATAAGAACATTGCAGATGCCTTCAACGATGGTTTTAATACCTTTGAGACATTCAAGGAAGGCTGGGTAGACGAGGCATATAATGAGGGCCATAACTTAGGCACTTCAATCGAAAATTTCTTTAAAGATTTTCTGGACAACTCACAAAATGGTGAGGAAGAGGAAGGGTATCAGCAGCTACATGATAAGCTGGCCAATACGTCAAATGATTTAAGGAATATCGGTGATGATACCAATAAGATTTCCAAGCAATTAGAAATCACATCCGAGGACCTAAAATATATTAGAGATTTGGCAGAACAGGATTACATCAACAGGTTTACTACAGCCAGCATTACCGTGAACCAGACGAACCATAACACCGTGAACAAAGATATGGATTTAGACGGTATCACAGAGCATCTCCGCACAACCGTGGAGGAACAGATGGATGCCGCAGCAGAGGGGGCGCATTAAATGTATGAAATGTACATAGAGAAGGTTTTGTTCCCGGTGACGCCCGGAAAATTGTCAGTAAAAATCAGCAATAAAAACAAGACCCTCACCCTTATCAATGAGGGTGAGGTTAATTTGGTAAAGACGCCGGGGCTGACGGACATTACAATTGATGAACTGGTTTTGCCTGCATTCCAGAAGTACCCATTTGCCAGGTATAAAAATAATAAATTCCAAAGTGCACAATATTACCTGGAAAAGCTGGAAACTTGGAAGAAAAAGAAGAAACCAGTGCAATTTAAACTTTTGAGGCCTACGCCGGGCGGTGTAGGGCTTTTATGGGATACCAGCTTTGATGTGACGGTAGAAGATTACGAGATCATAGAAGATGCTGAGAACCAAGGGCTTGATGTGAAGGTCAAATTGGTAATGAAACAATACAGGAACTGGGGAGTAAAAAAGCTTAAGAAAAAGAAAAATGGAAAATACACAAAAGGTAAGCCGGTTAAAAGGAAAACAAAGGAAAAGGCAAAGTTTTACACAGTGAAGGAGAAAGACACGCTCCTAAAAATCGCCAGGAAGGAGCTTGGCAGCGGGGCAGACAGGGAAGCGCTTTATGCGCTGAATAAAAAAGTGATAGAGAAGGCCGCAAAGGAACATGGCAGGAAATCTTCTTCAAAAGGGAAGTTCCTTTATAAAGGGACAAAATTAAAACTTCCGCGGACTGAGACGGGAATCGGGCTTAGGCTGGATACAGGAACCGGGACAGGAAAGAGGCTATAGGGGGTTGGCATGGCAAAAGATATCGTTGATATTGCGATTGGCGAGATAGGCTATAGGGAACAGGGAAACAATAAAACAAAATACGGGGCATGGTATGGAATGAATGGTGCGGCATGGTGCCATATGTTTGTTTCATGGTGTGCTGCACAGGCAACAGTCCCGGTATCTGTTGTCCCTAAAACGGCTTCTTGTTCTAGTGGGATGGCATGGTTCCAGAAAAAAGGGCAGTTTAAATATAAAGGGAAATATAAACCAAAACGCGGTGACATTATTTATTTTAAATCGGCCGGGGCATCCCATGTAGGGATTGTCGAATATCTGTCTGGGAATACAGTACATACTGTGGAAGGAAATACCTCAGATAAAGTTGCAAGGAGGAGTTATGCGCTGAATAACTCAAGAATTACCGGATATGGCGTGCCAGAATACAGCGGCCTAAATTCGGAAAGCGGAGGTGCAGCAGAGGCAAAGAAAAGCTCAAAAGTGGAACTAAAGCAATTAAGGAAGACACTGGAGAGAAAAAAGCCGGTTCCTGCTTCAATGGAAAAACAGGTGATCCAGACAAATAAGCTTTCTTGTAGTGAGGCCGTGGTTATGGTAAAGAACAGTAAGACAATATTTGAAATCCCAGCAGAGGAAGGGATGAAGATAGTGTGGGAAAGGAAGGGGATGCCTGGGAAACTTACATTCAATGCGATGTATGAGGCGGATTATAAGGTTGAGGAAGGGGACACCGTAATTGTTTCTGTTGGTGGGGAAAATATTTTCTATGGATTTATTTTCCAAAGGCAGATGTCAAAGGATAGAATCATATCATATACCGCATATGACCAGCTTCGTTACTTGAAAAACAAGGATACCTTAATTTACAAGAAAAAGAGGGCAGACCAGGTAGTGAGGATGATTGCCGAAAGGTTCGGGCTTTCATGCGGGGCGCTGGCAAACACAGGTTATGTGATTCCCAAAAAATGCGAAGATAATATTACGCTTTTTGATATGGTCGGGAATGCCCTGGATGAGACGTTGATGGCAAAGGGAAAAGTATATACGTTGTATGACAAAGCTGGGAAACTGTGCCTGGCTTCCCTTGCTGATATGAAGGTGGATGCCTGCCTTGTTGATGGGGAGACAGGGGAAGACTTCACTTATAAGACCAGCATTGATGATAATGTGTATAACCAGGTTAAATTGATCTATGAGAATAAAAAAAAAGGAACCTACGATATATACATGACAAAGGATTCTAAGAAAATCAATAAATGGGGCGTGTTGCAGTACACAGATAAGATTGATACGCCGGATGTCGGCAAGCTGAAATCCCAGGCATTACTACGGCTGTATGGGCAGAAGCAGAGGACATTGACTGTTTCCGGCGTAATTGGCAATAAAAATGTCCGCGCCGGTTCCCTGGTGCCGGTATTACTGGATTTATCTGATATCAAGGTGGCTAGTTACATGCTGGTGGAAAAAGTGACGCATGTATTTCGGAACAGGCAATATTCCATGGATTTGGTTTTGTCGGGAGGTGATTTTGTAAATGGCTAATTCAAACATTGTGCAGCTTATTAAGAGGATTGCACTAGATGCAGTGGAAATGTCCAAGCCGTGCGATTATAGGATTGGGACAGTAACAGGCGTGGAACCATTAAAAATCAAGGTTTCACAGAATATTGAATTGGAAGAGGAGTTTCTCCACCTTTCCAGGAATGTGACGGATTTTAAGACAAAAATAACGATAGAGGAGCAGGAAGTATACCATACAGCACATACTGTCCCTTCGCTGACCTGGATTGATAAACGGGAGGTCACGGTACATAATGCATTGAAAAAAGGCGAAAAAGTCTTGATGCTCCGCAAGGCAGGAGGACAGGAATTCTTTGTAATCGACAGGGTGGTGGAGTGACATGGTGCCAGGGAGTGAAGGGTACATGGATGGAGTGGATGATGAGGGAGCCGATTTTGTCATGGAAACGGAGCCTTCCCTAACTTATGCAATGCAGCTGACAGACCGATACGACCAGGACGATTTTTTTGTTGGGAAAACGGATGACGAGGAGGCAGTCAGACAGGCGATACTTAAAATAATCAATACAGAGCGTTATGAGTATGAAATCTATTCATGGGATTACGGGATTGAACTCCAGGACCTTTTCGGGATGGATATGCCATATGTCATGAGTGAGGTAAAACAAAGGATAACGGATGCCTTGACAGCGGATGACCGTATAGAATCCGTGGATAACTTTGAGATGGAAGTTACCGCAAGGAATACATTATATATCAAGTTTACCGCAAATACAGTGCAAGGGGATGAGATTGAGACGGGAATGGAGGTTAAGGTATAAATGTTTGAAGGATTTAGCTTTGAAGTGCTAACCCAGCGGATGCTTGACCGTGTGAGTGATGATTTTGATAAACGGGAGGGTTCTGTTATATATGATGCCATTGCCCCGGCCGCAATGGAACTTGCAGAGTTTTATATTGCACTTGATATGGTAATGGATGAAGTCTTTGCAGAGTCGGCTTCCTATTATTATCTGATAAAAAGGGCAGCCGAGCGTGGCATCATCCCAAAAGAAGAGACGAATGCGGTTGGCAGGATGGTTGTTTTCCCGCCCGATACGGCCATCTCTGCAGGGGACAGGTTTAACCTAAATACATTGAATTATACGGTTGTATCTGCGTTGAATGCCGAGCTAGGGGAATACAGGGTAGAATGTGAAACTCCAGGTACGATTGGCAACCAGCAGTTAGGAAGTATGCTGGCGATAGAAACGGAGCATGAGTTAAATAATATGGAATCTGCAGAACTGGCCGAGATTATCATACCTGGGGAAGAGGAGGAGGATGTAGAAACCTTTAGGGAAAGGTATTTCGCATCGTTCCATAATCAGGCATATGGCGGAAATAAGGCAGATTACATTGAGAAGGTAAATAATATTGCCGGAGTAGGCGGCTGTAAGCCTTTCCGGGTATGGAATGGGGATTACCACCCTTCAAAAATGATACCAAATGAGATGGTGCAGCTCTGGTTTGGGCGGCAGTCGGAAGAGACACTCGGCCCCCAGGTATATGAATGGATTGAGACAGTCTACAATGCGGCAAAGGAAAGGCTGCTTACAGTTGGTGGGACGGTAAAGGTGGATATCATTACTTCTGATTGGAAGGCGCCGACAGAAGCAATGCTCCAAACGGTGCAGGAAGAAATTGACCCGACAGGAACGGCGGGGGAAGGGGATGGGATTGCTCCAATAGGGCATGTAGTAAAGGTAGAAGGTGTAAAGGAGGTTCCTATCAATATTTCAACCTGCATGGAATACCGTAATGGTTTTTCATTTTCCAATATGCAGGAACCAGTGCAGGATTTGGTTGATTCTTATTTTTTGGAGCTTTGCGAAAGCTGGGCTTCTAATGACAATATAACAGTAAGGGTCAGCCAGATTGAGTCAAGGATATTGGAACTGGATGGGGTTATTGATATTAGGGATACCATGCTAAACGGGAAAGCAGAGAATGTCATCCTTGGCCAGGACTGTATACCAGTAAGGGGGGAGATTATTGTCTGACGCGATGGAAAGAAAAAGGCTGATAGAATACCTTCCCCCAGTTATGCAGGGTTTTGCGGAATTCAAAGCGATTATGCAGGCAGAAAATACCGAGACTGACCTAGTCGATGGGAACATCCAAAGAGTGCTGGATAATGCCTTTATTGAATTATGCGACGAATATGGGATTAAAAAATATGAAGCGATGTTAGATATCTTCCCAGATTCTAACGATACGCTGGCATCAAGGAAGCTTCGGGTATTAATCCGCTGGAATGAATTCATCCCATATACATATAGGGTATTGATCCGAAAACTAAATGCTTTCTGTGGGGTCAATGGATACGATATCTTTCCAGATTTAGAAAATTATAATTTAAGTATTGATATCCAAATATCCGTATCTAAACAGCGGGAAGAGATAGAAAAATTTCTGGAGCGTATCTTACCAATGAATTTTTCTTACAGAGTCAGCATTAAGTACAATACGCACAAAGTGCTGGCAGGTTACACACATCAATATCTATCCAGATATTCGCACAGAGGGGCAAGAGAGGAGGAACTTTAGAATATGCCTGATTATACAAAATATCTCAATCTCGAAAAGCCATATGAAGATGAAGGGTATGACATTGGGGTTCACAATAACAATGCTGACAAAATAGACGAGGAGATTAATAAACTGCAAACAAGTTCAGTTGTGGTTGATAAAGAGTTGTCCTTGGAAAGTGGAAATCCAGTAGAAAATAAAGTCATAACAGAAGAGTTTCAAAATTATGCTATAGGGCCAGGCTTGGAGTTTGGCGTTGTTAATGGGATATTAAATGTAACCTATGATGATGGAGAGGGGGAACATAGATAGTGGCAAAACAAACGATACAGATTGCGGACAAACCGACAGAAGATGAAATTCTTGCTCTGCTAAAAAGCAGTGAAATAGGGCTGGCGGTATTGAAAGAACTGCTTGGCCATAATGCAGATGCGGAAACAATGGCAGCAATCAAGGCACTGCTCGAGAACGGAACATATGGACTGAATGCTATTAAAACTGCGATAAACGGCCGGGCGAATGAAACGACTTCGGCGGCGATAAAATCACTGCTCGAAAATGGGACGTATGGGTTGAATGCCATTAAGTCAGCAGTAAACGGCCGGGCGAATGAAACGACTTCGGCGGCGATAAAATCACTGCTTGAGAATGGCACCTATGGGCTGAATGCACTGAAAAATGCAATAACGAATAGCA
>CAJUID010000043.1 GCA_910585905.1 uncultured Lachnospiraceae bacterium
CTTGCTCGCATTTGGCGACTGCCGCGAGGGTCAAATACCCCGCCCCTCTGGGGCTAACTTGCTAAAAAGAAGCTAAGTCATGCCCCGTTGCTTGCAGCAGGGTATTTGACTCATAAAAACTAATTTTATAGTAATCAAATAGATATTAGAGTTACTTTCGGAAAACCTCTTGAATCGTTTCAAGAAGTTTTTCTGTGTCTGGCGGCTTTAAAATGTAACCAACGGGCTTTAGCTGTAAGATAGAATAGATTACTTTTTTATCAGATATGCTTGTGAGGAAAATAACAGGAATATCTTTCATGTCCTCATCAGCCTGCATTTCTTCAAATACCTCTTTTCCACTCATTTCTGGCATTTCATAGTCAAGCAGGATTAAGTCAGGATCTTCTTTTATAATGGTATCCAAAGCCTGGCGTCCAGAAGTTGCAAGGAAGATATCGTATTTCCGCTCCAGAAGTCCCTTGATATTTCTTAGGATTAATGGAGAATCATCAACAACTAATATTTTTTTCATTCCCCGGCTATTTTTCTTGGTATTTTGGGAATTACCAGTGAGCAGCATTTGCCTGCATTTTTGCAGCAGAGAATCTTTTGAAAGGGGTTGGAATATTTTGTCGTGCTGTTCGCCTTGCAGGGAATTTTTATGTAACTTCCACTCCTCTGTTGTTGTAATGGCAAGGATAGGAAACGTATCATATTTTTCTGAAAGCCATTTAAGGATAGCACTTTCTGTTTCTGACAAACCGAGTTGGTAGAGTATAATAAGTTCTGGGTGAATAATCTTGACCATTGCCTGAATATCATCCTGCTCCTTGGTGCAAAGTTGTACCTGATAGGTTTCGGATAAATATTCGTTTACACTTTTTGTATTTTCATTTAACTCACCGATTAATAGTATCTTTTTCATGACTACCTCCATTTTGTTTCATCTGATTTTCAAATGTTTGTATTGTTTCTGTTGTCAGCATAATATCAATATTTTTTACAGCCTGGTTTAGCTGTTTTAGAACCGGGTCAAGAGATTTTGGGTATCGGAAGCTGTTAAGCTGTTTTATAATTTCATCCGATGTGTCAATATCCATGTCACGGATAGCATTTCCAAGAAGACGCAGATATTCCAAGATCATCTGGCAATCTACTTTCCGTTTTCCGCCTTGTATTTCGGATTCTTGAGAATCCTGCATGTAAGGCTTTAAGCGTTCTTTCATATGCTGCCATTCTTCTAAAAAGGATGGTGTTACTCTTTGGATGGTATCTATCCTTTCAGCCCTGGCAGAATCTTCCAGCAATTTGGCAATACCGGATAATGGCACTGCTCCAATCATGGCAGCAGAACTTTTCATAGAGTGGACTTTTACCCGGAACTGCTTTAAATCATCGGGATACTCTACTTTATTATAAAACTGTTCCAGTTGTTCGGCCTCTGTGTCCATCATCTGATAGAAGTCATGAACAGTGCTAAGCAGCATCTCTTTATCTCTTGTGTAGAGCATGGCATAATTCCAGTCGATCCCTTCAATAGCAGGAAGTTCCTTTTCCTTACGGGAGGTGGTGGATTCTGGCGTTTTCTGCTGTTGTATTCCATTTGCCATGGAAGAGTTCGGGTTGGTTTTTTCTATGATAACTTTTTCCTTTGGAAGGTTTTCCATTAACATTTGTTCTAATTTTTGCGGATTAACCGGTTTTGAGAGAAAGCTGTGGAATCCCTCAGACAGATACATTTCTTTTGCGCCGGATACTGCATTGGCAGTCAGGGCGATAATTGGGATGGAAAAACATGGCGAGGCCATATTTTCCTTTAGGCGGTGGAGTGTCTCTATGCCGTCAAGGTCAGGCATCATATGGTCTAAAAAAATCATATCATATGGTTTCTTTCCTGCCATATTTAGGCATTCCAAGCCGCCGGCCGCTTCTTCAACCTTTATCTTGGTGGCTTTTAGGAGATTACGGAATACCTTTCGGTTGACTGTATTATCATCAACTACCAACACCTGTGCTTCCGGGGCCGTAAATGTTACCTGATAGGTATAGTCTGCTGCCTGTTGTTGGATTCTCTGTTCTAAATTCCCAATTGGCTCTGCAAGTATAATATCCTGCTGTAAGGTAAAATAGAATTTAGAACCTTTTCCGTATATGCTCTCTACCTGTAAATGGCTGCCCATTAACTCTAAGAGCTGAGTTGTAATGCTCATTCCAAGGCCGGTTCCCTCCACATTACGGTTGCGCTGTTCTTCAATCCGCTCGAATTCAGCAAAGAGTTTTCCAATATCTTCTTCCTTTATGCCGATTCCCGTGTCCTCTACTTGAAAAGTCAGGATTGCGGAGTTTTCGTTAACCGTTCCACTTACAGAAAGTGTTACGCTTCCCTTTTCTGTGTATTTTACAGCATTGTTCATAAGATTTACAAGCACCTGCCGTAGTCTGATATCGTCTCCACGTAATCTGGATGGAAGTTTTTCATCAATGCATAGGTTTACTTTGAGGTCTTTATCTGCAGCTTTCATGGTAATCATATTTATAATATCATGAATCAGGCTGCTAAAATCGTATTCTTCCGGAAGGATTTCAAGTTTGCCGGATTCAATTTTGGATAGGTCAAGAATATCATTAATCAGTGCCAGAAGGCTCTGGCCGGCATTCTGGATATCCAAAGCATATTCTTTAATCTGTGGTTCGGTGCATTCCCGAAGGATCATTGCATCCATGCCAAGGACTGCATTGATTGGCGTCCTGATTTCATGGGACATATTGGCGAGGAACCGCCCCTTTGCCTCACTTGCAGAGAGAGCCTGCTGTTTTTTCCTTTCCATATCCAAAAGTTCATAAATGGTATGGATCACTGCGATCAGAAGCAGCACGATTAACCCGATTGGCAAGACAGAGCTGCTTTTCTGGTTTCCTCTTTGGAAGAAACCGATACCCCGGATTAGTATAGTAAGCCATACGCCGGACATTCCACCGGCAACTAGAGGGTATTCCTGAATCCGTCTGTTTTTGATATCAGAGAATATTGTTGCTGCTGTAAGGAAAATTGACAGTATAAGGAAACCTATGGTAAAAAAGATGCCGTCTGCGAGGTTCAATATTCCAGCTAGGGATAGCACAGAATATATTGTGAATTCTGCAAGAATAACCACACTCAGGATAATATATGCCTTTTTGTACCGTTCTTTTTGAATGAAGTTCATAAAAAGAAAAAAAGGAACTGGCATAATCATCATCATAAGAAATGAGATATTTTCGGCATTCTGTGGGTTGCGGAAAAGAATCAGCCTCAAGTCTGAATTGGTAATGTTCCAGACAGCACCGGATAAAATTCCCCATCCGAGATATTCAAGTGCAATATTTCTGTGGTAGTAGAGACGCAGCAGGATACTCGCAGCGATACTTGCTACACTAAATATGAGTGTGGTCAATAAGATGACAAGTTCCGGGAGATGGTTCCAGCCGGTTTCTGAAACAGGGGTATTTGTCGGGGAACTATACTCCCCCAAGATAAAATAGATTAGCACGTATGCCATTAACAAATAAAATCCCCATGTGATGTGTCTTATATCTATGTCTGCTATGCGGCTGCCTGTAGGAGGCAGGGGCGTGTTTTCTTTTTTTGTCGTCAATGTGGACATCCTTTCTCCGGGCAGTATCCCGGCACTCTTTTTGGCAGCGGAGCAGTCCGCAACATTCGTTGGGAGCAAAACACCTTTTGAATCCAAACATATTATACCATGTTTCTATATACTTTTTATCGTGGAGCGCCTGCAATTCGTCCCTTAAAAGATGCAAATTATCCCAGATTGTAGAAAACAAATATTTGATTTGATAAGATAAAAAAAATAATTTGAAAAAGGCAAAGAAGTTATCTACCAAGAAAAAATCCTTTACAGTAAGGAAGGGAAGCAAAAAGAAATTAACTATTACAATAAAGGCACAGAATAACAAAAAAGCCACAACGGACAAAGTGAAAGTCTCTTCTGGCATTGTCAGTCTTACAAAGAGTTCTGTAAAGAAAAAGAAAGTGACATTGACGCTGAAAGGAAAGAAGAAAAGTACGAAAAATGTTACAATTTATGTAGGTTCTAAGAAGATAAAGGTAAAAGTTAAAGTCCGCTAAAAAATTGTAGTTTGCAGGAAAATGCGGGGATTGTTATTACATACGGACAGAAGATAAAACTGTCCGTATGTTTTCTAATTGGAAAGAATTTTATCACAGGTTAAGACGGTGCCTTTTTTCAAGATGACAGAAGAAATGGGGGTTAAATAGAAAATGAATTTTTTGGAAACATTTTTGAGCCAGGTGGAGAAATTTTCGGATCATATAGCAATAGTGGATTACAATGGCGCCAGAAGCACGACATACCAGGAGTTATATGAACTTTCTGGCAGAATTGCGGCTAAGTTAAGTGGCAGCGGTAATATCACAGGAAAAGCAGTGATGGTATGTATGGACAGGCGGATGGAGTATATTGCGGCAGAAATTGGGATTATGATGGCTGGGGCGGCTTTTGTCCCGGTTCTTCCAGAATACCCGGAGCAAAGGATTTCTTACATACAAAATGACTGCGGTGCGGAAGTGGTTATTGATGCAGCATGGATGGAAGGGATTGAAACATATGAGCAAGTGAAAGCACATGCGGCATTAGATACAGATAGGGCGCTGATTATTTATACGTCTGGTTCCACCGGCCGCCCGAAGGGGATTGTCCACAGCGCAGCCAGCTTTTACCAAGCATGTAAGCGCATCAGAGGGGCAGTTGGAATTAATGAAGGCACAGTTATGGCAGCGACAGCGCAAATGTCGTTTGTCGTGCTTATTATGGAATATTATAGTGTACTGTGCAGCGGCGGCTGTATTCATATACTTGCTGAGGAGGTCAGGAAGGATGTTCGCCTGATTGAGGAGTATTTTTTAAAGCACAGTATTACATGTAGTTTTATCAGCCCTCAGCTTTTACGTTATTTTAAGTATAGGGGAACCACTTTAAAGACTGTATTAACAGGAAGTGAGCGTGTGTCTATGCTGAGCGGGGATGGATATGATTTGTATAATGCCTACGGGATGAGTGAGACGGCAAGCCTTGTCTTATCTTATCAAGTGAAATCCCCGATGGAAAATACGCCGATTGGTAAGCCTGCAGATGGCATAGAGGTATTTTTATACGATAACGAGGGCCGTGAGGTTCCAGATGGTGAGGAAGGAGAAATCTGTGTTAAAGGTATTCTTGCAGACTGCTACCTAAATATGGAAAAGCAGAGCGAGGAGGCATTTCGGAAACAGGAGGATGGAACCGTTCTGGTGCATACAGGGGATATAGGAAAAAGGCTTCCAGATGGAAATATTGTATATGTGAACCGCAGGGATTGGATGGTGAAAATCAACGGGCAGCGCGTGGAAACTGGAGAAATTGAAATAAGAATGGCAGAAGTTGATGGCGTGGAAAATGCTGTAGTAAAGGCTTTTGTTGATGAAAATGGTCAGAACTATCTTTGTGGCTATTATGTTTCTGGAATGCATGTTGCGTCGGAACAGATTCGTTCCCATCTGAAACAGGCATTGCCAGATTATATGGTTCCGCGTTTTTTAAAGAGACTGGACAGCCTGCCGAAAAACGTAAATGGCAAGCTAGATAGGATGGCGCTTCTTCCGCCAGGTATTTCTGAGTATAAGGCGGAATATAAAGAGCCGGAGAATGAGATACAGAAGCGCATCTGCCTCGGATTTGAGGAAGTTCTGCACTGCGGAAGCGTAGGCCGGGAAGATGATTTCTTTAAACTGGGTGGAGATTCGATCAATGTATTAAAGCTTGCAGAGTACCTTGATGGCCTGCAGGTGACACCAGAAATAGTGCTGCTTGGCAGGACACCAGAAAAGATAGCAAAGCAGCTTGACCGAAATGTTCATGGGGCACTGCAGAAGTGTACAGAGGAAAGAGAAATTTATCCGCTGAGTGATTCGCAGATGGGTGTTTATCTGGAATGCGTTAATGACCCACTAGGGACAATGTACAATATTCCAATGTGCTGTGAACTGCCGGGAGACCTTGACAGAGAGCGGTTTAAGCAGGCGGTGGCAAAGGCAATTGCAATGCATCCGGCCTTTGGTGTGATGATTGCCCTGCAGGATGGCACTCCTGTGATGAAGCTTTGCCCGGAGCGTTTTGAGGCAAAGGTTGAGGAACGGGAGACAGACGACATTGAGGCGGCAAAGAAGGATTTTGTGCGTCCATTTCGGCTGGAGGAAGAACCGCTTTATAGGTTGGCTCTCTATTATGGGAAGAACAGGACTTATTTTCTGTTTGATGTGCATCATCTTATTTTCGACGGCACATCGGTTAAAGTATTTTTAGATGAAATTTCTCTGCTTTATAAGGGAGAGGAACCAAAGGCGGAGGAAATTTCTTTGCTCGATGTTTCCGTTTGTGAGGAATCAGCAAAGAGGACACCAGAATATCAGGCGGCGCAGGAGTATTTTGCAAAGGTGCTTGGAGACGCAGAGCCTGGTGAGGCTGTTTTAAAAGACTTTAAAAAACAAGATGCAGGGTTTGCCAGCAATACACTGATGATGTCCCTTGGGGAGGAGATTACCTGCATGGCGGTGGAACAGTTCGCTAAGGAAAAAGGAATTTCGGCAAATACGTTGTTCCTTGGAGCGTTTGCCTATGCCCTTGGAAAATATTCCGGTGAAAACAAGAGCTTGTTTTGTACGGTAAACAATGGAAGACATTCGGCCAGGATTTCAGAGTCAGTGGGGATGTTTGTAAGGACTCTGCCTATTTTCCAGTCATGGGATGAGACGGTTTCTGTGGAAAATTATCTCAAAAAATTTCAGACAGATTTTTATGAGACGATGGGGCATGATTGTATCTCATTTGGAGAGTTGGCACAGCAGTATGGAATTGCCTCTGATATATTATTTGTCTATCAGGGAGATATGCTAAACGGGCTGACAATTGAGGGAAAGCAGTATCCGTCGGAATCTCTTCCGACAGGGGATGTTCAGGCAGATATCTCGGTAATGGTAATGAAACGGCAGGAGGGATATGAGGTTTCGCTTGAATACCGCAAGGATTTGTACCGTCAGGAGACTGCCAGAGGGTTGCAGAAAATGTTTTTGCAGGTGCTAAAAGGGATGCTTTCCTGTGGTACCCTCAATCAGATTCCGCTTTCATCGGAATTGGATCTGCAGATTCTTGACAGTTTTAACAGGACGGAAGTTCCTTTTGACAGAGATAGTACCGTGGTAGACTTCTTTCGGGAAAAGGCATCTTTGGTGCCAGAAAACATTGCCGTTGTCTATGCAGACAGAGCATATACATATAAACAGCTTGATGAGATTACAGACCGAATTGCTGCATATGTGGCTGGGCTTGGTATTGGCAGGGAGCAGGTTGTTTCTGTTTTGGTTCCAAGATGTGAGTTTATGGCGATTGCGTCTCTTGGCGTCTCAAAAGCGGGGGCGGCATACCAGCCTTTAGACCCGACGTATCCAAAAGAACGTTTAGGATTTATGGTACAAGATGCAGATGCGAAGCTTTTGATTGCGGATGAAGGGCTGATGCCATTGCTTTCCGGTTATACTGGAAAAGTCCTATTGACAAAAGATATTAAAAATCTGCCAAAGGCAGATGTAATACCAGAGCCGCCAAAGCCAGAGGATTTGTTTATTTTGCTTTATACATCTGGTTCTACTGGCGTGCCAAAAGGTTGTATGCTGGAACATAGGAATATTGCCACATTCTGTCAGTGGTATAGGGACTATTATGGTCTGTCAGAGGAAAGCAAGGTGGCGGCTTATGCAAGTTATGGATTTGACGCCAATATGATGGATATGTATCCGGCATTTATAACGGGGGCAGCGTCGTATATTATTAAAGAGTCAATGCGCCTGGATTTGAATGCACTAAGTAAGTATTTTGGAGAGCAGGGCATTACGCATGTATTTATGACAACTCAGATAGGGCGGGCGTTTGCAACGAGTATGCGCAATGAGTCTTTAAAACATCTGGTCATGGGCGGCGAGGCGCTGACGCCTTTTGAGCCAGAGGGAAGCACTACCTACCATAATATCTATGGACCGACAGAGTGTACCGTTAATGTAACCGCGTACGAAATAAGTGAGTATGAAGAGGATCTGCCGATTGGAAAGGCAATCTCAAATGTAAAGCTTTATATTTTGGATTCTTGTGGGCGGCGTGTCCCGGTAGGAGTGCCTGGAGAGCTTTGTATTGCAGGGCGGCAGGTGTCCAGGGGATACCTGAACCGGCCGGATAAGACGGAGGAGGCATATTCGGACAATCCGTTCTGCGACAGGGAGGATTATAGGAGGATATACCACACAGGCGATATTGTGCGGTTTAGGCAAGATGGGGCAGTACAGTTTATTGGAAGGCGTGACGGGCAGGTTAAAGTCAGAGGGTTCCGTATTGAGCTGACGGAGGTCGAAGAGGTGATCCGCAGGTTTGAGGGCATTCAGGATGCCACAGTTGTGGCTTTTGACGAGCCGTCCGGCGGTAAATATATTGTGGCATATGTTGTCTCTGACCGTCCAGTAGATGTAGAGGTAATGAATCGATTTATTGAAGAGACAAAACCGCCTTATATGGTTCCGGCCGTGACAATGCAGATTGATAAGATTCCTTTAAACCAGAACCAGAAAGTGGATAAGAGGGCTCTTCCGGTGCCGGAGCGGAAACAGGAGGAGATTGTGCCGCCACAGGGGGAGGCACAGAAAAAAATCTTTGAGTGCATAGCCGAGGTAATAGGTCACAGAGAGTTTGGCGCGAAAACTGATATTTATAAGGCTGGGCTGACTTCGATTGGAGCAGTAAAATTAAATGTATTGCTGGCGGACGTTTTTGAGGGAGCTGTTATCCGCAATAAGGACTTGAAGGAAAATAATACAATAGAACTTTTAGAGAAGTTTCTGACATCCGGCAGCCAGAGGGAGGACTTTGCGAAACTGGAGGCATATCCGCTGACGCAGACACAAAATGGAATTTTTGTAGAATGTGCGGCTAATCCAGGAAGCACAATCTATAATATACCGTTTTTATTCCGTCTTGGGGATGCCGTAGAGATTTCAAGGCTTCAGCAGGCGATTGAGCAGACAGTAGCTGCCCATCCGTATATTAAGACAACGTTATATATGGATGATGAGGGTGATATCAGGCAGAGGCGGAATGATGATGTTCCGTTTGAAGTTCCGGTTTTTGACAGCCTTGTTAGGGAGGATTTGGTAAAGCCTTATAATATTCTGGGAGACAGGCTGTTCCGTATCAATCTTTATGATACAACAGATGGAAAATTCCTTTTCCTGGAGTTCCACCATATTATCAGTGACGGGACATCGTGTGGGATATTTATCCGTGATGTAAATGAGGCGTACGCAGGACGGATGCCTGCGGCGGAGCAGTTCTCCGGCTTTGAAGCTGCCCTTTTGGAGCAGGAGGCGCTTGGTGGGGAGGAATACGGCCTTGCGAAAAAGTATTATGATTCTGTCTTTGCAGGCTGTGATACAGATTTCCTTCCAGTAAAAGATTTTAGGGAAGGGACGCCTGGTGTCGGCATATACCGTCTAACAGCTGCAGCGGATATGGATGCACTGGTAGGTTTCTGCAGGGATAGGAAAGTTACAATGAATGCCCTGTTTACGGCGGCGTTTGGCTTTGTTACCGGAAGATATGTCTTTAAGGATGAGGCAGTCTTTACTACAATCTACAATGGAAGGAATGATTCAAGGCTTTCCAGAACGATTAATATGCTAGTTAAGACGCTCCCAGTCTACTGCAATTTGGATGGTGAGCAGGAAATTGGGGCATATATCAGGGAAACCGGAGAGCAGTTAATGAACAGCATGAATGCAGATATCTATTCTTTTGCGGAGATTAGCAGGGAATATGGAATTAAGGCTGACATTATGTTCGCTTTTCAGGGAGATGATTTCCGGTTTGAGGATATTGCAGGTGAGAGAGCCGTTTTAGAGGAACTGGCATTAGATACAGCGAAAGCTCCTTTGTCAATTGATGTCACGGTAGATGAGGACGGAATCCACTATCTTGCGGAATACAGGAGTGACATGTATGAGGAGAGCACAGTTGCAGGTATGGTGGACAGCTTTGCCCAGGTAATCCGTGAATTTGTAAAGAAAAGATATTTAAAAGAAGTCTGCATGGTAACAGAAAAAGCGCGTGTCAAGCTTGATAGTTTTAATGAGACAGATTTCCCAGTGGAGCAGACGACAGCAAATATTTTGTTTGAGCGCCAGGTGTTGAATCACCCGGATAAGACGGCCGTGATTGCTTGTGGAGAAAAGCTTACATTCTTTAAGTTGAATGAAAATGCAAATAAGATTGCAAACCGTCTTTTGGAAAAGGGAATAGCAATAGAAGAGATGGTAGGTGTAATGTTGCCTAGGACGGTAGGCGTATACGCAGCAAGACAGGGGATTATGAAGGCGGGAGGTGCATTCCTGCCAATTGATCCTGAGTATCCAGATGAGCGGATTAGTTATATTCTGGAAGATTCTGGTGCCCGGTTTGTGATTATGCCGGAGAAACTGAAGAGGGAGCGCGCTACCCTGATCAGGCAGATGAAAGCAGAAGTTCTCGTGTTGGAGGAACTTTTGTTAGATGGCGGCAATACAGAAAACCCGCATGTAGATATAAAACCGGAAAATCTGTGCTATTGCATTTATACATCTGGTTCCACTGGAAAACCAAAAGGTGTGATGATTGAGCATAGAAACCTTATTAATTATGTAGATGATAATAAGTATAATGTTGAGGTACAGTCTTATAGCAAAAATGCCACGGTATCACTGGCATTTGCGGCAATTACGTTTGATGTATCCATTTTAGAGGAATGTATTCCGCTTTACCACGGGATTACAGTCTGTATGGCAAACGAGGAGGAAATCCATAATCCGCTTGCGCTTAGGGATCTGATTTTGGAAAATGGGGTAGATATGCTGACATGTACACCATCATTCTTGATAAATATTATTGATATGCCAGAACTAATGGATGCCCTGTCACAGATTAAAGTGTTTAATGTGGGTGCCGAGGCATTTCCAGATGCGCTCTATGATAAGATTATGGCACTTGGCACAAAGGCGCAGGTATTTAATGGATACGGGCCTACCGAGACTACGATTGGCTGCGCGTTTGATGAGATGACAGGGGAGAAGGTTACGATTGGAAAACCAATGGCAAATATTAAAATGTTTATGATTGATAAACACCGCAATCTTCTTCCGGCAGGAGTTCCAGGGGAACTTCTGATTGTCGGAAATGGCGTCGGCAGGGGATATGTCGGCAAACCGGAAATGACGGCAGACAAATTTATCACATTTGAGGGAAAGAAGGCTTATCGGAGCGGCGACCTGGCAAAATGGAATCATGCTGGCAAAATTGAATTTATGGGGCGCATGGATAATCAGGTAAAGCTTAGGGGACTGCGTGTAGAGCTGGATGAGATTGAAAATGTAATGAATCAGTATCCTACGATTAAGTCAAGTGTTGTCCTGGTAAAAGAGAAAGATTCTATTCAGTTCCTATGTGGTTACTTTGTGGCGGAGAGCCGGATTGAGCGTGAAAAGCTGACCTCTTTTATGCAGAAATACCTGACGCCGTACATGGTACCAAGCGTCCTGATGCAGCTTGACGAATTGCCTCTGACAAATAATGGCAAAGTAGACAAACGTGCGCTGCCAGAGCCGGAATATGAGACAGAAAACCGGAACTATGTAGAGCCAAAGACAGAGCTGCAGCGCAAACTATGTGGGATTTTTGAAATGGCTCTTGGCATAGATAAGATTGGCATAGAGGATGATTTCTTTGAGAATGGCGGGACATCGCTTTCTGCCTCCAAGGTGGCAATGAAGTGCATGAGCGCAGGGATATCGGTTGCATATGCAGATGTATTTGATTATAAGACGCCGCTTGCGCTGGAACGCCATATTTTGGAGTTGGGGGGAAAGACTGCAGAAGAAAATAGTTCCGTGGAAGAGAAAGATCCTATTGTAGCTGGTGATTCACTAGTACAAGTATTGAGCAGGAACCGCATAGAATATGTAAGTGGTATAAAGAAGGCTCCGCTTGGCGATATTCTTCTTACCGGTGCGACTGGATTTCTTGGGGCACATATTTTACAGACTGTGATAGAGCAGACGGATGCTTCCGTATATTGTCTTGTGCGGAAAGGTAAACAGGCATCTATGGAGGCAAGGCTTAAGAGTATGCTCGTTTACTACTTCAGCAATCCATATGAAGAGCTATTTGGAAACCGGATTATCTTATTGGAGGGCGATATTACAGATACCCCGGTTGTAGATGGGCTGGAGCAGTATCCATTTGAAAGGGTGATTAACTGTGCGGCCTGCGTCAAACATTTTTCAGCGGATGACACGCTGGAGCAGGTAAATTACCAGGGCGTGAAGAATTTAATCTGGCTTTGCAAAAAGAGCAAGAGGGAATTGATTCAGATTTCTACGGTAAGCATTGCCGGTGAGAATGTCAGGGAAGAATTTCCGCCGGAAAAGAAGCTGCATGAGGATGAGTTGTATTTTGGGCAGAGGCTCAGCAATAAATATATTGATACAAAGTTCCGTGCTGAGAAGGCAGTGTTGGAGGCAGTGGCAGAAGGAATGAAAGGGAAGGTGATTCGGGTTGGGAATCTTATGAGCCGTGTGAGTGACGGGGAGTTCCAAATTAATTCAGTTACAAACGGTTTTATGCGGACTCTGCGCGGCTATGCAGCGCTCGGAAAGTTTCCGGTGTCCCAGTTGGATATGCCTGCAGAATTTTCACCGATTGACTCAACTGCAGAAGCGATTGTAAAACTTGCTGCGGTAGAGGGTGGTTATAGTGTATTCCATGCCTACAGCAGTTATATGATTCAGATGGCTGATGTTGTTGAGCAGATGAATGTCTCAGGGATTCCGATTGAAATCGTGAGCGATGAGCAGTTCCAGAAATGTCTTATGTGTGCATTGGAGGATGAGGGCAAAAACAGCCTGATTTCGGGGTTGATCGCATATCTTTCCAGTGACACGGAGGATAGTGCCATCTATATTGATGCAGACAATAGCTTTACGACAAAAGCGCTCTACAGACTGGGATTTAAGTGGCCAATGCCGGATAAGGAGTATCTTTTAAATGCCCTTGCAGCTTTGGAGACATTAGGATTTTTTGATGGGAAGATATGATATGGAAAGAAATGCACATTTAATTAACAAAAAAATACATCAGTATATCTTACCAGGTATCTTGATGACAGTGGCAATGCAGCTTGGAAATGTTGTTGACGGCATGATTGTGGGAAATATCTTGGGGCCGGATGCGATGGCGGCAATTGAGATTTCCATGCCAGTGCTTTTGGTTCTCCAGATGCCGGCAATGACGCTTGCCCTGGGAGGCGCGGCGGAGGCTGCTGTGCTTCTTGGAAAAAGGGAGGCGAATGAGGCAGATGGCGTGTTTACAGCGTCTTTGGTGGCGGGGCTTGCCCTGTCGCTTGCCTTTGCCTTGATGACGCCATTTTTGCCGGGGATTCTGTCAACGGCGCTTGCCGGAAATGATACGCTTGCTGCTTTGGCGAAGCCGTATATGGCGGTAAATTTTGCTGGAATCCCAATTTTGACGGCGGCCATTATCTTTTGCTATTTTATGAATGCAGATAACCATCCACAGTTAGGAAGCGCGCTGTTTATTATTGCAAATGTGATAAACCTTGCCTTAGATTTTTTATTTTTGCACGTATTCCAGCTTGGCATGGCGGGCAGTGCCCTTGCGACAGTGATCGGATATCTGGCAGGTATGGTTACGATTGTGTATTATTTTAATTCAAAGCACAGGATGCTGCATTTTAGAAGGCCGGATGGCAGACTGCTGCAGCATGCTGCTGCAGCGGCAAAGGCGGGGATTCCAAGTGCTGCTTTTACGCTGATGTCTGCACTAAAATCAGTTATTATCAATTCTGCGATTGTGCGGTTTCTGGGGAATGATTGCATGGCGGTGTATTCTGTCTGCGCGAATGCAGTGTTGATTGCGGAGCTGTGTGTGGGAGGCATTATTGGATTGGTACAGAATATCGCGGGTATTCTGTTTGGCGAGAGGGATTATTACGGGATTCGGATGTTATGCAGGCGCGTCGTTACATATAGCTATGCAGCAATTGTAATACTGCTTGGGCTTTTTCTGGCTTTTCCAGATGTGATAGCCGGGCTTTTTGGGATCAGGCATGGGGAGTTAGCCCAGACAAGCAGTATGGCGCTTAGGATTTTTGCATGTAGTTTTCCTTTTTATGTGTACAATAAGTTCCTGATGTCCTATTATCAGACAATCCTGCAGCCGGGACTGTCAACAGTAATCACGGTGCTGCAGGGTTTTGCAGCAATTGTCCCTCTCACGCTGGCAGGCATGTATTTTTGGGGGCTAGACGGAGTGTGCGAAGCTGCGGTGGTCAGTGAGGCACTTACAGTTGTGCTTGGCATCTGTTACCGGAAGTGGGGGCAGAAAAAGGGAAAATTTCCTGGGAAGGACAGATATATGCTGCCTTCAATAGGAGATGAGATTTTTCTTGATTATTCCATCGAAAACAGCCTGGATGATGTTGTGAAATTAAGTGAAGAACTCATTTGCTTTTGCAGTGAAAATAATATTGCGGAAAAGGAAGCGAAAACACTTGGGCTGGCATTGGAGGAGATTGCTGCGAATATTGTGAAGTATGGATACCATGGAGACCGAAAAAATTATATTGATATCAGTTTTACGATACAGGATGGCAGGTATATTTTAAGAATCAGGGATGATGGAATTCCGTTTAATCCGCTTGAACATAAAATAAGCTATGATACTCCGTTGATTGGTGGGATTGGCCTGGTTAAAAAAATGGTGTCGGATTTTCAGTATATGAGAGTGCTGAATATGAATAATACGGTTATAGAGTTAAATATGAAATCAAAGTCAGAAAGCCAATAGTATCATTATTATAATTTTTATTCTCGCGTAAGCAACGAGCCAAACGCAATGCTTGCAAGGAACTGAAAGTTCCTTTGCACTTGGCTCTGGGAATGCTTTTTGTTTGGGGAACCGCAAGAGTATTAAACTGGGGAAACAGTAAGTTGTGCTGTTTCCCCAGTTTTGTAATGTCTGTCTATTTAATGGTAATATTCTCCATTAGTTTGTACTGTTCCGGTATTTGTGATCAAATTTACTTTTAAATAGCAGGTTAGCCGATTGTAACTTAAATCATAAAGCGATAAATCGTATTTTTCTTTTATAACTGCCGGATGCGGAAAGGCTTTGCCCTCCTCGCTTTCAAAGCGAAGGTAGATTTTGCCTTCCGGTTTTAAAATAACTGCTTCTTCTGAGAAAGTTTTCCATTCTTTTCCGTCCAGACTATAAAAGTATTTAAATTGTACACTTCCTCCAGTTTGTGACCAGCAGGATGCGTCCCAAACATATTTAGAATTTAAAATTGCATCTGCATTTCCTTTTTCGCTTGTCAGCAGGATATCAAGTGAAGTTATGGACTCTGCTTGTGGCGTCAATACATTTACCTGGAATTTCCCTTCTGAATTTACAGCGGATAACAGCATTGGTCTGGAAAATTTACCATATATTTTTTTGCCGTTCAATATTTTGAACGCCCTTACCTTGTAATAGTATGAAGACTGGTAGGTTACTTTTTTGTCTACATAGATGTTAGATCCAAAATTGCTCTTAGTCTGTTTGACAGATGCAATTTTCTTAAAGTCCTTTTTTGATTTGCTCCGATAAATTTCATAGGTATCAGGCTTCATGCCTTGCCAGTAGCCAGCATGAAACAGCAGTCTGATAGAATCCGGTGTTGTAACAGCATCACAATGTAAATATGCATCCCAATCTGCCTGGCCGACACCTACATAGGCGAAACAGAAGTCTGTTATTTCTTGTTTTGTTTTCTTCCCTTTTTTGGAAAAGGATATGATATCATATCTGTATTTCTTTTTATAATCTGCCTTGTTGGTTAGGGATGCCTGAGTTGATGGCAGTGTAGCGATTTTTTTTGCCTTTGACCACTTATCTTCTTTTATCTGTTCTGAACGGTACACTTTGTAGCCGTCAGACCCTTTTTGTTTATTCCAACTGATTTTTACATCTGTTTTTGTTTTGACTGTTACGGATAGGTTCATATTTTTGTATTTTGGCGCAGCTTTGGCATCTGCCGTTATAGTCAGGCCGCTAAGCAGGATTGCCGCCAGAAAGGTAAAAAGAACATTTCTAATTTGTGATTTCATAAGGATCGCCTCCTCTGCGTTTTAATTGCTACTCTTAAAAACTGTAGATACAATAATTTCTTTACGGTTCTTTAGTATAGCGCAAAATTATTAAGATTTGGTGCTAAAAATATTAAGAAATCTTAAAAAGTGATAGAAATCTTGTTTTGGTTGCGTAATAATAGGTGTATATACAAAATGCTGATGCATCAGCGCAGGCGGTGGGCAGTAATATCGGGGGTATCAATGAATTAGAAAAGGTTCATTAGCCAAGAAAGCGGGATGATATATGAGAATAGGGGAGAACAACTATATTAAGCAATTATGTTTAAAGAATGAAGCGGCTCTGGTTTATGTCATCGATAGTTATGGAGGATTGTTGAAGTCAGTTATCACAAAACACCTTTTTGCTATGCCAGACAGGGTAGAGGAGTGCTTAAATGATGTGCTGCTAAGTATTTGGGAGAATATCTCATCGTTTGATGAGGAGAGGAATTCTTTTAAAAACTGGGCAGCGGCGGTTGCAAGGTATCAGGCAATTGATTATCTGAGGAAATATCAGCGGGAACTGCAGCAAGTTGAGATAGAGGATACTTTGGTATCAGAAGAAGATATGATGTTTGAGCGGCTGATTGACGAGGAGATATCCGAAGAGATGGAGAGCATGTTAAGCTGTCTGAATGAAAAGGACCGTATTCTTTTCTGGAAATTGTATGTGGAAGAGAAGCCAATGGATGAAGTCAGCCGGGAAACAGGGATGAAAAAGGAAGTAATCTATAACCGGCTGTCCCGCGGCAAACGGCGTATCAGAAAGCGATATCTGAAGGAAATGGAGGCGTGAAGAGATGGACAAAAGGATTTGTGAGTTATTGAATGATGTGGAAGTTAATTTTAACAAATATGAGGCGGCGGAATTGTCTCCAATTGAAAAAAAGAGGCTGAAAAAAAGTGTGTTATGGGAGGTAAATCATATGAATAAAAATAGACGGTCAAATGGAACAAAGAAGGGATGGAAGATTGCAGGAGTCGCTGCAGCTGCATGTATGGCAGTTTCTGTTGTTGCGGTGGGGAGCAATCCGGTTGCGGCAAGAGAGCTGTTTAGCCAGACATTCCAGAAGATTATTTCAGGAACAGAAGGTGAAAAGCATGGCGATGAATTAAAAGAAATCTACACAAAGATTGGAAAAGAGTCTGTACCTGCAAAGGCAGAAGGGCAAAAGAGCATTTTAGAAATGGAAGATTCCGGGGTGACAATGCGTGTATCCGATATCTACTGTGATGGATTTATGCTGTATTATACTCTTGAGGTAAAAACGGACCATCAGGAACTAACACAAAAAAGCGTTGACGCACTTTCTACATTTATTGATGGCAAGGACTATTCATCCAAAATTATGATTGACGGAAATGATGAGTCATTTCCAATCCAATTCAAGAAGCAGTCTGATGGGACATTTACCGCAGTACAGAGTTATAATTGCTATACAATGGAAAATCCAAAGGAATATCAGAATGGGGATGTGATTCCGGTAGACATTGACATCACTCAATTTTCTGGCTGGGACTATGATCAGCATGATGAGAACGGGGAATATGTACACACAGAGGCTGTAAAAGGGGATTGGAACCTTTCTTTTGAGGCTGTGGTGGATACTTCCAAAAATGTTACGAAAAGGGTAGAGAAGGAAAATAATGGCGTAAGGATTGGAAAGGTGACCAGGACAAAGGCGGCGTTAAACCTTGAAATAGAACTTCCAGATTTTTCATCCGAGCCATTTAATGATAAGTATAATGACCCAGATATTTCCATTTTGGGAAAAGACGGGAAAGATATCCAGTGGCTAAGCGATTATATTGAAATGAATAAAGATGGAAGCTCTGTTCTATATCTGACACTTCTTGATGATGGAGGAGAGGACTATAAGTTAGTAGTAACAAATAAAAATGGAGATGGAAGAAAATTTGCAGAAATCAGCTTTCAAGTAAAGAGATAAGGAAGTTTACATTGAATCAGATTGGTTAGCAAGGGGAAAGGGCATTAAAAAAAGTGCAGTTTTTGTTGATATCGGACAAAAACTGCACTTTTTTTGATAAGATAAATGAAAGAGAGAAAATTTTTCGCACATCTCCTTTTTTGGTACGTTAATCATAATAGAAGGGAGGAATCTTGTATGTCAATGGAATTGGAAGAGCAGTATGACCACATTTACCGATACTGTTATTTTCGTCTGCGGGACGCCGGCAAAGCAGAAGATATTACACAGGAGACCTTTCTTCGATATCTAGAGAGTGACAGTTATAGGGATACTGGGCGGCCGCTGGCGTTTTTATATACTGTTGCCAGAAATCTTTGCATTGATGAGATGCGCCGCAAGAAGATGGAATCGCTGCCAGAGGAATTGCCAGGGGAGAATAAAGAGGACAGCATGTTAGATGCTATTATGCTGCGGCAGGCTCTTCATGACCTGGATAGTGAAGAGAGGGAGTTAATCTTGCTTCGGTATGTCAATGAAGTTCCGGTTGCAGATATGGCAAAGATTTACGGAAAATCCAGATATGCGCTTTATCGTGAGACAAAGAAAATTTTGCAGAAATTAGAGAGGAGGATGACGCATGGACAAATATAGCAAGGAGCAGCTTAAACGGCTATTTGAAGCGCCAGAACCGATTGGAAAAAGAAAGTTTTTTAGAGAAATTGAGCCTGGGCCAGTGGGGATTGGGCAGATCCTTGGAATACAGTTTTCTTATGTTTCCAGTTGGTCATGGGTGGCAGCGTTCTTAATGTTTGGTGTAGTAGTATATCTAAGCCATTTCAACAGGCAGGGGATGTTGTGTGTAGCTCTTTCTATGATGCCTCTTCTGGTTTTGGCTGGGGTATCGGAGTGTGTCCGATCTTCTACTTATGGTATGGAAGAACTTGAGATGTCATCCAGATTTTCTTTGAAAAGCATTTTATTAGCGCGTATGGTAATAGTCGGGATGGAGGATATCGTGATTGCTTTATTATTTGCTTGGATTGTGGGCGATGAATATGGAAAGATGGCGGGGCAGGGAAGTTTTCTTAGGACAATGGTCTATTTATTTGTGCCATATTTGCTGACGGCCTCTGGAAGCCTCTGGGTTGTCAGAAATTTTGCCGGAAAAGAGAATTTATATATCTGTGCGGGATTTGCTTTGGTGGTTAGTGTGATGGCATTTTGCAGCACAACAAATTTCTGGTGGATTTATCAAGAAAACTATCTGCCCGCGTGGTTGGGAGCCATTATGGTATTAGGAGGATTAACGCTTTATGAAGGCAAAAAGATGCTTTATAGAAATGGGGGATTGATATGGAATTAAATGTAAACCGTCTTTCAAAACAATACAAAAATAAAATTGCGGTTGACCGCGTTTCCTACACATTTGAAGAGGGGATATACGGGCTTTTGGGGGCGAATGGGGCTGGAAAAACTACATTTATGAGAATGTTATGCGGTATTTTGGAACCTACTAGCGGGGAAGTTTCTTATAATGGGATTAGCGTGGCAGCGGAAGAATACCGTGCGGCCTTAGGATATCTGCCGCAGGATTTTGGGTATTATCCGGGATTTACAGGGTATGATTTTCTTCTTTATATGGCGGCGCTTAAGGGCCTTGGACGGGGACACGCAAAGAAAAAGGCGAAGGAACTGCTTCGGTTTGTTTCCTTGGAGGATATGGCAAAAAAGAAGATAAAAACATATTCCGGCGGGATGAAGCAGCGGCTAGGAATTGCGCAGGCACTTTTGAATGATCCGAAAATATTGATATTAGATGAGCCAACGGCAGGGCTTGACCCAAAGGAGCGCGTGCGTTTTCGAAATTTGTTAGAAGGGCTTGGCCGGGATACAATTGTTGTGCTGTCTACCCATATTGTTTCGGATGTGGATAAGATTGCAGATGCTATTTTGCTCATGAAAGATGGACAGATGATTTTTCAGGGAAAAAGGGAAGAGATACCAGGGGATTTGGAAGAATTTTATATGGAACAGTTTGAAGATGAGGAGAGGAGTGGGGAAAATGAGGCAGTATAGGACACTTTTAGGATATGAGATGAAGAAAATATGCTGCAGGAGGAGCACATGGATTACAATTGCGGTGTTGGTTCTTGCTTTTCTGGTCTCTGTTACATTGACATGGAATATGTCTTACACACATATATTACAGGCGCAGGAGGATGATGGGACAGGGCAGGAGGAAAACGAGGGGTGGTATGATACGTATGCACAGAGAAAGGCGAGAGAACGGAAAAATGGCATCTATTGGTCAGGAAGAAAAATAGATGATGCATTGCTTATGGATATTTTTAAAGGATATGAGGATACAAAGGATAAGATTGGGACGGTAGGTAATATAAAGGATATAGAACATTTTACAAAAGAACTGGAGCGTTTTGAATTGTTAGAAAGTACCTTGGATGCTATTGCCGGGACAGAGGGGATTTTGCCACAGTCATATTACATGCAGGAGTCTGGCAGGCTGACGGAAGAAAAATTATATCAGAGAAGGGATGCGGTAGTGGAGGAACATCAAGCGTCATATAAATTAACGAAGGACGAGTGTAGCTATTGGCAGCAAAAAGAAAAATCACTTACAAAGCCATTTACTTATCAGTATGCAGATGGATTTTACCAGATGATCAGTATGAACGGTGTTTATATGGTGGCACTGTTTTCGAGTTTTCTGCTTGCAGTAGTAGTCAGCCGGATTTTTGCAGAAGAACACCAGCGCAGGTTGGACCAGATTATTTTATGCAGCCGCTTTGGAAGGGAAAAGCTTTATTTTGTTAAAATCGTTGCAGGGAGTTTATTTGCGTTTTTTGCCACAAGTATTATGGCTGGGGTTGTTATGGCAGTTACGTTTATTTGTTATGGAACAGAAGGATTTTCGGCTGTGATTCAGCTGATTGCAGGGTGGTACTCTTATCCCCTGACGGTTGGGCAGATTCTTCTTATTATGCTTGGAATCTGTGTTATATCTGCACTGCTTACAAGTATTTTTATTATGGTAGTTTCGGAGAAATTTCGGAGCAGCATGGCAGGGATGGTGATTGCAGTCTTAACAGTTGGAGCTGCGAGGATTATTGTGATTCCAAGGGAGTTCCGCTTGCTGTCGCAGGTCTGGAATTTTTTCCCGATGAACCTGTTAAAGATAGATCAGGGTTTTTTGGATGTAAGACTGGTTTCTGTTTTTGGGGTAAAAATGACAATCTGGCAATTTGCTCCTATTTTGTATCTTATCTTAGGGATTATACTTGTGCTGCTTGGAAAGAGGTGCTATAGTCGGTATCAGGTTCAGGGGAGATAGGACGAAAGAGGATTCAATATGTGTTTCGTTTAAATAAAATGTAGTTTAAGAATTTATAACTTCAGCCCAGAATATGCAGCTTTTGCATGGTTCTGGGCTGAAATTTGCTTGTCTTACTATAAATTATAATCGGTTTCCGTACATTTTTTCATAATAGTTTGCGTATTCTCCAGAAATGATATTTTCCCACCAAGTACGGTTTTCCAGGTACCAGTCTACGGTTTTCTGGATTCCAACTTCAAAGGTCGTTTCTGGAAGCCATCCTAGCTCCCCATGAATCTTTGTCGGGTCAATGGCATAGCGGCGGTCATGTCCTGGACGGTCTGTTACGTAGGTAATCAGTTCTTCAGATTTTCCAAGTTTATCAAGAACCGTTTTTACGACTTCAAGGTTTGTTTTTTCGTTATGCCCGCCGATATTATAGATTTCGCCTACGGAACCTTTGCGGATAATTAAATCAATTGCACTGCAATGGTCTTCTACATAGAGCCAGTCACGCACATTTTCTCCTTTGCCATAGACTGGGATTTTCTTATTATTTAAGACATTGGATATAATAAGTGGAATCAATTTTTCTGGAAAATGATATGGCCCATAATTGTTTGAGCAGCGCGAGATGGTACAAGGAAGCTGATATGTCCTTGTGTAAGCTTGTACCAACAAATCCGCAGATGCCTTAGAAGCAGAATAAGGGCTGGAGGTATGGATTGGTGTTGTTTCCGTAAAGAATAAATCTGGACGGTCTAACGGTAAATCACCATAAACTTCATCTGTAGATACTTGGTGATAGCGTGTAATGCCATATTCCCTGCAGGCATCTAACATAACGCTTGTACCTATAATATTTGTGCGAAGAAAAATCTCTGGGTCTGTAATGGAGCGGTCTACATGGCTTTCTGCTGCAAAGTTTACTACAATGTCTGGTTTTTCTTCCTGAAATATTTTGTAAATTGCTTCCCGATCGGCTATATCGGCCTGAAAAAATTTAAAGTTTGGTTTGTCCATAATAGGCGCCAGTGTTTCTAGATTGCCGGCATAGGTTAGCTTATCAATGCAAAGGATTGTATCCTCTGGATATTTTTTGGTCATATAGTGGCAGAAGTTTCCGCCGATAAAGCCGGCTCCGCCTGTTACGATAATATTCATATAGTTCCCCTCCGTAATTATTAAATAGTAACCATAAAGTGTATTTAATATAAAATTTTTCCTTCGGCAACTTGTTTTAAGTGTTTGCCGTAATTAGATTTGCCATACTGGTTTGCAGAAGCTAACAGTTTTTCCTTATCAATCCATCCATTTTTATATGCAATTTCTTCTACAGCTGATATCTTGATTCCCTGACGGTTTTCGAGGACACGGACGAATTCAGTGGCATCTGCCAGGGCATCCATTGTGCCGGTATCAAGCCAGGCATAACCGCGTCCAAGTGTAATTACATCAAGTGTTCCATCCTCAAGGTACATTTTGTTCAAATCTGTGATTTCTAATTCACCGCGGGCGGATGGTTTTACTTCTTTTGCTTTTTTAACAACGTTACTGTCGTAAAAATATAGTCCGGTTACACAGTAATTTGATTTTGGATGTTTTGGTTTCTCTTCAATGGAAATCGCTTTGCCGTTTTCGTCAAATTCTACAATTCCAAATCGCTCTGGGTCTTCTACGTAATAGCCGAATACAGTTGCACCTTTTTCTTTTTTTGCTGCATTTTGTAAATGCTTTGAAAGGCCGCTTCCATAAAAAATATTGTCGCCAAGAATCATAGCACAGGAATCATTGCCAATAAACTCTTCGCCAAGCAAAAATGCCTGGGCAAGCCCATCCGGTGAAGGCTGGATTTTGTATTGCAGGTGAATTCCTAATTGGCTGCCGTCGCCGAGAAGACGTTCAAAATTTGGCAGGTCGGTCGGTGTAGAGATAATTAAGATATCTCTAATTCCAGCCAGCATCAGGGTTGACAGTGGGTAATAAATCATTGGTTTGTCATATACAGGAAGAAGCTGCTTTGATGTAACCATTGTCAGTGGATATAGTCTGGTGCCAGAGCCACCGGCAAGAATAATTCCTTTCATTGTCGTCCTCCTTTTTATTCTCATATAAGAAATTTTTCCATAACTTGGCAGTTGCCAATAAAAATGCGTCACTTGGAAGTTGATTCACGCTCAATCGCCAAGTCCAAAAGAACTTTTAGTTCCTTGCACTCATTGCGTTAGCATTGTTGCGTGCGCAAGAATAAATCTATTATAGCATAAGTTTTTCGATTTCGGCAATAAAATTTTCCATTTGACTTTCCCCATTTTTTGAAGAAGATACTCTGCAGTTGTCGATAGGCAGAGCAGTTTCGCCAATTTTGCTCTGTGATTGCATGATTCTTCAAAAAACTTCAGATGGAATAATCGGGAATGCAGTCTCATCG
>CAJUID010000044.1 GCA_910585905.1 uncultured Lachnospiraceae bacterium
AAAAATGCTAAAGCATTTTTGTTGGTGCACCACTATACAGCAAGCAATTTCCTATATCATAAAAAAAGCCTTTAAGAATTATTCTTAAAGACGATTATCTCGTGTTACCACTTTAATTTATCCCTGCCTCACAACAGAAACCTTAGCCACTGCGTCTATATTTGATAGATTACAGTGTGACACAGTAACGGGTGTGCCCGTCGCAGCCTTGCAGTACAGATTCGTTTTATCATTTCTGAACTGTTCGGTGCGAAGCTCCAAGACCATCTTCCATCATAGAATATAATTCCCTTTCTCAGCAACCGGGTTCTCTGTAATAAATCCTATCATGTACTCTTCTTTTCGCAGCCTTTTGCAATGTTTGTACTATTGTAACTTTAGAAAAAGTTTTTGTCAAGTTTCTATGATTTTAACTTTCCCAGCGCTTGACAAGAAAGCAGCAAAATGTTATGATATATCAAACAAATGTTCCGAACAAAAGTTTGAACTAGTAGACTGGAGGTACTGCCTATGATTTTTCAGGAAAATGCAACATTAAAGCAAAAACTGGAAATACTTTCAGATGCCGCAAAATATGATGTTGCCTGTACCTCCAGCGGCGTTGAGCGCAAAGGTAAAAAGGGGCAGATTGGCAATACTATGGCATGCGGTATCTGTCATGCATTTAGTTCAGACGGACGCTGTATCTCACTATTAAAGATATTATTTACAAACGAATGTATCTATAATTGTAAATACTGCATTAACCGCTGCACCAATGACATCCCAAGAGCCACTTTTACTCCAGAGGAAGTTTGTACACTTACTATTGAATTTTACCGGAGAAATTATATCGAAGGACTATTTTTAAGCTCTGGAATTGTAGAATCACCAGATTATACTATGGAATTAATATGCAAAACTCTCCACGACCTGCGGCGTTTATACCGGTTTAATGGATATATCCACTGCAAGGCGGTACCTGGGGCATCAAAAGAACTCATTGAAACTGCTGGCTGGTATGCCGACCGAATGAGCATTAACCTGGAACTACCGACAGCCAGGGGATTACAGGAAATGGCGCCAAACAAAAGCCGCAAAACTATACTGACACCAATGCGGCAAATTCAAAATGGCATGGCAGAGAGCAGGGCAATGCTTGGCATGAAGGGCGGTAATCAAAGTGCTTACTGGTATACGCAGAAAAGAACAGGGCGTACTTTACCAGGAGCCGAGATTGCAGCTATTGGAGCAAAAAATCTATTTGCCAGCAGTATAGAGGAAAAATCAACAGAAAAGAATTCTGTATCAAAACAAGAAATAACATCAAATACTACAACCGCCCTAAGCCAATGGAATCATATGGATACCAGCAGGGGATTTGTTCCAAGCGGACAGAGCACACAGATGATTATTGGAGCCACTGGGGAAAGTGACTATGAAATTATGGCAGTTACGGAAGCCCTCTACCAAAAATTTGATCTAAAGAGGGTATTTTACTCAGCATTTATTAATGTGAACCATGATACCACCCTTCCGGCTCTGGACGGGCAACCGCCGCTGCGCAGAGAACACCGGCTCTATCAGGCTGACTTTTTGCTGAGGTATTATGGATTTCGGGCAGATGAATTATTAACTGAAAAAAGACCCTTTTTTAATACGTACCTTGACCCCAAGTGTGACTGGGCATTAAGCCATCTTGAGCACTTTCCGGTTGAGGTAAATACGGCTGATCTTGATACACTGCTCCGCGTACCGGGGATTGGGACTAAATCTGCCAGCCGAATTGTAAAGGCAAGACAATCAGGCAGTCTTGATTATCAAGCATTAAAAGCAATCGGTGTTGTAATGAAAAGGGCAATCTATTTTATCACATGCAATGGGCGTATGATGTACCAGTTCCTAAAAATTGATGAAGATTATATTACAAGGAATCTTTTAGAAAATGATAAGGACGTAATGAAGGATTTTGGAGAAAAAGTAACTTATAAACAATTAACATTATTTGAAGACATGGGAATGGGGTGATACTTCATGGAAAAACCAATCAGAGTTTACCAGTGCGAGGATACGACCGATGGAATTTTAAGCGCTGTATATGATGCTGGCTTATCCGGTTATGGCCACGAATTCATCAAAATCCGCCCAATTTCAGATAATCAGATAGAAAATTTAGAGCTTTTTACAGAATATGTACCTGTTGAAACAGACCCACAAAAGACTATAAGTGTAATAGAGGCAGTAAGAAATAAAATCTCCAGGGAAGCATATAGCTTTATGATGAATGCAGTTATTTCCGAATTTCCTGACAGGGGGGATGCCATTTATCAGTTTGTCACATATGGATTTACAATGGGTGCAAAAGTCTGCAACGCATTACAGATACCATGCGTAAAAAGAATATTCGCTATAAAACGCGCAGTGCAAAATGAAACACACTTTTTTCGGGAATTCCTGCGCTTTCAAGAAGTACAGAAAGACCCTTCCCTTCTTCTGGCTGTAATAGAACCTAAAAACCGTATTATCCCACTCTTGACAGAACATTTTGCAGACCGCTTTATAGAAGAATGGTTTATTATCTATGACAAAACACATCTGGAAGCCTCTTTCCACCAAAAAGACGGTACATGGGAAGTCCGGCTTCTAACAGAAAAAGAGGCGCTAAAACTAGAAGAATTGACAGAGCAGAAAGAGGATTATGTTGATTTGTGGAAAACATTTTTCCGTCAAATTGCAATCGCAGAAAGAACCAATAAAAAATTACAGACAAGTATGCTTCCACTCCACTATCGCAAACATATGACAGAATTTCTAGAGTAAAGGCGTTTTAACACCCCTAGAGCATTTTCTAACATGCTCTAGAATTATCCTAATCTTACCTAACAAAACCCGCTATTCCACTTTCCCCTCTATGATTGGAACCATCTCTTCTGGTTTATGAATCAGATATTCCGGTTTTAAATTACGCAGTGTTTCTTCATCCCGGAACCCCCATGTAACCGAAATACAGTCTAACCCTGCATTTGCAGCTGTCGCCCTGTCCACATCAGAATCTCCAACATAAACTGTTTGCCCCTTTTCCACTCGTAAAAGTTTCATTGCCTCAAATACAGAATCTGGTGCAGGTTTCTTCTGAATACCCTCACGCTCTCCAATAGCAATCTCAATATAATCTGCAAAATAATACTTCGCCAGTTCCTTCACAGCGGCGTCATTTTTATTTGATACAATTGCCATAGAAATCCCATGTTCCTTTAAATACTTTAAAAGCTCTAATATCCCACCATAAGGACTCGTCTTAATACGACAATGCGCTGTGTAATAACTGCGAAACTCCCGAAGCACGTCTGCCTGAACTGTTTCCTCCGTCCCCTCCGGCACAGCACGCTCTATTAATTTTGCTATTCCGTTGCCCACAAACACCCTCACTTCCTCAAGACTCCGCTTCGGAAAACCATGTGCTGCCATTGCATAATTTACCCCATCTTTTAAATCTTCTAATGTATTTAATAATGTCCCATCTAAATCAAATATAACTGCACGATACATCAAAATCCCCCAATCTTAAAGAGCTTCAACAACTATAGTAGGTATTGAAAATTTTATCCACAAACACTCTAAAAGATATTACAGCATTTTTAATTTTTTTACAAGATACCCCTTTTCATTCAATCGGGCAACAGCATTTTTTTAGAATTCACAATCAATAAAATAGATAATAAACTAATAGATTTTATAAATAAGTATATTTACCTTTGCCATAAATGCGCCACGAATAACATTTATATTACTCTATATCATGTTGCACCATGTAAAGCAATCATGTAGAATAATGCAAATGAGTATCATCTCACTTATTGTTAGGATTCACGGCCATTCTAGAAAATAATCATCCCCTTTTGGCAAGTCTGGCTATTTTCTGAAATTAGCCGTGAGTAGTAACCACATATTTAAAAATATTAATACACAGAAATGAGGTATATCTTATGAGAAAAAAGGCAATTTTGATTTTATTATCTACTGCTATTGCTGCTGGCTTTCTTTTTCTTCCTGCAGCACAACATGCGGCTGCTGGAAGCCAAAAAAAAGCTGCTGAATCCACCAGCCCATACACTGGGACTTCCTACACCCATGCTGATACTTTTGATGGATTAAATATTTATAATGGCATTGATGTATCCAAATATAATCCAACGGTTGACTGGGAAAAAGTAAAAGCTGCCGGTACCGATTTTGTATTTGTAAGAGTTGGCTACCGCGGTTATGGAGTATCCGGTACCCTTGCTGCAGACGTTTGTTTTGAGAGCCATGTGGAAGGAGCACTTGCTGCTGGCTTAAAAGTTGGGCTTTATTATTACACGGAAGCAATCAACACTGAGGAAGCAATTGAAGAAGCACGGTACTGTATTGAAAAGGCAAAAGATTATGATATCACGCTGCCTATCGTCTATGATTATGAGACCACAACAGTTGGCGGTGTCAAAACTGGCCGCAAATATAATGCTAAGCTGAGCAAAGCTGCTGCAACTGCAAACTGCCAGGCATTTTGTGATACCATCCAAGCAGCAGGATATACCCCTATGGTCTACGCCAATAAATATGATCTATCCAATCTCATTGACGGTGCTGCCCTTGGCAAATCATACAAAATATGGCTTGCAAACTATACCTCAAAAACTACTTATACTGGTTCCTATGAGTTTTGGCAGTATTCCGAAAAAGGCAAAGTAGATGGAATTTCTGGCAATGTTGACTGCAATTATTGGTATTCAGACTCTTCCCTCTACGAAGACCCGAATGCTGTCAGCATTTCAAAGGCAAAGTTTGCCTCTGTTCCTTCCGCTACTTATACTGGGAAAAATATAACTCCTTCTCCTAAACTAACTTTAAATGGAGAAGAACTTGTCAAAGGTACAGACTATACCTTGTCATACAGCAATAACCTAAATATTGGTACAGCCACAATCAAAGCGATTGGTAAGGGAAAATATAAAGAGACAAAAAGCATCAGCTTTAAAATTCTTCCCAAAAAAGTTGCATCCTTTAAGAAAAAATCTGGCACTAATATGATTACGCTTACATGGGTTGCAGACCAGATGGCAGATGGATACCAGATCTGGCGTAAATCCACTTACAACGGAGAAATGTATGAAAAGGTTAAAACATTTAAATTAGGCACAAAAAATACCTGGAAAAATACTGGATTAGAAAATGACAGAGAATATTATTATTCAATCCGTGCATATAAAAAGGTAAATGGCAAAAACTATTTTGGCAATTACACATATTTAACAGCATCAACTCTGCCAGGCAGCAAGAAAGCTATCATAGGCAAAAAGACAAAACTTTACACAAATCCTACCGTAAAGGGTGAATCCCTGGCTACAATCCCAAAATCGGCAACTGTCACTTATTTGGGCCGGACTTATGTTACAGACAAAAAAATAGTATACCATATAAAATACATGGCAGATGGACATACTTACTCAGGTTATATCCCGTCTACTATCAAACTTACATTCTAGTTTAAATTATTAATTTAATGGCCTGCAGTGCTATACAAACTAAACCGTGTTTATAAACTACTTATTATTTATCAAACACTTTAAAATAAGCCGGCAGGCCATTGAAATTTCTCCATATTAACATGGCCATTTATAAATTCTACTCCCTCCTCCTGCAAAAGCCTGACCTGTTCATTGGAACCACCAAAAGCAAATGCTGGCGACACCCTACCTTCTTTTGTTACAACACGGTAGCAGGGAATTCCTTTTGGATCTGGATTAACATGGAGAGCATACCCTACCACCCTAGCCCAGCGGTTATTACCAGCCAAAGCAGCTACCTGTCCATATGTCGCAACATAGCCTTTTGGAATCTGACGGACGATGTCATAAATTTTTTCATACGTATTCTTTTCTCCCATTTAGCACACATTCCCTTCATATACTAATCACAAACAAACCAAGGTTTATATTGTCTTTAAACATTGTTTACCTTATTTTCTATACCATACATTCTTGTTGATATTCACTATACTGAAGTCTTTCTTTTGACATACAAACCTGCCAACAAAAGAACCGGAAAAACAGTTCCCACCAAAATTCCATTTCTTAGATTATCACCAAATGCACTCGCTGCAAAACCAACAACAGTAGGCCCACTACTACATCCCAAATCCCCCGCAAGGGCTAGCAGTGCAAAAAGTGCCGTGCCACCCCGCGGTATGGATGCACTGGCAATGCTGAAACTTCCCGGCCACATAATACCGACCGATAATCCGCAAAGACCGCATCCAAGTAAGCTTAGTACCGGATTTGGTGAAAGCGAGGTCAAAAGGTACGATAAAATGCAGAGAATACAACTTAAAGTCATAAACTTATATAAATCAATCCGGTCGCCAAATTTCCCATAGATTGCCCTAGAACTTCCCATCATAATAGCAAAGAACATAGGGCCTGCCAAATCTCCAATCGTTTTTGAGACAGACAGCCCTTTTTCTGCAAAAGTAGATGCCCACTGGCTTACCCCCTGCTCGCTTGCACCGGCGCATACCATAAATATCATCATAATCCAAAAAACTTTATTTTTGCACAATTCCCCTATCTTAAGTCCAGTCTCTTCCTCATCAATCAGGGGTGCAATCGGCACTTTCGCAAAAGCTATGCTATTTAAAAGCGGAATAATAGCCCAGAGCAAAGCTAGTACCTTCCAGTTTTGTATCCCCACGATATAGAAAAAAACAGTAGAAAATAGTACCACTGCTACATGCCCCCAACAATAAAAAGAATGTAGCAGGCTCATAGCCTTTTCCTTATTCTCCGTTGGGCAGGCTTCTACGATTGGACTTACCAAAACCTCCAGCAAACCCCCGCCTACCGCATAGATAATAACAGAAATCATGATTCCCACAAAAGGTTCTTGTGTCATTTCCGGCAAAACAGTCAAGCTAATCAAGCCAGCGGCGGCACAAACATGCGCAATAACTGCGGAAATGCGATAGCCAATCCGGTCTACAAATGATATAGATATCAAATCAATCACCAATTGCAACATAAAATTAATTGTCACCAATAACGTAATTTGGGTTAAAGGAATCCCATAACTTTTCTGAAAGGTCAAAAATAAAAGCGGCGCAAAATTATTTACAATTGCCTGCACAACGTATCCAGTAAAACATGCATAAAGTGTTCTGTTATAATGCTGTTTCATATATATCCCTCCTTGTATAATAATGATGTCAATTAGCCCTTGTATACACAGCCAAATATAATTAAAAACTTAAATAATTCTTATGTATAACCCATTAATTTTCTGCATAAGAACCAAGTTGGCTAATTCTACAAAAATTTACCAGATTTTATAAAATTATTCAAGAGCATTCTATCATTTGATTGACTTCTCCCCCTAATTACCGTATAATGAGAACGTATATGAGTTTGACCGTAACGGATGAATTATGCAGCCTTCTATACTAGCTATCATTTTTTGCACTAGTATTTGAAGGCTTTTGTGCTATAAGAAAAGCTTCATAGTACGAAGTAATTACAAAGACGTGCAGATGCCAAAAACAAACAAGTTTTGTGCAGGGTATGCAATAAACAGTAACCAAATTGAGGCATCTTGTGTACGCGAGAATTAAAATACTGGGGGTAGTTATATGCAGGAAAAATTGGATCAGTGGATTAATTGGGTTGAATATGATGAGTTATTGGAAGGTCATCATAATGCACCCCATAATTTACTTGGGCTGCACACATTTGGAAAAGGACAGGTATTTACTGTATATCGTCCAGAAGCACAAAAGGTTGTTGTAACAGACAGCAAAGGTAACAAGGCAGTGGAGCTGCAGGAAGTGGAGCCAGGCAGCGGCTTCTTTGGGCTTTATGTAGAGGGAAATGAATATACATATGATTATCATTTGCATATTCATTATGGTGAGAATGATGTTGTCGAAACTGCAGACCCATTCGCATTTAAGCCACAGATTAGCAGTGATGATTTGTACCTATTTGCAGAGGGCAAGCATTACCAAATTTATGATAAACTGGGTGCCCATCCAATGACCATTAATGGCATAAAGGGTACTTATTTTGCTGTATGGGCGCCTCATGCCAGGGCAGTCAGCGTAGTAGGAAGCTTTAATATGTGGGACGGACGGCTTCACCCTATGCGCACCCTGGAAGTTTCTGGTGTTTATGAATTATTTATTCCGGGTGTAGAGCCTGGAGCTATTTATAAATATCAGATTTTAACCCGCACAGGTGATATCCTGATGAAATCGGATCCATATGGAAACTGGGCAGAATTGCGACCAAGCAATGCATCTGTCGTTGCAGACTTAACTAATTTTGACTGGACAGATAAAAAATGGATGGAGCGCCGTGAAAAAGAATCCCGTGTCTCTATGTGTAAAAAACCGATGGCAATTTATGAGGTACATCTAGGTTCCTGGAGAAAGAAAGATGACGGAACAGAAGACGGTTTTTACAATTATCGCGAATTGGCACCAATGTTGGCAGAATATGTATTAGAAATGGGATATACCCACATAGAGTTAATGGGAATCGCAGAGCACCCATTTGACGGCTCTTGGGGCTATCAGGTCATTGGATACTATGCACCAACTAGAAGATATGGTGGTCCAACAGATTTCATGTATTTTGTTGACTATATGCACAGCAAAGGAATCCATGTTATTCTCGACTGGGTACCAGCGCATTTTCCAAAAGATGCACATGGTCTTGGTAACTTTGATGGACAGCCTTTGTATGAGCACCCAGACAGAAGAAGAGGGGAGCATCCTCACTGGGGAACTTACATTTTTAACTATAACAAACGCGAAGTAGAAAATTTCCTCTTGGCAAATGGTTTGTTCTGGCTGAAAAAGTTCCATATAGATGGATTACGTGTAGATGCAGTAGCATCTATGCTTTATCTGGACTACGGAAAAGATGACGGCGAATGGCTGCCAAATGAGGATGGCGGAAAAGAAAATTATGACGCCATTAATCTGTTCCATCATATGAATGAGCAATTCGAGAAACAGGCGCCAGGAACTATGATTATCGCAGAAGAATCGACAGCCTGGGCCGGAGTAACTTCTCCGGTTTCCATGAAAGGACTTGGTTTCCTCTTTAAATGGAATATGGGCTGGATGAATGATTTCTTGGAATATATGCATATGGATCCATATTTTAGGTCTGGCAATCATAACCGCCTGACATTTAGTATGCATTATGCCTACAGTGAAAACTTTATTCAGGTATTATCACATGATGAGGTTGTGCATGGCAAAGGCTCTATGATCAATAAGATGCCAGGCGAATTAGATGACCAGTTTGCAAATCTCCGCACAGCATATGGCTTTATGTATGGACATCCTGGCAAAAAACTTTTGTTTATGGGGCAGGAATTTGCCCAGTACCGTGAGTGGAGTGAAAAACGCAGCCTTGACTGGGAACTGTTAGGTGAGAGCCGCAATAAAGAAATGCAGGATTTTGTAAAAGAATTAAACCATATGTATCAGAAATATGACGCACTTTATGCCAATGATTATAACACAATGGGATTTGAGTGGATGAGTTGTGATAACTCTCAGATGAGTACCGTCAGCTTCGTAAGGCGCGGTTCATCAAAGAAGGACCAACTTCTCTTTATCTGCAACTTCACACCAGTACAATATGATGACTACCGTACCGGAGTACCTTGTGCAGGAAATTATACCATGTTGTTATCTTCAGACGAAACACGCTTTGGTGGAACTGGAGTAAAGAATGCAAAGGTATTAAAAGCAGAAAATAAAGAATGTGAAAAGAAAAAATATTCTGTAAAAATGAATTTGCCGCCATTATCTGTAACCGTTTACCGTTTTGACTACAAAGACTGATTTATAAAGTAATTTAGACATTCCTCTTATATATCAAAATCCCCCACTGATTTACAGTGGGGGATTTTTTATGTCATTATTCTTACAAATACTTTCTACATTGCATCAACCATTTTCTGAACGGCATCCGCCATGTCTTTTGATTTCTTCTCTGAATCTTCCAAAGAATCTCCTACAACACCGTAGTAGAATTTAATCTTCGGCTCTGTACCAGACGGCCTTACACACATCCATACACCATCCGTCATATCAAAATAAAGTACATTTGATTTTGGAAGACCAGTTGGCTTTACATCACCAGACTCAAGGTCAGTAACAGTATCTGCCTGATAATCACGGAATGATGTAACTTTGTATCCGCAGATTTCCTTTGGAGGATTTGTGCGAAGCGTGTTCATAATCTCCTGAATCTTAGCTAACCCTTCAATTCCCTTCATCGTTACAGACTGAACACCATCTTTGTAGTATCCATATCTATCATACATTGCAACCATCGCATCCCAAAGCGTCATATTCTTTGTCTTATAATATGCTGCCGCCTCGCAGAGAGCCATTGTTGCTACAATCGCATCCTTATCGCGCGCATGTGTTCCAATCAGGCAGCCGTAGCTCTCTTCAAATCCAAATAGGTATTCACCCTTTCCGCTGGTTTCAAACCCAAGAATCTGCTGACCAATAAACTTAAATCCTGTTAATACCTCAATTAAATCCACGCCATAATATTTTGCAATCGCATCTGCCAGATTTGATGTAACAATCGTCTTAATCAGCTTGCCATCAGCCGGAAGCCCTTTTGTCTCCTTAATCTGTGAAATTTCATAATCAGCAAGCAGGCAGCCAGACATATTTCCTGTTAATGTAATATACTCGCCAGACTTTGTATCCTTTACATACACACCTAGACGGTCTGCATCCGGGTCTGTTGCAAGCACCAAGTCTGCATCCTTTTCCTTCGCCAGCTTTAATGCCAACTCAAATGCCTCCGCTGCCTCTGGATTCGGATAACTTACCGTAGGGAATTCTCCATCTGGAAGCTCCTGCTCTGGAACAACATATACATTGTCAAACCCAATCTCTTTCAAAACACGCCTTGCAGGAATATTTCCTGTTCCATGAAGAGGTGTATATACAATCTTAATATCCTTGCCAACTTCTTTAATACTATCCCAATGAATAACCTGTTTTTTCAGTTCCTCAATATACTTATCATCAATGGCTGCACCAATCTGTTCATATAGCCCCTTAGAAATAGCATCATCCTTGCCCATTGTCTTTACAGACGCATAATCTGTAACAGCCTTAACCTCGTCCATAATCCCGGTATCATGAGGCGGTGTAATCTGTGCCCCATCCTCCCAGTATACTTTATAACCATTATATTCTGGTGGATTGTGGCTTGCAGTAATGTTAATACCTGCTACACACTTTAACTCACGTACAGCATAGGATAACTCTGGAGTCGGGCGAAGAGATTCAAAAACGTATGCTTTAATCCCATTTGCTGCCAGGCAAAGTGCAGCTTCATCTGCAAACTCTGGTGACATTCTTCTGGAATCAAAAGCAATTGCTACGCCCTGCCCTGTCTTTCCTGCCTTATTAATGTAATTAGCAAGCCCCTGTGTTGCCTTGCGGACAGTATAAATGTTCATACGGTTTGTCCCTGCACCGATAATACCACGAAGCCCAGCGGTTCCAAACTCAAGATCCGTATAAAAACGCTCTTTAATCTCATTATCATCATCCGCGATTGACTGCAGCTCCTTTTTCGTGTCCTCATCAAAATAAGGATTTGCCAGCCATGATTCATAAGTTTCTTTGTAATCCATGAAATAATCCTCCTCCTTTGGCCTTTGCCATATACTTGTACAGCATCCGCTGTACTTATTACTCCAACAGTTTATTGCCATTACTATTTGAATGCTTTCGAAATATTAATACCAGTAATAAACCATCAGCGTATAATCTGCCTGTCCTATTGGCAGACAAAATTACCTTCCCTATTCTTCCTCTTCTTCCGCCACTAACTCTGCAAAGGAAAATTTAGCGTTCTTATCATCATCAAGAATATCAACGGAGTAACTCTTCGTAACATATCCCTCATCCCTTAATGTAATCGTCTGTGAACCAATCACCTTTGTAAAGGTACATGGTGCCAGCCCTTTATATACATTATCCAGATAAACCTCCACGCCTTCCGGCGCAGATACTGTTATTGTATGATTGCTGTCAATTTTCTTTGTCACTTTATCCGAACTGTCTGACGAAGAGGATGCCACTGGTGCTTTTGTCGGACTGCTGGTCGCAACCTCTGCCTTTTTCTCAAGCAAGTTTATATTAATCGGACTGCCGACTGATGGCTGCGCAACCTCTAGCACACCAGAATAAGTTTCATATCCCGTCAGAGACACTACAATATTATATTTTCCATATCTAAGGGCAATCGGCTTTGAATAATTTATGGCAGTGCCATTTAAATACATTTCTGCACCTTCTGGCTCTACATGGAAAGTCACCTCGCCGATATTTTCTGCCTTTGCAACATAATCACTAAAATCAACTACCGTTTCCTCATCACTGCGAACCGTCGCAGTCTTGGTCGCAGACGCCCTTCTCTTGCAAAGAGTAACGCGGTATGTTCCCTCCGCCACAGTAATCAGCATATTATCCGATACTGGAACCATCAGAGAATTGCTAATCTCAGCCATCCCGCCCACAAAATCCTCATAATTTGTAAGGCGAATATACCCGTGCCCGGCCGTTCTTACCGCAGAATAAACGCGAATACCAATCCCACGCACAGTAAGGACATCCTGACTGTTAAACTCCATCGGCTCAATAGACTCATTTCCAGAGGCAAAATATGTCATTCCAGAATACTGATATTTCTTTCCTGCCACCTGCATCATCTTTTCGTCTCCGGCAAAGGAAAATTTCTTAACATCCTGATATTCCCAAACATCTTCTGGCACTTTGGCCGAAACAATCCATCCATCATCCTTCCGATAATCTGCCTGCAGAATCATTCCTGCTTCTATCTGCTCCCCATCCTTTTCTTCCTTATATTTATCCGTAAAAATAGAAGATGCCCCATATGCAAGAGTATTTATCTCATCTGTATCCAACTCCCTAATCTGAAGCTGTTTTTTTTCACTGTCATTCCGAACCACAATTCCCTTTACCATCTGTGTGTCTACAGATGGTGAGTTCTGAACAGAATAACTCCCCTGCCTCATCCTCTTCTGCCTTACAGAACATGATGTTAAAGTTGTCACAAACAATGTAATAACACAACAGTATATCACAAACCTGTGTACCTTTTGCCTGTTCGACATTGTTTCATCCCCTCTGCTGCTTTAAGATTGATAACTGCTATTGCAGTAACCTTCTCCATCTTATCATAAATCCCTCTAAAATAAAAGTCCTTTTGCCTCCCTCAAAAAATTTCTTCGTAGCTCTTCCTGGCTTTCAATCTTCAGGAGCTTATCATAATTTTTAAGGGACATCCACGACTTTTTTCCATTGTAATAAAAATTAATTTGCTTCCAAAATTTCTCAGGAAATAAAAGCAAAACGTACAAAAGCTTTGCCTCCTGTTTCCCCAGAGGGCGCACCTTCTGGTATGCATCCAGTATCTTAACCCCCTGCTTTGTATTCCAGCCGTTCTTTTCCATAATCTTGCGCAGAAAATCATATAAATCTACAATCTGAATGCCAACATCTGCCTTATCAAAATTAGTCGTGACAATCTGCTGCTCGCTAAAGATAATGTTATGATAATTATAACTGCCATGGTACACACGCCTCTGCGAGATGCACTGATCTTTTAACTCGTTATAATTAATTTCTGAGATATACATATGCGCAAACCCAGCCTGGTCGTAGAATTTCTGAAAAAGGTTCAGAATACAGATTTCCATTTCATTCCTCTTCTTCTTTCCACGAATATAGTTATAAACTCTTTTCATCTCCCTCATATGGCGCTCCAGCAAAAGGTCAAGATTGTCATCCTGTACGTCCACTGACAATTCCCCCTCATCCCCCTCTGGATAATGCATCATATTATGAAGACCTGCTAAATGTTTTGTCGCATGACAGATATCCTTTTCATCTTTTAGATTACACTCCCTCCCAATATACCACCGCTTCAAAAGCCAGCGGTTCCCCATGGAATCCCTTACCAGGAGCTCCCCATTTACATCGGGAATCCCCTCATCCACATAAGAATATCCCTCGTCCATCAATACATGCTTTACCTGCTCCTGAAAGGCTAACCTTCTGGCGCTGTCTTTATACTGCACCAATGTAAACAGCCCCTCCTTTGCTTCTAAAAGGATTGCGCCGCGTATTCTCCTTTTTCCAATTAATTGAATTGGATACTGTTTCAAGATTTCTTCAATTTTCTCATCCATTCTAATCCCATACCTTTCAAGAAGTTTTTCCGATTATCGTTCTTTTCATCTTATGCAGGGCAAATGGAAAACATGCTAAAAAGACAGCATATTCCTATACTGTCTTAGACTGTTTATGGAAACCAAATTTTCTATATTCATGCATATAAAATCTATAAATTTCTCCGTTTCACCATGAATTCATAATCTTCTATCTAGTCAAATACCCCGCTGCAAGCAACGGGGCATGACTTAGCTTCTTTTTAGCAAGTTCGCCCCAGAGGGGCGGGGTATTTGACCCTCGCGGCAGTCGCCAAATGCGAGCAAGCTCGCGCTTGGCTCGTTGCTTCGCGGGAATAAACTGCAGTTTTCATTTAATTAACCTGCATACTTCCAATCACGCTGGCTTCTTGAGCACAAACAATCTTAAAAAGTGCTGCCACTTTACACGGCAGCACTCCCTCATAATAGTAAACTCATTTTAATTTTACTTTGATGTCTTTGGAAGGTATAATGCAAAAGTATACGTACCATCCTTTTCACGGGTAATTACTTGAATCATACTGTCTTCGGCACCGGCATAACCAATAATTACAGAACCATCTGGCATACCATATTTCCCCTCTCTAATGATATCAGCAAACGCCCCCCCATTGTCTTTCTCCGCTAAAATCTGGCCATTTCCTGAATCCCCATTATAATCCCAATTATAAGAAAGATAGCCATCTTTATCCACCTTTAATTTTTGTACACTTTTCTTTACCAGAGTACATTCCTTCTGCAATCTCTCAATCGTCCAGTTCTGGAAATTTGCGTCTAACTCCTCAGCATTTTTTTCATCACTGCCTTCCACATCATCGCTTTCCGCATCGCCTCTCCACTCAGCAAGCTGCTTTTCTGCCGCTTCTTCATTTCCTTTCGATTTATCTAATGGAAGATTAAAAAGCAGATTCATGCCATCATAGTCTTTTTTGGGCATAATTTCACCTGTTTTCTGGTCAAAATCATAAGAGGCATTATTTACAAAATTATCATTCAGAACACCAATATAAACTCCTCTCTCTGCAAATGCCTCCAGATTATCGCAATCAAGGATTCGGTACATAATCCCATCTTTTACCATTGTCTGCGCACCACCATTCATATAGAAAACATTCATTTGCCACGGAGCTTCCCCCTTAATAAATGGCGTTACCAAAAATGGCACTTCATCGTAATCATCATCACTAGTATGTGGCATTGCAGTGCCATCTTTTTTCTCAATAGAGATTACGGCATATGTCCTGTCTTCCCTTATCTCCCCATCTTCTTTTGATACTAAATAATCACTCAGATTTTTACCTGAAACAATTTCTTTAAGTGTCACCTTGTAATTTCCATAACTCTGGCTCTGATTAATGCTAATTGTCCCATCTTTATCACGGAACGTGTCAGCGAGCTTTTTGTCGCCTAAGTCTTCTGCCACCTGCTCCACACTGAGGTACTTCCAAGCTGCATATGTTGTTAAACTTCCCGCAGCCAAAATTCCGATTCCTAATGCTGCTACTACTGGCACTGTTTTAAAAAATGGTTTCTTCATAATATTGTCCCCCTTCGCCTTTCTTACAATACTTTGATTTAACCAGACACTTGGTTCCTCAGACGGAGTAAGGGCTTCCTTTAACAAATCATCTAGTCTGTCACTCATATTTACTCCACCTCCAGCCTCTCTCTTAATATTTTCCTCGCCTGATACAGCCTGCTTTTAACGGTCCCTTTCGGTATCTTTAATACCCTAGCTATTTCCGGCATGGTTAGCTCCTCCATATAATAAAGATAAACCGGCATCCTATATTTTTCTGCCAATTCCCTCACTGCATCCCTTACCTCTTTTGCCCTCTCCCTTGCAACTACCTCTTCTTCTAGAGAACAGCCCTGGTCTTCTATGCCCTGATCTTCCTCCACTAGAGATTCGATTCCAGCAATCTGCCTGCGCCTGGCATACTTCCGCTTAGAATTTTTACAAAGGCGCAATGTAATTGACAAAAGATAGCTTTTTGGATTTTCTTCCACCCTAATCTTATGAAGAAGCTCCATTGCCTTCAAAAAGGTATCTTGATACAATTCTTCCGCTTCCTGCCTACTGTAAGTCAACTGCCTGCAAAATGCAAAAATGTCTTTTCCATATAAATCAATACATTTTTCCAATTCTGTCACTTTCATTATCATTCTCCAAATGCACATTTGTTTCATTACGACGTCGTTTTGCGGCACAGTCTGCACATTTCTTACTGTACTGTGCCAAATACCCTTACATCTATAACATTGTCGCAACTTTGCAAAGGGTTCAAAAAAAGGCAATGAAAAATTCATTGCCTTTTTATTCCACCAAAGAACATTTTGTAATATCTTACTCTATGTTTCCCTGGTAATATTAAATTATAATCCTACAAAAATTATGCTAAAGCTTCTACCAGCTTCTTAAGTGCTGCAAGTGCTTCATCTGGAAGCTTATCATAGCCGTCTTTCTTTGTTGAGAATCCTTCAACAGCATCTACACGGTTCTGCATAGCATTCTTTAATGCATTTTTGTACTCTGGGTCATTGAGGTCAGGCACAAAACCTTCCCAATCCATAATCTCGATATCATCGAAATTACCCCATTTTTTGAACTCTGCTTTGCCTTCTACGATAGACTCAAGAATTCCAAGTGTATCCTTAGGCTGAACCTTCTTGCCCATGAAATCACCAGTATTTACAATATAGCAGTCTACATCCTTTTCCTCTACTAACTTCTTGAACTTCTCATAATCATTTACTAACGGATAAGTCCTAAATGGATTAGCATATGGCACAATGCGGAGTGCGTTCATATCTGTACCTGCAGCAACACGCTCTGCAGTAGAAGTCTTTGTTGCAAGTGTAGCACCCATAACAGAAGCAAGTGCAGCGCCTTTCAGCTTAACTACTGGAGGAATCGTAGGATCCTTCATAATCCAGATAATAGAGTTTACAGGGCTTTCAATCTTGTCCACACGGTTTGGAGACCAGAGCTTAGATTTGATAGCACGTCCGTTACCATTGCGGATATCTTCTGTAACTAACTGAATCTTTCCGTCCTCATCCATTGTAGCGGAGCAGTTCTGGGCAGATAACAGATACTGGTTATCTGGGCAGCCTGTAGGATAATCCGCTGTCTTATCGAAGTAAGTCGGCTCAAGAGCGATAGAAGCACATGTATCAGAATTAATGATAAATGCATCGTCATGAAGAACTGTGATAGCCTTTTCACCGTACTTGTTGTTGTGCTTAGCATGTGTAAGTGTTGACTTTCCTGAACCAGAAAGACCAAATACAGATGCAACGTATTTCTTGCCGTCTGGAAGTGTATACTCTTTCTGTCCACCGTGGCAAGAAGCATAGCCATTACGATTTGCAATAGCCCAAGCCATTGTCAAAGTACCTTTCTTGTGCTCACCGAAATATTTCATACCAAGAATTGCAGCACAGTTCTGGTCAGTATCAAAATAGCAAAGTGTCCTGTCATCACTCAGGCAGCTATAATCTACATCAGGACTTGGAGTTGGCTCCCACTGTGGGTTAGAGAAGATATAAATATCAGCTTCTTTGCCATCACCAACAGCCTTAGAGTTCTTGTACATCTTTACATACTCATCTGACATATACTGGAAGTTAATCATCCAGTTATACATTAAGTTCTCTTCGCCTTCTGGAATCAGAAGATGTGCCTTTACCATAAATTCTGGATCAAGACCAACAAACACCTGTGCATGATATAATTTTTTGAAACGTGTCTTATAAACAGCGTCCATTACCACTTTATCAAGTTTCCCAGTATCTACGCCCGGCTCACCCTTGATACGGCGCGCTGCAGCGTAACGTCCTGTTACTGCTCCATCATTAAAAAGAAGAACCTTTGCATCAGCGTCAAGGCCGAATTCTTCACCTCTGTAAACAGGCATGTCTGTCACGATAGTTCCCGGTGAATTCTTTGCCAGATTGTATGCTTCTTTCAAGGTACTTACCTTAACTACATTGTTGCCATAAAAAGCAGCTTCAATGATAGCACGGGTATTTGTAACTGCATCGCCAGTTTTAGGAAATCCAACCTTACCAGCACCAATTTCTTCCAACTTGTAATTTGCCTTTGTTGCCATGTGAAAAAACCTCCTACTATATGATGTATTTGTCTCTGCCAGCCCGAAATGCTTGTGACAGAATATTGTTAACCGCAGGCTGCAAAAATATACCTGCAGAGATAAACCACAAAAAACCATGCCAAAATCCGTAACAAACTAACATCATGGATCATTACTTCAAACGTTAAATCCTCATAAAAATTTGCGCAGAATAAACCAACAAGGGCATCCGCTAAAAGCATAAGAGTAGTGGTGCTACGTCAATGCTATCAGCAAAATGTACTTGGAATTCAAGCAAACAAAATTGTGAGATTTAATAGCCGAAGTAATAGTATAGTGAATATTAAATTCCTATCAGTCAAACTTTATCTACTAAGAAATCAATCTACACTATACTAGTTAGGCATTCTGAATACAAGTATAGGTTTTTTTCCAAAAAAAGTCAACGAAAAACTGAAAGAAATACTTTTTTTATTGTTGCTGCTCACCCCATCCGCTCCTCAATCCACCCTTCCATCCGGTCCTGGATTACAGCAAATGGCGCAGGTCCGATTGACAGAAAGAATTCATGAAAATCTTTTAATACGAATTTTTCCCCTAATTCCTTCTTTGCCTTTTCTAATAAATTTTCTATTTCCAGATATCCAAGCGTATATTCCATATAGCCGCCCGGCTCTGCCACCATAGAATCAAAGATAATCCGGGCACTGCTTTTACTAAAACCAAAGTCTGACAGATATTCCTGTAATTTTTTATAATCCCAGCCAAGATAATTGACTCCAATATCCGCTTTGGCATAGATACATAGGGTGGTTAATGTATTTTTCTTTAGTAGCTTTGCTACCTCCTTATCAATATCTGCCAAGTCATAGCTGTATAATTCAGCGTATGTGCCCCACCCCTCAGTATATCCGCCAACACTGATAATACTTCGGATTGGCGAAGGATTCGTTGAATTAAAATAGCAGGTCTGATATAGGTGTCCCGGATAGCCTTCATGCCCAATTGTTGTAAATGCCTTGCTTAAATCATATCGCTCATTTTCATTAATATAAACTACATTATCCTTGTAACTGTCAATGGCGGGCGTCAGATAAAATGCTGGACTCATGCTTTCTTCCAGTGATTTATCAACTGCTTTAATCTGGCATGTGATATCCCCATCCAGCGCTGGAAAATCCTTCCGAATTGCCTTTTTCAAATGCTCCATTGCCTTTTTGGGTTCTTGATAAGGATATGTAACATCCTGCGCATCATAATAAACATCTGGCGATTCCGCCATAATTGCTGCCATTTCTTTTTTTAGCTTTGATATCTTTTTATCCAGCAACGAATTAATTTCATTTAAAGAGCGGTCAGAGCCAGTTTCACTTTTCACCAGGTATGCATAGTATTCTTTGCCCTTTTCAAAATGGCATAACCCATTCTCATTTTTCCCGGTTCCCTTTAATTTTTTTAATCCCTTTATCAAAGACTGATATGCTGGGATTAAAGATTCTAATACTGCCTTTTTATTTTGTTCTGAAAAAGCCTCTTTTTCTTCTTCTGAAATCGTCTCAACCTCTTGAATCTTTTTATCAAAAACTGTGATCAAATAATTCTTCTCAGGCTCTTTCACAAAATCCTCGCACTGGTCAATTATCGCCTGCGCTGTGGTATTACTCATAAAGATTCCCTTTTTGGATTTATTTTGTTCAAATGCAAGGATTTGCTCAAAATATTCTGGAACAAGATCAATTAACCCAATATATTGCTCCACATCCTTTTTTTCATATAGGTTGTACTCTGCCAAAAATACTGGAAGCTGAGCCTGAATCCCTGTAGTTGGGCCAAGGCACTCCGCATATTCCAAAAAATCTGCTGACTCCAAATTCTGCTTGGATATAATATAGACAATATCATATATTAACTGCTGTTCTTTAGAAAGCTTATTGTAATCAAATGTCTCTAATGTCGCAACCCTATTTTCGGACACCAATAGACTATTCTGAAATTCCTCCAGGGAATATCCACCGAGAGTTGTGTCCTCATCATCAAGGTCATACGCCTTCTTATCCTTAATTGTATAATTCAATGTAATAGTATTGTCCGTAACTTCTTCTTTGAAAATCTCATTCATCAAATTGTCAAAATCCTGCCGCGCCTCTTCTTTTGTCCTGGAATCCGTTACCCTTGGATGGCTTAGCGTACTTTGGGCAAATGGCCCAATTTTCTTCTGATAACAAATCATTCCCGCTGCCGCAAGAATGCACACCAAAAGAGCCAGATATGCAGCCTTTCCTGACTTTCTCCTTCTATACCCCTGGTATCCCCGGTTAAAATCCCTGTGTCCAAAATCTCTGTCCAATCCCTGCACACCCTTTCTTCATCTACCGATACAAAAAGCCAGAATATCCTATTAAACTTTTTCAATTATATCGGTTACAATACTGTTATGTTCTCATTTCATACTTAACTTGTCAATAGAAAACTACCAAGCTTGCCACTGCCGCTCTCACGACTTTATTTACGCTTCCAATCATGCTGGCTTTGCCAACACAAACACTTTTATTAATAAAACACCAAACTGCCGCTCCTTTGTAACTTTACCACCCCCTATCATTCAGAACCCCTGCACCGTTTATTACATTGCTCTGTTCCTCATGATGGACACTCGCACAGTCATGGAAAATATTCATACAAGTAAGATATTTACCATAACTCTGCTCACTGTTTGATTCACACTTTTTGTAATTCTACATATATATGAATTAGCACGAAAAGATATTCCTGTTTTCATTTACCACTTTAGCAGGAAGTAAATATGAATGTTTTAACCTTTTACCCAGCAAGTTTGTGCCCGCGCTGCGCCACAGGCTTGAAGGAACTAAGATTCCAGGGGCTAAGGTTTTAGATAATTAGATTCCAAAAGAACCTGGCTTCCAGGGAACTACCGTTCCTTAGATACAGAAAACGCAGCGCAGAAATGAGGAAAAATATGAATAACATGAACCAATGTTCCGGGAAATGTTCGCAGGACTGCAGTGCCAACACTGGCATGAATATGAACGATAGGCGTTGCAGAAACAATATGAACAACAATTCCTGCGGAAGAAAAACTCCTTCCATGCAGCCGATGCCAATGCCTCAGGCATCTTGCGGCTGTAACACCTGCAACTGTGTAGATGATGCTACCAGCATCCAAAATGATCCTCTACGCGGAATGCCTGTCGGCATCGGCTATGTGCCATGGCAACAATGGGATTGTGTGTATAACATTGATGAAGGATTATCAAAAGGCACCATTTTCCCATGCCTGGATCTGCCATTTTATGGCTGTATTCCCCGTGGCTTTCACTGCAGCAAAGGAGGTCGGTAAAACATGAATCAAAAACAACTTCTTATGTATATTACCCAGGTAAGTTTTGGAGTGACAGAAGCCGTTATGTATCTGGATACCCATCCTTGTGATGCAGAAGCTATGTCATATTACCAAAAAATGAGAAAACTCCGCAAGGAAGCTTTAGACAAATATCAACGAGAGTTTGGCCCACTGCTGAGTGATTCCAATGAAGATGAATGCCATTGGATATGGACAGAAACTCCTTGGCCTTGGCAGAACTGTTAGCTCAATATCAAAATATTTGCGGTAGACGCAGAATCGAGGAAATTTATGTGGAATTATGAAAGACGGCTGGAATATCCAGTAAATATTACACGGTGTAATCCGCAGGCAGCAATGGTAATAATGAGCCAATATGGTGGTCTGTATTCGATAACCAATAGTTTTTCAATATCCTTTTAACTTATTCTAACGCTTGATGCACCTTTTGTCAGCATTCTAACCTTATGATTAAATAAGAAATAACTACTATCCTATTTAATAACATTAAGTCAATCATAGTCTATATATAATAAGTAGAAACAATATCAACCCATTATAACTTCGGGTTCTATTTAAAAATTCTTTCGCAAAGCATAAATAACCCAGACCGCCATATAGCAACCTGGGCTAATCTACTTTATTATAGTATTTTTACAGTGCCATAATAATTGTGGCACTAGCTACAACTTTTGTTATAATTCAGTACAGCCTTCACAATCGCCTGTGCCACTGCATCCTTGTTTTGTTTATACAATTTTGCGTCATCCTGATCATCGACAAAGCAAACTTCTACCAGAATGGCAGGCTTGTTTGTATGGTTCAAAAAATACAGTCTCCCATTTGTTTTTACACCGCGATTTGTAAATCCAATAGCACTAATCTGGTTACATATTCTTTTTGCCACACCACCACGAATGCCCTCTATTGTCCTGCAGAGGACTTCCACGCCTTTTGTCCGCCCATCCGCTTTAGAATGGTTGCAGGCATTGAAGTGGATGGAGATATCAAGCTGCCTTTCCTTCGTATTGCATTTCTTACATATCTTCTTTAAAACATCATCCTTACATGTCCCATTATTGACAGTGCAGTTATACGCTTTTATGCCATTCTTTTTCAACAGCTTAATTACTTTCCGGCAGATAATGCGCGCCTCCTTAGACTCGTCTATGTAATCAGATGCCCCGCACGCAATTTTACCCTGCTTGTTATGGCCTGCATGGACTGTTACTTTTTTTATTTTACTCATCTATATCATCCCCACTTTCCTTGTTGATCATTTTGTCTGCAACTTCGAGGCCATTCACCAAAACTGCAGGGACATTATAGCCACATTCTACCAAGTTCTCCAAAATACTCCGCACTTCATTTACCATCATGCAGGCCAGTGTGAACCATCCCACCATCATGAGGAAATCCAGATTAACTCCTAAGATATCCTTACCCAGATGGACAAAAACATCGGACATCAAAAAAGCTACTGCTATAATAACCCAGTAGCCAAGCTTTTTTAATATCCCCTGCAGCCCCACCCGTGAACTTTCCTTCTTTTTCTTTCTGGAACGGTACCACCCCGTCAGCCAATCCGCTACATTGAAAAACAGATATGCAGCGAAGACATACCAATATACGCCAAACAATGCCGTCATGACAGTTACTATGCTCCCCATCATAAGATTGTAGTTGTTTGTAAATGCTTTCATAACTTTTTTCCTTTCTGCCGTGCCAGAATAAAACTGGCACAACTAAAAAAGAGCCTTATAGCTCTATTCCTCATATCTGTTACCTGTTATTTCCTCGTACTGCTCTACCGTTATTTTCCTTGCTTTAACAAAGCGTGCCACTTCTTCGCTGCTGTAAATGCCATTATTGAAATACCTTTTTACTATATTATACATCTGCCTCACCTCCCCCCATTTGATTTAAGAGAATAGCTGCAAGTACCTCTTCATTCTCCTGCTGTTTTACTGCCTGCTGTAGGAGCATTTCTGCTAGCACTTCATCCTGCTCCTGCTGCTTCGCTAAAATGTCTGCCTGATTTAGTAATA
>CAJUID010000045.1 GCA_910585905.1 uncultured Lachnospiraceae bacterium
ATCGCCTTGCCAAGGCGAGGGTCGCGGGTTCGAATCCCGTCTCGTGCTTGGGTTTATCCCAAGTTGTTTTCGGAAGAAAACATTAGACAACTACATATTGTTTTGTTAAAGCAAATGCTTTGGCAAATATTAAAATGCACGAGTGGCTCAGTGGTGGAGTATCGCCTTGCCAAGGCGAGGGTCGCGGGTTCGAATCCCGTCTCGTGCTTTTTTTGTATCTAAAATTTACCGCAATTGAGTGGTAACTGAAATAGGTGGAGGGATTGGGAATGGATGGTCAACATGCAGAAAGAAATCTGTCTATGGTGATGGATTTTTATGAGCTTACCATGAGTAATGGTTATTTTAAGGAGAACAGAGGGCGGGACGAGCTGGTTGTATTTGATGTTTTTTATAGGAACAACCCAGACAATGGAGGGTATTCCATTTTTGTGGGTCTGGAGCAGATTATTGAATATATCCAGAATCTGCATTTTTCAGAGGAAGATATTGCCTATCTGAGAGAGCAGGGGATTTTTTTAGAGGATTTTCTGCAATATCTGCAACAATTCGAATTTTCTGGTGACATCTATGCTCTTCCAGAAGGTACTGTTATGTATCCAAATGAACCAGTACTTACGGTAATTGCCCCAGTGATTGATGCCCAATTGATTGAAACGGCAATATTGTTGGAAATTAACCACCAGTCACTGATTGCCACAAAGACAAGACGCATCTGCAATGCGGCGGGAAAATGCAGTGTTTCGGACTTTGGGGCTAGGCGTGCACACAATATGGACGCTGCGGTGTACGGAGCCAGAGCTGCATATATTGGCGGAGCCTCCTCGACTGCTACAGTGCTTGCCGGGCAGATGTTTGGCATACCAGTTAGCGGTACGATGGCGCACAGTTGGATTATGTATTTTTCGGATGAGTATACAGCATTTTGCAAATATGCACAGATGTACCCCGATGCTACAGTTCTTTTGGTTGATACGTACGATGTACTGCGGAGCGGCGTACCAAATGCCATCCGTGTAGCAAAGGAAGTGCTGGAGCCAATGGGGAAACGTTTGCGTGGTATCCGGCTGGACAGTGGTGACCTGGCATACTTGTCTAAAAAAGCGAGAAAATTGCTTGATGAAGCTGGGCTGAATGACTGTATTATTGTGGCATCCAATAGCCTTGATGAGTTTACCATACAATCACTGCTAAGCCAGGGAGCATGTATTGACAGTTTTGGCGTTGGTGAGCGGCTGATTACATCAAAATCAGAGCCGGTTTTTGGGGCCGTCTATAAGATTGCTGCAGTTCGTCATAATGATATTTTTGAGCCAAGAATTAAGATTTCAGAAAATGTGGAAAAAATAACGAATCCAGGCTTTAAGGAGTTGTACCGCGTGTATGACCAGAACCACAAAGCAATTGCGGATTTGATCGCCGGCAGGGAAGAGATTATCAAAGATGGTGATTCTGTGGAGTATATTGACCCTAAAAAACCTTGGAAAAAGCGTTTCTTTGAAAATTGTACCTTTAAGCCGCTGTTAGAGCCTGTATTTTTGCAGGGCAGGCTGGTACGGGAGCGGAGTGGTGTAGAGGAAATTAGGGAGTATGTCAGCAAGCAGCTTTCGGACGAGATTTGGGAGGAGGAGCAGCGTTTTGTTAATCCTCATGTCCATTATCTGGATATGACACCAGAGTATTATAGGATGAAAAATGCCTTGCTTCGGAAGGCAAAAGAGTCTTAAATTGAGTTAGATAAATATGTTTTTTACTTGTTTATATATATTTTAGAATTGTTCAAATTTAGAATATTGTTTTTTGATAAAAATGGTATACAATATATTGTGGAAGTAAGATATACTATTGAAAGGAACAAAGAACTATGCGGGAACGTTTGGCAAGATTTATGCAGGGGCGGTATGGAGTTGATAAGTTCAGTAATTTCTTGGTCATTCTTGCACTAGTGCTGATGGTGTTGGAGATTTTTATCCCTTTTATCCAGATGCGGAGGGTGCTAAATTCCATTGGGCTGTTGCTTTTGATTTATGCGTATTTTCGCATATTTTCCAGGAACCATTATAAGCGCTATGCGGAAAACGAACGTTATATGAAGTATCACAATAAGGTGCGTTTCTTTTTTGCCAGGAGAAAAAGTCATATGGAGCAGAGGCGGACACACCATATTTACAAATGTCCTTCCTGCAAACAGAAAATTCGCGTGCCAAAGGGAAAAGGGAAAATTGCGATTACCTGCCCTAAGTGCCGGACTGAGTTTGTACGGAGAAGTTAGGGAATGCTTGAAGATTTATTCTCATACACAACTGATCCAGCCAGAAGCCAGATTTTTGGCTTTTGGCTGGATGGAGTGCCGGAGTGTGTTTGTGTACTGTTTGTTGTGCGATGACGGCAATAATGAATTTATATTGCACAAAAGGAAAGCGTGGTGGTAACTGTGAGGGAGATGACATTTAAAATGGAGCGGCCGGGGCTGGTAAAAGCCGGTGACTCCGTAAATATAAGTGAAAAAAAGACAGCGTTAAATTATACTTATATGATAGAGCCTGCTGTAGCAATGTCTGGTTGTTATAAAGTAAACCAGCGGATAAAATCAAGGCAGGGGGTTGTCAAGGAAGTTAAGCACACAGACCGCGGATATTATGTAATAGTAGAGTTTGATGAGGATGATTTAATAGTAAAAAGGTAAGAAGCTGCAAAGAATCGGCAGACAAAGTGATTAATAAATCTATATAGGTTATAAAAGGAGAATACATATGTTAGAAAAGGGAATAAAAGGTGTTATGGAGCGTATGGTTACAGAAGGAACGACAGCGAAGGCAATGGGAAGCGGTGAGCTTGCCGTTTATGCTACCCCGGCAATGATTGCTTTGATGGAGGAGACAGCTTATACTAGTGTTTCTGCAGAACTGGAAGAGGGAGCAGGGAGCGTTGGGACATTGATGAATGTCAAACATGTGGCTGCTTCACCAGTTGGCATGAAGATTACTTGTAAAACGGAGTTGATTGAGGTAGATGGGCGCAGACTTGTATTTCATGTGGAGGCATATGATGATAAGGGACTGATCGGAGAGGGAACCCATGAGAGGTTCATAATTCAAAATGAGAAGTTCCAACAAAAGGCAGATAGTAAAGTATCTTAAAAAAGGGCACAGATTTTGCTTTTACCTTAGCAATAAAGCCGTATACTGTTTGTTGGCAACCATTATTATAGTGAAATTTTTTATAGGTGAAATATAGAACCGTTTCAAATATGAATAGCGGGGAACAATGAATTGTTCCCCGCTATTCATATTTGAAACGGTTTTTGAGATGGTAAGCGTTTATGTATTAACGCTTATTGCTCTGTTTCCAGATATGCATTTTTTCAGCTTCTGCAATCAGTTCATCGCGGAAGTCAGGATGTGCAACGGATATAATTGCCTCTGCTTTTTCCCAAGAAGATTTTCCCTTTAAGTTGACAAGACCGTATTCGGTAACAAAGTAATGGACATTGGCACGTGTATCTGTGACAATGGAGCCGTTATTCAATGTAGGGGTAATTCTTGACTTCACTGTGCCATCCTTCTGAGCATAAGTTGAGGACATACAGATAAAGGATTTGCCGCCATTGGAGAGATATGCGCCGAGGACAAAGTCAAGCTGTCCGCCTGCGCCGCTAATCTGCTTTGTTCCTGCGGATTCTGCATTTACCTGGCCAAATAAGTCTATATCAACGGCATTGTTAATCGAAATGAAATTGTCTAATGCAGAAATCTGGCGGACGTCGTTTGTATAATTAACTGGAGCGCTCATACATTCAGGATTTTCGTTTAGATAGTCATATAGCTTTTTGGTTCCTGCTGCGAATGCATATACCTGGCGTCCTTTGTCTATTTTTTTGTTTAATCCGGTGATTTTGCCTGCTTTTGCAATATCAACAAATGCATCTACATACATCTCTGTGTGGATTCCTAAATCTTTTAGATCGGACTTTGCAATCAGGGAACCAACAGCATTTGGCATACCGCCGATGCCAAGCTGGAGGCATGCGCCATTTGGAATTTCATCTACAATATATTTTGCAACAGCTTCATCTACAGCAGTAGCAGGCCCGCCGCCGCCAAGTTCTGCCATTGCAGGGTTGTCACCTTGGACAATCATGTCTACTTTGCTGATATGGATTGATTCCTCAAATCCACCGAGGCAACGAGGCATATTTTTATTCACTTCAACAATTATTGTCTTAGCGCCTTCACAGACTGCAGCCAGATGGGAAGCGTTTGGGCCAAAGTTAAAGAAACCGTGCTCGTCCATAGGTGCAACCTGGAACATAGCCACTTTAGAAGGGATTACAGAATCACGGTAATATCTTGGGAGTTCAGAGTAGCGGATTGGTGCATAGAAAGAGAACCCCTGGGCAATTGCTTTGCGTTCAATACCTCCCATATGCCATGAATTCCATGTCATGTGCTCTGCAGGCGCATCAATTTTAAAGATTTCCGGCTGCCACATCAGGATTCCGCCGCGGAAATTAACATCAGTCAGTTCTGGAAGCCTTTTTGCCATAGCAGAATCTAAGGCAACAGGAGTCCCGGTACACCACCCATAGTCTACCCAGTCGCCGGATTCTACAACTTTTACTGCTTCCTCTGCGGTTGTCAGTTTGTCATCATACATTTTTTTAAAATCCATACTTTACCTCATTTCTGCGCTTTCTGCGCCGTTTGTGTTATATTAAAAAAGGGCACAGACTTTACTTGTGCCCCAGCAAAAACGCTAAAAGAACTTTGGTTCTTTGCGTTTCTTGTTGGCAACCACCACATTATGGCGAGGTTTCCTTTATAAATAAAATAGCACTTTTGACGAAAATTTTCAACTATACTTTTATGATTCACCAAGGTCTTCCATAACCTCCAATAGTTTTTCATAAGATTCTTCACTTGCAGCCCCATAAATTACTTGCGGCTCATCACATTCCATAATGGCTGCCATATTGTCGGATGCATTGCTGTAAAAGCTTATGTCCATATTCATCCAGCCATGAAGCATAAAAGATTTTTTTTCAAGATTTTCTGATATAATTTCTTTTTCTTCATCGGTAAGCCAGAAAACAAAGTCTTCAGGAACATAAGAAAATGTAAAAATGGATTCATAGGCAAGCACCGCCTGCAAGAATTCGCTGGTTGTTTCGGTACATAATGCCCAATCTTTATCATTCATTTTTATATATACAGGAGGGTCTGCCTTTTTCAGATCTGTTTTCTGGATTCCTGTAATAAAACAACCCTGGTTTTCAGTTAGTAGAATTAGGTAATCACAATTTTTTTGCCATTCTTCCGGTTTTGACCAATGGTCTTGTATGTGATGGATTGCCTCTGTGCGTCCTGCTTTACGCCAGAAGTTTTCTACAACTTGAGGCAGTGCGCCAAAGTGATTTTTTGCGGAAACAATGTCGCTCTCATCATATCCTTGTAGTTCTTCTACTAGATACAACAGTTTAATCATCTCATAAATATCCATATAAATCCCCCATGCCATCTTTTACGGCTAAAATGTTACTCGCTTAATCAGTATGAAATGAGTATATCTGCGATTAAAATATGGCCGATATCCTGTTTTTGTCTCTAATCTTAAATATAGTTCTTTTATCTATTTATAGATAAAAGAATGGCCAGCTTATGTATTTTGATTATATAGCCTTTTGTAGGAAAAAGGAATGGGAAAATGTCATTTTCTTGGCAAAAATATGAATTTTTTAGACTAATTTCACAATATAAGTTACAAAATACTTGATAATTTAGCTATTTTGATATATTATGATTAGTGTAGGGCATTACTATAGCATAAGTCTGTTGATTTGAAACGGAAATGCATCAGATTTATGCCAGGAGGGACTGTCTGGCACTGGCTGTACAGACGGAGCCTGAGGGACAAGTAATGCAGGGTGGCAGGTTTCTGTCAGTATATTAATCAATTTAAGGAGGATATTTTATTATGTCAAAGAAAGTAGTTTTAGCAGGCGCATGCCGTACTGCAATTGGTAAAATGGGTGGCGGGCTCAGTACAACCCCAGCGCCTGTTTTAGGATCTATTGTAATTAAGGAAGCTCTTGAGAGAGCAGGCGTTCCGGCTGACAAAGTTGACCATGTATATATGGGTTGTGTAATTCAGGCAGGTTTAGGACAGAACGTTGCACGTCAGGCTTCTATTAAGGCAGGCTTACCTATTGAAACTCCGGCTGTTACTGTTAATGTTGTCTGCGGTTCTGGTCTGAACTGTGTTAATATGGCTGCACAGATGATTGAAGCAGGGGATGCCGATATCGTTGTTGCAGGTGGTATGGAGAATATGTCAATGGCTCCATATGCTATGATGCAGGGTCGTTTTGGATACCGCATGAACAATGGCAAGTTAATTGATACAATGGTAAATGATGCATTATGGGATGCTTTCAACCAGTATCACATGATGATTACTGCTGAGAATGTAGCAGAACAGTGGAAGCTTACTCGTGAAGAATTGGATGAGTTTGCTGCGAACAGCCAGCAGAAATGTGAAGCTGCTATCAATTCTGGCAGATTTAATGATGAGATTGTACCAGTTGAGATTAAGACAAGAAAAGGTGTTACTGTATTTGATAAGGATGAGGGACCTCGTGCTGGAACAACTGCTGAGAGCCTTGCAGGATTGAAGTGCTGCTCTGGCAAAGATGGCGGTGTTGTTACAGCAGGTAATGCATCTGGTATCAATGACGGTGCTGCTGCAGTTGTTGTTATGAGCGAGGAGAAGGCAAAAGAGTTAGGTGTTAAGCCAATGGCTACATATGTAACCGGCGCACTTGGCGGTGTAGATCCTTCTATTATGGGTGTTGGCCCTGTAGCTTCTACAAAGAAGGCACTTGCAAAAGCTAACATGACAATTGATGAGTTTGACTTAATCGAGGCAAATGAGGCATTTGCTGCACAGTCTGTAGCTGTAGGAAGAGACCTTGGATTTGATCTTTCAAAATTAAATGTAAACGGTGGTGCAATTGCTCTCGGACATCCAGTAGGAGCTTCTGGATGCCGTATCTTAGTTACACTTCTTCATGAAATGCAGAAACGCGATGCTAAGAAGGGTCTTGCTACACTTTGTATTGGTGGCGGTATGGGCTGCACTACTATTGTGGAAAGAGACTAAACGTTCCTGTGAGAAGCGTAGGACACACGTTTTGTTTTTCGTATTTGTACCGCTTTTGGCGGTATGTTTGGAAGAGTGTAGAGATGAAAGGAGTATTTTACCATGGATTTCATTTTATATGAAGTGGACGGGGCAGTTGCAACGATTACAATTAACCGTCCAAAGGCATTAAACGCATTAAACAGTCAGGTTTTGGATGAACTTGATGCGACTCTGGATGCAGTAGATTTAGATACCGTAAGGTGCCTGATTCTTACTGGTGCCGGTGACAAGTCTTTTGTTGCAGGTGCAGATATCGGAGAGATGAGCACACTGACAAAGGCAGAGGGCGAAGCGTTCGGCAAGAAGGGAAATGATGTTTTCCGCAAATTGGAGACGTTCCCGATTCCTGTTATTGCAGCAATCAATGGCTTTGCACTTGGCGGCGGCTGTGAAATTTCTATGAGCTGTGATATCCGTATTTGTTCAGATAACGCGATGTTTGGCCAGCCGGAAGTTGGCCTTGGCATTACACCTGGCTTTGGCGGAACACAGAGGCTGGCAAGAACTGTTGGTGTTGGAATGGCAAAACAGATGATTTATTCTGCAAGGAATATTAAGGCAGATGAAGCATACCGCATCGGGCTTGTTAATGCAGTACATCCTGCTGAGGAGTTAATGCCTGCTGCTAAGAAGCTTGCTGATACTATTGCAAAGAATGCCCCGATTGCAGTGCGCAATTGCAAGAAGGCAATCAATGATGGTCTTCAGGTAGATATGGATCAGGCAATCGTTATTGAAGAGAAGCTGTTTGGCGATTGCTTTGAGACAGAGGATCAGAAAGCTGGTATGGGCAATTTCTTAGAGAAAGATAAAGAAAAGAAATTAAAAGTAGTTCCTTTCCAAAATAAATAGTTTCAAAAATTATTCTTGGGATACAAAAAAGATACTAATAATAGATTTCAGTTTTAAATGGAAGTTTAGGAGGGTACTGTTTTATTGGTGGTACACTTCCTCAGGCTGTGTCTGTGTGCTGTTGGCCCAGACCTGAAAATAGACAAGAAACAGCGCAGAAATGGAGAAAATCATGAAAGTTGGAGTAATTGGTGCAGGTACAATGGGTTCTGGTATTGCGCAGGCATTTGCGCAGACAGAAGGCTATGAAGTTTATTTATGTGATATCAATGAGGAATTTGCTGCAAACGGTAAAAACAAAATCGCTAAAGGTTTTGAGAAGAGAGTAGCTAAAGGCAAGATGGAGCAGGCTGCTGCTGATGCTATCCTTGCAAAGATTACAACTGGTACAAAGGAGATTTGTACAGATTGTGATCTGATTGTTGAAGCTGCCCTTGAGGTTATGGATATCAAGAAGCAGACATTTAAAGAGTTAGAGGAAATCTGCAAGAAGGATGACTGCATTTTTGCTACAAATACTTCTTCTTTATCTGTAACTGAAATCGGTGCAGGCATTAATAGGCCAGTTATTGGTATGCATTTCTTCAATCCGGCACCTGTTATGAAGTTAATTGAAGTAATCCGTGGAGAGAATACTACAGACGAAGTAAATGATAAGGTTATTGCAATCTCAAAAGAAATTGGTAAGACTCCTGTAGAAGTAAACGAAGCTCCTGGCTTTGTAGTAAATAGAATCCTTATCCCAATGATTAACGAAGCAGTCGGCATTCTTGCAGACGGTGTGGCTTCTGCTGAAGGTATTGATACAGCAATGAAGCTTGGTGCAAACCATCCAATGGGACCTCTTGCACTTGGTGATTTGATTGGTCTTGATATCTGCCTTGCAATTATGGATGTTCTCTACAATGAGACAGGTGATCCGAAGTACCGCGCACATGTACTTCTTAAGAAGATGGTACGTGCAGGCAAGCTTGGACAGAAGACAGGCGTTGGTTTCTTCGATTATAGAAAATAATATATAAAACAGTATTTTCTGCTGTCTGCCCTTTGCGGGCAGGCAGTATGTAAATAAGTTGTTACTATGGGCAGATTTGCACAGCAGGAACAATAAGTCGTGTATTGAATTAGGATACAATACAAATTTATGAAAGGTGGTAAAGAAAGGCATGGATTTTACATTAAGTAAAAAGCATGAGATGGCGAGACAGCTTTTCAAAGATTTCGCTGAGACAGAAGTTAAGCCTATGGCTCAAGAGGTTGATGAGACAGAGCACTTCCCAATGGATACTGTTAAGAAAATGGGAAAATATGGATTCATGGGTATTCCGATTCCGAAGGAGTACGGTGGACAGGGATGCGATATTTTATCTTATGTAATGTGTGTTGAGGAGCTTTCTAAGGTCTGTGGTACAACAGGCGTAGTTGTATCAGCACATACATCACTTTGCGCAGACCCAATTTTGACATATGGTACAGAGGAACAGAAAAAGAAATATCTTCCTGACCTTGCCAGCGGCAAGAAGATTGGAGCATTTGGACTTACCGAGCCGGGTGCAGGTACTGATGCACAGGGCGTACAGACTAAGGCTGTTTTAGATGGCGATGAGTGGGTACTGAATGGTTCTAAGTGCTTCATTACTAATGGTGAGGTTGCTGATGTATATATTATCATTGCCTACACAGATGTTATTGAGGATAAGAGGGGCAGAAAAATTAAGAAATTCTCTGCGTTTATCGTAGATAAGGGTACACCTGGATTTACCTTTGGTACAAAGGAGAAGAAGATGGGTATCCGTGGTTCTGCTACATATGAGTTAATTTTCCAGGATTGCCGTATTCCTAAGGATGCTCTTTTAGGGCCTCAGGGTAAGGGCTTCCCAATCGCTATGCATACTCTTGATGGTGGACGTATCGGTATCGCTGCCCAGGCACTTGGCCTTGCAGAGGGTGCGTTGGAGAGAACGATTGAGTACACCAAGGAAAGAAAGCAGTTTGGCCGTGCGATTTCTGCACAGCAGAATACACAGTTCCAGCTTGCGGATATGGCTACAAAGGTAGAGGCTGCAAAAAACCTTGTGTATAAGGCTGCAATGAAGAAGCAGCAGTTTGCTGAGGGACAGAAGGTATCTTATTCTGTAGAAGCTGCTATGGCTAAGCTGTACGCTGCTGAGGTTGCTATGGAAGTTACAACAAAGGCAGTCCAGTTACATGGTGGTTATGGTTATATCAGAGAGTATGATGTAGAGCGTATGATGCGTGATGCGAAGATTACTGAGATTTATGAGGGAACTTCAGAAGTTCAGAGAATGGTTATCTCAGGCAGCTTATTGAAATAATTCACCACGCAAACAAAAATAAAGACAAGGAGTGACAAAGCCGTGAAAATAGTAGTATGTGTAAAGCAGGTTCCAGATACGAAAGGCGGAGTTAAGTTTAACCCGGACGGAACTTTGGACAGAGGTGCTATGCTTGCCATTATGAATCCTGACGATAAGGCAGGTTTGGAGGCAGCACTTAGATTGAAAGATGAATATGGTGCAGAGGTTACTGTTGTAACGATGGGACTTCCAAAGGCAGAAGAAGTGCTTCGTGAAGCAATTGCAATGGGTGCTGACAAGGGTGTCCTTGTAACAGATAGAGTTTTAGGTGGTGCTGATACTTGGGCAACATCTACTACACTTGCAGGTGCAATTAGAAACCTAGAATATGATTTGATCATCACCGGCCGTCAGGCTATTGACGGTGATACAGCGCAGGTAGGTCCTCAGATTTCTGAGCATCTTGATCTTCCAGTAATCTCTTACGCAAAGGATATCAAGATTGAGGGGGATAGCGTGGTTGTAGAGCGTCAGTATGATGACAGATACCATGTATTAAAGGCTAAGATGCCTTGCCTGGTTACAGCTCTTTCTGAGTTAAATGAGCCTCGTTATATGACTCCTGGCGGAATTTTTGATGCTTATGATGCTGAGATTACAGTATGGGGCAGAAAAGATTTAAAGGATGTGGATGATTCCAACCTTGGCCTTGCAGGTTCTCCTACTAAGATTGCAAAAGCTTCTGATAAGGTTAGAAAGGGAGCTGGCGAGAAGGTTGAACTGGATGCTGACGAGTCAGTTGCATATATCATGGGCAAGTTAAAAGAGAAACATGTAATCTAATAATATAAGGAAAAGTGGTGACTAAAATGGGTTTAGAAGAATATAAGGGTGTCTATGTCTTTGCACAGCAGGTAGACAATGAATTAAGCAGTATCGCTTTTGAATTGCTTGGAAAAGCAAAAGAACTTGCAGGCGACTTAAACACAGAAGTTACAGCAGTTCTTATTGGTTCTGGTATTAAGGGTCTGACAGACCAGTTAGCAGAATATGGCGCAGATAAAGTTATCGTAGTAGATGATCCTGAGTTAAAAGAATACAGGACAGAGCCTTATGCACATGCATTATCCTCTGTAATCAATGAATATAAGCCGGATATCGTTCTTGTTGGAGCTACAGCAATCGGAAGGGATTTAGGCCCTCGTGTTTCTGCAAGAGTGGCTACAGGTCTTACCGCGGACTGTACAGTACTTGAAATTGGTGATTTCCCGCTCAATCCTATTCCTGGAAAAGAGAATGAGCAGAAGCATAATCAGCTTTTAATGACCCGTCCTGCATTTGGTGGTAACACAATTGCTACAATTGCCTGCCCGGATAACCGTCCTCAGATGGCTACGGTACGTCCTGGTGTAATGCAGAAGATTGAGCCAGTTGCTGGAGCTAAGGCTGAGGTGATTGAGTACAATCCTGGATTTACTCCAAACAACAAATATGTTGAGATTGTTGACATTGTGAAAGAGCTCTCTGATACAGTGGATATTATGGATGCTAAGATTCTTGTTTCTGGTGGCCGCGGTGTTGGCAGCCCTGAGAACTTCAAGATTTTGGAGGATTTGGCAGATGTAATTGGTGGTACTGTAAGCTGCTCCCGTGCTGTTGTAGATAACGGCTGGAAGCCAAAGGAGCTGCAGGTAGGTCAGACAGGTAAGACAGTTCGTCCGAATGTATATTTTGCAATTGGTATCTCTGGTGCAATCCAGCACACAGCAGGTATGGAAGAGTCTGACATTATTGTAGCTATCAATAAGGACAACACAGCTCCAATCTTTGATGTAGCTGATTATGGTATTGTTGGTGATTTGAATAAGATTGTTCCAAAGCTCACAGAAGAGTTAAAGAAAGTAGTTAAATAATAATCATTACTTATTCTCAAAATGAAAAGGGCATCGTCTTTTGACGGTGTCCTTTTCTGGTAAAAAAAGTGCTGCAGTTACTGGTTACAGGGTGAAAATATCAATTCATTCCAGAATAAAAGAGGTAATTGCGGAACAGCGCTTGAAAATATTGGCAGTATGATATAGTATGGGTGCTAGAGCATGGTGTGTACTTTGAACTTTTCGGGAGAGTGTTACTGCAAAATGTAGCATAGAGTGTGGAGTGCGGATTATTAGATGCTGTGCTAGAAAGGGGATGATAAAAATGACAGATCATGAATTTTTGCTTGCTATATCTAATATGATGGATAATAAATTGGAACCTATTAAAAATAAGATGGAAGACCTTGAAAATAAAATGGAAATCCTCGAAACTGCAATGAAGCGTGTTGAAGATAGAGTAGAAGGCCTCGAAAATAGGATAGAAAGTCTTGAAAATAGGATAGAGAGCCTCGAAATTGCAGTGAAGCGTCTTGAAGATAGAGTAGAAAGCCTCGAAAACAGGGTAGAAAATCTTGAGAATAGGATAGAGAGCCTCGAAATTGCAGTGAAGCGTCTTGAAGATAGAGTAGAAGGGCTCGAAAACAGGGTAGAAAATCTTGAGAATAGGATAGAAAGCCTTGAAACTGCAATGAAACGACTTGAAAATAGAGTAGAAGGGCTCGAAAATAGGATAGAGAGCCTTGAAACTGCAGTGAAGCGCCTTGAAGATAGAGTAGAAGGCATCGAAAACAGGGTAGAGAGCCTTGAAAGCAGAGTGGAAGGTCTTGCTAACCAGGTAGAGAGTCTTGAAGGTAGAACTAAAACTCTTGAATTAGCTATGGAAAATAAAGTTTTACCGCGTTTAGAGACAATAGAATCCTGTTATACATCTACTTATCATAGATATAAAGATACCGTAGAAGAGTATGGGGCGATGAAACAAGATATCACTATTATAAAGAAGGTAGTGACGGAGCACAGTGAAAGGCTGCAGAAGATAGGGTGATAATTGCAAACATGTTCTAGGGTATATTGGATCTGGGAGGGAGGCAACAAATGCGTGGTATTAATACAGAGACAAGGAAGATTAGGGAAAGGGTTTTTGAGGAAGTTGCCAAGGCAGCTTTTCAGGCTGGTGATGTAAGTCATGAGCTGGAAGAAATTCCGTTTCGGGTAACGCCGCCAGATATTCCATTGTATTGTGAAAGTATCTGGAGAGAACGTGCGATTGCCTCGGAGCGGGTACGTCTAGCTATGGGTTTGTCGTTGCGTCCGTTGGATCGGCCAGTACATCTGACAGAAGGATATGAGGAGAGCAATATTACAGAAAAATACTACGAACCGCCTTTGATGCAGGTGATTCCTTCTGCTTGTGATAAATGTGAGGACAACAAAATAGAAATAACAAATCTGTGTCATGGCTGTGTAGCACGCCCGTGTTCGGAAGTATGCCCAAAGGATGCCATTTCTAGAGTAGATGGCAGGGCATTTGTAGACCAGGAGAAATGTATTCAGTGTGGCAAGTGCATTGCTGTTTGTCCATACCATGCAGTTGCAAAGAGAGTGCGTCCATGCAAAGAGGCATGTGGGATTGGTGCGATTGAAAGTGATGTATATGGGCGTGCAACAATTAATAATGATAAGTGTGTATCCTGTGGTCAGTGTATGGCGAGCTGCCCCTTTGGTGCAATCGCGGATAAGTCACAGATTTTTCAGTTAATCCGTGCAATTTCTCAGGGCGGGGAAGTGATTGCGGAAATTGCCCCTGCTTTTGAAGGACAGTTTGGTGCGGAGATTACTCCAGCGCAGGTTAAAGCGGGACTCCTGGATGTAGGTTTTTCGGGAGTATATGAGGTGGCTCTTGGTGCAGATATTGGTGCCATTTCAGAAGCACATCAATATGTGAATGAGGTGGTACGTGGTAAACTTCCATTTCTTTTGACTTCGTGCTGTCCAGCGTGGTCTGTACTTGCGAAGAAGTATTTTCCTGAAACTATCGACAGCATTTCGGAGGAACTAACACCGATGGTGGCTACAGCGAGAAGCATTAAGAAAAAGCATCCAGATGCAAAAGTAGTGTTTATTGGACCGTGTGCTGCAAAGAAACTGGAGGCTTCCAGAAGGACGGTACGGAGTGATGTAGATTTTGTGATTACGTTTGAAGAATTAAATGCTATATTTAAAGCTAGAGAAATTGATCTTAGTGGGTATGAGCCAGGACGTGCGCTTCATGATGCAACTGGTGCTGGGCGTGGTTATGCCGTTGCAGGCGGTGTGGCACATGCCATTGAGCAGTGTATCTATGAGTATTATCCAGGCATTGAAGTGCGGATTGAGCATGCGGAGGGGCTGGCAGAGTGTAAAAAGATGCTTTTGCTTGCGAAAGCAGGGAAAAAGGATGGCTGTATGATTGAAGGAATGGGATGTCCAGGAGGATGTGTTGCGGGTGTTGGCACAATTCAGCCGATAAAGCAGGCCAAGGCTGCTGTTGCAAAGTCGGTGGAGGAATCTACAGAGAAAATTCCACCAAAGGATTTATTAGAGACGGAATTAGACTAATTCTTACGGTTCTAGCATATATATAAATAAGGAAGTAAAATATCAAAATCTTATCAGAAAAAATATATTTCACTTCCTTATTTATAATTTTGGGGCTCAAAAAAGGTATCTTGACCCAATTTTTTTAATGGATAGCCGTGTTGTTTCACTAATTTTTTGAGTTTGAGCAGAAATTGCAAGAATGGATATGAGGGGGATTTCAATGGAAATTTTAATAGCAGTTTTATTTGGGCTGATTGAGGGAATTACGGAATGGCTGCCAATTAGCAGTACAGGGCATATGATTTTGTTTCAGGAGTTTGTCAGCCTCTCTATGTCAAGTGAATTTATGGAAATGTTTCTCGTTGTGATTCAATTAGGTGCTATTCTTGCAGTAGTCCTTTTGTTCTGGAGCGAGATTTGGCCGTTTTCTGGAAAACAGAACGGCTGGATTAAAAAGGACATATTTTCTATGTGGTTTAAGATTTTGGCAGCCTGTATTCCAGCTGCAGTACTTGAATTGGTGTTTGGCGATAAGATGGAGGAGTTGTTTTATAATTATCAGACAGTTTCTATTATGTTGATTGTGGTGGGGATCCTTTTTATCCTAGTGGAAAACCATGAGAAAGGCAGGCAGGCAAGAGTTAATGAAATTACAGGTATTACCTACCAGATGGCAATCTATATTGGATTGTTTCAGCTAGTGGCTGCACTTCTTCCAGGCACGTCACGTTCTGGGGCTACAATTATCGGTGGGCTGGTGATTGGGCTATCGCGGACTGTTGCAGCAGAGTTTACGTTTTATTTGGCAATTCCAGTTATGTTTGGAGCAAGCTTGATTAAGGTACTAAAATTTGGTCTGTCCTTCTCATCATTGGAAGCAGGGGTTCTGTTTGCGGGTATGGCAACTGCTTTTGTAGTGTCCGTTTTTGTAATCCGTTTTTTGATGGGGTTTATTAAAAAGCATGATTTTAAGGTGTTTGGGTGGTATCGGATTGCTTTGGGGGTGGTTGTATTAGCATATTTTGGCATATTATCCAAGTGATGTGAGAAAATATGCGTATGGTTGTGTTATATAGTTTATAGCATTCGATGAAAGAAAAAAGGATGGGCATTCTATACATTGTAATTTCATAATTAACAAAAGTTTTACAATTTATTAAAAGAATGTTTATATATAAAGTGATGTAACTATTGACAGTATTTCAAAGTTGGACTATGATAGGGACTGTTAGTAGGTGAAATTACTACCCCTTTTTCAATTCATACCTAAGGCATCCTGATTTATAGGATGCCCCCTTTTCGTTTGACAGGGGCTTTGGACGGTGGTATCGTCAGATTAGTTATGAAAGTAAAAACAAGCAATGTGGAATAAGGTATGTATGGCGTGTTTCAGGAAATTTGGAAAAAACTACTTTAAGAATAGTTGTACCGTAATGATTGACAGAATTGGCTCTTAGGCTTAAGATAAGAGAAGGTGGAAAAAAAGGAGGACATCCTATGGAATTTGAGAGAATCGGGAAAAACACTGTACAGTGCCATATGACCGTTGAAGAAATGAATGAATATGGTTTGCGGATAGAAGACTTTTTTACCAATCAGGAGAAATCCCGTGATTTCTTGGAGCAGTTGGTAGAGAGGGCAGAAGAAGAGATTGGCTATGAAGTAGAGAGCGGCATGATTTCAATGCAGTTAATGCGTATGCCAGATGACTCCCTTGTTATTACATTTTCAGACAGAGGAGAAGAAGGGCTTCAAAATATGTTAAGCCAGATTCAGAATTTGGCTGGGATGATTGATGAAGATACGGCAGAATCCTTGATGGAGGTGATGGCCAGGGAGACGGGAGCTACCTCAGAGGATGAGGTACATCAGGAAGAAAATATGCTTGAGTTTGAAGAGAATCCTGGCAAAAAAAGCAAGTCTTCAGGCAGTACATTCCGCCAGCATCAAAAGGAAGCAGAAAAGAGAAGGCAGGAGAGAATTAGAAAAAATCAAAGTGCGTCCAGGGTATATCATTTTGACAGTATCAGTCCACTAGAAGATTTTGTGGCAAACATGGAGATGCAGAAGACATTTCCAAGTAAGCTTTATAAGGACAGAAGAACTGGTGGCTGGTATCTCTTAATTAAAAAAGGTAAGTTGAAGCTGGAAGAATACCAGACAGTTTGCCACAGATTGATGGAGTACGGTGAATTGGCGGCTAGCCGTCCATTTATGGAGCAATATTGTAAGGAACATTTTGATTGTATTATTGCAAAACGTGCACTTCAGACTATTCTGGAATATGTTAGTTAGAGGTATTCTAGATGAAGTATGATTTTAATTTGGAAAACCGCAGGGAGACGGGAAGGCGTATCTTTAAGAAGGCCCTAATAGCAGTGGCAGAGGTTGCTGCCGTTGTTTTTTTAGCATTTATTATTACACATTATGGCATGGAAACTTTTACGGTTGCCGGTCAGTATATGAGCCCAACTTTAAATAACGGTGATAAGATTCTAGTAAATAAAATGTCTTACCGGATTCATTCCATCAAGCGGAATGATGTCGTCATTGTAAAACAGAGTGGTTCGGAACATAATTATTATTCGGTAGAGCGCGTGATTGCGCTTCCTGGGGAAAAGATACAGATTAAGGATGGCAAAGTATACATTAACGGCAAGGAGTTGGAGGAAAAATATGATTTTCCTAAGATGGAGAATGGCGGCCTTGCCCTTGAGGATGTTACATTAGATGCAGATGAGTATTTTGTGTTGTGTGACAACAGGAATAATGGGGAGGACAGCCGGAATGCTAACGTAGGCAATATCTTGAAAGAGAATATTGTTGGAAAAGCATGGATTCGGATGAATACCCTGGAATTTATCAGTCATCTGGATGGTTTTGAGGAAGAGAAGGAGCAAAAAGAACGGGAAGCGTCTTCTGAAAAATCCTAGATTATGGGATAAGAAAATAGTTGGAAATGGAGATAGTTTATGCAGTTTCAATGGTATCCGGGGCATATGACAAAGGCAAAGCGTGCCATGCAGGAGGATTTAAAACTAATAGATGTTATTATTGAATTAGTGGATGCGAGGATTCCCTTTAGCAGCAAAAACCCGGATATTGATCAGATGGCAAATGGAAAATCCAGAATTATCTTGATGAATAAATATGACCTGGCAGATGATCTAAGGACAAAGCAGTGGATGGATTACTATGGCCAGAAAGGATACTTTGTTACGAAGGTAAATTCTAAGAAAGGAACTGGCGTTAGGGCAGTTCAAGATATCATTCAGAAGGCATGCAAAGAAAAGATAGAGCGTGATAGGAAGCGTGGAATATTAAACCGCCCAATCCGTGCGATGATTGTGGGAATACCAAATGTCGGTAAGTCAACATTTATCAATAGTTTTGCAAAGAAAGCCTGTACAAAAACTGGGAATAAACCAGGTGTGACAAAGGGAAAACAATGGATCCGCCTAAATAAAAATGTGGAGCTTTTAGATACGCCGGGGATTTTGTGGCCAAAATTTGAGGACCAGGCTGTAGGGCTTCGGCTTGCATATATTGGTTCTATCAAGGATGAACTGTTTAATATATATGAATTAAGCATTTTATTATTGGATTATCTGCAGGAAAATTATCCAGAGGCGGTTTCCTCTTATTATGAAATTGAAAATGCTGCGGATAGTGCAGGCCGTCTGGAACTTATAGCTGCCAGAAGGGGCTGTATAAAGGCAGGAGGAGACTACGATGTAGATAAGGCGGCAAAATGCCTTGTGGATGACTTTCGTGCCGGTAAGCTGGGGGCAATCAGTCTGGAGACACCCTAATATGCCCGGCTTTTTCCCGGAGGTTTGAGATGTATAATGAAGAGGAGATAGAGGACAGTCTAGAATTTTGTCAAACTGCGAAGGAATATTATGGACCTTTCTTTGATAAAAAGGAAGAGCAGTATGTGAGACAGAAAACCAACAGTGCTTTACTTGATGCAGAATTTTCGAAGCCACATAAAGATAAGGGCTGGAGACGCCCAACTTCTGAAAGTACAGGGCTTCGGACGGTGAATAATTTGTTTGTGCTGGTGGTCTGTGTGCTGCTGGCATATGTGATTGCTTCTGCCGTAACACATTATGTTGCACATCAGACGTGGGTGGAAGGCGACTCAATGGAGCCTACTTTGTCAGACGGGGATTCTATAATTATACAAAAACTTAGTTATTATTTTAGAAATCCTGGACGATATGATGTAGTTGTATTTCCGGTAACGGCGACAGATCAAAATGGAAATGATATTGATACATATTATGTAAAACGTGTGATTGGCCTTCCAGGTGAAACCGTACAGATAGTAGATGGTAAGGTGCAGATTGACGGAAAAGAGCTAAAAGATGACAAATACTGCCTGTCAAAGATACTGGACAGTGGGAATGCTGCAGAGCCAGTTACCCTTGGTGAGGACGAATATTTTGTTCTGGGGGATAACCGGAATATGAGTACAGACAGCCGCAGCGATTTTGTGGGCCTGGTGCGGCGGGATGATATTGTGGGAAAAGTTTTTATGAGAATCTGGCCATTTTCCCATTGGGGAATTATTCCCGGAGCCATAAGTTTCCTTGTCAGATAACTTAAAAATTTGGAATATATAATAATTTAAGTAATGGGAGATTGAAAAACACAGCAGAGGTTTTTAGCAGGAGATTCATATGAAGGCAATATCCGTTATAAAAGAGGAACTGGAGAGAAGTTGTGGTGAGGCAAGGGATGCTTTGCTGTCAGAGTATGAAAATGATGGGAGAAAAGGTGTTCAGAACTTAGTTTTTAAATACAAGAAAGAAGCACAGGCTTTGGTAGAGGAACGGCTCCGTTTGGAGGGGATGAGAGTATTTGAGAAAAAATATGCATCCTCTTATTTTTCTATCTGTGGGGTGGATGAGGCAGGCAGGGGACCGTTGGCCGGTCCAGTTGTTGCCGGTGCATGCATTTTGCCACCTGATGCTGAGATACTGTTTCTCAATGATTCAAAAAAGTTAAGTGCAAAAAAGCGCGATATTTTATTTGATGAGATTCAGGAAAAGGCAATTGCGTTTGGTGTTGGGATAGTTTCCCCAGAACGGATTGATGAGATTAATATATTGCAGGCGACGTTTGAAGCGATGCAGATAGCAGTTGGAAATCTTTCTATGGTGCCAGATCTTTTATTAGTGGATGCAGTAAAAATTCCAAATGTTACGATGAAACAGATTGGGATTATCAAAGGGGACGCAAAAAGTGTTTCAATTGCAGCGGCAAGTATTCTTGCAAAAGTAACAAGAGACCGGATTATGATAGAGATGGATGCGATTTATCCGCAATACGGTTTTAGGCAGAATAAGGGATATGGCTCTGCCGCCCATATTCAGGCAATCAGAGAGCATGGAGCATGTCCGATTCACAGGGAAACATTTATTAAAAATTTTGTTGGCGCAGAGTAGGTTTGTTTTTGCGGCTGCATTTCAATTTCATACTGTCGTTTTGTAAGTTTAATACCTCACTGCATTCGTCAAATGAACATGGAAGTATGTCTGTTTAGCACGTTGTTTCGAGGGTATATCATTTTAGAGTAAGGGGGCGAAAGCTGATGAAGGATACCGAAAAGAAGGTCTATGGCCGTGATGTGCTGGAACCTGATATGAAAAAATCTGCAATTGCTCTAGAATACGAGGCAGGGGATAAAGCTCCGAAGGTAATCGCCAGCGGTAAGGGACATTTGGCCGAAAAGATTATTGAGACGGCAGGTGAACATGATATTCCAGTATATAAGGATGAGAAGTTATCTAAAAGCCTTGAGGACTTGGAAATTGGTGAATATATTCCAAAGGAGCTTTATCAAGTAGTTGCTGAGATTTTAGTCTATGTGGACGCTATGGATAAAATTCGTGGCAAGGTAATGAATAAGGATGGTAATAGCCGTTTGAAATAAGGAAAAAAGATTTATGATTTTGTATATGGGGGTTTTATGGCTATAGAAAAAAAGAATAATCGCAGAACCGGAACAGCCTATGAAAATAGGGCTGTTTTGTTTTTGCGGGAAAAAGGATACCAGGTATTGGAGATAAATTTCTATACCCGTTTTGGGGAGATTGATATTATTGCAATGGATGGAAACTATCTAGTTTTTGTGGAGGTAAAGTACCGGAAATCAACAAATATGGGGACAGCGCTTGAATCGGTGACGCCGGCAAAACAGCGGCGCATTATTCAGTCAGCCAGATATTATATATATCATAAGTTTTTTCGGGAAGACATTCCATGTAGGTTTGATGTAATTGCATTTGAGGGTGAGAAAGTAATTCATATCCCAAATGCATGGCATGCTTAGTAGAGGAGGCATTATGGAGAAAAATAGGGAACAGGAAGTTTTGGAACTTTGGAAGCAGGCTCTTTGCAGCAGGATAGAGTTATTTCGGAAACTTCCAAAGAAAACGTATAATGTAGAAAAGGATGCCTGTTATCTGGAGAACGCAGGGAGCGTTCCGCTCATTCGTTTTCGGGCGTTCGACAAGTATCCTTTTGTCAATGCAGCATTTTCTACGCGTTTTGGTGGGGTAAGCACGGGGCATCTTGCAGCGCTAAATCTTGGTTTTGGACGCGGGGATTTGGCGGAAAATGTATCAGAGAATTACAAATTGTTTTGTGAGAGTATGGGAACTGATTGCAGAAATCTTGTTTTATCGGACCAAGTACATAATACAAAGATTTTTGTTGCCGGAAAAAACGATATCTGTCACGATACAATCAAAAAGAAACTACAAGATATTGATGGTTTGATGACGGATCAGCCAGAAGTGTGTCTGGCAACTTCTTATGCGGACTGTGTGCCGTTATTTTTTGTAGACCCTACAAAAAGGGTAGTGGCATCGTCACATTCTGGCTGGCGCGGCACAGTGATGAAAATGGGCGAAAAGACGGTTGCTGCAATGGAGAATGTGTATGGTTCAAAGAAAGAAGAGATTGTGGCAGTGATAGGCCCATCAATCTGTCAAGCTTGCTATGAGGTAGACATTGATGTGATCTGGCAATTTGAAAAGAGTTATGGAAAAGAAGAGATGGAAGAAATTGCATACTGCAAGGATAAGGTGACTGGGAAATATCAGCTTGATCTATGGGCGGCAAATTTTTTGCAATTAAGGGAAGCGGGTCTTCCCGCAGAAAACATACATGTGTCTGCTATCTGCACCTGCTGTAATAGCAGGCTGCTGTTTTCACATCGGGCATCAAAAGGGAAGCGCGGGAATTTAAATGGTTTTATCTGTTTGAAGGAGGATTAATGTGTATGAACTAGAAAGGGGTTTATGATTGATTTAGGATGCCATAATTCATTACTGTATAATTATGGTCTGCTGATAAAGAGTTACAAATATCTTCTTGACATTAAGATGAATAGGATATAACATAGTTTTTGATACTATATGTAATAACATTGCAAACCTTGAATTGAGATTGCAGCAACTAAAAGTATTGTTACAATATTATTATGTCTGTAAATATTTTCAAAGTTAAGCAGGAATGGGGGATTTGTATGACATTAAAACCGTTACAGATTGGAGATTTAACTGTAGAGTATCCTATAATACAGGGAGGTATGGGGGTTGGAATCAGCAGGAGCAGGCTTGCAGGGGCAGTATCAGCAAATGGCGGCCTTGGGATTATATCAACAGCACAGATTGGGTACGATGAGCCTGATTTTGACAAAAATCAGGAGCAAGCTAACCTTTATGCGATCCACAAGCATATTGCAAAAGCGAAGGAGATAGCAGGCGGAAAGCCTATAGGTGTCAATATAATGGTTGCAACAAAAGATTATCCGGCGTATGTGAAGGCTGCAGTCGATGCAGGCGCAGATGTAATTATTTCGGGAGCGGGTCTTCCGGTTCATTTGCCAGAGTATGTCGGGGATGCAGACTGTAAGATTGCACCAATCGTTTCCTCTGAAAAGGCAGCAATCTTAATGCTTCGGAACTGGGATAAAAAATATAGCCGTACAGCCGATTTTCTAGTAATTGAGGGACCACAGGCAGGGGGGCATCTTGGCTTTAAGGAAGAGCAGTTAAAAAAGATAACAACAAAAGAGTATGAGGATGAGATTCGTAAAATTATAGAGGTGGCAAAAGAATATGGGGAAAAGTATAAGAAAAAGATTCCTGTAATCATAGCTGGAGGGATATTTGATCATGAAGATATCTGCCATGCCCTGTCCCTTGGTGCGGATGGAGTACAGATTGCATCACGTTTTGTGGCGACAGAAGAGTGCGACGCAGATGAGAGATATAAACAAGCATATATTAATGCGAAAAAAGAGGACATTGAAATTGTTATGAGTCCTGTGGGTATGCCAGGAAGGGCATTGAAAAATACATTTGTAAAATTAATTGAGAAAAAACCACTTCCAGTCAGCAGATGTTTTAATTGCCTGGAAAAATGCAATCCTGCCAAAGTACCATACTGCATTACAAAGGCACTAATTAATGCTGTGCGAGGAGATATTGAACATGGACTGATATTTGTAGGTGCAAATGTTGGCAGAATCACCAAAATAGTAAGTGTACATGAGTTGATGGCGGAGTTAGCAGGAAAACAGGCTGTAGTCCGTCATGCATAGGAATGAAATAATATATTAAATTCGACATTTTTTATGCACGAATATGGGAAATATTCGTGCATATGTGCTTAATGAGTGAACTTCAATTAGTCTTTTGGAAATATCTCTAAAAGGCTGCTATACTTTAGCTAGG
>CAJUID010000046.1 GCA_910585905.1 uncultured Lachnospiraceae bacterium
GGTTTTATGCGACCTGCAAGTACTTTTTTTAATATTCAACTGTCAAACTCCCGGGTATTTGACTTGCAATCAATCCTATAGATAATTATCTGTTATCCATTGTTTTCTATTATAAATGCCTATTTTCTTTTAATTGCAATTTTTGATAAGTTATATTATACTAGAGCGTGTTTGAGAATATATATTTTCAGACTAGTTTTAGGAATAGTTTATGCACTGCTGACATGGACAAAAGGCTTTTATAGCTTTTTCCAGCCGTTTTTATGAAAGAAAGGAATTATTGTGTAAATGTTTCAAAATTTATATCCGGATGAGGATGCAGATTCGGCATATGAGATCGATTATCAGTCATATTATGATAAGGGATACCGGGGCATTTTATTTGATGTTGACAATACGCTTGTAGAACATGACCAGCCAGTTACGCTTGTAGCGATTGCCTTGTTTCAGCAGCTAAATGAAATGGGATTTAAAACCTGTATTATTTCAAATAATAAGGATGAGAGGGTAAAGCCACTTGCCGATGCATTGGAATCAGATTATGTGTACAAGGCGGGAAAGCCATCTGCAAGAGGGTATAATCAAGGTATGGAGCAGATGGGTACGACTCCTGCGACAACGCTTTTTGTAGGTGATCAGATATTTACGGATATCTGGGGGGCAAACAGGGCAAATATACATTCGATTTTAGTGAAGCAGATTGCACGGCATGAAGAGATTCAGATTGTCCTTAAGAGGTTTCTGGAAAAAATTGTCCTAAAGGGATATTATCGAAAAAAAGAGAGTTTAATCGATTAGGAGATGACATATGAATGGACAGCGGCATATACAACTAAAGGATGGAACACGGATGCCCCAAATGGGTATGGGTACATGGTGCCTTGGGGATCATCAGGCGACAAGAGAGATGGAGATTGATGCGCTCCGCGCAGGAATAGATGCCGGAATCAAGATGATAGATACGGCTGAAATGTACGGCGAGGGTAAGTCTGAGGAGTTAGTTGGGCAGGCAATCAGGGGATATAAACGAGATGATTTATTTCTGGTTTCTAAGGTCTATCCGCACAATGCCGGAAAGAAGAACATATTTCATAGTGTAGAACAGTCGATAAAGCGCCTTGGAACAGACTATCTGGATTTGTATCTTTTGCACTGGAGAGGGAATATCCCTTTAAATGAAACGATTGAATGTATGGAAGAGCTTGTAAGAGGCGGAAAAATAAGATATTGGGGCGTTTCAAATTTTGATACATCTGATATGGAAGAGTTATTTAGAGTAGACGCTGGTTCAAACTGTGCAGTAAATCAAGTTTTATATCATCTTGGTTCCAGAGGGATTGAGTATGATTTGGTACCATGGCTTAAGGAACATGGGGTTCCCGTAATGGCGTACTGTCCGCTGGCGCAGGCGGGAAGCCTTCGGCAGGATATGATGGAGAATGCAGTGTTGAGGGAAGTGGCATCTCATTATGGCATTACGGTAATGCAGTTGCTTCTTGCTTTTGTGCTTCATCAGGATAATATGGCAGCTATCCCGCGCAGTGGCAGCAGAGAGCATGTCTTAGAAAATATAGAGACGGGGAATGTTGTTTTGGAACCACAGGATTTGAAAAGGATATGTGAGGAATATCCTGCCCCAAATGGGAAGCAGCCTCTGGATATTGTCTGATAAACCAAATATAGTTGGCATTTATAGAATTATGCCGTCATCTTTGTAGTTTGGATGGCGGCATAAAACAATGATAGGGGATAAGTAGCAATGCACGATTGCACACAGTTTGTTACCTATTGGCATACTCCTAGCATTAGAAATATATTAGTATTCTAAAATTTTCTTTGAAATTGAGACGGAGTCATAGAGCCTATGGTATTCGTCAGAATTTAATTTTTCGATATAATTTCTTTCAAAGTTTTTCTTTATCTTTTTTTTCTGCAGGATATCAGCAGCTTTGTTATAGGCAACAGCAGCTTCTACATCTGTAGTGTAGTTTCCAATCATATAGTCTCCATGAATATGGATTTTAGCCGTATAGATTTTCCCTGTGCCTTTGTTTTGGCAAGTAACGCCGTGGTAGGAGTTGAGTATTTCGATATTACTGTAGCGGAAATCGTTTGTATCGCCATTGACAAAACGATAATCAACGCCAAGGCGGGCAAAGTTTTTGATTCCATATCTGGAATGGATGTTTGTCTGCATACCATATTCTGCGACGAACAGATGGTTTCCTCGGCGCATAATAGAATGGTTGGAGTAATAGAATAGATCATCTGCATCAAAAATCAAGACATCAGTGGGAGAAAGGTAATAAGAAAAGAAATTACTTTGCAAATAAATGGGCGTCTTTATATAGAAACCATTGTTTTTAAAATTAATAAGGGTAATCCATTTTGTGAAACTTAATGCGGCATTGCTGTCAGCCAGATACTCGTCAGGAGATAAGGTATCTGGGTTTTCTAACAGTGATTTCGCTTCTTGGTAGGCTTGGCCAGCTTGGGATTCAGTAGGAAAACTCCCCAGGCTGATATGCTTGGAACGGAATGTGATGGAGGCACGGTAATACGTGTTTCCATCTTTTTTTTTCGCCTCAAATACTCCTGGTAACCGTTTCATGCTCCACCTCATTTCTTGATTCTCGCGTACGCAACGAGCCAAACGCAAGCTTGCTTGCACTTGGCGACTGCGCGCGGGTCACATACCCCGCTGCTCTGCAGCGTTGCAAGTTTGATACCCCGTTGCTTGCAGCGGGGTTGTTGATTTTTATATGTTGTGTATGTTTAGGTTTATCTCTTTTTGTTGCTGTTTCTGTGATTCTGCTCTTTTTTTGTTCTCGCATAAGCAGCGAGCCAAACGCAATGCTTGCAAGGAACTGAAAGTTCCTTTGCACTTGGCGGCTGCGCGCGGGTTGCCGAACATCCGATGGATATTCGTTTAGCAACGGCCGAAGCGGAGCGGAGACCTAATACCCCGCCGCTTGGAGCGGAGTTTGCCGAGGAACCGAATGGTTCCTTTAGAGAAACTAAGTCATGCCCTGCTGCCTTGCAGCGGGGTATTTGACTTACTATGAACAATTACAGTATATCATACTTTGTCTAAAGAGGTCGAGTGTGGTTTGGTAAATAATGGATATGCACCAAAAATTTATCTTTTTATGTATATTTTTCTGCAAATGTTACAAAAATATGTAATAAGTGAATAAAAGTTCCAAGTCAAACATATAATTTGTAATAGAATTGTAATAGTTTTAAAAATCATGTAACACAGTTGGAACATGCAGGCATGTCTGATTCCGTTTTGGTGATATGAGGATTGACTATTACAATATTGAAAATCTCACACTGAGGGGCGCAGTTAGCGGCGTTCTTCAAAAGCGGATTCGCAAATTCGCTTTAATATGTAAGCCGCAGGAAGCGGCATGGAGGATTATTATGAATAAAGTAGTAAAAGGTGCAGTGACGGCTGCGACAGCAACGGGGATTGCATTATGTTCACCAACAAATTATGTGATTGCACAGGCACCTACACAAACGATTCTTCCGGTATCTGCTGGGTTGGAAAAGGTATCGAGTGCTGAAGTTGAGCTTTTACCGAATCCGGTTCTGAAGCAGAATCAGGAAATGGAGGAGAGTGTTCCGGCATTTTCCGTTCAGGATGTGGCATGGCAGAAGATTGAAGCTTTGGCGGAGAGTCGTGCCCAGCGTGAAAAGGAGGAAAGGATTCAGGAAGAAAAGCTTCGCAAGAAGCGCCTGCTTGAAAAGAAGAAAAGGCAGGAGGCAAAGAGAAGAAAGGAAATTAAGGCATGCTGTGGTGTGTCAGCAGGGATGGAGGATTGCCGTATCCTTGAGAGGATTGTGGAAGCAGAGGCGGGCGGTGAGAATTTTACTGGGAAAGTGCTTGTGGCTAATGTTGTATTAAACCGTGTAAAAAGTAAGGCGTTTCCTTCCACGATTAAAGGGGTAGTTTTTGCGCACAGGGGTTCCCGTTATCAATTTTCGCCGATATCTGACGGAAGGTATTATACAGTAAAAGTATCAAAGCATACAAAAAAAGCTGTACAGGCTGCCCTGAACGGAAAGAACCCATCAAGGGGGGCGTTGTACTTTATGGAACGCGCCAGTGCAAGCAGATCAAATGTGAGCTGGTTTGACAGGGCGCTGACAAGGCTGTTTCGATACGGATGCCATGAATTTTTTAAATAGAACATGTATGATAACTCCTCAAAAAATATTATGCTTGTAATATAGTAGAAATATTGTTATTGTTCATGGAAAATAGGTTAAAAATATAGTTAATTAGAAAAAGATATCAACCTTTTTGGTTGGTATCTTTTTTTGAATATAAGGAAGGTACAGTCCACAAGGGATAATAAAGAGCAACCATCTGACGGGTGGCGTCCTGTCTGCCAGATTTTTTGTAATGTTTCAGTTGTTTGCGTCTGTCCAGTTCGGCTAACCTGACAGTAGTGGTATACTAATCTTGTATCGGGATCAAGAGTATCTTATGTTGCTCAAAGCATTTTTTTAAAATTTAGAGAAAAAAATGAACCGCATACAAAGTCATGACGAATATAGGGTGAACAGGCAGAGGAGGTGAAACAGTGAACGCAGCAGAAATAGAAAAATGTATTGATTCTTTCGGTACAGATATATATAGATTTTGCATAAAACTCTGTTTGGCTCAAGCGGATGCTGAGGATTTATATCAACAAACTTTCCTAAAAGCGTTAGAAATAGAATGGACGCTTGACTGGGGGAAAAACCCGAAAGCGTTGTTTTTCTCTTTAGCTCATAATCTATGGAAAAGCGACAGAAGAAAACAAGCACGCCGAAATACGATTGCTCCTTGCAGCAATTTTGATGATGAAATGGAAACGGTACTACATTCTGGAGAAAGTATTGAAGAAGGTTATCTCCAAAGAGAATTGATTATGGAAGTCCGTCAAATCATTCAAACGCTCCCAGAAAAATTTCAAGTACCACTGATATTATTTTACCTTTCCGATTGTTCTATTGAGCAGATAGCGTCTATTATAAAGAAACCGCCTGGTACTGTGAAAAGTCGGTTGTTTAAGGGAAGAAGTTTAATAAAAAAAAGATTGGAGGATGCTGGTTATGAAAGATAATCATTCTAATATGGAAATAGAAGAAGTAATCCGGGCTTCTATGAAAATGACTGATGTTCCAGCCCCGGAGGTGAATAATCAACTCAAAACGACTTTGTATCAACAAGAGGCCATCCTACGAAAACAACCTGCCACACATAAATTATCACTTTGGTATTTGCCGATGGTTCTGAATTTGATAACTTTTTCCTTGTTGGCTCTTTTTGCTCTGATAATAATTGAAAATATTTATTTATCTTATTTTACCGCTGGCATCTGCCTATATATTGGTGTAGCTGGTATATTGCTTACCATAGTGGGCGTAAAAAGAGCAAATATAAAAGAGGACATTACAATCCGCATTGAGAAAAGAGGTGTATTGGCATGAATAATGTAAAAAAGAACAGGTTTCCACTTTATATTGGTATCCCAGTTATCGTATTATTTATTTTTTTACGGTTTGGTCTGTATTATCTAAAAAGCGATGGCTTCAGCGGTCTTTCCATGCTGCTACCCGTCCTGCTTCTTTGCTTTATCCTTTTTGCATTGTTCACATCTGCTTTTTTTGCAGCATGGGTATATCAGGATTGTAAAAAGCGAGGCGACGACCCGGTATTATGGGCAATTGTAGTTTTTGTAGCCACACCTTTTATTGGATTGCTGATTTATTTTCTGCGCCGTTCAGAAATCAAAACAATATGTCCGGCCTGTGGACAAAGGATTTCAGTGAGGGCAAAATACTGCGAAGAGTGTGGAACACATATTGAAAGGGAGGATAATGATATTATGGTAAAACAAGAAACGCATCACTTAAGATTTATTGTTGCTGGTATTGTAAGTATGGTGCTTATGCTGGTATGCTTGACAGGTTTTATCGTTAGTGCGGCTGCTGGAAAAGGTATTAATACAAATGTTGCTTCTAACGAACGAGTATGGAACTTAGGTACAATTAGTATGAATTATAGCACTTATCTGGATGATGTTTGGAAGCTGGACTTTAGAAGTGCTAGTGAAGGATTTGTGAAAGAACAGAATATGACGATTGCGGACGTTGATGATCAACTGCTTTATGCTGATATTTCTTGTGGTATGGTACCAGATGGAGCAACGCTTGTCTTGTGGCTGGTACAGGGGGATGTTGTGAAATCTATTGATGTTACAAATCTTTCCGAACCGTTGCAATATCCTTTGAATGAATTTGAGAATGGAAAAGTTCATGTTAGATTGCAAATCAATGGAGTGGAAGATACTGTTTCTAAAATATATATTCAATAATTAGCAATGCTAGGCGGGCTGATAATGGTCAAGGCATGATGTTATTTTTGGCGGGTCACTGAAAATTATTATTATATCATTGGCAAAGAATTGTAATAAGAGTAAATGCTGTGCTCTGTCAATAGAGCAAATGGTTTGACTTTCCCCATTTTTTAGAGAGAATAATCTGATGCTATTGAAGACACAAATATTTTGCCAATTTTGCTCTGTGTACATGATTTTGATCCAGAATTCAAATGGAACAATCAGGAATGCAGCCTCATCTGGCAACGCTACGCTTTGAGGAAGGTCTAATGCTTTGCAAACTTCGATGTATGATTTATGCGTCCCTTTCGCAAACTCACGGCAATGTAGCAGTGTGCTATGTTTTTCGTAGAGGCACTCAGAGGCCGTCGGTGCTTAGATTCTGCTTTGCAGGATATTATGCACCGTTACGTGCCTCTGCGTAGCGGAAGCGTGCCTTCTAGGAAAACATAGCACACTGCTACATGCCGCTTAGACATGCTTCGGGGCGCATATTCCATCGAAGTTTTACAAAGCAAAGACCTTCTATCAAAGCTAGTTGTCTGGCGATGAGGCTGCATTCCTGGTTGTTCCACCTGAAGTTTTTTGAATCATCATGCAATCACAGAGCAAAATTGGCGAAACTCCACTGCCTATCAATAACATCAGATTATCCTTTTCAAAAAATGGGGAAAGTCAAAAAGCAAATGGGTGTTGTTTCAGGTTTTGTCATATGGTAGTATGTTGCTTAGGGTAAATTAATTTTTGGTCATAACATCATTATATGAAGTTTATAGTATGATTTTGAGCGGGAAGGAAAAAATTATGGATCAATTAAGCCTATTTGATGACAGAGAAAAAACGGCACCTCTTGCAAGTCGTTTGAGGCCAGACTCATTAGAAGATTATGTAGGGCAAAAACATTTGATTGGGAAAGGAAAAATTCTTAGACGCTTAATTGAGGAGGACCAGATTCCTTCTATGATATTTTGGGGACCACCAGGGGTTGGGAAAACGACCCTTGCAAGGATTATCGCTGAAAGAACAAAGGCGAAATTTGTAGAATTTAGTGCTGTGACCAGCGGAATCAAAGAGATTAAAGAAGTGATGGAGCAGGCGGAGCAAAATAGGCGGATTGGAATCCGCACACTGTTATTTGCAGATGAGATTCACCGTTTCAATAAGGCTCAGCAGGATGCCTTTCTTCCTTTTGTAGAAAAAGGGAGTATTATTCTGGTAGGGGCTACCACGGAAAATCCATCTTTTGAGATTAATTCGGCTCTATTGTCCCGTTGTAAAGTATTTATACTAAAAGCATTGGAAGAAGGGGAATTAAAGCAACTGCTGGATCATGCATTAAATAGCTCCATGGGGCTAGGGAATATGCAGATTAAGATAGAAGAGTCCCATTTGATGGCGATTGCCCGTTTTGCCAATGGAGACGCCAGAACAGCACTGAATACCTTGGAGATGGCGGTTTTTAATGGCAGAATGAATGATCATGCCGTGTTGTGTGTGGATGAAGAGATTTTGGCACAATGTATGAACCGACGTTCGTTGCTGTATGATAAAAATGGTGAGGAACATTATAATTTAATTTCTGCGCTGCACAAATCCATGCGCAATAGTGACCCGGATGCAGCCGTTTACTGGATGTACCGTATGCTAGATGGTGGGGAAGACCCATTGTATATTGCAAGACGGTTGGTGCGTTTTGCAAGCGAGGATGTGGGATTGGCAGACTCATATGCGCTTCAGGTGGCGGTAGCTGCCTATCAAGCGTGCCACTTTTTGGGGATGCCAGAGTGCGATGTGCATTTGGCCCACACGGTTATTTATCTTTCTATGGCACCGAAATCGAACGCAATTTATAGGGCATGTGAGGCGTGCAAGGCAGATATCAAGGGGCTTCCAGCAGAGCCGGTTCCTTTGCAGATTTGTAATGCGCCGACCAATTTAATGAAGGAAATGAATTATGGGAAAGGCTATATCTATGCACATGATACAGAAGAAAAACTGACGAAAATGCAATGTTTACCAGATGCATTAGTGGACAGGCGTTATTATCAGCCAACCGAACAGGGAAAAGAAAAGCTGGTAAAGGACAAATTGGAAGAAATATTGAGGTGGAAACATACAGAAGAATGATTTATTCTCGTGTAAGCAACGAGCTGAAAGTTCCTTTGCACTTGGCGACTGCGCGCGGGTTGCTGAACATCCGGTGGATGTTCGTTTGGCAACGGTCGAAGCGGAGCGGAGACCTAATACCCCGCCCCAAGTGGCGGAACTTGCCAAGGAACCGAATGGTTCCTTTAGAGAAGCTAAGTCATGCCCCGTTGCTCTGCAGCGGGGTATTTGAATCGGCAGTAAGCAATGCAGAGGACGCAAAAAAGGAGTGGCTTATGGCTGCACTGGAGGAAGGGCAGGAGATTCCGGCACCGGACGGCCTGAATGATTATTCCGGGTAGTTTAAGCTGCGGATTCCCAAAAGCCTGCACCGTCAGCTTTCCGAACAATCCAAACGGGAAGGGATTAGCATGAACCAGTATTGCTTATATCTTTTATCCAGAAATGACGCAATACATTCGCAGGGTTAGGAAGCTTACAATAAAATAGCAGAGTGATTGATAGAGCATCTAAGCCTTATATTGGGTTTGGGTGCTTTTTTCATGGAAAAGAAGAGGATTATGAAAATACAGGATATGATACTTGTCATACAGAGCATTAAGAGGAAAGAAACAAACAGGATGACGTTTACGGAGAGGGTGGACGGCGGAACCACTTTTTTGTCTGCCGTCAGTAAATGCAGGACGGGGATGGAGAACCTCTTTAACTGAGAACAGCAGGGGGCTTGCCCGTATTTATCTTGCCGGCTGTTTTGAAGTTCTTATCTGTTGGTATAGACCGTATTTTCGGGTATATTCGGCATTTTAGATATGGGGAGAGGTTCTTATATACTCTTATAGCCACTTAGGTTTTCTCTCTCAACGGTATTAAAAGAAGTGGGAAATCCGCCTGCGGTTATCTGCAATCAGCCTTTCCATTTTACTGGTGCGTAATAAGTCAGACTTGACATACCAATAGATTATCATATATCTCATTCCTATATTCATTAACTATCTTATATGTCGAAAATTGTCTTTATGGCATTGAGTAGCAGCAACAAATACTATATAATTCTCTTGACTCTCCCCCACAGGGGATAGTTTATACTTTTTAGCAAGGAGATTGTATATGTATCAGATAAGCCAGTTTTCAAAAATATCCGGTCTAACTGTTAAAGCACTACGTTACTATGATGAACAAGGTATGCTTAAACCGTCATATCGTGATGAAAATACTTTGTATCGGTATTATGATGAGAACGATTTAAAAAAAGCACAGTTAATTAGGCTTCTTCGCTCATTGGATTTTTCAATATTGGAAATTAAAGAAGTGCTTGAAATGGTAAATAATGAAGAAGATTTAACTTATATTTTGCAAGAGAAAATTGCAAATATTAAAGAAAATATACTAAGGGAAAAAGAGTTAATTAAGAAAATAAATAGCTGTCTTTCTCCCAATGTAACGAAAACAGAAAGTCAAACTTATGAAATAAGCCTAGAAGAAATTCCGTTAACCTTAGTATCTTCAATACGATTTACAGGCAGGTACAGCGAAATAGGAGAATATATTCCAGTTCTTTTCAAAGCGGTACAAGGGAATGTAAATGGGGCTGTTATAAATTGCTATTATGAAGAAGAATGTATGGAACAAGCAGATATGGAATTATGTTTACCTACGAAAAAGCAGGTTGCAACAAATACAGTGAATTGTAAATATTTGCCTGCTATAAAGGCTGTTTGTACTACCCATTATGGAAGCCATGAAACATTGCATTTTGCGTACAAGGCATTATTCAATTATGTAAATGAACATGGTATAGCGGTGATAACACCTTTCAGAGAGATTTACGAGAAAAGCCCCGGAATGGTGTTTAAGGGAAATCCCCAAAATTATGTTACTAAAATACTATTTCCTTATAAAATTCTATAAAGAAAGAGGAATACAAAATGCAAAATGTTGTAAAAGATTTTATTCCACAAGGCGGGAAGCACTGCATTACTAATTCATTGAAACAGATTTTTTCTTATTATGGTTATCCGTTATCAGAAGAAATGATGTTTGGTCTGGCATCCGGGTTATCTTTTTTATATTTAAATCAATCTTCTTCCCCTATGATAAATGGAAGAACAAAAGTTTTAGAATTTGAAAAAAAATTAGCAGACCGACTTAATATATCCATTCAGTGTAAGTCTGGCTCTGATTATAAAAAAATCAGTCAGCTATCAAAAGATATGATAGACCAGAATAAGCCGATTTTAATATATGTGGATATGCCGTATTTATCATATCTAGGCTTAAATAAAAACGGTCATTTTGGCGGTCACGCTGTTGTCCTTTTTGGATATGACAATGAATTAGGGCAGTTTTGGATAAGTGATAGAGATAATCACGATTATCCAATTAGAACACCTTTTGGAGAAATAGCAGAGGATTATCATTTAGTTAGTTATCAGGAAATGGAACAGGCACGCAGTAGCGTACATAGACCGTTTCCCGCAAAAAACAAATATCTGTTAATTGATTTTCAGGGATACAAGCAGATTGATAGAGAGACTTTAACACAAGCAATAGCTGAAACTTGCGATACCATGCTTAATGCGCCGGCTAAATTGTTAGGTATTAATGGTATTTTGAAATTTTCAACAGAAATATTAAAGTGGGAAAAGTTTAGCCTTGATAAGATGAAGTTGTCTGGTACAACAAACTATTTTCAAATTGGCAAAGACGGTGGCACGGGCGGCGGTATCTTTAGAAAAATGTATGGAGATTTTCTAATCGAAGCTTCTACTATATTGGACAATAAAAATATCGCTATGCTAGGAACGAATTTCTTAGAGGTTGCAACGCAATGGGATAAAATAGCAGAAGATTTATGGCAGCTATCTCTTAGCGGAAATGTTTCTTTATTGCAGAAAATGTCTAAAGATATTAAGGATATTTATTGTCAAGAAAAGAACCTATATCAGTCTTTGCAAAAAATTTTAACACAGTAATCATTGTTGTTAGCTTTTATATAGTTTTGCTATTAAGTAATCAAGGAGCGATAGCCTAAAGTTCTATTGCCCTTTAATTATAATAATCTGTAAACCATGCAACACCCCATGCGGGAGGGAGGTCACTGAAAAAAAGTATGTTTTTTAGTGACCTCTTTGGAACTATAGGGGAGATATGTTTTTTTACTATAGTTTCAAGATTTTTAAAGTTTCCCAGGGGGTTCTTATAGTTTTCGTGCCTTGATAATAAAAGCAGGATTTATATATTTAGCCCTCCCAGCAGAGTAGAATTCCCCTTCATGAAAAATATTGGTTTCTTTCTCATCATATTCTGATTCTTCTACCACCTGCTCAATAAGGAAACCATGTTTTGCCAGGCAATTTAAGTATGTGGATAATTTCCAATTATGCAGATGGAACACTTCACCATAGTTGGAAATCAAAATTTCTTCTTCCTCTACATAAGAACGGGAAAAACTGTACTTTTGATTTTCGGTGATTATGCATTGCATCAGTGGATTATCCCAAGAAAAAATCAACCGTCCTCCAGGTTTTAGATATTCTGTTATATGGATAATGGTTTTTTCCAAATCCATCGACCAGCCAAGGCCATAGATAGAAAATACTAGGTCAAAGTGGCCATGCGGCAATCCGGGGTTTAATTCCATTGGGGATACAAATAAATTTGCCTTTTGTCCATTTTCTTTTAGTAATGCGTTTGAACGTTTAATTTGAGTAGAAGAGATATCCAGCCCCCATAGTTCTTTTGCTCCTTTTTTTCCCATCCAGACCAGGGAATCTCCACTGCCGCAGGCTATTTCTAGAATATTTTTTCCTCTCACATCCCCTATCAGGCAAAGGGTATCTTCTGTGGGTGTAAAGAACCCATAGTGGGGTAGTGCAATTGTGGTCATATCTGCTTCTGTAATACTTGCCCACCAGCTGGAATTTTGCTCTAGTATATGAGCGGAATCCTCCAGCAATAGATTTTCCTCCTCATTGATATAAAACAAATTATCAATTGTCACTTCAAAGTATTCTGCCAATTTTGGCAGCAGCATTAAATCGGGATTTGCTTTTCTAGTTTCCCATTTGCTAATCGCCTGCACGGTAACGCCTAATGTTTCTGCCAAATCTTCCTGGCTTACCTGGCGTTTACGGCGCAGGGAACGTATATTTTGTCCTACCTGAATATTCATACTTACCTCATTTCTGCGCTGACCTTTGCGCATAATGCAATGTTTGTGTGCAGCGCAGACACAAACTTGCTGAGTGAAAATTATTCCCGACCGAAGCGGGGATCTAATACCCCGGCACTTGGGGCGGAACTTGCCAAAGAACTGGATGGTTCCTTTAGAGCAGCTAAGTCATGCCCTGTTGCTCTGTAGCGGGGGATTTGACTTTTCACTCTTACCTACATTCTTGTTGTCTGTATCAATGATATCAGCTATGTATGCATACATAATTTGTTGTTACTATCCACAATCGATTTCTTTCAAAGTAACACATTAATTATGATACTGTAAATGCGAGATGCCCACAAGCGAAGGTTTTTTGAGAGGGATAAACCGCTAGTTGATTGGTAAAAGTAATATGAACTTTTCGTCCCTCAATTGCAACTAAAAATCAGAGTGGTTAAGCCTTTTTAAATAAAAATATTTCTTGACGCATAAATAGGATTATGGTAAGGAATAAGAAAAGTTTGGGAGAATATGGTAATGCAGAACTTACATATTTCAATGAACTATATGTAGATGTATTACAGACGTACTTAGAAGTAATTGTGTTCCGATTGGATGCACAGTTACGCAGGTAGGTCTGTGCATATAAATTTTTTATAGGCTTGTTTTAGTTCGCTTAACCGACTATAATATAAAATAATTTTAGTTGATTTTGGGAGGTATCTTATGTTCGATTACATGACAGTGCAAGAAACTGCAAAATTATGGGGGATATCCGAACGGCAAGTTCAGAAATTATGCAAGGCAAACCGTATTGAGGGCGTTATCCACCTGACCCGTGTATGGCTTATCCCACGGGATACAGAAAAGCCAGCGGATATGCGTCGGAAAAATTACAGGGAGATAGGAAAATGATGGAAATCTATTATATTGAAGATGATGAGAATATTGCAATGGCCGTAAAAGAATATTTAAGCCGGAAAGGATATGCAGTTTCTATATTTAGGACATTGGAAAGCGGAAAGAAGGCATTGGAACGCCATATCCCGAGCATTGCGCTGATTGACTGGAATATGCCAGACGGCGATGGAAACGGTTTTTGCAGATGGATACGCTCAAAATGGAAGGAACTGCCAGTTATTTTTCTGACTGTCCGAGATGACACTCGTGATATTATTTCTGGCTTTGAATATGGGGCAGATGATTATGTGACGAAACCCTTTGAATTAGAAGTTCTGTATTCTCGCATCCACGCACTGCTGCGCAGAGCAGGGAATGCGCAGAGTCAGTATCTTTCCTGCGGTTCTATTTCAATTGACAAAAACAAAATGGCAGTATTTTGCGGTGAAGATGAAATTACTGTCAGCCAAGCAGAATACCAGCTTTTGCAGCTTTTAATGGAAAATAAGGGGAAAACTGTTATAAGAGAACAGTTGCTGACTCAAATCTGGGACAATAACGGGAATTATGTCAATGATAATACGTTGACCGTGACAATGAAACGGCTTAGAGAAAAACTCCATCATCCGTCCTGCTTAAAAACAATACGGAGCTTTGGCTATCGTATGGAGGATGAGATATGAGCAAAAAATCAAATATAAAAATAACAGTTCTATTCGTGTTGTCAGTCAGTCTGATTGTAGCGGCAATGACTACATACCTTCTTACTCTTTACTATCGCCATGTGTGTTTTTATATATTGGGAGGATTTTGTGACAGCATGATTGAAAATAATCCAGATTCCCAACAGGCTGTTTTGGAAGTATTGAAAACACAGGATTTTTATATGACAGGTGAAAATATATTATCAAACAAATTTGATAATCATGTAATATCAGACTTTGGTTATTATCCATCAAATTTAGGGATTACGGGCACGACAGCCCTTTGGATTGCCGTTTTAGTTTTTTTTGCAGGCGGCATACTGTTCCTTTTCTCTTTCTGGTATTGGCATAGGAAATCGGACGCTCGCGTCCAAGCATTGACGGGATACTTGGAAAAAATAAATACAGGCGTTCAAGGATTGGTTTTTGAATCTTCAGATGATCAATTTTCAAAATTGCAAGATGAAATATATAAAACGGTAACGGAACTTTACCAGACAAAGGAGCAAGCCTTAACAGCACGAAACAATTTTGCAGAAAATCTTTCTAATATTGCCCATCAGCTTAAAACACCGATTACGTCTATTTCCTTAACTGTCCAGATGGCGAAAGAACATTTGGGAAATGCTCGTACCGCAGAAATAGAACGGCAGATAAACAGGCTCATGCATTTAGAAGAAGCGTTATTGCTATTGTCCCGCATTGATGCGGGAACGCTTGTATTTGACAGAAAACCGACAGATGTTTTTACAATTCTTTCTCTGGCATCGGATAATTTATATGAATTGTTCATGCAGAAGGGTGTTCTGATTGATGTTCCAGAAATGGGTGAGATGGATATCAATGTGGATTTAAACTGGACGATGGAAGCGGTCATGAATTTAATGAAAAACTGTATGGAAGCAACAGGAATAGGCACTGCTGTCCATTGTTCCTATGAAAAAAATCCTCTTTATGTGCAGATACGGATTTGGGACGAGGGGGAGGGATTTGCAAAAGAAGACTTTCCCCATCTGTTTGAGCGGTTCTATCGTGGGGAAAACGCAAAAAACACTGGAATCGGGATAGGACTTTCCCTTTCAAAAGCAATTATAGAAATGCAGAACGGAATCATCCGTGCATTCAATTTTCCGAATGGCGGGGCTTGTTTTGAGGTTCGTTTTTATCTTTCGTGAAAATAATGCGAAGCACATAAAATATGGTATGTTTGGGGTGTAGTCACCGAGATGTCACTTCCATTTGTTATAATAAAAATACTTTGAGGAATCTCAAATAATAGAAAGATTTATATCAAGGTATAGAAAATACCGCAAGGGTATACATCTATGGCGTGAGGGACGCGCCAACAATGAGGAAATAACAAACAGGAGGATTTGACAACATGGAAATACTAAGATGTAACGGTATCAAAAAAGTATTTGGAAAAGGCGATAATCAAGTTACTGCTTTAAATGGAATCAGCCTATCTATTGAAAAAGGTGATTTTGTCGCAATTATTGGGGCATCCGGCTCTGGAAAATCAACGCTCCTGCATATTCTGGGCAGCGTGGACAAGCCGACAAAAGGCACTGTAACAATTGATGGTGTTGACCTTAGCGGACTAAATGCTACGGATGCCGCAATTTTCAGAAGAAGAAAGGTTGGATTGGTTTACCAGTTTTACAATCTGATTCCCACTTTGACAGTAGAAAAAAACATCCTTATGCCTATGCTTCTTGACAAAAGAAAGCCAGATTTGGATTACTTTAAAATGATTGTAAAAACATTGGGGATAGAGGACAAACTGGAAAGCCTGCCAAGCCAGCTATCTGGAGGACAGCAGCAGCGGGTCGCAATCGCAAGGTCTTTGATTTACCGCCCTGCCATTCTTTTTGCTGATGAACCGACAGGAAACCTTGACCAAAGGAATTCAAAGGAGATTATTGACCTCTTAAAGCTGTCAAACCGAAATTTAAAGCAGACAATACTTCTTATTACACATGATGAAAAAATTGCATTGGAAGCTGATCGAATTGTGACAATCGAAGACGGACAAATTGTCAGCAACCAGAAGTGGAGGTGAGCGGCATGTGGAAGGATTACTCCAAAAGCTATATTAAAAATAACCGTGCATCCAGTATATCAATTATGGCGGCTGCTTTTGTTGCTACCATGTTTTTGTCGCTGATATGCAGCATAGCTTATAATTTTTGGGCGTATGATGTGGAACAAATTATATTGGAGGAGGGGGACTGGCAAGGGCGCATTGTTTGTAAATCATTAGGTTCTAATGATTTATCTATGGTATGTCAAATTGCGAATGTTAAAAAAGCAGTTATTAACGAGGAATTATCCCAAAAAGAAAAAATAGTGGCGGATGTTTATTTTAAGAATGCCAGAACGATTTATCGTGATATGCCATTAATTGCAGCGCGGATTGGGCTAAATGAAGATTCCATACAATACAATTCATTACTCCTGTCCCGCTATTTTATACACGACCCAGAGGATGCAACGCCGCCAATGCTTTTGACACTGTATGCGGTGATACTGATTATTGTGGCAGTGTCGTTAATCTTAATTATCCGAGGCTCGTTTGAATTATCCATGGATGCCAGAATCCATCAATTTGGTATATTTTCGAGTATTGGGGCTACACCAAGGCAAATAAGGACCTGTCTGTTGCAAGAAGCGATGGTTTTAAGCATACTGCCAATGCTAATTGGAAGTATGTCTGGGATTTTAATAAGCTATGGGGTTATAAAAGCAGTCAATTTTTTTGCTTCGGATGTATCTGGGCGCCACGAAGCTGTTTTTCAGTATCATCCGTCCATATTTGCGGTTTCAGTTTTCATTTCGTTCTTAACCGTAATTTTTTCTGCGTGGATTCCGGCAAGAAAACTGAGCAGGATGACGCCGCTTGAAGCAATCAGAAATACAAGCGGTTTATTGTTAAAGAAAAAGAAACATTCTCGGTTTTTATCTTGTATTTTTGGAATGAAAGGGGAACTTGTAGGAAACGCATTAAAAGCCCAAAAGAAACATTTACGGATATCCACATTATCATTATTGCTGTCCTTTCTGGGCTTTTCTATCATGATTTGCTTTACTACCCTTGCAGATATCAGCACCAGATATACTTATTTTGAACGGTATCAGGATGTGTGGGATATCATGATAACCGTAAAGGACACGAAAATATGGGATTTTGGCTTAACAGATGCATTGCAGGATATTTCGGGGATACAAGATGCCACGGTATATCAAAAGGCGGAAGCAATGACATTTCTTCCAGAGGGATTACAGAGCGATGAACTGTCATCACTTGGCGGGTTTGAATCAGTTTCGGGAAGGCCGAATGAAAATGGGCAGTTTCAAGTATCTGCACCGATTGTTGTTATGGATGACAGGGGCTTTTTAAACTTCTGTTCACAGATTGGGATTACGCCAAGTCTTGATGGCGCAATTGTATTAAATCAGATTTGGGATAGTATAAACAGCAATTTCCGCTATAAAGAATATGTTCCATTTGTAAGGGAGGATAACCAGCAAACAGCACTTTATAAAAACGATAAAACCGTAGAAATTCCCGTTTTATCTTATTCACAGAAAGCCCCCACGCTAAGGGAAGAATATGATAATTATGCCCTTGTACATTTTATTCCGCTTACTATGTGGAATAAAACTATGGGAGAGGTATGTGAAGCTGAATCCGACAGCTATATCCGTATTCTTTCAAACGGAACTGCAAATCTTGCGGATTTAAATGATCTGGAACAGGAAATCGTGCAGCTTGTATCGGAACAGTATGGAATTGAAAGTGAAAACCGAATGCAGGAAAGATTGTCTAATGACAGTTTAATCCAAGGCATGGTAATGATTTTTGGAGCTTTTTGTGTATTGCTTGCCATTATTGGAATTGCGAATGTCTTTTCAAATACGTTAGGATTTCTCCGTCAAAGGAAGCGGGAATTCGCCCAATATATGTCCATTGGCTTGACACCGCAGGAAATGAGGAAAATGTTCTGTATTGAAGCATTTGTAATAGCAGGGAAACCACTTTTGATTACATTGACGCTTACCGTACTGTTTGTGCAGTTTGCCGTAACAGCAAGCTATTTAGACCCGATGGTATTCTGGTCGGAAGCCCCAGTTCTGCCTATTTTGATATTTGCGGCTGCGATAGTATTGTTTGTTGCACTTGCATATTATATTGGCGGAAAGCGTCTTTTACAGTGTGACTTGAATGAAACATTGCGGAATGATGCGTTGATTTAGCAGATAAAGATTCATAATGAAGGTTTTTTGTGGGGTGTCATTGTAATTGAAGTAGAAAAGTCTGGTTTTGTGTGATATACTGGTCTTATTAAAAATACCGTTCCCATGAGAAAGGAAACATAATGGATATTATAGGGTTTCTGATACTTGTTGTGTTTTATGTAGTCTATATTGGTAAGATGATATTGCAAAAAAGAAAAGGCATACAGACAGACCAAATAGCAAAAGGCAAGCAGAAAACAAAAATATTTTATATTGAGCTGGCTATGAAAATAGCCACTTATTCCGTAGTGGCAGCAGAAGTCCTTAGCCTGTTTTTTGCTCCCCCTTATTTGCCGCAGACGCTCGTTGCTGTCGGTGTGGTTCTTGGTTTTGTTGGAGATATTTTATTTATAGTATCAGTTGTAACAATGAAAGACAGTTGGCGGGCTGGCATCGCAGAAAACGATAAAACGGAAATGATTACCAGCGGGATTTATAGCATTAGCAGAAACCCCGCTTTTTTAGCCTTTGATTGTGTTTATGTAGGTCTGTTGCTTATAGCCTTCAACTGGTTTTTGCTGGCATTTTCTGTTTTTGCAATGACAATGCTTCATCTGCAAATACTACAAGAAGAAACATTTTTGTCAAAAACATTTGGGGCGGAGTATAACATCTACAAAAGTAAAGTCCGAAGATATCTTGGTCGGAAATAATTCCAGATCATGCCGGATAATGGTGCATTGGGAATAAGGCAAATGCAATCGAAGCATTTCATTTTAGCAAAGATGCTGTTATGAAGCTGTACAAGGGGGGATTATAGGAGGGGACAATGAAATTACCAACCTCCACATGTTTTGTGTTATAATTTTGATTTCCCTTAAAAATCATCAAATCACAATCGGGATAGGAGGATAGATACATGAATAAACAGGAATGCATATTATTATTTCATTGCTTACACCCAGATTTTTTTGAAAGTGAGGCTGTTTGCGCTCTACCAGAAGAATATGTATTTGATGAGATGATACTTTCTCTTAACGAATTTGATATACATAATTATGATAAAAAATTTAATGGCGACGTTTCATTTGGCTTTTATGAAGGTGACCTTGACGAATTAAAAAAAGTAGTAGAAAAGGTTGAGAAACATTGGGTGCCGTTTTTCAATGAAAAGGACAGAGTATATTGTGGATATGTAAACGGAAAAGTCGCAAGCTTTTGTCTTGTTGGCGATATGGGAATACACAAAATAAAGGAACATAAGTATAAAATAGGTGGTCCCGGCTGTGTAGGAACACTTCCAGAATATCGCGATAGAGGAATAGGGCTGACAATGGTTAAGCATGTAACACAAATATTAAGAAACGAGGGTTATGATTATAGTTATATACACTATACGTATCTAGCGCCATGGTACGAAAAGCTTGGATACAAAGTCGCGATAAAATGGAGTAGAAATGGTATTAAGTAGCTTGGCAATTCTTATTTGAGTGTGAAATAATAAAGGAAAAACGTATTTGGAAAGGTTATAAGATGAAAAACAATATTATAATTGCAGGTGTTCCGAGAGCTGGGAAAAGTACAATTGCTCACCAGCTGGCAAAGCAGTATGGGTATCAGCATATTAGCATGGATTCGATAATAGCGGGATTTGAGAAGTGTTTCCCTGAAACGGGGGTGAATACTTATGCTGGATTGTCCTCTATGGATACGTTATACGTGATTAGTGGTAAGATGGCACCGTTTATTCGGGCAATGTTGGACAGTGGAGAATACGATAAGTATAAACCTGGCATGGTGTTGGATATATATCAGCTTTTGCCAGAGGATTATATGAAATATATTCATGGGGCGAACTGTGAAATTGTTTACTTCATTACGTCTAATGTGACGCCGGAAGAGCGGTTCGCAATTCAAAAGAAATATGACACAGAAAAAGATTATACCTTTTATAAATCAGATGAAGAGCTTCGAGAGGGCGCAGTGTATATTGTGGAGCAGAGTATTTGCATGAAAGGGCAGTGTCAAAAATACGGTTTGCCATATTTTGAAACTGCAAGAGATAGAGAACAAATATTTCAACATTTTTTACAAGACTTCAAATTTTAATAATCGGGGAACCGACAGATAACCAATTTCTCTTACATCAATTATAATGAGGCTGTTTTGAGTTTACACAAAACTTGAAACAGTCTCTATTTTTTCTTTTTTGGATCTAGTTTATTATCTATCATATTTTCTATTATGGTTTTTTTAACCCAGATATCAAAACTTAGCATACAGATAAAGGCAAACTTTGTCAGGACCCTGCGTTTCTCTTCATCGTCAACTTCCTCAAATGTTTCATTTGATTTCTTGAGTTTTCTTATAATATCACGCACCTGTGAATCAATATTGCCAAGTTGGATCTCAAAAATCTCCTGATAAATGTCATCCAGATTCAGCCCCTCATTCTGGCGAAAAAAGTTTGAGGAGATAGGGTCTAAAATCCCCTTGATATCGCTGATGGAGAGGAAATTTTTAAAATAATAGATAAATATAAGGAGGATCATGTGCTCCTTGGAATATTTCTTTTTAAAGGAAGGCGGTAAGAGGTCATTCTTTGTGTAATTGTTAATCATGGTTTTTGTTAGAATCTTATCCTCTTCAAAACGCTTAGAAGAGTGTAAATGTTCATCCATAAACGTAGTAATCTGATCCATATATAAATCAATTTCCGGTATATCTTCTGGGGAAATATAGTCAATATCTTGTATATTCCGGATTAATTCAATCATTTCACTGGTATATCTGTCTGCCATTGTTGTCCAACCTTTCTGCCACAGTATGTAATGCTTAAAAATCATAACTGTTATATCTGCCTATCAGTATAACGCAAAAAAAATAAGATAGCAAGCGTCCCAAAGATTTGGCTTTCCCCATTTTTTGAAGAGGATACTCTGCAGTTATCCATAGGCAGAGGAGTTT
>CAJUID010000047.1 GCA_910585905.1 uncultured Lachnospiraceae bacterium
AACTCAAAAAAGCAACATAATCTTTCAACTTTTTTTGTCCAAAGTATTGACATAGATCCACTATTATATGCATCAAATCTATAAAAAAGGAAATAAAAATATGGAAATAGAAGAAAAAATGGTCGAGAAACCAAAGGATTGGCCAATGAATGCAAGAGAGATGGCTCTTGAAGCAGTATGTGAAAAAGTAGAAGAGTTTAGGAAAAATCCGTCATATAAGACAAGAGAAGTGTTGTTATCATTAGTTTGCAATCATGACTTAAATCAGTCTACAGGAATTGGATTAATGAGAGTAACGGAATATGAGGTCGCAACTATAAATTATCTTTATATGATTGGGGCAGCACACCTGATAAATTCATTAAAAGTATATCTTTATGACTTAATAACTGAAACCACGCGTTTGCAAAAAATAATGTCATGGTGCAACTCAGTGTTGGGTGTTAATGACGAGGAAGCAGCAAGAATTATTACATATGAGAAAGGACTGATGCTTCCTTTGAAACTGTATCATTTTGCATATCAAAAATACGCGATTGAAAAAGAATTTTCTTTTGCGGAGCAATTGCTTTCTGTGGTTAATGGGGTGTTGCAAGTAAGCACAACAGAAGATGAAGTAGATTCTATAGCATATGCATATTCAGCTTTATTACATGACATAAGTAATATGCATGGAAGTAAGAAAGAGCGTATTTGGGAGTTTACAAGAGAAGAACTATTAGAATTATTTAAGTTGGAAGCTAAAATAATAAAAATGAATAATCAATCACCTATTATGCGTCCTACTAAAGGAATATTGATTATGCAGATAAGCAATTTTATTTTAAAGTCACGACACAATTATAATGAAGATTATATATGCAAGTATTTGCCTAAAAATGTTGCAAAGGTAAGTGTAACCAATCATCAAATTTGGATGAAAAAAACCGAATTATTAAATGATAAAAGAGAGCAGAAAGTTATTCCAGAGCTTTTTCAGGATACTTCTTGGGTTAAATACGATTGGATAAAAGATATTGATTTTACGGCAACGAGAACGTATTATGTATCTTGCTTTAGTAAAGCGATAAATAGTAATGAAATGCAAAAGGATTATGGGCAATGTTTATATGGATACAAGAATGACAGAATAGTAGATTTGATAGCCCCTATCGGAATAATGAAATTGAAGAAAAGGAATGATGCAGATGATGATTTGCCAGTACGATAGAACGTCCTTATATTTCTCAAGTTATTGCATTTGATGTATTATACGATGAAACGGAAGCAAAGAAAGAATTAGAATATCTATTTGATGTTATAAATATGTTTGCTATGAGTGATTCAGAGAAAAAGCAATTTTTGCAGGAGATTCTTCAATATTGGATTTTATCAGTAAAGGATTATGAGTGGCATGAAGAAAAGGAAAGAAGGTATGTAATTTTTCTTTATGAGGACTATGACTATAAGGAAGTTGAAGTTGATGATACTTTCCTAAAAATAAAAACATCTTTGTTTTTAACACCAGATTTTATAATAGGGGACAATCCAGGGAGATGGGAAATCATGCGACAACTTTATGCTAAAAGAAAAGCATTGTTTAGTAGAGAATATTTGTTTTGTGAAGAATGTTTGATGCAAGATCATGATGCAGCGGTTATGCAGATGCCCCAATTTTGTCCTGTGTGTGGTTCAAGCAAAATAAAGATGGTGAACCATGAGGAGTAGTAAAAGCCCCCAATTCTTACTACGTTTTTAATACGATTGACGGCTTCAACTTGCCACATTTTGCCCCGTTTTGCTTATTCTGTGATTTTTTTAACAATTTTCTTTGGAAAAATAAACCTCGCAAAACGTGCCAAAACACGGCAATTCAACGCATTTTAGGAGGAATTTTTATTATGATTAAGATACTTTTCGTGTGCCACGGCAACATTTGTCGTTCCCCTATGGCGGAATATGTTATGAAGGATTTAGTGAAAAAAAGCGGTTATGAGGAGGAATTTTTTATCCAATCCGCTGCTACCAGCACAGAAGAAATTGGAAATCACATTCACTATGGAACTCGCACAAAGATGAGGGAAATGGGAATTGCTACGGACAACAGGGTGGCAGTTCAGATGAAAAGAGCTGATTATGATAAATATGATTATATTATAGGGATGGATCGTTGGAATTACGAAAATATTATGCGAATTATTGGTCAGGATCAAGAAGGAAAGGTTTCCCTTCTGTTGGAGTTCGCTGGAAGTTCCAGGGATATTGCAGACCCGTGGTATACTGGGAATTTTGACCAGACGTATGAGGATGTGTTAGAGGGATGCGAGGCACTGCTGCATCAGATCATTTTAGAAGGAAAGGTGTAGTTGTTGACAATACAATGAGGCATGATTTTTGCAGAGTGTAATTGGTTCATATTTCGTTCAAACCTAAATCAAAGAGTGGGATTTAGGTTTGATGCGTACATGAGAATAAAAGCGAGGTTATAGAACATGGAAATAAAGGATAGTCTTTTAAAGGAATTTGCAGAAGTATATGGTGATGCGGAGGGTGTGCGCGTATTCTTTGCACCAGGCCGGGTCAATTTAATTGGCGAGCACACAGATTATAACGGCGGGCATGTATTTCCATGTGCGCTTACAATTGGAACATATGCAGCAGTTAGGAAAAGGCAAGATAGAAAACTTGGGTTTTATTCCATGAATTTTTCGCGGCTTGGAGTGATTGAGTCTTCTTTAGACGATTTGAAGCCAGATAAAGATGCAGGCTGGACAAATTACCCAAAGGGCATGATGTGGGCATTGGAGGAAAGGGGATACGGGCTGGATTGTGGGCTTGATATTCTTGTCAAAGGCAACATTCCACATGGTTCAGGGCTTTCGTCCTCTGCGTCTGTTGAAATTGTAACAGGATATTTCTTAAAGGAATTATTTGGGTTTGAGATATCTGGACAGGAACTGGCGTTGATTGGGCAATATTCTGAAAATAATTTTAACGGCGTAAATTGTGGAATCATGGATCAGTTTGCTATTGCAATGGGTAAAAAAGGCCACGCAATATTCTTGGATACAGCGGATTTATCTTATGAATATGCGCCGATAAACTTGCAACGAGCGAAACTTGTAATTTCCTGCAGCAACAAGAAAAGAGGGTTGGAAGACTCCAAATATAATGAGCGGCGTGAGGAGTGTGAGACAGCCTTATCAGAGATTCAGGCAGGGATGGGCATTAATACACTAGGTGATTTGGATGAGCAGCTTTTTGAGCAGATTAAGATGGCGATTAAAGACGAAGACCGCCGGAAAAGGGCGAAACATGCCGTCTATGAGAACCGACGTACCATAAAGGCGGTTCAGGCGTTAAAAAATAATGATATAGCTCTCTTTGGGGAACTGATGAATGAGTCTCATATTTCATTGAGGGATGATTATGAGGTAACAGGAGAGGAATTAGACACATTAGTTGAGGAAGCATGGAAAATTAATGGCGTGATTGGTTCACGTATGACAGGTGCAGGGTTTGGGGGATGCACAGTTAGTCTTGTTGAAGATGGGGCAGTGGAGGAATTTATTGAAAAAGTCGGTGTGGCATATCAAGAACGCATTGGATATGCGGCGGATTTCTATGTTGTAGAGATTGGCTCTGGCCCATGTGAGCTTGATTAATTTGATGTTGGGGGCAAAAGGTATTTTGTCGCCAACTAGTGTTACTTTTTGTGAAATAAGCGAAAAGCAGAATGAATTTGTTGAAAATACTTCAAAGAAAGATAATCGTACTATTCGGTTTTATATTGAGAAAACCATGAAACTGGACGGCATTTCTAATGAGTTGTATGATGTTATGTATACATTTAAAAGGTGATATGATAGATTGATGATTAGCATATTATGATTATCACACAAATGTGTTGGCTGCATTTCTGCGGTGGTTATTAATTGTTGCCAGAAAAGTTTGTCTAAAGTTATAGAGTTGCTTGTAGCAAGACCAGTCTTAGAAAGATTTACATGGCAGGTATGAAAGGTTTAAAACATTCTGGTTATAGTGGCTATTGTTCAGATAATGGTACGTTTTCACTAATATATACAAATTATGTGGTATATCTGCTGAAAACACTTTATCTTTATGTTTTCAGCAGATGTACTTTGCAAGGTTTCTGTTTCTGGTTTACTAGTTTTCTTCTATTATTTTTAAATCCCATGCATTTACTTCAAGTATTTCCCCAGAGTTTATGGAGTGATTTTCTATTAATTCTAATCCAGTTTTTCCATCATAATTAAATGTGGATGGAGAGGAAGAATAATTCAAATAATAATGCACTAATCTGCCATAGTCATTATACCCACATTTGTGAATCAGTGGAAAATGGTATTCTGGAATTTTTATATTTATAAGTTCGCAGATTCTTTTAATAATTTGTTTTATGGCAGGTATGGTGGTGAAGCAGGCAAGATAAGTTGCGCTTCCGTTTCCATAATTATTATGGGTAATTGCGGCATATTTTCCCCAAAATGGATGCTCATAAGATGCCCAGGTCTCTGCAGTAGTAGTATGTACCAGTTCAATCCAGTCACTAACTGGGTAGGTGTCTGGAACCGACGCAAAGCCCTCCTTTTCATGAAAACGGATGGAAACATTTTCCGGCCTTGTAAATTGGTCATAGGTTGCGCCAATGCATGTGGTCAGAAGGTGCGGCTGGTTATCATGATATATTTTTAGTTCCTCATTGGAAAATCCGCTTCGGAATCCTAACAAAAGATGGCCGCCATTTTGGACATAGGCGTCAATTTTGCGGAGGGTATCTTCGCTTGCAGAATAGAGTGCTGGGACGATCAGAAAAGGATATTTTGAAAAATCATCCCGAACTGAAACCATGTCACACTCAATATTTAATTCATAGCAGGCGTCAAAGAATCGACGTAAAATATGGTTGTAGTCTGATTCTGAAGGGGCTGCAACATTAATCGGAAATTCTTCTAATCCTGTCAGGCTGGCGTTATCAATTACAATAGCCACGCAGCATTTTTTTTGTAGGTTGATCAAATGTTTTTCAATAGAATGCATTTCTGTGCCAAAATCTTTTAATTCTTGATATGTTTCGCCTGGTTCCAGATTGTGGCTTAATATTCCTTTCCAGTAGGATTCAAAAGAATTATGAATCGAATGCCAGTTCCAGTACATTATACTGTTTGCGCCAGAAGCAAGGTGGCTGTATGCCTGGAGTCGGAGCTGCCCCGGATAGGGAAGCCATGGCAGCAGTCCCTGGGATTGGGTTTCTAGTACAAGGTAGTTGTCCTTTTTTAGTGCGCGGGATACGGAACCGCCAAATGCGATTTCCGCACCTGTCAGATGGTCTTGGGAAGGGTGGTAGATATCCACGCCAGCAACATCCATGCATTCGGCGCAGGCAAATTGGTCCACTTCTGGATGGATGCCAAACGAATGGCCAGTCCAGGAATAGTCAAAATTATGCGTAATAAATTGTTTTGGCTTTGCATACTCCCTCACGATAGAAGCCTGCCAGTGGTGAAAATCGGAGATGCAGCCCCGTAAAAAACGTTTATAGGCAGCAGAGAGGCTGCCATTAATAGTTCCGCGTACATCAGGGAAATCTTCCCAGCGTCCGATGCGGTTGCTCCAGTAGTTTAGGCCAAATTCTTGATTAAATTCATTAATATCTGGGTACTTTTCTTTAAGTTGCTGTACAAAAAGTGCCTGCGTTTCAGGCGCAGCAGCTCCGGCCGAGCGAGTCTCATTATCTAACTGATAGCCGATTACATTTGGGCAATCCTTCACTTCTTCTATTAGGCGGCGGATAATCCGTTCCGCATGGCGTAGATAATCTGGATTGGTGATATCAATAAGCTGGCGGGCGCCATAAAGAAACTGTCCATTTTTTGTTACAGAGAGAATGGCTGGATACTTTTTAGCAAGCCATGCAGGAATGGCATAAGTAGGTGTACCAATAATCACCTGCAAATTGTATTTTACTGCGGCATCCAGCATTCGATGTAGGTGGGTAAAATCAAAAACTCCGTCCTCCGGTTCCCAGGAACTCCATGTGGATTCGGCAATACGGATCACATTCATCCCAGCCTCTTTAAGAAGTTTCATATCCGTGTCAATACGGTCATATGGCATATACTCGTCGTAGTAGGCGGCGCCAAATAATAAAGAATCTTGCTTCATATTTTCCTCATTTCTGTGTTGAATTAACAGTTCCCTTGACAGATATTCGGATGCTTGCTAATATTTAGAAACAACCGTTTGCGTAACTATAGCATGAAAAGGAAATAATTGTAAATAGGGGAGAAACATATTATGGCAAAGAAAAAATTACTGGCTTATATTATGGCTGGCATGCTGGCACTTGCCAGTTTGACCGGATGTGGTTCATCAAAGGATGGGGATAAGGAATCAGGAAAGAAAAAAGTCGCTTTAACAGTCTGGGGTGCAGAAGAGGACCAGGAGCTGTTAAAGGGAATGATTGACAGTTTTCAAAAGGAATATGCGGACAAAGCTAAGTGGAAGATAACATTGGAAGTGGAATCTGAAAAGAATGCAAAGGATGATGTTTTAAATGACCTTGATATGGCGGCAGATGTTTTTGCATTTGCAGATGACCAAGTAGATGATCTTGTCAAGGCGAAGGCACTGCAAGAAATTACATTAGACACGGACAAAGTGATTGAGGAAAACGGCGGGCCAGATAGCCTTACAGTTCAGGCGGCGTCCCATAATGGCAAATTATATGGTTATCCAATGACAGCAGACAATGGGTATTTTATGTTTTACAATAAAGAATATTTTTCAGAGAAGGATGTTAAGTCATTAGATGCGATGCTGAAAATTGCGGCAAAGAATAACAAGCAGGTAGCGATTGAGATTGACAATGCGTGGTATCTGTATTCCTTCTTTGCAGGTGCAGGGTTAGGGCTAAAGAAAAATGACGATGGCAAGAATTTTTGTAACTGGAATTCCACAAAGGGGAAGTTTACTGGGGTAGAAGTTGCGGAAGCCATTCTTGATATAACATCCCATAAAGGGTTTGTCAGGATTCCAGATACAGAATTTGCCCAGGGGTTGAAGGATGGGACAGTGATTGCAGGAATTAATGGTACATGGCAGGCACAGGCTGCTGAAAAAACATGGGGTGAGAATTATGGGGCAGCTAAACTCCCAACGTTTACTTGTGCAGGCAAACAGGTTCAAATGAGGAGTTTTGCGGGCTACAAGCTGATTGGTATTAATGCGTATTCAAAAAATAAGGAGTTTGCCTTGTTGCTTGGACGGTATCTGACAAATTATGAAAATCAGGTAAAACGTTTTGAGGAAAGAGGACTTGGGCCATCGAATGTTCAGGCCGCGGAATCCGATCAGGTAAAAGCAAATCCGGCGATTAATGCACTAAATGAACAGGCGCCATATGCAGATGCCCAGCGTATTGGTGATAGGTATTGGGACCCGGCTCAGACGCTTGGTACAATACTGATTGATGGAAATTCCGAGGGGACGCCTCTCCAAACTTTATTGGATACAACAGTAGAAGAGATTGTCGCAGAAAATTAAGAAAAGAAGATTTTGGGGAATGCGCAGGCATTCCCTTTTTTTGTGTCAAAGGAAATTGCGTCAAATGTAGTGGCAATCAACAAAAAAGACGGGGACTTTTTTACTAGGGCACCAGCGTCAGCGGCGCGCTTTTTTAGCTATCATAGTTGTTTCGATGGAAGTTATATGCTATTATATAAGAAATGTATTATGTGGAAATCGGGGTTAGGAAAGGGATAATGTAAGGGAAAACGGTATTGGGACAGAAAGAATGAGATAAGGAATCGTATAGGGACGGAAAAAATTACATGATATCTACGGATATTTATGGGGCATATGGTGAAGGGGACGCCGGGATTGTGCCTGTGAGTGCGTGAGAAAGGAGCTAGTTATGGGGAAGAAAGACAGTACGTTAGGGATTACGAGAGATGAAGTCGAAAGCTTGATCCGGTTAATGAACCTGGCAGAGTGTGCGATTTTTACTGCAAAGCAGGAGCCAAGCATCGAAGTTCTGTATGCAAATAAAAAGTTTTATTCTATGCTGCAGTACACACCAGAAGAATTTAAAGAAAAGTTCAATAATTATTTTATAGACGTTTTGCTTTCGGAGGAAAAACAGCGGGTGAAATCGTTGATAGCGAGGCAGTCGGCAGCAGGGGGGCTTCTACATCTTGATTTCCGGGTTGTCAAAAAAGATGGGACGGTTCGCTGGTTTGCGATGACGGCTGAGGCGACAAAAGTAGATGGGCAGTCTTTGTATTATTGCTCTTGTATGGATATTACGCAGCAGAAGCGCCATATGGATGAAATTTATGAGGCAAAAAAGGAAGTAGAGCTGATTACGAATAGCGTTCCAGGCGGCGTAATTAAAGTTAAAATGTCAGATTTCTCTCTATTATATGCAAATGATGGATACTACCGCTTGTCAGGCTACAGCCGGCCGGAATATTTTTCACTTTTTGGTAACCGCTATGGGCAGGTAGTTTTTCCAGATGATAAGAATATGGTACAGCGCATGTTCCAGACAGCCCTGGAGAACCGTGGGGCGCTGGCGTTTGAGTACCGAATTGTTGCAAAAAACGGGGAAGTCAGATGGTCTTATGTTAATGGGACTCGCGTAGATGATAAGGATGGCTCTGCTGTTTATTTGTGTGTTATTATGGATATTACATCCCGGAAAAAATTAGAGGAAAAGTCCAGAGGAAATGCACTGCGTTCCAAACATTTGCTGGAGTTTATGCAGGAGAATGAGTGGACATATCAGATAAAGGAGCAGCAGGTAAGCCAGAGTGGATATATTGGTGAAAATGCTTTTTCAGGGCCGGAAGTTGAAATGCTTTTTAAATCGGAGAGTCTTCGGAACCTGGTTCATCCAGATGATTATGAGCGCCTGCTTGGGAAATTTGATGAGCGCAGCAAAGCGATTGGCAAGGGGAAAGGGGTTTACCGTATCAAAGATGAGACGGGTAATTACCGGAATGCCGAAATTGGGATGCTTTCAATCAGTTCGGCTGATAATGATGAACCAGATATTATCTATGGGCAGACGCGCCTGATTGATGATAATTCCTATATGCTGCAAGAAAAACTGATGCCAGAGAAGAAGGCATTATCTAGTAAGATGTTTAAGATGGCAAAGGATGCCAGTGCAAAATATAGTGATGCAGTGACAGGGCTAATCTCATATGATGAATTTATCGAGTCAGTTGAGAAGAGGCTTTGTGACAGGGAAGAGGGCGCTAATTATGGAATTCTCTGCTGCGATATTAACTGTTTCCAGAAAGTAAATTACCACTATGGTATTTCTGTCGGTAACAATATGCTGATTAACATGGGAAAGATATTAAAAGAGAACCTTGCCCTGGACAATATGTGTACTCGTGTAAACGGAGATTATTTTATGGTATTCTTCCGTTACCTAAAGCACAGTGAACTTGCGAAGAAGATTTCACAGATGCTGCGGATACAGACAGAGTGGGAGGAAGGGCTTAGTTATTCTACATATGGCACTACTTGTGGTATCTACTTGATCCCGGCGGATGAGCAAGATTCTGCTTCTATGTTTGAAAAAGCGGATCTGGCAAGACGGAGCATCAAAGGGATGAAGGGCAGCCATTACGCTATTTATACCGAAGAGTTAGAAAAAAGCCGTTTTTGGGAAGAAGAGGTACTGCATAATATTGGGGAAGCGATGGCGAACCATACAATAGAGGTATTTTATCTTCCACGTATCCGTGGGGATAAAGATAATGTTATTGGGTGTAAATCGGTTCCAAGGGTGCAGGTAAGGGATGGAGATTACCTTACGTTGGAAGACTTGCGCCGTTACCTTGACCGCAGTGAGGCGGTACAGCAGCTTGTATTTTATGTACTGTCCAATGTATGTACAAATATGAGGGCTTGGAAGGCGAAGGGGAAAAAGGTTTTGCCAGTATCAGTAGATATTACTGCAGGGCAGCTTTGCCTATACAATGCAGTAAATAAGCTGGACGAAATTGTAAAATCTAACCAGCTTTCACCGCATGACATCATATTTGAAATTCAGGAATCTTATTTTAGCGGTGAGACGGTAAGCTTTCAGATGGCATTAGAGGATTTAAGCCGCCGTGGTTATAGAGTGATAATCAGCCGATTTGCTTCAGACCATACGGCAGTACACTCTATCCGCCAGCTTCCAATCAGTGGGATTAAATTTCATGGGGAATTTTTTAATCAGAATATTAAAAATGAAAAAGAACAGGTTGTATTTAAAAAGATTGTTGAGATGGCAAGTGAGATGGGATTGTCAGTGGCATGTGGGGGCATTACCACAAAGCTCCAGGAGGATATCGCGCGTTCGATAGGCTGCGATGTCTTGGAAGGGGAGATTTACTATGGGGCGGTACGCAGTGACATCTATGAAAAATGTTTCCTTGAAAAGGAATAAATGATAACGATAATTTGGAGGTCTAAAATGAAGACAAAAAGGTATCATAAGGGAGTTTCGCTGATGCTTTTGCTGGCACTTTCTGTCTGCACATTTGGGTCAGGGGAGGCCAGGGCTGCAGTTCCGGCAAAGCCATCTGTTAGCCTGGCAAAGCGAACAAAGACAGCGGCGACAATAAAAATAAAGAAAAAAGGTAAAGTTTCCGGCTATCAGGTGTATATGAAGACATCGAAAAGCGGAAAATATCAGTTAATTATGGGGATGAAAACTTCCAGCTATACGATAAAAAAATTAAAAGCTAATAAGACTTATTATGTAAAAGTGCGTGCTTTTAATACAAGAGGATATCATATTACATTTGGCAAATATTCCTCTGTCTTAAAAATTAAGCCATATAAAAAACCAGTACCAGCACCAACAGAGACGCCGCAGCCGTCGGTTAGCCCAGATCCATCTGCCAGCCCGGATGTATCCGCCAGTCCAGATCCATCGGCAGAACCAGAGGATTCTGATCTCCCAGAGGCATCTTCTGGGCCGGAACCGTCCGCAGGGCCAGTTACCAGCCCACAGCCGGCTGATACGCCGCTGCCTCTAAGATAGGCAGAACTTATATTTTGTAAATTCAATGTTAAAGGAGAGATAAGATGTTAGACATTAAATTCCTTAGAGAAAATCCAGATGTGGTAAAGGAAAATATTAAGAAAAAATTTCAGGATGACAAGCTGCCTCTTGTTGATGAGGTGATAGAGCTGGATGCCAAAGCGAGAAAGGCACAGCAGGAGGCAGATGACCTTCGCGCATCGCGAAAGAAGATTTCCAAGGAAATTGGTGCCTTGATGGGACAGGGCAAAAAGGAAGAGGCTGAGGCGAAAAAGGCCGAGGTTGCGAAGAATGCTGAGAGGCTTGAGGAACTTTCTGTACAAGAAAAAGAGCTACAGGAAAAGGTAAAAAAGATTATGATGGTTATCCCAAATATAATCGACCCAAGTGTTCCGGTGGGCAAGGATGACAGTGAGAATGTAGAGTTAGAGAAGTTTGGCGAGCCAATTGTCCCAGATTTTGAGATTCCATATCATGCTGAGATTATGGAAAGCTTTGACGGTATTGATATTGATGCAGCAGGAAGAGTTGCTGGGAATGGTTTTTATTATCTGATGGGGGATATTGCAAGGCTTCATTCCGCAGTGATTTCATATGCAAGGGATTTTATGATTGACAGAGGATTCACTTATTGTATTCCGCCATATATGATTCGGAGCAATGTAGTGACAGGTGTTATGAGTTTTGCAGAAATGGACGCCATGATGTATAAGATAGAAGGGGAAGATTTGTATCTGATTGGGACAAGCGAACATTCCATGATTGGTAAATTTATTGATACAATTACGGAGGAAAAAGAACTTCCAAAGACATTAACATCTTATTCTCCATGTTTCCGGAAGGAAAAGGGTGCTCATGGTATCGAAGAGCGCGGTGTGTACCGTATCCATCAGTTTGAAAAGCAGGAAATGATTGTAGTTTGTAAACCGGAGGAGAGCGCAGGCTGGTTTGAGAAGCTCTGGAGAAATACGGTAGATCTGTTCCGCACATTGGATATCCCGGTTCGTACATTGGAATGCTGTTCTGGAGACCTGGCGGATTTGAAAGTTAAGTCAATTGATGTGGAGGCGTGGTCTCCGCGCCAGCAGAAGTATTTTGAAGTGGGAAGCTGTTCAAATCTGAGTGACGCCCAGGCGCGTCGCCTGCAGATCCGAATCCGTAAAGAGGACGGCAGTAAGTATTTTGCCCATACCTTGAATAATACAGTGGTTGCACCGCCGCGTATGTTGATTGCATTTTTGGAAAATAATCTACAGGCGGACGGCAGTGTGCGCGTGCCGGAGGCTCTGCGTCCATATATGGGAGGCAAGGAAGTGTTGGTGCCTTCCGCTAAAAAGTAATATTAGGTCAAAAATGAAAAGCAAAATGGCAGTACACACGCACTGAATTTAGGCGTGAACTGCCATTTTTTCTGCATTGTCTATATAATCTGTCAATTCCCTGAAGCGGCCGGAATAAATGAGCTGCAAAAGGTAATCTGTGCGCCGCAGCGCCTCAATGCTAAGGGAATGCTCCAAAACATTCTTTTCAATCATATCTGCAAATTCGTCTAAGTCAACTACCTTTACCTGTTTGTCAGGGTAGATTAGGACATCAATCAGCAAGTCATTAAAGATATATGTACCTTTCTCTTCATCAATCTGTGGCTCTATAATGTCACAATACCAGTACACCAGCTGACCGTCTGCATTAAATACTTTGCTGACCTTTATGCCCAGGTCAATAAAGTACGCTGAAATGCCGCTTGCAATGTCATCGCGGGGTTTTAGCACTTCCCAGCTTGTGAGCAGCATATTTTTTGAAATGGAAAGGATTTTGTCATCCTTTAACTCAGTGGTTTCATCCGGTAAAAAGCGTCTCCGGAATAGTCGTACATGCTCCATAAATAAGACCTCCTCGCTTTTAAAAGATGTGGCCGAAACAGTCATTTGCGGCAGCCATTTAAACCGCGTGATGCCCGTGCTCTGGGCATCCTGTTTCTAAGGGTAATAGGTTAATTATAATCGCTGGAAAGCCCCTTGTAAAGTAAAAAGTGCAGAAATGGAAAAAAGTACAAAAAATGGGTGCCCAATTATAGACTTTTCGCATGTTATAATCTATAATAATCAAGTGAATATTTATATATATAAATAAGCGAACCAACTGTGTTGGTGCGTTGGCAAAAACACTAAAGTGTCTTTGCCAGTATACCGTTACATTGTGGCGGGATTTCTTATGATATGAAATAGTTGGTGGGGAGGAAGCGTCATGAAGGAGAAAAAAGTTTTGCGGAGCTTTGTTATGATTTCGCAGCTTGGTATCAGCATGATGGTTCCTATTTTTTTATGTGGAGTAATCGGTTATTGGCTAAATGGACAGTTCCACAATGAATTACTTTTTTTGTTTGCACTGTTCATCGGAGTTGGGGCGGCATTTCGCAACTTGTTTATCCTCACCAAATCCTTTTATGCGGCAGATTTGAAGAAGGAGCAGGAGAACGCAGATTATATGAAAAATCTAAAGGAGTACCACAAACAGCATCCCGAAGAAGATTTTTCTGATGTGATGGAAAGTAAAAAGAAGCGGTACCCGGAGAATGATGGACCAACTAGGCATTAAATGTCATGGAGGAGGAGGCTGGCACTATGGGGACAGGGATCAGGCAGGCAAAGCAGGTATGCAGGGAGATGTTATCTGGCCTAATAGTCTGGATGGCAGTGATTGCGCTTTTGCTGGCAGTGATTGCAACAAACAAATTGGCGGCGCTGGCAGGGGTAGTTGTGGGCACAGTGGCAGCAGCGGGGTTGATTCTGCATATGTACCGTCATCTGGATATTGCGCTGGATATGGACGCAAAACATGCCCAGGCGCATACGCAGGTTGCAGCATTTCAGAGGATGTTTCTTATGGCGGCGGTGATTGGCGTTTCGATGGTGTTTTCTGTATATATCCATCCAGTTGGGGTCGTGTTGGGGCTGTTTGGAGTAAAAGCGACTGCGCTGTGCAACCCGATTATCCATAAGCAGATGCAGAGATATCGGAAGAGGGGTACCGTTTAACATCAGTTAGATAATAATTTTATATTGAATAGAGGATATTAGCACAAAGGATATTTTTAATAACCATGTTTGTTATGGCATACAAAGCAGATATGCCGTTGCAATAAATAAACTGTGTATATCACAGGAAATCTAAGAAAAGGAAGGTGAGAATGTGGGAAATGGCATCTTAGGTATGTCAACGGGCTTGACCGGGGGAAATCTAATTCATGCCGACGAGAAGGTAGACTTTTTTATTCATGGGTATTCGGATACTAAGTTTACAGTATTTGGTTGGGACATTTATCTTACAACAACTCATATTTCAATGATTATTGTAATTGCAACCATTCTCGTTTTTGCAGTGATTGCAAACCGTGCAATCAAGAAAGCGGAACCAAACCAGGTGCCGGGTCCATTCCTGAATGTGGTTGAACTTATTGTAGAATCACTGGATGGCATGGTGGTAAGTTCTATGGGGGCAAAAAAAGCATTGATGTTCAGGAATTATGTCAGTGCGCTGTTTTTGTTCATACTTACTTGTAACCTGTCCGGCCTGCTGGGCTTGCGGCCGCCGACAGCAGACTACGGTGTGACATTTCCGCTGGCGATTATGACGTGGGTGCTAATTCAGTTTAATGGATTTAAGTACCAAGGGTTCGGAAAGATTAAAGCATTGTTTGAACCAGTCTTTTTATTCTTTCCAATGAACTTGATCAGTGAGTTTTCAACTCCGATTTCCATGTCATTGCGTCTGTTCGGTAATATTTTGTCCGGAACGGTAATGATGGGACTGCTGTATGGTCTCCTGCCGAGGGTGCTTACTCTGGTATGGCCTGCAGCGCTGCATATATATCTGGATGTGTTCTCAGGAGCGATTCAGACATATGTGTTCTGTATGTTGACGATGTGTTTTGTCTCTGATGCGATTGGAGACGAGGTAGCGTAAAAAAATTGTTGATTATATTTAAAGGAGGATTTTACAATGAATATAACAAATGAAGGTTTAGTATTAATGGGTTCTGCTATTGGTGCAGGTCTTGCAGTTATCGCAGGTATCGGTCCTGGTGTAGGTCAGGGTATTGCAGCAGGTTATGGTGCTTCTGCAGTTGGCCGCAACCCAGGCGCAAAAGGTGATGTTATGTCAACTATGCTTTTAGGACAGGCGGTAGCCGAGACCACTGGTCTTTATGGTCTGGTAGTAGCTCTGATTCTGTTATTCGCTAACCCTCTGATCGGCAAACTGTAGGCTGTAAAAGCGGTATGTTAATTGCGGAAAGGAGGCTATCAAGTGAATGTAATAAAAGTAGCTTTGGCCGGTGACGCTTTGGGCGATTATATTTTTGGCTTGGACCCGCAGTTGCTGATTGAGTCGTTAATTACGATTATTGCAATGTTTGCATTGTTCCTGCTGTTATCTTATCTTTTGTTCAATCCTGCAAGAAACCTTCTTCAGAAGCGGCAGGATGGAATCAGGGAGCAGATGGAGACAGCGGCAAAGGAAAAGGAAGATGCAGCCCGGTTCAAGGAAGAGTATGATGCCAAATTAAAGAATGTGGCGAAAGAGTCAGAAGAGATTTTGGCAGAGACCCGTAAAAAAGCCCTCAAAAAAGAAAGTGACATTGTAAACGAGGCCAAAGAAGAGGCAGCCAGAGTTCTGGACAGGGCAAGCCGTGAGGTGGAGCTTGAGAAGAATAAGGTGAAGGATGAAGTGAAACAGGAGATTATATCTGTCGCAACTGTAATGGCAGGTAAAATCGTTGCAGCTTCTTTAGATGAAAAGAAACAGTCACAGTTAATCGCAGACACATTGGAAGAGATGGGTGATGAGACATGGCTAAGTTAGTATCGCAGACATACGGTGAAGCTTTGTTTGAGGTCGCCGTAGAAGAGGGGATAATGGATTCCATGATGGAGGAAGTCCAGTCCGTGCTTGCTATTTTTCAGGAAAATGAAGAATATGTTAAACTTCTGAATCACCCTAAGATTCCAATGGAAGAAAAGATTTCTCTATTGGAGACAGCATTTAAAGGGAAGGTGTCAAATCAATTAACCGGTCTCTTGACTACTGTTGTAGAAAAAGGGAGATTTTCAGAGATAGAGGAAATTCTGGGCTTTTTTGTAGAGAAAGTCAGGGAATACAAGAAAATAGGAACTGCGTATGTGACTTCAGCGGCTCCGCTGTCAGATGGGGAGAAGGCAGAAATTGAAAAGCGTCTGCTTGCGACCACATCTTACGAATCATTCCGCGTTGATTATCAGACAGATGAGAGTCTGATTGGCGGTATGGTTGTACGTATTGGCGACAGAGTTGTTGACAGCAGCATTCGTACAAAGTTGGCGAATATGGCAAAGGATTTGTCAAAGATTCAGTTGGCTTAAAATATTATAGAAAGAAGGTGCAAGAGTATCATGAATTTGAAACCTGAAGAAATCAGTTCTGTAATTAAAGAACAGATTAAGAACTATAGTACCAAATTTGAAGTTTCTGATACTGGTACTGTAATCCAGGTTGCTGATGGTATCGCCCGTATTCATGGCTTGGAGAATGCCATGCAGGGTGAGCTTCTGGAATTTCCGAATGAGGTTTATGGTATGGTCCAGAACCTTGAGGAAGATAATGTCGGTGCTGTACTCTTAGGTGACCATAAAAACGTTAATGAAGGCGATTTGGTAAAGACCACGGGACGTGTAGTGGAGGTTCCGGTTGGTGATGCAATGCTTGGCCGTGTTGTAAATGCATTGGGACAGCCGATTGACGGAAAAGGACCGATTGAGACGAAAAAGTACCGCCCGATTGAGAGAGTGGCTTCCGGTGTTATTTCCAGAAAATCAGTTGACACCCCACTTCAGACAGGTATTAAGGCAATCGACTCCATGGTTCCGATTGGAAGGGGACAGCGTGAGCTGATTATCGGCGACCGCCAGACTGGTAAGACTGCAATTGCGATTGATACCATTATTAATCAGAAGGGGCAGAACGTTAAATGTATCTATGTGGCAATCGGCCAGAAGGCATCTACGGTTGCTTCTCTGGTAAAGAAACTGGAAGAGTATGGCGCTATGGATTATACGACAATCGTAGCCTCTACTGCAAGTGAGCTTGCTCCATTGCAGTATATTGCTCCGTATTCCGGTTGCGCAATCGGTGAGGAGTGGATGGAGAGCGGACAGGATGTCTTGGTAATCTATGATGATTTAACAAAACATGCTGCTGCGTACCGTACCCTTGCCCTGCTGTTAAAGCGTCCGCCTGGACGTGAGGCTTATCCTGGAGATGTATTCTATCTCCACTCAAGGCTGCTGGAGCGTGCAGCTAGATTATCTGATAAGCTTGGCGGTGGTTCCCTGACAGCATTGCCGATTATTGAAACACAGGCAGGTGATGTATCTGCATACATTCCTACGAATGTCATTTCCATTACAGATGGACAGATTTATCTGGAGACAGAGATGTTTAACTCTGGATTCCGTCCTGCTGTAAATGCCGGACTGTCAGTATCCCGTGTAGGAGGTTCTGCTCAGATTAAGGCAATGAAGAAGATTTCCGGCCCGATCCGTATTGAGCTTGCCCAGTTCCGTGAGCTTGCTGCATTCTCCCAGTTCAGCTCTGACCTGGACCCAGAGACAAAGGCACAGCTTGCCCAGGGTGAGAGAATCCGTGAAATCTTAAAACAGGATCAGTACAATCCAATGCCTGTAGAGAATGAGGTTATCATTATCTATGCAGCAACAAAGAAGTATCTGATTGACATTGAAGTAAGCGACATTCTCGACTTTGAGAAAGGGCTCTTTGAATATATTGATACGAAATATCCAGACGTTCCAGAGAGCATCCGCACAGCGGGCGAGATTCTGGAGGATACGGAGAAAAATCTGGTCAAGGCAATTGAAGAGTTCAAGGCGGACTTTACAAAAAATAGATAGAGAGGTGTGATGCTATGGCCTCAATGAGAGATATTAAAAGGCGTAAAGAATCTGTCCAGAGCACAGGGCAGATTACGAAAGCGATGAAGCTGGTGTCTTCTGTAAAGCTGCAGAAGGCAAAGGTTGGTGCAGAAGTGTCAAAGCCGTATTTTGATACAATGTACAATACCGTAGCCGGTATGATTGCAAAATCAGGTCAGATGTCACATCCATATCTGAAAAAAAGCCAGTCGGAGAAAAAAGCAGTAATTCTTATTTCATCAAACCGCGGCTTGGCGGGCGGCTATAACGCAAATGTCGTAAAACTTGTCACCAAGGATGAGCGTTTTAGCAAGGACAATACGTTAATTTATGCAGTTGGGACAAAGGGAAGAGATTCGGTGGATCGGCTGGGGTATGAAATAGCAGGGGATTATTCTGAGGCAATGAATGAGCCGGTTTATAGTGATGCTACCGGTATTGGCAAAGAAGTCCTAAGTAAATTTGCTCTAGGTGAGATTGGTGAGATTTACCTTGCCTATACCATTTTTAAAAATACCATTGTGCAGATTCCGATGCTTACGAAGCTTCTTCCGATTGATGCCGAGGATATTGCTTCTGAGGCAGAAGATGTATCGGAGGACCCGATTGATAAGATTACCCTTATGAATTATGAGCCGGAGCCGGAGGAGGCGCTGGATGCCATTGTGCCAAAATATATCAATAGTTTGATTTATGGTGGGCTAGTGGAATCCCATGCCAGTGAGAACGGTGCCCGTATGCAGGCGATGGATTCTGCTACAAATAATGCAGAGGAAATGATTAGTGATTTGTCCCTGAAATACAATAGAGCCAGACAGGCATCTATTACACAGGAACTTACTGAAATTATTGCGGGTGCGTCCGCGATATCGTAATATAAAATGTAAAGGAGTGAATGTATAAAAATGGCAGATTTAAATACAGGTAAACTCACTCAGATTATCGGTGCCGTTCTGGATATTAAATTTCCAGAGGGCGAGCTTCCAGAGATTAATGATGCGATTAATGTTCCGCTGAAGGATGGGAAGAGGCTTGTCGTAGAGGTATCGCAGCATCTGGGTGACGATACTGTTCGCTGTATCGCCATGGGACCTACGGACGGGTTAGTCCGCGGGATGGAAGCCCAGGCAACTGGTGGACCGATTAAGGTTCCTGTCGGTGAGGCAACACTTGGCCGTATGTTTAATGTACTGGGTGATCCGATAGACGAGAAGCCGGCTCCGACAGGAGTGCAGTATGATCCGATTCACAGAAAGGCTCCAGCTTATGAAGATCAGTCTACAGAGACGGAGATTCTGGAAACAGGTATCAAAGTCGTTGACCTGCTCTGCCCTTATCAGAAGGGTGGTAAGATTGGTTTGTTTGGTGGTGCCGGTGTAGGTAAGACGGTACTGATCCAGGAGCTGATTACCAATATCGCGCAGGAACATGGTGGATATTCTGTTTTTACTGGTGTAGGTGAGCGTACGCGTGAGGGTAATGACCTTTATTACGAAATGATAGAGTCAGGCGTTATTGACAAGACAACTATGGTATTTGGGCAGATGAATGAGCCGCCTGGGGCACGTATGAGGGTTGGCCTTACCGGACTTACAATGGCTGAGAATTTCCGTGACCGTTCCGGTAAAGATGTCCTGCTGTTCATTGATAATATTTTCCGTTTTACACAAGCTGGTTCCGAGGTATCTGCGTTGCTTGGGCGTATGCCGAGTGCCGTAGGTTATCAGCCGACATTGCAGACCGAGATGGGTGCATTGCAGGAGCGTATTACTTCTACTAAGAAGGGTTCCATTACATCAGTACAGGCTGTATATGTGCCTGCGGATGACTTGACTGACCCTGCTCCGGCAAATACCTTTGCGCATCTGGATGCAACAACTGTACTTTCCCGTTCGATTTCTGAGCTGGGTATCTATCCTGCAGTTGATCCATTGGAGTCCACTTCGCGTATCCTTGACCCGCATATCGTTGGGGAGGATCATTACAAGACGGCTCGCGGTGTGCAGGAAATTCTGCAGAGATATAAGGAACTGCAGGATATTATTGCTATCCTTGGTATGGATGAACTGTCGGAAGAAGACAAGATTGTTGTAAACAGGGCAAGAAAAATCCAGAGATTCCTTTCTCAGCCGTTCCATGTAGCGGAACAGTTTACTGGCCTTCCAGGACAGTATGTGCCGTTGACTGAGACAATCCGCGGATTTCAGGAGATTCTGGACGGTAAACATGATGATATACCAGAGAATCATTTCTTGAATGCAGGAAATATTGATGACGTAGTAGCTAGAATGAAATCCAAATAGAAAGGAGAGTTCGATGGCTGACAAAACGTTCAACCTGCAGATTATCTCTCCTACCCGCATCTTCTTTGATGGAGATGTAGATATGGTGGAAATGAAGACAACAGAGGGTGAGATTGGCGTACTTGCCGGTCACATCCCGCTGACTGCCATTCTAGAACCAGGTGTTTTGAAAATAAAGCAGGAAAATGGCACGAAGGAGGCTGCCCTTCATGACGGGTTCGTGGAGATTCGCAAAGACAGGGTAACAGTCCTTGCAGAATCCTGCGAGTGGCCGGATGAGATTAATGTGGAGCGTGCAACTGAGGCAAAGGAGCGCGCAGAGAACCGCATTAAGAGCGGCCGGAAAGATGTAGACATGCTTCGTGCAGAGCTTGCATTAAAGAAAGCACTTACAAGAATTGATCTTGCAGGCAGGAAATAATAAAAAAGGCTCTGGGCTTTTACTTTCAAAAGCCCGAAGCCTTTTTTGTGTCATAAGAAATTGCGCCGAACGTAGCGTAGCGGTGTACTAACAAAAAAGCAATAAACTAAACTTCTTATAGCGTTTTGCTAGGGCACAGGCAAAGTTTGTGTCCTTTTTGGTAGTTTGAATGATAAAAACATAATCGCAACTGCCAGTTGACATATTTCCATACATAAATGGTGGCTATGCAACTGATAATATTGCTACAATTACGCCATGAAAGAAAGGATTTGACTTTCCCCATTTTTTATGAAGAGATACTCTGCAGTTATCCATAACACAT
>CAJUID010000048.1 GCA_910585905.1 uncultured Lachnospiraceae bacterium
AAGACTTGACAATGAAGCATAATAAAGAGAATAAACATTCATGCGTTTGTCCTGATAATTTCCTCCTAATCCCTTGTGGAAACTTAGTGAAAGGGTTATAATGGAAATGAGTACATCTTTTTTAGCATCATATGGCAAAACAAAAAATAACCTGTAGAAAGGTGGGATTGTCGTGAAAAAAGTAATTACAATTGGCCGGCAGTATGGTAGTGGTGGACGTGAAATAGGGGAGAAGTTAGCGAAGAGATACGGTATTCCATTTTATGACAATGAATTGATTACCCGCGCAGCGAAAGAGAGTGGCTTTGCGGAAGAAACATTTGAGCGGGCGGAGGATAAAGCAACAAACAGTCTGTTGTATTCTTTGGCAATGGGAATCAATGTGTATGGGAACCAGGATTTTGGATTTTCCGGATTATCGTTAGATGATCGGATTTTTTTGGCGCAGTCCGATGTCATTCGAAAAATAGCAGAAGAGGGGCCGTGTGTTATTGTGGGGCGTTGTGCGGATTATGTTCTTAGGGAGAGGGACAATGTTTTTAATGTTTTTGTCCGCGCATCTATGGATTACCGTTTAGAACGTGCAATTAAGAACTATGGTGTAGAGGAGAAAAAAGCAGCGGATTTCATTTTGAAAAATGATAAGCGCAGGGGAAATTATTATAGTTATCATGTGGGAGAAAAGTGGACGAATCTAAATAATTACGACTTGGTAGTGTGCAGCAGCCTTGTTGGAATTGACCGTGCGGTTGATTGCATTTGTGCATATCTTGGAGATTAGGCCGCAGTTTCTACATGGATGTTATGGGCAATGGAAAGGTACAACAAAGGGGGTGCTGTTATGGACCAGATGTTAGATAAGATTAGGGAGCTTATAAAAAACAATGATAATATTGTTTTGGTAAGCGGAAGTGAGGTTACACGCGAAACTGGATTAAATGGAATCCGGGCGGATCATATTGCTTATGATATTGAAGAAAAATATGGCTATTCCAGTGATGAAATTGTTTCCACCCGTTTTTTGAGCCGTCAGGTAGATAAGTTTTTTGATTATTACAAGAATATTATCCTTAATAAAATGGATGTAGAGCTTACAGGTGTCCACAGGGCGGCTGCCAAGCTGGAGAAACAGGGGAAGTTGACGGCGGTTGTAACTAGAATGATTTACAGGCATTATCAGGAGGCAGGTTGTGAAAATGTGGTGGAGCTATATGGCTCTGCAGAAGAGAACCGCTGCCCGGTGTGTGGAAGGGTTTATGGTGCGAGATATATCAAAGAGTATAATGGCACGCCGAGATGCCAGGACTGCGGAGTTGTACTAAGGCCCGGATTTTCTCTTTTTGGCGAGATGATTGACAATGGACGTTTGACAAAGGCAAGTAATGCCATAGAGTATGCAAATGTATTGTTGGTTGCGGGCGCATCGCTAAATTCTATGACATGGGCAAATATGCTGCGCTATTATGAGGGGAATAAGTTGGTATTAATTAATACTCAGGAAAAGAGTGGGGATGAGAGGGCAAATTTCCGGGCTTATGGGAATTTGTCGGAGATTTTTAAATATATTACAGATTTTTAAAAAGAAATACTGTTGTTGTCAGCAGAATGGAGTAAATTATGAGCAAAATTAGAACAAGATTTGCACCAAGCCCGACAGGGAAGATGCATGTAGGAAACTTGAGAACTGCATTATATGAGTATTTGATTGCAAAACACGAGGGCGGAACATTTGTACTTCGCATTGAGGATACCGATCAGGAGCGGTTTGTGCCGGAGGCACTTGATATTATCTATCATACTATGGAGCTGACTGGTTTGGATCATGATGAGGGGCCGGACAAAGATGGAGGATATGGGCCTTATGTGCAGAGTGAGCGCATGAAGAGTGGTGTATATCTCGATTATGCGAAACAATTAGTAGAAAAGGGTGAAGCTTACTATTGTTTTTGCACAAAGGAGCGTCTAGATTCCCTCCGTGCGTCCGCTACTACAGAGGATGGCAAGGAGATTGCGAAATATGATAAGCATTGCCTTAATTTATCTAAGGAGGAAATACAGGCAAATCTTGCAGCGGGAATGCCGTATGTTATCCGGCAGAATAATCCGGCGACTGGGCAGACGGTTTTTCATGATGCAATTTATGGCGATATCACAGTTGAGAATGAAGAGCTGGACGATATGATTTTGATTAAGACAGACGGTTTTCCAACATATAACTTTGCGAATGTTGTGGATGACCACATGATGGAAATTAGCCATGTTGTCAGGGGAAATGAGTATTTATCATCGGCGCCGAAATATAACCGTTTGTATGAGGCGTTTGGCTGGGATGTCCCAGAATATGTACATTGTCCAATTATAACAGACGAAAATCACAAGAAACTTGCAAAGCGAAGCGGACATTCTTCGGTGGAAGATTTATTGGAGCAGGGATTTTTGCCAGAGGCAATTATAAATTTTGTTGCATTGCTTGGGTGGAGTCCTGGGGAAGATAGAGAGATCTATTCTCTGAAAGAATTGGAGGAGGCATTTGATTATCACAATATCAGTAAGTCTCCTGCAGTTTTTGATATAACAAAAGCGAAGTGGATGAACGGTGAATATATCAAGGCAATGGATATGGAGCGTTACCTTGAGTATGCCCTTCCGGTTATTCGTGAGGTAGTAAAGAAGGATTATGATTTAAATAAGATTGCAGAATTAGTAAAAACCCGTATTGAGGTATTTCCAGATATCAAAGAGAAAATAGATTTCTTTGATGAATTACCAGAATATGATACTGCAATGTATACTCATAAAAAAATGAAGACAAATAGTGAAAATTCCTTGGAAGTATTGAAGGATATGCTTCCGCTTCTGGAGGTACAGGAGGATTTTTCGATTGCTGGGATTGAGGCGCTCTGTAAGGATTATATTGCAAAAAAAGAGCTAAAAAATGGCAGGGTACTCTGGCCGCTCCGCACAGCAGTATCTGGTAAGCAGATGACGCCGGGCGGCGCATATGAGATTATGGAGATTCTTGGCAGGGAGGAATCTTTGGCGCGTATCCGAAAAGGGATAGAGATGTTAGAAGGCGAGGTATGATGCAGGGTTTAAATGATGCACAGCAGCAGGCGGTCTCTCATTTTGAGGGACCGATGCTCGTTTTGGCGGGACCTGGCAGCGGAAAGACGAGGGTTATTACAGAGCGTGTACGTTATCTGATTGAGGAGAAAAATGTGCCGCCTGCCAGTATCTTAGTAATTACTTTTACAAAGGCAGCAGCAATGCAAATGAGAGAACGGTATTTAGGTCTTTGTTCTTCCCGCAGTGGTGGGGTTCGTTTCGGCACATTTCATGCCATATTCTTTATGATATTAAAACATGCATATCACTACACGGCGGACAATATTATTCGGGATGAGGTGCGTTATGATTTATTGCGGCGTATTCTGCACGAAACAGATTTGGAGATACAAGATGAGCGGGAGTTTTTAAATGATTTGGCATCAGAGATCGGCCGGGTAAAGGGAGAACGGATAGAATTGTCTAACTACTATTCTCCTCTCTGTTCCAATGAAGTATTTCGGGAGATGTTTCAAAAATATCAAAGCGCTTTGGAACGGAAACGGTTAATTGATTTTGATGATATGTTAGTGTACTGTTATGAACTTTTGGAGAAAAGGGAAGATATCAGAAAGATATGGCAACAGCAGTTTCGATACATTTTAATTGATGAATTTCAGGATATTTCGAAAATACAGTATGATGTGGTAAGACTTCTTGGAGAACCTTTTCACAATATATTTATTGTGGGGGATGATGACCAGTCTATTTATGGGTTCCGTGGGGCAAAACCAGATATTATGAAGCAGTTTTTAAGGGATTATCCAAATGCAGGACGTTGCCTTTTGGGGATTAATTACCGCTGTGCACCAGAGATTGTACAGGCTGCAGGCAAGGTGATCGAAAAAAATAAGAATCGTATGCTGAAGGAAATCTGTGCTGGAAGAAAATCAGGCAGCGATGATGTGGTGGAGATCAGGGAATATTCGCAGCCAGCTGAGCAGAATGAGGCAATTCGGGAAAAGCTGCTTGTGTACCGGAACCAGGGCATGCCTTACCGTGAGATGGCAGTGCTGTTTCGCACAAATACGCAGGCACGTGCGCTGAGTTCTAAGCTGATGGAGTTTAACATTCCATTTACTATGAAGGAGAGGCTGCCCAATATATATGAACATTGGATTGTACAGGATATTCTTACGTATGTGCGCATTGCGAAGGGAAATCGGGAGAGAGGACAGGTGCTGCGGATTATCAACCGGCCTAAGCGTTATGTTAATCGGAATGCTTTTACGGAACCCTATGTGGATTTTGAGGAATTAATGCGGTTTTATGAGGATAAAGACTGGATGGCAGACCGGATTGGGCAGTTACGGTATGACCTTACTATGCTGGCACAGATGAAGCCTTATGCGGCAGTTAATTTTATCCGACGCGGTATCGGTTATGATGAGTATATTAGAGAATATGCGGATTATCGTGGAATACGTGCTGATGATATGTATGAGATATTGGATGAGCTTATGGAGGAAGCCAGGATGCATGAGTCTTTTGAGGACTGGTTTGACTATATGCAGAGATATAAAGAGGAGCTTAGGGAACAAGCAAAGAAAAGTTTTGAATTGCAGCGTGGAGGCCAGCAGGCGGATTCAGTAATGCTGATGACGATGCATGGGGCAAAGGGACTTGAATTTGAGTGTGTGTTTATTCCTGATGCTAATGAGGGAGTGACGCCGCACAGCAAGTCTGTCTTGGATGCTGATATGGAGGAGGAGCGTCGGATGTTTTATGTGGCGATGACAAGGGCAAAATCTCATCTTCACATTTACTATTTAAAAGAAAGACTAAATAAAGAGGTGGAAATGTCTAGGTTTGTAGAGGAGATTACGGGGAATGGGAGTACGGTATCCTAAAAAGATCTGTGTTCTGAAATGTATCCTTTTTTCATAACTTGATAAAAAGGGTATGTGGCCTGGGCGGTAAATGAATTAAGTAACCGCTATATGGGGCAGCAGGCAGGGGGATGCCGATGAACATTTTGACATTTTTATCTAATATGATTATTCCGTTAATTCTTTTTTATATTATCTGTTATGGTCTGTTGACAAAGACAAACATATTTGATGCGTTTGTGAAGGGGGCAGCCGATGGAATGAAGGTGGTATTCAATATTCTGCCGACATTAATTGGGCTGATGATTGCTATTGGCCTGCTGCGGGAATCTGGTTTTCTGACAGTTTTGTCAGATGTGTTGGCGCCTATTGCAGAGAAGATTCAGTTTCCGGCAAGGGTGGTGCCACTGACACTGATTAAAATGATTTCCTCTTCGGCAGCAACCGGCTTGTTAGTTGATATTTTTAAGGAATTTGGGACAGATTCACGGGAGGGATATCTGGCTTCGCTTTTGATGTGTTGCTCAGAGACGATTTTCTATACGATCTCAGTTTATTTTTTGGCGACCAAAGATGGAAAGCATCGTGCAGTAACTGGGGTAAGCTGGATGCTTGCTGGAGCATTGCTGTGTACTTTTGCAGGAATTGTTGCAAGTGTAGTGCTTACAAATCTGGCGGGGTTATAAATTGGGAGGAATAACCGTGGATGGTAATTAGTAAAAGGGGATTTCAATGGCAGAGAAAATACATAAAAAAAGGCATTTAACTACGTTTCAGGTTATAATATTGGGATTCGCTTCCGTAATATTTGCGGGGGCTCTTCTCCTGATGTTGCCAATTTCTTCCAAAAGTGGTGTGGTTACACCTTTTATGGAGGCTTTATTTACTTCTGCATCGGCGGTCTGTGTGACAGGGTTGATTGTGCAGGATACAGCAAGTTATTGGTCAGAATTTGGACAAGCCGTTATATTGGTACTGATTCAGATTGGCGGCATGGGGGTAGTGACGGTAGCGGCGTCAATTGCCCTTATATCAGGAAAGAAAATCTCTCTGATGCAGAGGAGTACAATGCAGGAGGCGATTGCGGTGCCGAAGGTAGGTGGGATTGTCAGGCTGACCGGGTTTGTGATCAAGGCGGTTTTGGTATTTGAATTGCTGGGTGCGCTGGTCATGATGCCTGTTTTTTGTAAAGATTATGGGGCAAAAGGAGTATGGATGGCGGTATTCCACTCTATTTCCGCTTTCTGCAATGCAGGTTTTGATCTCCTTGGGACGCCAGAGGCCCGCTTTGTATCGCTTACTCCCTATGTGGATCATCCGGTTATTAATATTACGATTAGCTTGCTGATCATTATTGGCGGAATTGGATTTCTTACGTGGGATGATATTAGGACAAACAGGCACCATTTTAAGCGTTATCGGATGCAGACCAAAATAATACTGGTTTCTACAATAATTTTGTTGCTCTTTCCGGCAATCTATTTTTATCTGGGAGAGTTTACGGAGTTGCCGACAGGGAAAAGGGTGTTGAGTTCTCTTTTTCAGTCCGTTGCACCAAGGACAGCAGGATTTAATACGATGGATTTGACAGCAGTATCTGGTGCAGGACAAGGCATTATCATTATTCTAATGATGATTGGAGGTTCGCCAGGTTCTACAGCAGGTGGTATGAAAACAACTACGGTGGCGGTGCTTTTTGCAAATGCGGCTGCAGTTTTTCGAAGAAAAGAGGATGTCCAGTTTTTTGGCAGGCGGACAGATGGGAAGGCAGTTAAAAGTGCTGCAACAATCCTTATCATGTATCTTACTCTGTTTATTGGAGGCGGTCTGGTAATTAGTATCGTAGAAGGAATCCCGCTTGGCAGTTGTTTGTTCGAGACTGCTTCCGCGGTTGGAACGGTAGGGCTGACGCTCGGGATTACACCGTCTTTAGGATTGGTTTCGCAGGTAATCTTGATTATTTTGATGTTTTTGGGAAGAGTGGGTGGTTTAACATTAATTTACGCTGTATTGTCGGAACCAAGCAGAAATTTTTCAAAGATGCCGCAAGAGAATATAACCGTTGGATAACTCTTTATTCTCGCAAAGCAGCGAGTCGATTGGGAATGCTTGCATGTCCGTTTGGCGACTGCCGCGAGAGATAATATAAAATAAAAAGATTAGTATTTTGAGGTGATTTACGCTGTATTAGTTGCAGCATGGAGGTATATTATGAAATCTATTTTACTTATTGGACTGGGGAGATTAGGAGAGCATATTGCGATACATCTGAACCAGTTAGGGCATGAAGTGATGGCAATTGACCAGGTTGAGGAGAGAGTCGCAGATATTCTTCCTTTTGTTACAAATGCACAGATTGGGGATAGCACGAATATTGCTTTTCTGGAGTCGCTGGGGGTAAGAAATTTTGATGTATGTATTGTTACGATTAATAATGACTTTCAAAGTTCATTGGAAACGACAGCGAATTTAAAAGAATTGGGCGCGGAACTTGTAGTTTCCAGGGCAATCAGTGACAGCCATGCAAAGTTTTTACTAAGGAACGGTGCAGATGAAATTTTATATCCAGAAAAGCAGTTTGCAAAGTGGACAGCTATCCGCTATGCTTCAAACCATATTTTGGATTACATAGAATTGGACGAGACACATGCGATTTTTGAGGTTTCTGTACCAAAAGAATGGATTAACAGGAGCATTGGGCAGATTGATATTCGGAAAAAGTATAACATCAATATTATGGCGGTTAAGAGAGATGGGAAGATGAGTATGTCAATTACGCCGGAAACTGTATTGACAGAAGATATTACTATGCTGGTATTAGGTGAATATAAAATCCTGCAAAAATGTTTTCATTTATAATGTTTATGTATATGATTTTCATGGGGCTGTAAAACACTCCCCTAACAGAACACCCGCCCAGACTTTTAAGCCCGAGCGGGTGTTCTGTTAGGGGAGTGTTTTGCTCCCTTATGGTTTAATCGCAAATTCTTTATCTTGCATAAACTGGACTGAATTATAAAGGATAAGTACGTCTTTAGGTTTATAATTCTTTAAAAGCATGGACATCCCAAGATTTAGGTGACGCATATCTACTACGATTACCTTTTCATAGTCCTCTGCTATAAACGGGATAAAACAATTTGCAAAAGAATCTTTAATCATAAGCAGTGTCTTTTTATTTTTCTTGCCGCCAGAGATTTCTAGTACCGCCTGATTTCCGCCAAAAAATACACTGTATTTATCTTTTTTCTTTAAAAACTTTGTCTGGTAAAACGAATTTTCTGTCTTTTCGCCAAGATTATATATTACTTTCATCTTACTTTTTGGCTCATAGATACTAATCTCGTCTTTTTGGGAATACATATTTACTTTAGAATGTGTTGTTCCCAGAAAATTATCGCATACTTTTTTTTGCTCTTTCTTTAAATCAGCATTTTTCAAGTTTTTCCCAAACGCGTCTAAATACGAGCAATATCCATACCAAGCGCCAAGCGTTGTCCAATGATGGTCCGTTCTGTAATAAATATAGTCGTTTTTGTTTTTTTGCAATATATCACAGACGGGAACAATCACATCATCTGGCAGTTCCTTTTTTAATTGGCTGTAAAAAATATTTTCATCATACGTTTCGGCAAAAGCAGGCAGGTATGCATCAAGTGCATATGTTTTGGAAGGAACCATCATGACCTTCACATTGGAAGTCTTGGAAGCCTGCCTGACAAATTTTCCAAGTGCAGTGATGTTTCGTTTGACTAATTTTTCATCAAAATCTTCCTCTGTATATTTTTCTAAGAGGTAACCGTCTTTTCCAAAATATACACCGTTTGATTCCTTTTTTCCAAATGCTCTTTCTGCAGTTGTCTGTAACTTAATCCAGGAGTCCCTTTTTGGAAACTGGTCGCTAAGGTACGTCTCATATTTTTTCTGAAACTTACCTCTCAGAATCTTTTTCGCAGAAGGCTTCGGGAGCTTCTGCAGCATCCTGTTCTCAGCGGAAGAATAAGTATGGTCTTTCTGGAGTATGCCCATAAACATACCTGCAAAAAGCATAATGATTAATGTTAATGCCGGCATCAGCCGAAAGAAACGTTTCATAAGCTTTTGTGTCCTTTCTTCAATTAAAAAATAAGTTACATTGGAGCGTGATTGCAAGTGAAACACACACAAATATATTGGCTTTGGCAATTTTCATACACGCTCTAGAACCTAAAATATAAGAATGGATTATATGTGCCATTCACCAGATATGCAATAGATAATAAAAATACTCCAACAATAAAAAATGTTTTTAGTATATTTGCAGCAATCTCATTTTTTGAACAGATCCATGTGCCTGCTTTTGCTGGCAAATTTGTACTGCCAACAATTAAAAGAACCAAAAGGATTGCATTGCTGGCAATCATATACATAGTGTTTGTATTGATAAATCCGGCATCCGTTTTTCCTGCCATTGCACCGACAAAGATTCTGTGGTATGGGATATCTTCCCATGCAAAAAGCAGCCAACCACAATATATGATAATCAGTGCATAAATATGGCTGAAAAAGGATGGGAGTTTGTCAAGCACTTTTAATAAAATAAGTTTTTCCAATATCAGAAAAAAGCAGAAGTACATTCCCCATGCAATAAAATTCCAGCTTGCCCCATGCCATAATCCAGTTAGGAACCATACGATAAAGATATTGAAAAATGTCTTGCTCATGCTTTTTCTGCTTCCGCCCAATGGGATGTAGACATATTCTTTAAACCATGTTCCAAGAGATATATGCCATCTTCGCCAAAATTCTGTGATACTTTTTGACATATAAGGGTAATTGAAGTTTTCAGGAATTTCAAAGCCAAAAATCGACATAAGGCCGATGGCCATATCGGAATACCCAGAAAAATCAAAATATATCTGCAGAGCAAACATAAGTATTCCAAACCATGCAGATATGGTGGTAAGGTTTTCGCCAGTATAGGCGGTAACAGTATTGAATATTTCACCAGCCTGGTTTGCAAGGATTACTTTTTTGCCAAGCCCGATAATAAACCGGACTGCACCATAGGAAAGCTTTGAGGCGGTAATGCTTCGTTCCTTAAGCATCACAGATATATCTTTAAATCTAACAATTGGTCCTGCGATAAGCTGTGGGAACAGGGTAACATAGGCGCCAAAATTAATAATGTTCTTCTCAGGTTTGGCATCTCCCCGGTATACATCAATAGTATACGACATAGTCTGGAATGTATAAAAGGAGATGCCGATTGGGAGTGCAAGTTCCTTTACACTGATATGCATTCCAGTAATCTGGCTCCAGATATCAGTGATAAAGCCAGTGTATTTAAATACACCAAGAAGTGATAAATTAATCACTACTGACAAAAATACAAAAAATTTAGCTGCTTTTTTATTGTCCTTGTTGACAAAATATCCCGCCAGTCCACCATTTATGTAATCCACGACTGTAGAAAATAACATTAAAACAATGTATATAGGTTCTCCCCATGCATAAAATACCAGGCTGGCAAGGAACAGAACCAGGTTTTTCCATGTGTTCTTCATACAGCTTGGTGTTATAAAGTATAGAATGATAACACATGGCAGGAAACGAAATAAAAACAGCAGGCTGCTAAATACCATGAAACTAACCTCCGCATATCAATTGGGGCAGTGCCCTCTTTGTATACTATTACTATATATTGTTACTTTGCAAGTAATAGCAATAGATAAAATGTCTTTGCTTATTTGAATAATGCATTAATTGCGGAAACTGCTTTTTGGTTTTCTTTTTTATATGCCTCAATAATCTGTTCGTCAGACCCACCTTCTTCTATTTTGCTGTCAACAGAACCAAGCATGATAAAAAATACATAATCATCTTTTACATATACTTTTGACGCCTGAATTTTTAATTGGTTCATAGGATACTGGCAGGTGTCTTTAATTAGCTGCTGTCTGTAGTTTGTCAACTGCTTCTTAATTTTTTGTTTTCCAGCTTTATTTTTGGCTTTTGCAATAATAAGGGTGTCAACATGTGCGCTCATCATAGGGATTTCAGCAATGATATCGGTATACCATGATGAGGCGATACCATAGCGTAGCTTAATGTCATCTTTTGACAATTTCATATTTGCAAGGTAGTTATCGCCATATTTTGCAACAACCGCTTTGTATATTTTCTTAACTGTTGGTGGCGTTTTTTTCTTTGGTTTCTTTTTGGCTGCCTCGGCTACGACTGCCTGGTTGCTAACAAGCGATACGGGTGCGATGCATCCTGCTGTTAGTGAAAGTGCTAATAATGTAACTAGTAGTTTTTTTCTCATTTTAACCTCCATGCCGCATGATTGCGGTTCAAATCATATTTGTTACTGTGTTCCAAACGTTAGCATTATTATAGCTTGCCTCAAACAATAATACAACTAAATATAGGCAGATTTTTGGCAATTACTTTTATAAATGTATATCCTTCTACAAGTTCCGGCTTTTGGAAAATGAATGCATGGTAGAGTTTGTGGAAAGGCATATATGTATATATGAACGATTATGAAGAAAATCTATTGTGGGGTGGGAAAAGTAAATTATCTAAATTAAAGACGTGAAAAAAAGATTGTGTTATATTATAATTATTGTTAGTTATTATTAGATGAATCGCTACAATCATAGTAAATAAAAGGAAAGAAGAGGAGGTCTTTATAAAAATGAGAAAACATAAAATAAGTGCTATGTTATTTGGGACAATGCTTTTTTGCAGTATATGTATGAGTGGATGCGGAGAGGAAAATACTACCTCAAATCAGCAAGAAAGCCAGAGCCAGAAGGAGACGGATAAATTAGGTTCAGGAAATGATTTGGAAGAATCAAAAAGTGGGTTTTGTAATTTAAATCAATTTACGGCGAAGACATTAGATCAGCAGGACTTTACAAAGGAAGATATAGCAAGCAAAGATGTAACTGTGCTTAATTTTTGGTCACTGCTTTGTGGCCCTTGTATACAGGAGATGCCAGAGATTGCTAAATTTGCAAAGAGCCTGCCGGAAAATGTGCAGGTGCTTACTGTCTGCCTCGATGGAGCGGAGGAGATTGACTATACACAGAATATATTGGAAAAGGCTGGTTTTGATGGGATTACATTGCTTCAGGGAGATGGCGATTTTGGAAAAATGTGCAGCCAGGTGCAGTATACGCCTACTACTCTTTTTTTGGACAAGAGTGGAAACGTGGTGGGAAAGGCTATTATAGGAGGCCAGAGAAATCTTGCTGAAACATATACAGAGGCAATTAATCAAGTTTTAAGCGTAGCAGAAAAGGAGGAGCTTCCAGTAGATGGGAAATAGGAAAGTCCGCATAACTGTACTGATTCTTTCAATTATATTCATTGTGGTAGGCATGCTGCGGCAGGAGCATGAGGAAGTGCTTGGAAAGGCGGTGAAAATATGTCTGGAATGCATCGGAATCGGGTAGCGGCAAGAGACAGGAAAAAACGGAGAATTTCTTATCAAAGGATCATACAGATTGCCGCGGCTGTACTGTTTAATGGTTATGCTATTGGGTTTAGGGATGGCAGAATTTTTACGGGAGATAGCAAAAGAATCTGTGTTCCAGTTTTAAATTGCTATTCATGTCCCGGGGCTCTGGGGGCTTGCCCAATTGGTTCGCTTCAGTCGGCGGTGGGTGGTATTAGACGCCAGTTTCCATTTTATGTGTTAGGGTCACTTATGCTTTTTGGCATTGTGCTAGGAAGGATTATTTGCGGTCTACTGTGTCCATTTGGCTTGGTACAGGATCTGCTGCATAAAATCCCGTTTCCAAAGATAACGATACCAATCAGATTAGACAGGCCATTGCGCTATTTGAAGTATCTTGTGTTACTGTTATTTGTAATTTTACTTCCGGCATTTGCAATGACAAACACTGGGGTTACACCGCCATATTTCTGCAAGTACATATGCCCGGCGGGGACGCTAGGGGGAGGTATCCCGCATTTTGCCCTAAATCCCGCATTGCGTGAGATTGTCGGATTTTTATTTGATTGGAAAATAATGATTCTAATAGTAGTTCTGGCTTTATCCATGTTCATTTACCGTCCGTTTTGCCGTTATCTGTGCCCTTTAGGAGCCTTCTATTCTTTTTTTAATCGGTTTAGTTTTTATCAAATGTCTATTGATAAAGAAAAGTGTACTGGGTGTAAGGTATGTGAGCGTTCTTGTCCGATGGCAGTGGAAGTTACAAAGAATGTGAACAGCCCAGAGTGTATACGGTGTGGAAAATGTAAAACAGTATGTGCGCAACATGCGATTTCTTCGGGATTTGGCCATGTTAGACGGAATTAGAAGAAGATTTTTATTTTATCTCTATATATATTTTGACTTACCCATTTTTTATAAAGAGATACTCTGCAAAAAATGGGGAAAGTCAAATACATATATAGATATTCTATATAAGGTGAAGGGATGTCTGTGAAAAGGAACTTGATTTTAGGAAGCTTAGACATGTTCGCGTTATAGCTGCTATCAGAAAAGGATATGTATGGTTATGAAATGGTTGATATGATGCGTGCCCAATCCCAAAATGTATTTCCAAAGCATTTTAAGGTAAAGGGGAAGGTTGGGAATTATCTCTATTTTTCAATCTTTAGTTAATAGTTAAGGTCAATTTCAGTGTTATATTGATCTTATGTCCAGTCTTTTTTTCTATATAAAATGGCTCCGGCAGCAGTACAGATGATCGTTGATGCCCCCAAGATAAATAATTCTGTTCCGTGCTGCAGAAGATTTTCGCCCGCAAACACTCCTTGCATTAGGTCAACGGCATGGGTCATTGGTAAAAGGTTTGATATTTTCTTGATAGTATTTGTAAATAACATATCAGGTATTGTCGCGCCAGACAGGAATAGCATGATAAAGTAACAAAGATAACAAAGTAAGTTTGTACTTTTTAAATCCCGTCCAACCGCAGTAAAGAGAAATCCTATGGAAAACATGGCTGCGGTGGAAAACAATAAGCCGATGGAAATAAAAAGAAAAGTGCCTTTAATTTGAATATGGTACAAGATTTTTCCGGTTATGATTAATATTGAAATACCAATAAATGTCATAATGAGATTGACAAAGACTTGGGCACATATGATACTTTTTTTCCCAGCTGGTGTGGCATCAAATCTTTTATAGATTTTTTTTTCTATACAATTTGACAAGGTTAGGGGAAGTGACATTAAGCCGGTGACTCCAATAATCATAACACTGTATGCTGGTACAGAAATATCCATGATTTTGGCATCTGCCCCATGATAAATTGGTTCATCTCCATAAATACCGCCAAATAATAAAAGCATAAGTATGGGAAACACAAGAGTAAAGAAAAAACCAAAAAATTCACGTGTAAATAACCGGAATTCTATGTTACATATAACCATAAATTGTTTCATAATAATCTCCATTCTGAGAAGGTATTGTTTAAGTAACTGCGGAATCTGAGAATGCAGTTTTCTGATCCGAAAGGCTTATTTGTGACATTCCCAGCACAAAAAGCCGAAGGGGGCTCTGTTCGATTTGTGAAAGAATTAGCACATCATTGCATTTTTATAATATTCCCTCCATCGTAAGTCCTGTTGTTTTTGGTGCGATCATTAAATATAGTTTTTCTAAGGATACATTTTCTTCCCATTCATCCTGAGGGACTATGCCTTTCACATACTTCCTAAATTCCTGTTGTGTTCCAAAGAATTGTTGTTTCCCCTTTTCTAAATAGAGGATTTTATCGGCAAGGGCTTCTACTTCATCCAGATAGTGGGAGACCATAATAATAGCCACGCCGCTTTTCTTGATATTCTCAAAACTAATCCACATATTCTGCCTTACTTCTGGATCTAGACCAGTTGTTAATTCATCTAGAACTAAAAGCTTTGGACGTCCTATCAGGGAAAGTAAAATAGATAACCGCTGTTTTTCTCCACCAGACAGTTTATGGATGGGATGTTTTCTTTTTTCATTAAGCCCCAACTGAGTTAATAACAGATTCCAATTGGCGGGTCTTTTATAAAAGCTTGCAAATAGTCTGCATTGTTCCTCCACTTTGATTTTAGAGGGATATTCCACTTCCTGCAATTGAATACCCATTTCTTTGTACACTTCTCTTCGATGCAGCCAGGGATTTTTTTTAAATACTTGGATTAAGCCGCAATCTGGTTTCCGCAATCCTTCAACACACTCCACAGTAGATGTCTTACCAGAACCGTTTTGCCCGATGATAGCTAAAATCTCTCCAGGTTTTACATAGAATGAAACATTCTGGACTGCATGTAAATCCTTATATGATAGATTTAGATTTTCCACTTGTACAATTACTTGTGACATAATAATCCTCCTTGTAAACTATGCCTTTTCCAACTTTAACTTTGGCATCATTTTATAGTGCATTTTGAGATGATACAAGAGGATTTGGAGAAGTGGCAGTATGAGGGGTGTAAGAAGCCGGATTACGTGTTTGAAATACATCGACTTTTCGTTGCCTTAGTAATATAATATCTGGGGAAGGAGGTATATCAATGAGAGTGGAATGCAAAATTAGTGCAGATTACAAAGAACCATACGCAGTGATTTATTTAAACAAAATGACAAAGGCAATTGCAGAAATTATTTCTATGTTGGAAAAGGAAGGGACGGATTCTTTAACCTTGGTTGCGACAAAAGAGAAAAGGACTTATTTTATCAAGCCAGAAGAGATATCGTTAGTCCGTTCGGAAGGTAGGGAAATTGTCTGCTATGATAAATTGAAAAATAAATATGTATTAGATAAGCCACTATATGAATTAGAAAGTATATTGGATCATCATTTTGTGCGTGTGTCAAAATCAACGATTGTTAATATTAGGCAGATTAATCATGTAGAGGCTAGTCTCAATGGAACTATGGAGCTGGTAATGAAAAACGGGATTACGGATTATATTTCCAGAAGTTATCGGAAAGTTTTCAAAGAAAGGTTGGGATTGGAATGAAACATATGGTAAAGTTAGTAATTAAATATATTTTGTCTGGTGTTTCTTTGGGGTGTACATTTTTTGTGGTAATGTGTTTGTCCTATTTTGTTGGAGGCGGGGAAAAATGTTTAGCGCCAATTGTTAAAGATTTTGCAAGGCAGTCTATTGGCGCCATGATTGTAGGAGTGGCATGTGGCAGTACAGCTATTATTTATCAATTTAACCGCCCTTCCGGATTTATGAAAACAATAATACATTTTTGTGTAGGGATGGGTGTTTTTTATCCGGTTGCTCTTTCCTTAGGGTGGATTCCTTTTTATCCAGGCCGGATTATTTATACAGTTGTACAATTTTTGTTTTCGTGTGGCATTTTTATAGGAATCTGGTTCTGCTTTTTTTTATTTAACCGAAATGAGGCAAAAAGGATTAACAAGAGGCTGAGGGAACTGGAGAATGACAGAGGCAAAGGATAAAGCAGTAGGTAGAGATTTTCCTTTACCTTCATCAGTCCTGTTTTTACTATAGTAAATAGTCATTTTCTTTGTCAGCTATTTGTAGGGCAGCAAGAGTATATGTTGCGTAGCCTTCAGCGACAAGTGGCTCCATTTTGCATAGGGCTTCTGCTTCTTCATAGCTTTTTGTTTTAAAAATCACCATACCGGCAACACCAGGATAGCCCTTAAATGGACCGCAAAGCTCTAATTTGCCATCGTCATCTAACCTTCTCAAATTCTCTACATGTCTTGTAATTACTGCTTTTGTAACTTTGTTAAATGATTTTCCCTTTTTAATAATCATTACATATAACCACTTTTCCATATTTACACCTTGCCTTTCTAGAGTTGGAAAGTTTTCCTAAATAAATACAAGAAAGCTTTCTTATCATATCTTGCATAATAAATTAAGAATCGTTTTTTGTCAATTCCTAGGTATTTTGGCTTTCCCTATTTTTTGAAAAGGATACTCTGCAGCGGGGTATTTTAGGTTTAGTATTCTCCATAAGTTGGGACATTTAATTTTTCACAGTTCTGTTTCAGAAGAAGATGCGGTGAAGAAGGAAGTTGTTGATTTTGCAGAAACTGTATGGATGCTGTCAAGCTTTCTATAGTGTACTTCCTTCCCCTTGCCATACAGGCATTTCTTTACAGTAGAAAACACATCTTTTGCAATCACCTGCTCCATCTGGCTGCTGATATATTTTTTATATTTATCTTGCTGTACTTTCACATACTATTCAAAATCACTTTTCGCAAGCCCATAATATGTAATCCTTTCATTCATAACAGCAGCAATTTTATCATTATCTAGCCCACTGTCCTTAACTGTCTTATATATCTTATAATCTTCTTTCGCCTGTATGTAAGCATCATCATGCTGGAGTTTTCCAATTTGTTTGATGGCATAGGAAATTAGGACATTCTGGATTTTAAACTTATACCAGAATACCTTCTCTAAATATTTGTAAGAATTGTTTTTGTTTTCTAACATAATCTCTAATACACACATGCAGACCACTAAGATAAATAATTATTTGTTTGCTTAACTGGGGAAGGATTCTTAAAGAATATCTGGAAGAGGAAGGCATTGAGTATGAGGAGGATTAGGTCGGGGGATGCGGGAAGAGGACCATAAAATGTTTTGTATCACTTAGAAATTGGAGCATCTTAAATTAGGAATGGTTTAAGATAGTATATTTTAAAGGGATATGCAAGAAATCTTTACCTTAATATTTTTCAAAGATTCTATTAATATGATATAATGAAAGCTGTTATAACAGTTACAGGAATTTTAATTTGTATGGAAAGACATTTTCTTAGTGAATGAAAATAAAAAAGAATTGTTTGTTAAAAGTAAATTCACAAAAAGGGTAATAATTGTAAGTGATTCCACACAAAATCATGGAGAATTTACTAAAGGCAAACCCACTGGAGGAGGTAGTTAAGATGGGTTTTACAGATGCATTATTATGGTGTTTGGAAACTGAAAGGAAAATGAACGACAGGAGTGGGATTTATGGTTTCACACAAAGGACTTTTGCATACAATTCCAACAGGATTGAGGGAAGTACATTAAATGAGGACCAGACAGCAGCATTATTTGAAGAAGGTTTCCTGCCACCAACAGAAGATATCTATAAAGCTAAAGATATTGAGGAAATGAATGGACATTTTCTGATGTTTAACCATATGCTTGCAACTATTGAAGAATCTTTGTCAGAGGGGCTGGTTAAAGCATTTCATTACGAATTGAAAGCTGGTGTGTTTGAAGACCGGGCGAATGGTTATGCAATTGGAAATTACAAAAAGAGACCTAATTTTGTGGGAAATATATAGACTGCAATGCCAGAGGATGTTGGAGACCAGATGTCTGCTTTAGTAGAGTGGTATCATTCTGTCAAAAATAAAAATCTGGAAACAATAGCAGCAATACATGCAAAATATGAATCCATACATCCATTCCAGGATGGGAATGGCAGGACAGGAAGAATTATTATGTTCCGGGAATGCTTAAAAAATAGCATTATACCATTCATTGTGCAAAATGATAACAGGGCAGTTTATATCACAGCATTAAGGCAGGCACAGACAGAAGAGGATTATACGAAGCTTGTGAAATATTTTGAGTCAGAGCAGACAGCCTACCAGAAACATTGTAAACTTTTCTGTGTGGAAGAAAGGTATAAAGAATGTGTATTAGACAAGGAAGATTAGAGTTTTTTGTTACACTCATAAGAGGTGTATGAGTAGAAATTAAGCAGTTTTTGCAGTAAAAAAAGCTCACATGCTTTAGGGTTTGTGGGCTTTTTTGCTGCTCTTTAGATTATCTTGAATGAAAGCTTTGTGACAGATGGAAAATAAAAGAAATATGGAAAAAAGCTTTTAGGGATACAAATTTCAGCTTTACCGAATGTATTGATAAAAGAATTTGGCAAAGCTGAAAGATTCATTGTTTTTTGGGGGGATAAATTAGACTAAGATTTATACAATTTTCCATAGAAAAACTGCTCTTGAAATGAAATGTCGCCTAATATTTTTTCTTCTGCAATATCTTCTCCATTCAAAGACACAATCCACTTATCCTCCACGTCATCAAAACGATGCCATACTGCTACTACTTTGCCCTGAAAACTCTTCAGAGGCTTATTTGTTCCAAATAAATAAACATCCTGTTCTGCACCATCACCAGCAAGTACATTATTTACATATCCATAATTGATTGGATAAATCACCTCTGGATGAAGAGGATGAGCGGTGCCTAATGGTCTGTCAACAGTTCCGCTTACCATTTTCCCAATAATCTGGCTGTAATCTGGCTCATCTGCTTCCATAACACAGAAAAAATAGTCTAATTTCTGCACGAGCCTATTATCCTCATATAACTTTCTGATTTCAGAAACTGTCATCCATCTACAGTCAGCAACTTCATCCGTTGTTGCATCTTCCAAATGTAGGTCTCCATTGTATTCAAAAAGCCATACATCCATAATATCATTAAAATTTTTGCATTCATATTTAACATCAGTGCCTCGGAGTTTAGTAAAAAGGAGTTTTCCAGCTTCGGGCTTTAGATCCAGTCCCACTTCTTCTTTTACTTCTCTAAGCGCTCCGTCAATACTGCTTTCTCCCATCAAAACAGAACCTCCAACGCACTCCCACATAAGCGGAAATGTTGGTCTGC
>CAJUID010000049.1 GCA_910585905.1 uncultured Lachnospiraceae bacterium
ATATGTTTTATTATGCAATGCATATACATTATATATACACTAACCTAACAAAAAAGACCTGAAATCCCTTGAAAAGACTCCAAATCTTTTTTATATTACTACTTATTAAGAACGGTAAGACAAATCCATCTGATTTCGGTCGTAACTTTTTCTTTAGTTTCATTGAATCAAGTATGTCAGTAAACTCTTTAATTTCTCCTTTTTTCGTCATGCTAATTTCGTCGAAATTGCTGTAAATCTTTCTACGTTCTGGACGGATTTCCAGACAGGGGAGGGATAATATAACTTCATCCTTTAATGTATATTTGCAGAAATCTGGATACCTCTGCAGCATATTCATAATGTCAGCAAAAGCCACACTTTCATCATCCGTAAATTCCATGATAAGTAACTTGCCTATATTATCACCTTCCCCTAATAATACCATAGGGCATTTTCTTTATCGCTGCAAAATTCCAACAACCTCATCTTTCATTGGCACTGCAGGAATTCCCCCTCTTTTTTGTACACATAAACTAGCTGTGGCATTTCCAAACTTCGCACATGCTCTCCAATTATCCCATGACATTGCCTGCATATCCACCTGATACTCTATATATTTTGACAAAAACCCACCCCAGAAGGAATCCCCTGCCCCTGTAGTATCCACTACTTCTGCCGGAAATCCTGAGATTTGTTCATGATCCTCATGGTTAGCCAAATAAACACCCTGACTGCCTAATGTAATAGCCACTAACTTAGGCCCCCGTCTTAATAATTCATCAGCGGCCTGCTGGCAGTCCGTTTTCCCTGTAAGCAAAACACTTTCCTCGTCTGAAATTTTCAGCATATCTGCATAGGGAAGGACACTTTGTATAGCCTCTACCGCATCCATTTCCGTTTTCCATAGCGATGCCCGGTAATTGGGGTCAAAGGATATCAGTGCACCTGCAGACTTTGCAGTTTTAACAGCTTCGATTGTGGCAGTTCTTGCCGGTTCATCCGTTAAGGATAAGGAACCAAAGTGAAATATTTTGCATTCCTTTATCATCTGGCGGTTCAATTCCGATGCTGACAGACAAGTATCAGCACCTGGTTTTCTTGCAAAAGAAAAACGACGTTCCCCATTTTCATTGATTGCAACAAACGCAAGTGTCGTAAAAACAGAATCATCCTCCACAATATAATCTGTGCAAATCCCTTCCTGTTCCAAAGTCTTTTTCAAAAAACTGCCATGCATATCTGAACCGATTTTCCCAACCATGGCTGTCTTATATCCCATATGGCTGACTGTGGTCAGCAGATTCGCAGGGGCCCCGCCCGGATTCTGCTCAAACAATTTCATTCCATTCTTACTTACTCCTGATTCTGTAAAATCAATCAGAAGTTCGCCTAATGCCATCACATCATACTTCTTTCCCATGTTTTAATTCCTCCACAATTTCATTATAGTATTTCCTGTTCAGACGATAGAAAAATAGTACAACTGCCGTTACGAGCCAAAGCATTCCCGGAATTGTCGTGAAGGCATGTTTCATAACCGCAAGCACTGCGTCATTTTGATACTGATTGGCAACATACCCAAATTTTCCAAGCATGCCGGCCAGCAGAGCTGTCCCGATAGCCATCCCGACTTTATTTCCCAGAGAAATAAATGCATACTGAAAACCGTCATTCCGAAGCCCGGTTTTCCACTGCCCGTATTCTGCGCAATCTGGAATGACTGCATAGATTGCTGTATTAAAACCAGAGAAAAAGAATTGTGTCAGCCCAGAAAAGATATAAAAGGCGGCAGGATTTTCCCTTACGCTGAATAAATATAGTATAAGCATAGAACAGCCTGTCAGCAAGGCAAAGATTGATGCTGCCCTCCCTTTATTATTTGTCTTCTTAAATACTGGCTGAAAACAGGCAGCGCCTATAATCGACGGGATAATGATGCACATGGAATAGGTTGTGTAATAAGACGCATCACCCTCGACATAGGTAAAATAGTACAGGACGTCCGCATTTCTTCCATACAATGTAAATCCAAAGAGAATCTGGCCGACCAATGCCAACAGATAAGGTCGGTTTTGTATCGCAGCTTTTAACTGCACTTTCAGGGAAATCTTCTCTTTTTCCGGCATCTGAACAATTTCTTTTGTCTTAGCAAAACAGAAGAAATGGCATGCCGCAAATATACAGCCATAGATTATTGCAACGGTAAGGTAGCCGGTCTTTGCGCTGTTCTTTCCAAAAGCAGTTATCAGAGGAACAGTAATAATGTGGTCTATTCCCTGCTTTATTACCTTTAAGATACGGATCAGCCATGTCCTCAAAGAACCTGTCCCTTATTATATAAAACCCCGTTTTCTTCATTCACTTATCCTCATTATGGAAAAAGTCCTCCACCTTACGGCGAAGGACTATACTTTCGACCCGACCACTTATATAACGCATATCAGTCAGCGGTAAACTTTCTTTGTACCTACACTCTAGGAAGCACAAAATAGAAAATCAAGAGAACTTTCTAAAATAATTTTATGCTGATATTGATTATAGATATTTTTTAAGCATTTTGTAGCATAGCATCTCTATCTGCGGTTTACTGCTCACATGTTTTTTGCTTATTAGCTGAAATCAATGTAATTCCTCCTTTTAAATCAAACTCCCCATCCAATTTGTTACATGAATCACAAGCAGACACAATATACTCCCCTGTAACATCACTGGCAGTATTAAAAATATCAGCACTTGATGTAGCCTTATTATTACACATACTTCCCTAAAAGCTGGCTGTTTAGGCAGCTCATTTCGTATACCTATTTCCCAAGCAAAAACTTTTTTCAATTTATATTATACTTGACTTTTTATTAGTAGGCTTCCATTGATATATGCAAAACAGACAGCCCCAATAGTTGTCAACTTTAACACCTTACTCTTTGCACCCTCTCATCATAACACAAAAATCCCTTATTTTTTTCAAGATGGCAAAATTAGTGGGATTTTGGGAAAAATTATTTAAAATCTTTTATGAACTTGCATTATAATTTAATATCATTCATTATTACTCTTATTTAAATGGCATATACATTAACCATAACAAAAAAAGACCTGAAATCCTTTCAAAAGACTCCAAATCTTTTTCGTATTACATTAGGAACGGTAAATCAAATCCCTCACAGCAAACTAACACACATAATTTAACTCAATTTAATAAGTTCACCTCAATGGATGAGCTATTTACAGTTCCTTACTGTTTCCAAACCGCTGAACATCATATTGCAGGAACCACTCTGGTTCAACATTACACAACTCCGCGATGCTAAAAATCAAATCCAGTGATACCTTCCGGTCAACATTAGGCGCTTCAATCGCTCCTATATGCTGGCGGCTAACTCCAACTTTCTCTGCAAGTTCTTCCTGGGTAAGATTCATATGCTTTCTGCAATATGCAATTTTATAACCTATTTCACGATATCTGTCAGCAAATGTCATCTCTTCCTTCTGTTTTTTCTTTTTCATAAACGGTATCCTGCCCTTCTTCGTATATGAAATATTTTACCAAGATGGAAATTTATTTAAATAATCTGAAAAGAACCTATTGTTTCTTTTCAAGATACATTTTATAATTAGCAGGTATAAACCTTTTATGTATGGCGAAAATAATACTTGCAAAAATTGGAAATAAAATGTAGTATACTTATTATAGTATCTATATCCCAATTACTTGATTTTAATAACTATTAACTGATTTGAATGAGGTGATTGAAATGTATCATATTGGTATTTGTGACGATGATGAGGCATTCTGCTGGCAGACTGAAGCATATATAAATACATATTGCAAACAATTTTGCATTCAAGTTGAGACACAAATTTTTACCAGCGGCCAAAAACTATTAGAATATATAGACATTGAGAAACCGTTTGATATTTTGCTGCTAGACATCGAAATGGACGAGCTAAATGGCATCTCTATTGGACAAATCCTGCTTGAAAAAGCAATAACTGACTCCACTCAGATTGTATATGTATCTGCCATTAGTGGCTATTCTATGCAGCTTTTCCAGGTTCGCCCTATGGATTTCTTGATAAAACCGATTACAATGCATGACATATCCCATGTCATAGAAACCTATTGCAAATATTATGACAATACCATCCATTTCTTTGAATATAAAAGCGGCAAAAGCATACATAAGGTCAACCAGAAACATATTATACTTTTGCAGAGCAATGGAAAGTCAATAAACATTGTTACAGTAAATGGACAGAATAGTTTTTATGGCAAATTATCTAATTGTCTGGAACAGCTAAATCCAGAAACGTTTTTCAGTACCCACAAATCATATGTGATTAACTGGAACCATATTGCTGAATACCGAACAAATAATATACTGCTTAGCAATGGATTTGTTGTCCCGATCAGCCCATCAAAACGCGATTTGGTCAAAGAGCGAATCATGCTATACTGTGAACGAAATAAGCCATTCTAAACAACAGAATGAACGCCTCCACTTTATAAGATAATGCAATTTACCACTGAACCGCACAAAATACTGGCATCTTGCCTTTTGCCAACGGAAAGGATGGCATACTGATGAAAGGAATTATGATCATTTTTAGCCTTGCTGCTAATTTGCTAAGTTTATATGTTAGTGTTAGGGCAATTGGGCTTTTTTTGAACCACAGAAAGACGGTTGACCAAAAGACAGAATATATAATTTGTGGCCTTGTCTGGCTGGTAAACTGGCTTTTCCATTTCTTTTTTACTAATACACTGCTCACTCCAATTTCTATGTTTATTGGACTTCTTTTAATTGCATTTTATTCATTTGAGGGCTCTAAAATTGCAAAAATCACTTCTGTAATTAGTAGTTATGTTTTTATGGTAGTTGTTGAACAAGTTATTTGGCTTTTTTTACCCTTTCAAAGCTTCTATTCCAAAAACGAAACATGGGGAAGCATTATCTTTTCTGTAATGTCTCTAACCATTCTGCTCACCTTGGAATATTTCATTCATTTCAACAAAGATATATTATTACCATTAAACCATTATATAAATATTATTCTACTATTTACTTGTAGCATCACTCTTTGCCAAATTATTGCATTCTTGGGTAGCTCTAAACCACTTATAGCCACTTTTGGACTCCTGATTGTCTGTTCAATAAATATTTTTACCCTATTCCAATATAGTAGAATCACAAAAATCTATCAAAACACCTTAGAACAAAAAAATATGGAACAGCGCATTGCCATGTATGAAAACCAGTTTGAGATTATCAGTGAAGCTCAGCAAAATATTCACTCCCTGCGGCATGATTTTAAAAAGCATCTAATCCTCTTAGATAACTATATTCAAAAAAATGATTACAATAATGCACTGTCCTATATCGGCAGTCTTGATGACGAGTTAGCCGTTACAAAGGAACTAGTTCAAACTGAAAACAAAGAGATTGACTGCATCTTGAACTATCACCTTAAACAGGCGGAACAATTTGGCTGCACAATCAACACAAAGTTGAACGTTCCAAGACAGCAATTTATGTCCAGCTTTGACCTAAATGTCCTGCTCAGCAATGTTTTACAAAATGCGATTGACGCAATGAAAAAGACAAGTGTAAGGATATTAAATATTTTTATCACCTATGAAAAAGAAATACTATATATTGATATCTGCAACTCCTTTGACGGCTATGTCAAAAAACAAAAAGATTCGTTTTTAACCACAAAGCCTGACACAAAATTGCATGGATATGGGCTAAACAATATCCAGAGTATTGTAAATAAATACAATGGATGGGTTGTCTACATCCCAAACGGAGAGATTTTTGAGACTAAAATCATTCTTTACCTAACATCCGCCAAAGGCAAGGCAGAATAACCATATCTTCTCGATGCAATTTAGTTAGCTACGACTAACTAAATTGCATTTTCTTACAATAATCTTTATAGTTTTACCATTCTGACATTTTTCGACATAAAATGTGTTACGCTATGGGTGTTTCCTAAAATTTATGAAGGAGGATTTCATATGGAAAATTTATCTAGTAAACTATCCAAAGCAGTCCGTGACCTCGCAGTTGCTGTAGCAGATGTAACTGTTAATTCTTCATGCCATTGGCATTATTATCAAGAAAAAATGGATGACCAGTTAGATGCTCTGAAACGATATCAGGATGATGAGGAATAAATTAATTGATTATCTCCGGGTACAAGGTTATGTTGATGACACTAATGATAAAATCGTAGCAATTGGGCTAAAACGCTTAGGCAGCCTATTGTGCGATCTTGTTTTTGTCCTGCTTTTGGGCCTTCTTCTGGGTGACCCCTTCGCAGGACTGCTTTTTGAGCTATCCTATAGCATAATCCGCATCTACGCAGGTGGATACCATGCCCCGACAGAGCGCATTTGTATATGGCTAACCTATATAAGCACATTTCTTTGTATTGTGCTCATACTCTACCTACCTCTAATACCAATCGCCATGCACACTCTGTTAGGCTTGTCCTTTATGACAATGCTATTGTTTTCACCCGTAGAAAATGCCAACAAACCATTGAGCACACGGGAAAAAAAGGTATACCGCAAGAAATGCCTTTTTCTCATGTTATTTGAAGTACTGCTTTATCTCGTACTTGTGCTGTTTCATTCATGGGTGTACGCAAGAGCCATTTGCTTTGCCCTGACTATTACGGCATTTGGACAGATTGCAGACTGCCTACAGAGAAGAAGAGCCAGGCTGCATTAACATGAGATGGCAGCGCGGAGTGCTATTTGGATATAGAGTTTTACCTCTCCATTGTTAATGCATGGGAGACAAAAAACTGCCGGACTTGTTTCATATTACAAGTTCCCGGCAGTTTTTTCTTCCACAAACAAACCAAATGCAGGCTTGCTTGCAGTAAAATATTTGACTTACATTATTCTCATAAAAATTAAGAAAGCTTTTCAACACCAAGTGTAACCTTCTCACCGTTGATATTCCACTCTTTTGTAAAGCCAGCAGCATGTTCATAGGCAACTTCATCTGCAAGAACCTCTGACTGAATTTCCGCTTGGTTATTTTGGACAATTTCTCTTACCTTGTCATTGTCCTGCATACTAACACGAATATGATCCATAACTTCGAACCCTGCATCCTTACGCATTGTCTGCACCTTGCTGATCACTTCACGCACAAAACCTTCCTCAAGCAGTTCCGGTGTCAGGTTTGTATCTAATACTACTGTAATTCCGTGGTCGCTGTCTGAAATATAACCTTCCATCTGGGCAGACTCAATTAACAAATCTTCCTGCTCCAGAGCCTCTTCGCTGCCATCCACAGTAATTGTGAGTACCCCTTTGTCATTTAGCTCTTTCATTGCTTTTTGACCATCCAGGCCGGCAAGGATCTCCTTTACCGCATTAATATTCTTGCCAAAACGACGCCCCAAAGTCTTAAGCTGTGGTTTAAATGTATAAGTTGTCAATGCACTGACATCCTCGGTCAGCTCCGCTTCCTTTACATTTAACTCATCCCTGATAATATCCAAATAAAATTCTGACAAACTTCCCTCCGCCTTAATAAACATTTTTCCAATTGGCTGGCGGTTCTTGATATTTGCAGTGTTTCGGCATGCACGCCCCAGTACAACAGCTTCTAATACAACATCCATATCTGCTTCCAGCGCAGTATCAATCCATGCTTCATTCACATCTGGAAAATCACAGAGATGTACGCTCTCTGGTGCACTGGAATCTACAGAGCACACCAGGTTCCGATAGATATCTTCCGTCATAAACGGAATCATTGGCGCTGCTGCCTTGGAGATTGTCACTAGAGCAGTATACAGCGTCATATAGGCATTAATTTTATCCTGCTCCATCCCCTTTGCCCAAAAACGGTCACGGCAGCGCCTTACATACCAGTTGCTCATCTCATCCACAAAAGCCTGCAAAGCCTTCGCCGTTTCAGGAATGCGGTAAGCAGAAAGATTCTCATCCACCACCTTTACAGTGCTGTTTAATCTGGACAAAAGCCATTTATCCATGACGGTAAGCTTCTCGTATTCCAGAGAATACTTTGAAGCATCAAACTCATCAATGTTCGCATAAAGTACAAAGAATGCATACGTATTCCAGAGCGTACCCATAAATTTACGCTGCCCTTCCTGTACTGCTTTTCCATGAAAACGGTTTGGAAGCCATGGCGCACTGTTAACATAAAAATACCAACGGATGGCATCTGCACCATATGTCTCCAAGGCATCAAACGGATCTACGGCATTCCCCTTTGATTTACTCATTTTCTGTCCATTCTCATCCTGGACATGTCCCAATACAATTACATTCTCATATGGCGCTTTATTAAATAACAGCGTAGAGACTGCCATCAACGAATGGAACCAGCCTCTTGTCTGGTCAACTGCCTCTGAAATAAATTGTGCTGGAAACTGCTGCTCAAACAATTCTTTATTCTCAAAAGGATAATGATGCTGGGCAAATGGCATTGCACCAGAATCAAACCAACAGTCAATTACCTCTGGAACACGATGCATTTTCTTTCCACATTCTGGGCAGGCAAATGTCACTTCATCAATATAAGGGCGATGCAGCTCTACGCTTGCCGCATCTGGATTTCCGCTCCTCTTCGCAAGCTCTTCACGGCTTCCAATGGACTCCTGATGACCACATCCCTCACATTCCCAGATATTTAACGGAGTTCCCCAGTAACGATTTCTTGAGATTGCCCAGTCTTGAATATTCTCCAGCCAGTTTCCAAACCGCCCTTTTCCAATAGACTCTGGAATCCAATTTACTGTGTTATTATTCTTTATCAAATCTTCTTTTACTGCAGTCTCTTTAATATACCACGACTCACGGGCATAGTAAATTAAAGGAGTATCACAACGCCAGCAATGCGGATACTCATGCTCAAATTTTGGCGCAGCAAAAAGCTTCCCCTGCTTATCCAAATCTTTTATCACTTCTGGGTCAGCATTCTTCACAAACAGTCCAGCATAAGGCGTCTCTGAGGACATTTCTCCCTTTTCTGTAACAAACTGTACAAAAGGAAGGTCATACCTGCGCCCTACCTGCGCATCATCTTCACCAAATGCAGGGGCAATATGAACGATCCCTGTACCATCTGTCATCGTTACGTAATCATCGCAGGTTACAAAGTGGCCCTTCTTGTGCTGCTGCGCAGCGCACTCTGCAGAACACTCAAAAAGCGGCTCATACTCTTTGCGCTCTAAATCAGTTCCCACATATGTTTCCAAAATCTCATATGCCTTTACACCATTTTCCTCATCTGCAAGCTTTCCAAGAACTTGGTCAAGCAGCGCCTTTGCCATATAATACGTGTAACCATCCGCTGCCTTTACCTTACAGTATTCTTCCTCCGGGTTTACACAAAGTGCGACATTTGATGGCAGAGTCCAAGGCGTTGTTGTCCACGCCAGGAAATAAGCATCCTCCCCCGCTACTTTAAAACGGACAATTGCAGAGCGTTCCTTTACCGTCTTATATCCCTGTGCAACCTCCTGTGCAGACAACGGTGTTCCACACCTTGGGCAGTACGGCACAATCTTAAATCCTTTGTAGAGCAACCCCCTATCCCAGATTTCCTTCAATGCCCACCATTCTGACTCAATAAAATTGTCATCATATGTGACATATGGATTCTCCATATCCGCCCAGAATCCAACCGTTCCTGAGAAGTCTTCCCACATTCCCTTGTATTTCCAGACAGACTCTTTACATTTTTTAATAAACGGCTCCATCCCATACTCTTCAATCTGCTCTTTTCCATCAAGCCCCAACAGCTTTTCCACCTCTAGCTCAACTGGAAGGCCGTGGGTATCCCAACCTGCCTTACGCGGGACCATATATCCCTTCATAGTCTTGTAACGCGGTATCATATCCTTGATAACACGTGTCAATACATGCCCAATATGCGGCTTTCCATTCGCGGTAGGCGGCCCATCATAAAATGTGTAAGTAGGGCTCCCCTCCCTCTTTTCCATTGATTTCTCAAAAATCTTCTGATTTCGCCAAAATTTTCCAATGTTTTTCTCGCGGTCTACAAAGTTGAGGTCTGTTGATACTTTTTCGTACATGTCTTACCATCCTTCCTATCAGTTTAATAAGCACACCACCTACACTGGTGCGCTAGCAAAAACGTTAAATCTTTTTTGACGCAATTTCCTATAAGTTAAAAAAGCTTCCACCCCAAACAGGATGAAAGCCATTCGCTACCATAAACCACCTATTCTGATGCACACTCTGTATGCACGACCTATATAACGGTAGGCACCGGCGGGTTGTACTAGATTATTATCGTTCCATCCGCAACTCGGGAGTGATTTTCACAAATCAGATACTCCATATCCGGTTTCCACTGTCCCGGACTCACTGTCATTTTTCCCTGAAAGCTACTGTCTCCGTCTCCGTCTTTTCCACTATCTGCCATATATCATTTCATGTTAGATATATAGCATAATAATATGCAAATCAAAATTTGTCAAGCAGTAATGCACCTTGCAACATGAACTCCGCTTGCTGAGGCATGGGACAAGGAATGCGTTACCCCACTGCAATCACCAATAATATACAGCCCCTTCCGGTTTGTTTCAAGATGCTCATCAATTTCTACTTCCATATTATAAAACTTAACTTCCACGCCATACAGAAGCGTATCATCATTCGCAGTACCTGGTGCAATCTTATCAAGCGCATAGATCATCTCAATAATGCCATCCAAAATCCTCTTTGGCATAACAAGACTTAAATCCCCCGGCGTTGCCTGCAAAGTCGGCGTAATATATCCCTCCTTAATCCGCGATACATTACTTCTCCTCCCACGGATCAAATCGCCAAATCTCTGGACCAGAACGCCTCCGCCCAGCATGTTCGACAATTTTGCAATGCTCTCCCCATATCCGTTGCTGTCCCGGAACGGCTCTGAAAAATGCTTTGCAACAAGAAGCGCAAAGTTTGTATTTTCTGTATGTTTTTTCGGGTCCTCATAGCTATGTCCATTTACTGTCACTATTCCATTCGTATTTTCATTTACCACAACCCCATGCGGATTCATGCAGAAAGTCCGCACCAAGTCTTCAAACTTTGCAGTTCGGTACACAATCTTACTCTCATAAAGCTCATCTGTCAAATGCGAAAATACCTCTGCTGGCAATTCCACACGCACGCCAATATCCACCCGATTCGACTTTGTCGGAATCTCCAAGTCCTCACAAAGCTTTTCAGCCCATTTGCTGCCGCTTCTGCCCCCGGAAACAATGCACTTGCTGCAAAGATAATTGCCTTTCTCTGTCTGTACCAGATACTTTCCATCCTGAGGAAGCAGGGATGTGACAAATGTATCAAAATAAAAGTCAACTTTATCCTTCAGATATTCATATATATTTTCGAGAACAATATAGTTAATATCTGTCCCCAAATGGCGTACAGATGCATCGAGCAGGTGAAGTCCGTTTTGGAGGCAGAGCTTTTTGATATCTGTATTCGCTGTAGAATATAATTTCGTGCCAGCCCCACCAAACTCCAAATTCAGGCCATCAACATACTTCATTAACTCCATCGCCTGCTCTTTACCAATATACTCATAAAGCGTGCCACCAAATTGATTTGTGATATTATACTTTCCATCTGAAAATGCCCCAGCTCCACCAAAACCATTCATGATCGAACAGCTTTTACAACCGATACATGACTTAATCTTCTCACCGTCAATCGGGCATTTTCGTTTGTGCAATGCATGTCCGCCTTCAAAAACAGCCACTTTCAAATCTGCCGCTCTTTTTGTCAGCTCATATGCCGCAAAGATTCCACCAGGGCCAGCCCCTATAATAATTACGTCATATTCCATATAAATCCCCCTTCCGCGCTAATTTTCTGCGCATAAAATCCTGCCTACTCAATTTTTCTCTGGATAGAAAAAATCTTGAACCAAACTGCCAATATTTGTTGCTATACAGCTTACCGTTATTCGTATTATACTCCAAATTGAAATAAATTTGCACCATAAGTGTATTACATGATATAATCATAATAATTCTTATTGTTTATATTTCCGAAAGGAGTCTACATACTATGAAGAAAATAGTATTAACCGGCGGCGGTACTGCCGGGCATGTAACCCCTAATATCGCACTGCTCCCAGAGCTAAAAAAACAAGGCTATGAAATCCATTACATCGGTTCCTATGAGGGCATTGAGAGCAAGCTGATTCCGGAGCTTGATGTTCCCTACTATGGTATTGCAAGCGGCAAACTCCGCCGCTATATTGATTTAAAAAATATAAGCGACCCTTTTAAGGTAATCAAAGGGCTGCATCAGGCGCGCGTACTGCTCAAACAGATCAAACCAGACGTTGTATTCTCAAAAGGTGGTTTTGTATCTGTTCCGGTTGTTATGGCTGCAAAATCTAGGGGAATCCCCTGCGTCATCCATGAATCGGATATGACTCCCGGCCTGGCAAATAAAATCTGCATCCCCTGCGCATCCAGGATATGCACAAATTTCCCTGAGACAATAAAACATCTACCTGCCGAAAAAGCCGTCCTAACTGGTTCTCCAATCCGTGAAGAACTTTTCCACGGAAACAAAGACAAAGGACTTTCTTTCTGTGGATTTGACAATAGCAAACCGGTAATACTAATTATTGGCGGCAGCCTTGGCGCTGCATCTGTCAATACGGCTGTGCGCAACATCCTTCCAAGGCTATTAAAAGAATTCCAGATAATTCATCTATGCGGCAAAGACAAAATAGATGCATCCCTGGAAGGCACAAAAGGATATGTACAATTTGAGTACATTAAGGATGAACTCAGCGACTTAATGGCAGCGGCTGATATTATGATTTCTCGTGCTGGAGCAAATGCAATCTGCGAGATTCTTGCCCTCCGCAAACCAAATATTTTGATTCCACTTTCTGCACAGGCTAGCCGTGGTGATCAGATACTAAATGCCGCTTCTTTTGAAAAGGCAGGTTACAGTATTGTTATCCAGGAAGAGGATGTGACAGATGACTCTCTCTGGAATGCCGTAAAACAGGCGTATGAAAACCGAGAAGAATATGCCAAGGCAATGAAGCGCAGCCAGCTAAACAACTCAATTGAAAAAATCGTTGGCCTCATCAATGAGTCTGCTAAAAAAGGAAAAACTAAAAGAAACTAAAAATCATAAAGATAAAACATATATCTTTCAAATAGTTCGTAAAAGATAACTAAGGGAAATGCATAAGCATTTCCCTTAATATTCATGTAAAACATGCCTAAAAACTTTACTGGCATACTATAGAAAGGAGTTTTCCTATGGACATACCAAAAGACCCTGTTATCTTGTTGAGTTTTATTAACACAAAACTTCGTGACTTCTATCCCTCTCTTGAGGAACTATGCAAAAGCCTTAATCTAGAAGAAAAGCAACTAACTGAACAATTAGCTTCCATAGATTATCACTATGACAGCAACACTAACCAGTTCCTTTAGGACATATTTGTCAATCTCTTTTGTTAAGCTGTCTTAAGCATGTTTTAGTATTTTGTCACATTCCCCTCTGCATCCCTGCTTACCCAGACAGACATACCGGAACCATGATTTTCAAAAGGACGCTTATGAAATCCAAACCGCTGATAAAATGTCTCCCTTTCAAATGCTGACATCAGGCTAATCATTACCGTCTCCCCCTCCATCACATCTTTCTGAATATAATCGAGCGCCCTTGAAATCAGTTCCGTGCCGATGTGCTGCCCGTGGAATTCCGGCCTAACAATAACATCTGTGATAAAATATGTATAACCGCCATCACTGACTACCCTCACCATTCCAACCGGTTTTTCCCCGGACATCGCCACACAAAGATAAAAAGTATTTCCAAGTGCAATTGCCGCACGCTTTTTTGCTACCAAAATCCAATCAACCGATTCCCTCAATGCATTATAATCTTCAACAGTAATATTGTTTGTATAAGTAATCTTCCCTTTGGTATCTTCCATCATTTCTTTTCCTCAATTCTGCCTCTCCCATAAATATTACTTCAGTTATAAATCATGTAGCATTAACCCTTGAAGTAATAGAACTAAAAATGAAAGAAACTGATTCTTTTCTCTAAGTCCTCTGATAATTTTGTCAAGTTATTCGCTGATTCCGCCAATAGGTTTATCGTTGCATTTAGTTCCTGCATGGAGGCAGTGGTCTGCTGTGTGGAAGCAGCATTTTCCTCTGAAATGGCAGAGAGATTTGTAATAACATCTACCACCTTATTTCTTGCAGAATCACAGTGTGTTGTCTGATCTTTAATGCCGCTTGTCTCATCACTAGACGAGTCAATACCTCGGCTCACATCATTAAACTGCCTCTGTGTCTCCTTTAACTTTTCCTGCTGCTCGTCCACAATTTCCTGAACCTCATTCATAACAGAAACTGTATTTTCTGAATCAATTAACAATTCTTTTATTATTTCTGCAATTCTCTGCGCAGATTCATTTGACTGCTCTGCTAATTTCTGAATCTGGTTCGCGACAACCGCAAAGCCTTTCCCCTGCTCTCCAGCCCTTGCCGCTTCAATACTTGCATTTAATGACAAAAGATTTGTCTCCTCTGCGATATTTGTAATAATCTCAATTGCCTCGCCAATTTTATTTGCTGACTCATTTGTAGCATTGACCTGTCTTCCAATCCGTTCAATCGCGTTCATTGTCCTGTCATTCGAAAGACTTAAATCATTGATTATAGAAACTGATCGGTCACCCGCAGCCTTCATGTCCCCGGCCGTTACATCTAACATTCCAACGCTATTTACGATTCTTTCAATGATACACCCCATCTCACTAATACGAGAGGAAGCCGTCTCGATTTCTTCTGCCTGGGAAACTGCACCTTTCGAGATATCCTCTACTGCATGTCCAATATCATCCGCCGTATTGCTAGTCTGGGATGCCATCGAGCTTAATTCACTGCCCGCTGTAAAGAGTACCTCCGAAGATTCCTTGACCTGTGACATAACCTGCAAAAGCTCCTGCTGTAATGTCTGGACACCTCTTGCCATATCACCCAGCTCGTCACTGCGCTTTAGTACAAGACCATGAATGTTTGCATTCAAATCTCCTTCTGCCAAGCTGCTTACTGCCTGATTTGTCAGATGAATCCCTTTGCGGATCGCCAAAGCGCTCACTATTATAATAAGCAAAGCAATTACACTAACTGCTAATGCAGCAATAACCAAAATTGTTATCTGCTGGTTAATAAAATGATCAATCTCCGCTGACGGGGCTCCTGCAAAATACATACCTACCACCTGCCCCGCCTTATTTTTTAATGGTCTATAATACGCATAATAATTCTCTCCGTTTATCTCAATATCGTATGCCTGCAGCGTTCCCCCCCGCTTTACCACATGCTCATACACTTCATCGGACGCATCTGTACCAAGAATACGTTCATTTGTTTCTTTATTGACCAAAGTGGTGGCACGGCGCGTCTTGTCAAAGAACAGAGTACAATCATTTTCTGTATCCTTAACCAGTGAATCCAAGAGGGACTCCCTTGAGGTCAGGTTATAATTTCCTTTCCACATATGCCCCTCTTCATCTAACGAAAAATCCCCCTCGTTCAATGCCCCCAAGGTGCCTTCAACGCAGATTGTCAATGTTTCCAACTCACTCATGATTTCCTGACGCATACCTGCCCGAATGCTGCTGACTCCTACGGCAGACAGCACAATTGCTAGAACAAGCAAAGGACCTATAGAAATCATAATGATTTTTGCCATCAATGATAAATGAAAATTCATTTGCTTTCCTTTATTTCCCTTTGATGTTTTCCTCATATACATCTCCCTTCATTAAGTTGCAAACCTTCTCCGACATAATGTAATAAAATCCCATAACACTACTTCTTATTTTAAATGTGTTGGTCATTATACTACCATATTTCAGTAGAAATGTCCATGTTTGCCCCCTTTCAAAATGATTTTATATACATTTACACCAGAATTTCCAACACTTTCCGCAATACTATCTATTGATTTATTATATCATTTCCAAAACCAAAAACAAAAAATTAGTCAATGTGCAACCAAGTCAAATATCCCATAGCAAAGTTATGCAGCATGCCGTTTGGCCCGTTGCTTACGTGAGAATAAACAAATAGATACACACTTGCTTTTCGCACCGTACATACACACGAATAGATGTCATAAACCAATCTCCGTCCTCATATAATAAAATCAGAGTATCAAGCCAAGTAACTTTTTTATAAATGTTGCCAGATTGTCTACTATAACTAAGAAAGGTGAGAGCATATGGAATTGTCAACACGTAACATACGCACCCACGGCATTCTCTGCCGCAGCGATATGCAGATTACACTGGAAGATGATGTCAATGTATCAGACACACGGCCTGACATTGACCAACTTATTAAAACACAGGGAGAAATTCAGATTACTTCTATTACTCCCACCGATGGAAAAGTAACAATCCGCGGAAACTTATCCTTCTCCCTTCTCTATATTACTACAGAAGATATCCGCCCTGTACATAATATGAAGGGACAGATTCCTTTTGAGGAAACAATTAATATGGATGGGCTGCATTCCGACGGTGAAGTAATGTGCCACTTTGACTTGGAAAATTGCCAGGCAAATTTAATTAACTCAAGGAAAGTCAGTATCCGCGCCATTGTAAGTTTCCACTGCTGCCAGGAAGAGGAATCGGAAATTGCCGCAGGTGTAGATATCGTTTCTTCCGAAGCTTCCCGTGCAGAAATGGAGCAACTTTCTCCTCCAGAAGGGCTTCACAGGCAATTTGACCAGTTTGCCTTGACAAAATTAATCAGCCACAAAAAAGATGTGTTTCGGATTAAGGATGAAATGACTCTTCCAAAAGGAAAGCCTAATATTGATACTGTATTGTACTATGAAATGACTTTGCAAAACCTGCAGAGCCGAATTGTTGAAGATGGTATCCGCTTTATTGGAGATGTACAGCTTTTTATACTGTATACCCCGGAAAATGAAGAGCGCCGCCTAGAATATCTTGAAACAGAATTTCCATTTGATGGAATTGTGCGCTGCGACAACTGCACAGAAGATATGATTTCTGATGTGGAAATCGTCAATGCCAAAAGGGAATTAGAAATCAAGCCAGACGAAGATGGAGAACATCGTGTGCTTGAAGTTGAGTTAAATTTAAACTTACAGCTTAAATTTTATCAAGATGAAATATTTAATTATTTATCCGATGCCTATTCTACCGCATGCACACTGGAGCTAAACCGACAGGATATTGTCTCCACTAGGCTTTTGATGAAAAACCAGAGTGTCGTGCGTGTATCAGACCGTATCCATATCATGCAGGATACGGACAATATTGTCCAGATTTGCAATGCCACAGGCACTGTCCAAATTGATGAGCAGGAAATTGTCGCAGATGGAATTGCTATTGAAGGTGTCGTAGAATTGGATGTCCTATATATCACTGAAAATGACGATCATCCTCTTGCAATTGCAAAAGGTGCAATTCCATTTACCCATACGATTGAAATCCGCGGAATCAAACCAGAAGATGACTATGAGCTGCAGCCGACCATCAACCAGATTAGCGTAATGATGTTAGACGACCAAGAAATTGAGGCCAAGGTAATCTTAAACCTTTGCTCATTTGTCTTCACACACGGCAATCAGCAGATTATCACACAAATCCAGGAAAAACCACTAGATATTGAGCGGTTACAGGCAATGCCTGGATTAGTTGGATTTATTGCAGATAAGGAGGGTTCTCTCTGGGATATCGCAAAAGAATATAATACAACTGTAGAAAATATTATGCAGCTGAACCAATTGGATACAGACCGGGTAAGACCTGGAGACAAACTACTCTTATTTAAGCAAATTGACGGAATTTAGTTGATAGCCTCCTTTATATTTTGAAAGGATGCCAGTTTTACACTGGCACCCTTTCTTTTTCCTTGAAAACTCACTATATGTCTTAGAAATATTACTTGCTTTCCTAATTTTATACACTAATGATTTCTTATATCTAACTATTTTATTTCCTTGATCCAGCCTTCTGGCGCACCAATCTGTCCCATCTGGATACCAGTCAGCGTATCGCGGAGTTTCTTGATAATTGGTCCCATCTCTGTACAGCCATTTTCAAACTTAATTTCTTTTCCATGGTCACTGATGCAGCCAACTGGTGAAATAACAGCAGCTGTACCACACAGCCCGCATTCCACAAATTCTGGAACTTCTTCAAACAACACTTCCCTCTGCTCTACTTCCAGTCCCAAATAGTCTTTTGCAACTGACATCAAAGAACGCCTCGTAATGGAAGGTAAAATACTGTCAGATTTTGGTGTAACGATCTTATTGTCTCTCGTAACAAACAAGAAATTCGCCCCACCTGTCTCCTCAACTTTAGTCCGTGTTGCCGCATCTAGATACATATTCTCATCAAATCCCTGGTTATGGGCGTCAACAATTGCATGAAGGCTCATTGCATAATTAAGCCCTGCTTTAATATGGCCTGTTCCGTTAGGTGCAGCGCGGTCAAAATCACTTACCCGGATTGTAATCGGCTTTACACCGCCCTTAAAATATGGTCCTACTGGTGTACAAAATAAACGGAACTGATACTCTGTAGCTGGTTTTACACCAATAACTGCGTCTGAACCGAACATATATGGCCGAAGATACAGCGTAGCACCGGAACCATATGGAGGCACATAATCTATATTCGCCTGTACCGTCTTGACAACAGCATCAACAAAACGCTCTTTTGGAAAGGTAGGCATTTCAAGTCTTTTAGCGGAATCTTCCATTCGTTCTGCATTCAAATCAGGCCGGAAACAAACCACCCGTCCATCTACCGTAGTGTACGCCTTCAGCCCCTCAAAAATAGTCTGGGCATACTGTAAAACTGCAGCACACTCACTGATGACAACTGTATCATCCCCAGTTAAAATGCCTTCATCCCATGCTCCATCTTTGTAATTGGAAACATAGCGCTTATCCGTCTTCATGTAACCAAAACCAATGTTACTCCAATCGATGTCTTTCTTTGCCATATTATTACTTCCTTTCCTATACCACTGGCATTTTTATTCTTCCCTATATACCTGCCAGAACTGCATTTGTATGTTATATATACTAATATGTTACCTCGCTTTTTATATTAACTCTTGTAAAACGCAGTGTCAAGATATACTGGAGCTTTATTCAGGACAAACGCATGAATGTTTATTCTCTTTATTATGCTTCATTGTCAAGTCTT
>CAJUID010000050.1 GCA_910585905.1 uncultured Lachnospiraceae bacterium
CTTGAAATGCTGGAGTCAGAGTCCAGTGCCTTACCATTTGGCGATAGCCCATCAATGTACTTGCGCTCTCACAAGCACTCGTACATTATATAATACCATAAGACATTTTGCAAGCATTTTTTTCAAAATTTTCCCTATAATTATTTTTTCCTATCGCCGTCTCTAAAAATTACTATTCACAGTTTACCTCTTACATTATTTTCTATTGATATATCCCAATATCCTTAAAACCAATTCCACTCGTTTAAACGGCGTAATCACATAATACCCGTCTATGCTATCTGAGATTTCGTCAATAACCGCTGCCGATATCTTATAGGCAAGTTCTTCCCCCTGCTCTCTGTCCTTTCCTTGGTACTTTTCCATAATTTCCTGGTCAATCGAAATCCCTGCCATCTCATTATTCATAAATGCTGCATTGCGGTAACTCACAACTGGCATAATACCGCCAAGGAGCTTGACCGGAAGCTCTTCCCTTGCACGCCTGAGGTTATCAAGCCCCCTCTTTGACAGAACAGGCTGGGTAAAGAGAACGGAAACGCCGCTTTCTATTTTTTTTCTGGCATGAACAATCTGAGAGTCAAAATTTAACGCATTGATATTTAATGCACCAGACACCATAAAAGGATTATCCTTAAAAATTTCCTGGTTAAACGACTGGATATGTCTTGCCAATACCGCTGAATTATAACTAAACACAGTTTTAACCTGATTTCTCATAGCAGTAGGCACGGGGTCTCCAGTCACCGTCAGCACATTATTGATTCCCTCAATATTTAACCCCAGTAAAAGCGCCTTTGTCGCATTAATATTGCGGTCGCGGCATGTCATATGAGGAATTGCAGTAATTCCAAGCTCCCTTGATAACTTGCAGGCAAGGACACTGCTGTCAATCCTTGCTTTGGCAACTGGGCAATCTGCAATATCAATTGCATCAACACCGGCATATTTATATCTTGCAGCCCCTTCCATAAAAAAGTCAATATCCGGCTCCACCGGGGGGTCCAACTCCACCACAACTACTTTCCGGCCTGACTGCAGCTTTTCGGCTAATGCATTCCTAGTATTTTCTATACCAGTAACAGTCCTCGTTTGATCTTCTGGACTAGCAGTTCCTTTCACCGATATTTTTTGCTCACCAAAACCATCCTTTTCTGATTTCTGGTAGCAAAACATGCTACTCTTTTTATAAATGCCATTTACAAAAGACTTATCTACTTTCTGCGCGATACTTTCGATATCCTTTGGCGTTGTCCCACAACATCCTCCCACCACAGAAACGCCTGCCTCCAAAAGTTCCATCGCAGTCTGTCCAAAATATTCACTGTCCGCCCCATAATGGATACGGTTTCCAAGCATTGACGGATACCCGGCATTTGGCATAATGGTAAGATATTTATATGCCCTGTCAATCGAAAGACTTCTAACCTGCTCCAACAGATGTTTCGGGCCAGAGATACAATTAAACCCCACCGCATCCACAGCTGCACACTGCTGCATCTGCCAGAAAAGCTTCTTAACCAGAAAACCGCCTCTCGTAAAGCCCTCTGGGGATGCTGCAAATGATGTCATCACAAAGCTGCCTTCCGCTTTTTCCTTTATGTATGAAGATATCTCCGCCAAAGCTTCCGCATTCTCCATTGTCTCAAACAGGAAATTTTGGGCATTGCAGGAAAGAAACACATCCACAATCTCCCTATAAGCGTTATATAGCTCCTGCCCTTCCAATCCAGGCACCGGCCCAATATCCGCAAACACAAAATGTATCCCACCAGCCTCCTCTGCCGCCCGGTTTGCAAGCTCCCATCCTGCCCGTATTAACTTAGGGATATCCGGCGCCAAATCTGACATCATCCAACGATTCGCCGCGAATGTATTTGTCTTAACCGCAACAGCACCTGCCTGCAGATACTCCTTGTGAATCTCTAACACCAGAGACGGATGGGTAATATTCGCCCTCTCACACTGCATTTCACCAATCTCCGGGCACCGTTTTGCTAAATAAGTGCCCATTGCCCCGTCAAATAGCAAAGGGCGTTCGCTTAAATATTCCTGTATTGTCATTCCAGTATCCTTCCTTATCTCATCCCACTTCCATTATCTCCCTTAAAGCATATAATAAACTCGCCCTAAAACTGTATGGAATGATGTTGAGGTCAAAAGGTATTTTGCCCCCAACAGATGCCACGAATTGCTACATTGCTACGCAATTTCCGCAATTCTATAAACACCTCCAATCCCGCATATTTGCAAGCAAATCTGCTTCTTGTCGGTGTTTGGCGGTTCAAGCCAGTAGATAGCAATTTGCATGTAAACATGCATTGCTATCTACTTTTGACCCTGGCATCATGTCATCACCTAAAGTTCCTTAATTTCTGTAATAGAAAGAAAACAACAAACGCCCCCAAATTTACCAAAACAACGCTTGCACCCGCTGGCATTGCAGACTGATACGATATCATCATCCCTATGCAGAAGCAGACAACCGAAAGGATTCCAGAAGTAACCACTACACCTCGGAAACTCTGAAAGAGGCGCATTGAAGTCAGCGCCGGAAAAATCACCAGGCTGGAAATCAGCATTGCCCCCATCATCTGCATACCGAGGACAATCGTCACAGCAGTCAATATAGCAATCATACTATTATAAAAAGAGACCTTAACTCCGGTTGCCCTGCCAAAACTCTCATCAAACGTTACTGCAAAAATATTGTGATAGCAAAACACAAAAAGCGCTAAGACCGCCACGGATAATACTGCGCTGAGCCATACATCCTCTTTTGTCATTGCCAAAATGCTTCCAAACATATAGCTGTTGACGTCTGTTGTCATTCCCGTCGTCAGGGAAGTTACGCTAACCCCTATTGCCAGTGCCGACGCTGACACTGCTGCAATTGCCGCATCTGATTTCATAATCCCCCGCTCCGTCATGCGGAGTAGTAAAAATGCCGCTGCAATAACAATCGGGATAGAGAGCTTTAATGGTGCAATATTGCATGCAAGCGCAATTGACAGCGCACCATACGAAACATGGGACAAACCATCTCCAATCATAGAATACTGTTTAAGTACCAAGCTAACTCCCAGAAGGGCAGCACACAGTGAAACCAGTATCCCCACAATAAAAGCCCTAGCGATAAAAGGGTAACTTAACATTTCCAATATCATAGTCCGCCGCACTTCCTTCCATAGATTGCCGAATAATCTGAATCCATATATTCCTCCACAAGCCCATAAAAATATTCCCCTTCATTCATATGAAGGATATGTTCCGACTCCGCAACAGCGCTGCGGATATCATGGGTAACCATAACAATCGCCATGCCTTCCTTATGAAGCTTCCTAAGGTTTTGATACAATGCCTCTGCTGCCATCGGGTCAAGCCCAGTAACTGGTTCATCCAACACCAAAATATCTCCGGCAGCACACAATGCCCTCGCCAAAAGTACCCGCTGCTGCTGCCCGCCAGACAGCTTGCCATAACATTGCTTCGCCAGCTCCGCAATTTCAAGACGCTTTAGATTTCGAAGCGCAATTCTCTTTTCCTCTTTATGAAAAAAAGGACTCTTGCGGGAACGGTTCAGAAAACCAGAAAGCACCACTTCCATAACGCTCGCTGGAAACTGCCTCTGCACCTGAGTTTGCTGCGGCAGATATCCAACCGCCCCATTCTGTATCTCACGTGCGAGCGACACCTCACCGCTCACCGGTTTTATCAACCCAAGCAACGTCTTTAAAAGTGTACTCTTTCCAGAGCCGTTCTCCCCCACAATACAAACATAGTCCCCACGATAAACCTGAAAATCAAAATGTTCAATCAATGCTTTATTATCATAGCCAAGCCCTGCATCCTTGCAGCGCACCAGGCACTCTCTCTGTCCCATATAAATCCTCATTTCCATATATTTCCCTGCATATACAACACTGTGCGGCATCCCACTGGCAATTCGCTGACACCGCACCAAGCAATTTGAAAACCTTTTTCATTTTACAGACAGTCATCTAATTTGTCAATCGAAAGAGTTTTTTGACTTTCCCAATATATAAAAAGGATAATCTGCAGGTATCGAAAACATAGCTCTTTCAACAATTTTGTACTGTGTACATGATATTCTTTCAGTATTCAAATGGAACAATCGGAAAATACAGCCTCATCTGACAATGCTACACCTTGAGGAAGGTCTAATGCTTAGCAAACTTCGATGTATCATTTATGCGCCGCTTATCTCGTAATCCTGCGGTACAAGACTACACTGCCCTCCTGATGCACCACTTTAAAGTGCTCCAAAAATGCTTCTTCATCTGTAATCGAATAATTATATCTCTCGCTGTCACTCAGATAAATATACTTCACATCATATTTGTCAAACAATTCCTGCTCCTCCGGGTTCTGATACATACGCGCCACATCATGCTCCTGTGTCTGGTAATCCAGTCCATGATAGTATAGGAAAGAAGAACTTCCGCACACAATATTTCTACCGGTAAGCGAAACTACTTCATTGTTATGTCTGGTATCTGTCAAAATAACATCCGTCGGCTCTGTATTTTCTTCAATGTATTTGCACATTGCAAGCCCCTCTGCGGTATAAAGCTGATAATCTGATACATATTCCCGCCCCATCGTTAGCACAGCTGATATACTGCTGATCACCAAGACCACAGCCAGGATTGCAGACTGAAGTGCTTTATTAGAGAACTTTTTGACAATTTCCACCAGATAATCCGCCGTAAGCAGACAGAGGAATAAATAACCAATATATAATATCTTATTATTGTCATATACATTTGGCTGAAACACAATTAATTCTGCCACAAACCAGATAAAAAATGACGGCGATACAATAAAGTAATTCCTGCTCCTGGTAAATATCAGTGCTACAATTGACAAAAACCAAACGATACCAATATTTTTGGCATAAAAGCCAAGATAGGTGTCATTTAGATTCGCCCAGTTAAAATATCCTCTGACAAATTGTTCTCCCTGCGCCTGCCGGAATGTCCATGTGATAAGCTGCGGCAGGGCTAGCAGCAGCACAATCCCCAGAAGGATCCCCCAATTTATAACCATATATCTGCTTTCCTGATTTCTGTATCCTCTAACCACAAAAACAATACAAGCAATCCCAACAGCAAGGACTCCCGCTAAACCAATCCCCAAATAGACATTCTCCGGCACCTTCACTGCGCCCCTTACCACATCAAGGCTGCACATTAAAAGAAAAAAGCCAAACAGCACCCAAAGTTCGATATGGGACTCCTTTTTCTTCCATTCTGCATTTAATTCTGTCCGCATGGAATAGATCAGCCACATCGCACACACAAGCCCCATCGCAAGAAAAGAATGCGTATGAATCATTGGAAGGCAGCCAGCCATAACCGCTGCAACAACAAAATAACTCCGCTGTTTTAGAAAAATAGCCCGGTACAGCACATACAAAGCTGGAATCAACACAGCCCAGCCAAAGAGTGTAGCGCGCTGCGGCAGAAGCATATCTACGATTATATTCGTCCAGCGTATATTCCCATCCAAAAAATTTGTAGGTGTCTGATAAAATTCTGTAAATATTCTAGTAAATACCGTTGTATCCTTTGACGCCCCCTTCACAAAATAGTAAATCCCAAAACCACCGTTAAAGAAAAAGAACATCCACGCAAGCATTGCTTTCCCGCTGCTCTTTAATACTTCCTTCGCAAGCAGCATAACACCCGCCATAACCTGTAAGATAGCAAAAATCATCGGGAGATTATAGGCCAGTCGCAGGCTGCTCCCAAAAAGATACACACTAGAAGAAATCATATCACATAAAAATGGGTAAGAAAGCTTCACCCCCGGAAGCATGGAATACTCCGGCGGAAAAATCCCCTGCTTTGCTATACTGCTAATAAAAGCCAGATGCATATTCATATCACCATATGTGGCTTGTCCAGTATGTATGCTGCCATCCCCCGCATACGGAATCGTATGGTTAGACAGCAATAGAATGAAAAAGACAAAAACAGGCAGAATCAACAAAAGATATCCATGCTCCAAAAACAACTCTTTCCATGTCCTTTTCCTAACTACTGCTTCCGGTGCCTCTGACTTTTTCCAGACACCAAAACAAATCCCTCCAGCAACAACTGCCGCAAAAATAATTGCCACAATATGGGACTCCTTGTTAAATCCCATTCCAAATGAAAAAATCGCTGGCATCCACTGCAGCATCAAGCTTCCGAAAACACTGCCAAGCAGAATGCGTACAATATAATTCTCCTTTTTCCAAATAAAAAATGATAATAACAGGCCAATAATCTGATATCCCAGAAAATAGCCTGTTCCCATAAGATTTCCAATCAAAATTCTATCCATTTAAATCCCTGCCTTTCTAAGCCCCTCTATCCCATACCATGTCAGCATAGGACAATGTGCCCCCCTTTTCACTATCACTTCTATCTATCATACACCATCTTTTCTTGAAATGGAATAAAAAAGTATACTGCCTGCGCCGATCCATATGCATGCAACGGCAAGGATTTTTGATAACAAACAAAAAAACAGCCTACCTATGAATTCATTTCATAAGCAGGCTGCTCTTATATACGCCGTACGGCTCCGCTCTCATAAAACTTGCCGTCTTCCATAATCCTTTTTAGCTTGATACTGATAAACAGGATGACCGAAAACCTTTTTCAAATAAAAGGAGTATTGCATCAACCACCGTATGGCATAAGCATAAGATGTATTCGCAATCGCGCTTTACTGCGCTTTTCGTCTCTGCATAAATCTGATGCATCCTCTTAATAAAGTTTAAAATCATCTCTGGATCATAAACCGTTTCTCCCAAACGTTTTCTTACTGCTTCCGGACTCTTTACGTAGGAACGAATCTCATGTTTTAATTCTTCCTCATAGATACAATGATCTTTCAACTTTCCGTCATAATTTGCATTGTGGGGAAACGTAAAGTAATCTGATACATAATGGGTAATCACTCCTAAATGGATGTAAAAATAACGATCCGTACCTTTTTCTTGGTCATAATGTGATACCATTTTGTATATCTCTTTTTCTAAAACATCAAAGGAATCTTCAATCGTATGCTTGCGAACCAAAAAACTTGGAACACAGTCTGGCAAAATACTGCCAATATAAAAAGCTCCTTTGTGATGTTTTATGGACTCCATCCCTTCACTGTTCATCAAATAATGAGCTAAGGAAATATGGGATTTCTTACGCATACCAACCTCCTCTCTAACATCCTCACGACGAACATCGCTGTCATTTATTTGTTGTCCTAATTGTATATCTTTTAATCAAAAAAAGCAATAGTTTTTTGACAATTCACAGAAAATTCTTATTTTGTCATTCTTTTCATGGGACACTTGACATACAAGTCGTCTCTATTGTAAAATGATTGTTACATGTACTAATTTTTAAAAGAAAATATTGATAGGAGTTGATTTTTTGGATTCGAGTGACGCCTCGCGGATAATTATTTTATTTGTCCTGCTGATTCTCTCTGCTTTCTTTTCGTCAGCAGAGACTTGTCTGACAACTGTAAACAAAATGAGAATGAAATCTCTTGCAGATGAAAAGGTTAAGAATGCCAGTCTAGTATTAAAACTGACAGAGAACCCAACCAAACTTTTAAGTGCCATTTTGATCGGCAATAATATTGTAAATATTACTGCCTCATCCCTTACTACTTCGTTTGCGATTCAATTGGCACATAAATTAGGTTTTTCTAATTTAGTCAGTGTCTTTACAGGTATTGGCACGGGCGCCTTAACGGTTCTGGTATTGATTTTTGGTGAAATTGTCCCAAAATCTTTTGCGACAGTCAACAGCGAAAGGCTAGCACTTATCTATGCAAAACCGATTTATACCATTACGACCGTCTTGACACCATTGTCTTACTTAATGAATCAGCTTTCTAATGGTCTGCTGCGGCTTCTCCATATTAATGCCGACAAACAGCCTGCCATTACCGAAACGGAACTTCGCACCATCGTGGATGTAAGCCACCAGGAGGGCGTGATTGAAAGCGAAGAACGCCAGATGATTACAAATGTGGTTGATTTTGGTGATTCCCTTGCAAAAGATATTATGGTTCCGAAGATGGATGTAACATTTGCAAGTGTTAAACTCTCCTATAACGAGTTAGTAGAGTTGTATTCCCAATGTACATTTACCCGTATGCCAGTCTACAGCGAAAGCCGTGATAATATCGTTGGAATCATTAACTTAAAAGATTTATTCTTTTATCAAGGTTCCAAAAAGGACTTTTCTCTGTCAGAGATTATGCGGGAACCTTATTTTACTTACGAATACAAAAAGATTTCTGAGCTCTTTTTTGAAATGAAGCAGGAATCTATTCCAATGGCTATAGTTTTAGATGAATATGGCTCCACTTCTGGTATCCTTACTATTGAGGACCTAATAGAGGAAATTGTCGGTGAGATTCGTGATGAATATGATACCAACGAGGAAGACGAGATTACAAAAATTGACGATGAAACATATATCCTGCTTGGAGTTGCCAAACTAGATGATGTAGATGAGCAACTTGGAATCACTCTGGAATCAGAAGCGTATGATTCTATTGCGGGGCACATCATTAATTTGTTAGACCATTTTCCTGAAGCAGGAGAATGTGTCAGCGACGAGTTCGCAACATACACCGTTCTGGAAGCTGAAAAAAATCGAATCGATAAAGTAAAGCTTCATCTTTTGCCGCCTGCACAGACGGAAGATGATGAAGATGACGAAATAAGAGGGGATGTAGCTTTATAAAAGCTACATCCCTTTTCTATAAAGATATTCGGATTTTCATATCATTCATTCTCCTCTATCTAGACAAAAGATTAGGAAACATTATCCGGTTTACACTCCTCATATACACATTTTATAACTTGCTGCCCAAGTGCCCGATCAATCGCTCCACCGCTAAAATCAGAAATACATCTTCTAAAATTACACTGCTCAATCGTTCCTTTGCTCCCATACATCAATACTCCAGCACCGCTCTTACCTCGGCAATTTACAAAGACACAGCGTTTAATATCGCCATTCTGGGAATAGATTGCGCCCTCCTCGCAAAAGTTAAAAATGCATTCCCTTATGTCTGGCGAATACGCATCATAGATTGCCCTTCCTCCATACATATTGCGAAATAAGGATTTTGTTATTGTTATCCTACAGCCTGAAGCGCTGATCCCCCCGACTCTCCCCATTCCATTAAATTCAGAATGGTGAATCCTGCAATTTCTGGAATGTTCCAGAACAATCAAGTCGCCGCCCTCAATATGGCAGCCAATTATCTTTACATTCTTCATCTGAAGACTGCCCCGGCAGTGAATTGGATAGTTTAGATACAAATTCGCATCCTCTATGATTAAATTACCCTCTGCCTCCACCAGTACCGGGCAGTCAACAATGGTTGATACATGAACTGGGTACTGCCCTGTCACATGGAATGTCTCCATCCTTGAAAGGTATTGTACCGTCTCCACCCCTTCCGGACAGCAGTTTTTGTATTGTAAGTGATGCACATTTGCTCTCACTAAGCCATAGTAAAAAATTGCAGCTCCAAACTCCGCAACACAGCATTCATCAAATCGGCAATTTGTAATCTGATTGCCCTCAATCCCAAAAATAGCGCCGCCCCGCTTTGCCTCACAGCGGCGGAAACGACATCCTTTTACAATTCCATTCGGTGTGCGGATCATAATCGCTCCTCCATCCTCTGGTGAATAGCACTCATAAAAATCTGTATCCTCTATCTGTACGACATTCCCCCAAAAACGGATTGCTGCACCCCTGGTTGTCTGGTAAATCAAACTTTTCTGTACCAAAAGCTCCCCTGCCTCCGCACGGATAAACATCCCAAGATTACGGCAGTCCACTTCACTGTTAATCACAGTAATACGACTGCTGACTGCTTTCATGTTGACACAGGCACGGTGGGAATCCCCTTTCCTTATTACCTTACTCTCTTCGATCAAAAGCTCGCCGCCGTCCAGAAGAATATTGCCCTGCACCCGCACCTCAGCATGGTCAAAGACTAAGCGCATCCCCTTAGCCAGCACCAAATCCTCCTTGATCAGGCAGCGTTCCACAATTCGCACATCCCTCTCCTGGTCTAACATTTCCTGGGTACACACCATCGTCTCCCACAACTGCATAATATAATATTTCATATCCACAATCGACAGTTCCATATCTTGCAGATGCATCCGATGAATAATTTCACGGCACTTCGCCCCATCCTCCTCCTGGGCACCCTGGGCAAATTCTGTCAAAAGTGATAACGCTTCCTGGGAAACCCCGAACATCCTGGAAAAAAGTTGGATAGATTCTTTCTCTTTGTCCTCGATCTTCAATCCCTGCATACTTACATTAATAATATCTAATATCAGAAGATACTTTTCCCGGTCAGAGATAAACTCCTCCAGCAGTTGGTCAATTACAATACTCTTTTCCTTTGATGCCTGCATAACTTTTGACATATCACCAGAATCCAGACGAAAACCGGACAAGAGCAGGCGCTCCAATTCAAAATTATCTAGCGGGCTTATCTTATCATTTAATTCAGCCTGCATAAATACCACCGCACCATACAAAATCTTGTAATGGGAAGATTTCATGTAGAGGGGGTGTTTTGGGGTCATCCACAATTTTTTCTTTTGGTTAAATTTTGTTAAGTTATCAATAATCATACTGCCCTCCTGCTATCTAACCCTCAATTCAAAATCATCCTGGTACACATTAAAAACTGCTTCTTTCTCTGTCCCACACATGCGGCACACACAATCCTTCACTACCTGACCTAACTTCTGATATTTAAAATAAACTGCCGTTCCAAGATACTTTGCAGCACATGAACGGAACGAACATTCTTGGATTAAAATATTATCAATTGAATCTGAGTAAAATGCCCCACCATATTCCGCACTTCCCTTGCAAAAATCACAATTTAATATCTGCATCTGCGAGGAACCGCTTGCGAAAATAAAGCCATTCTCCCCGTCCGAAAAACTGCTTCTGCTTATTCTGGCATAAGTCCCTGAAAACTCTATCATTCTCTGCACACTAGATTGCCTAAATTCGCTTTCGTCTATCAGAAGCCGCCCTGAATTCTGCCGCAAAAATCCACACTTTTCATTACAGTCAAAAACCGAATTTTCAATTCTAACTACAGCAGCATTCTGTATTGTTAAAAAAAATCTCTTCCCACACTCTTCTACTGATATTTTAGTATCTCTAAAACGAACTCTCCCCCCATCTATAAGAATCGCCCCGGATATCGAAACATCTGCTCCATCAAAAAGCAGGGAGCCGCCACGTTCCACAATAATATTTCCCTGAATCTTTGTCGGCTTATCAAACAACAGTGTTTTCCCTGGCTCCACTGTAATACCTTGATAAATATCTTCATCCGTAAAATGCGGGAAAAAGTATTTTAACAGGGAGTAAGAAATATCAAACCCTGCATCCCGAAACCGATGATAGCATTCCCTCGCCATATCCACGTCGCGCTTTACCACCGCATCATTAAACGCCCTGAAAAACTCTATTTCCTGCTCCGAAGTGTGGAACATTTGTATATAGTTATCAATCACTTTCTCACAGTAATTTGCAGACCATACTGCCATATTATGTAACCGGTATAAGTCCACCAGAAAGCAATACTGTACTGCTTTTGTGCGCAGGGCATGGATACATTCCATTAATCGGAACTCAAAATGATTATTGATATCAGTTATAATCCTATCCCTCTGTTCCTTTGGAAGCGCAATGCACTCCAAAAAATAATTATACCGATCCTGAAGCTCCGTCATTGACTTCATGCTTCCTAGCGCTAACACCCCGATCCCATAAGAATACAGATACCGGAAATTTAAACTGCGTCCGGCAAGCGGATGGTTTACCCGCTCCAATTCATTTTGTCTGCTCTTTAAATAACCTAAAACATCCATCCCTTCCATAGCAAACCCTTTCTCACATTTTCAGATCTCCCACGTTGCGTCTCTTTCCATTATACATCCTAAAATATGGTAGTGCAAGAAGTGAACAAAGTTCTCTATATCTTTCGTTTATAAGCAGACTTAATATCACCCTAACGCTTCACACATCGCCACTGACGCTTCGGGGGATGCTGCATCGAAAGAAAATAACGAATACCCCAATAATGGCACAAGAACTATGAATATGGGCGAACAGCAGCCTTATCCCTCCGAACACGCACAACATTTTTCCTCACCATCTTACTTGCCTTTTTCGCATACCGGAGCAAATATTCGTTTTCACTATCTGAAGCTTTATAATAATTTCGATTGAGAAACTGCAGCAAACGGCCCTGAGCCATGGATTCTGCCATCTCCATATTAAAGGGAATCACACCAATCCTGTCTTTCGGAATATGAAACTCCTGACATATCCTACTAATATCCCACTCCGACTCTGGCTGATAATTTCCAATGAGATATACAGCTTTTTCCCGTATGGATGCATAATTCGTAAAAAATTCTTTTAAATGGATAATATTCTGATCCAGATTGACCACCACCAGATCTGCCTCCGACAATATAACACTGGAACTTAAATTCTGGTTTGCTTCTGTATCGACAAAGACATAATCAGATAACTGTTCTAACGCTTGAAACAGCTCTTTTTGCACAAGGTTAAATTCATACTCAAAAACCTCCCGGTTTACTATCTTTCCCTGTGGAATATAGAACATAGAAGAAAACAATAATGGAATCGAACTATTATGTACTAACTTATCCCCCCTCTCTCCAGAATACAGCCTTTTTAAGATATATTCTATGCCATACCTGCTGTAATACTCACCATGCTCATGAAGATGGTCAATCTGTTCTGGTACTAGAATTAAATCGCCTATGCTATTTGTACTATAATGATTTTCCAGAACAACCGTCTTCCCCATTCTGCCAATTGCCATCAATGCGGAAACACATGCTAGGTTTGTCGTCACTCCTGTCAGACCGCGCACGTGGCTCCAAAAACTAATCTTCATTTCTCCTCCCCGTCCCACAAAAGCTCTCCCTTTTTACTTTTGTGTGCTAATCTTTTGTTTCCAGTTCAAAAAATCCCTCTCATTAAGTATCCTAGGAACTGCCATAAATAAAATTATGTGACAGCGCCTTATGTCTTAAAACTTAAGCACTATAATATAGAATGGTATTCCATCCGTAAAGTGTTTTTCAATTATTTTCTCAATTTCTACTATTTCAACAATCTGAACAATTAAATTTTGTTGATAACATAAAAAAATGCCTCTTTTTAAGAGACATTTTCTGAACAGTACCATATTTATTCATTTACACCTAAATCAACAGAAAACTCCAAAATACATCCTGTGTAAAAAATTCTCTGACCATTTTCTGAAATAAAGCTGATACCTTTTCGCCGTGGGCACTAAAACGGTAGACTCTTTGCAGTAAATCTTGCCAATCCGAAGCCAAAAGCGTATTATTTTCACAAAACCTACTAAATGCAAGCGTCCTAAGTAAAAAAAGCTCCCCCTGAGCCTGCCTGATGCAATCAAGGTCTTTTTCCTCTGGATATTCGATTTTACGGCTGAAAACGCGATAATTCATATAATGATCGACAATATTTTCCCAGAGAACTCTTTCATTATTTAAAAAAGCAGCAACATTCCCCGAAGTATCCTTCTCAAAAGCCAGAAACGATTCAGCCGAAATGCAGCCCTCAGGATTTTGCGACAAAATCTCCAAAATCCCTGCTGCCATCTTTTCAAAACATTGGTACAAAATAGATACGCTAGAATGCACTTTGCAAAACTCCAACGCCATTGCCCAATGTTCCTGAAACAAGCTCCAAGCATTCTTTGTCATTGCCAAATCTCCAACTGTCACATTTTTCATCGTTCCGCAATCATCTATTACATTCCACTCTATGGGTTGCATAACTAAATACTCTGCAACTACCGGACAAGATGCTGCCATAGATAAATATAGTATCTCTCCCATTGAGCGGATTAACCTCGGATACTTACGGCATGTATTACATAACATTTCTTCCGAAGTATTTCTCTGAATGCGGCAAAGGCCATCCTGGTCCAGCATGGCACATTTCCCGTCTTTTGTATTTTGAAAATAATATTTGCTATCCTTATGCTTTATATTAGAAAGAATATCCTCCCGCAACCATTCTGGCTCCAATTCTTGAAAACGCATATAGTCTTTCCTGTCCACCAGAATGCTCCATCCTGCACAGCAAGTAGACGGACAGTTCCCTGCCATACACTGAAAGGAAGCATATTTCGCCAAAGCTACCACTTTCATCAGAACAATAAATCGGATTTATGTTTTAAAAGTTTTGCGCCCCTCGTAATTACCAGAACACCAAACGCGATTCCTGATACAATCATAAGAATACCAAGAACAACATTAAAAGAACCTACTGATTTCATTGCCTTATATATCTTTTCCATGCAAACCTACCTCCTTACTCACTATTTAACACCATATTCCTCGTAATAAGCATCAATCGCTGCCTTTAGCTTGTCATCAATCAAAATTTGTCCAAGACATTCTTTATTGTATAGGCACTCTATCACATCCTCCATTGATACAATGGCATTTGCAGGAAACCCATATTTTTGCTGAATCTCATCCAGAGCACTGGCATTCGTTGACAACCCTCGCTCCATGCGGTTTAGAGAAACCATTAGCCCGACAATCTTTATGTCCCCCTGCGAGGTCACAATTGGAAATGTTTCTTCAATAGATTTGCCAGAAGTTGTAACATCCTCAATCATTACTACTCGATCCCCGTCTTGCAGCTTGCTCCCCAATAATATCCCGGTGTCCCCGTGATCCTTTATCTCTTTACGGTTGGAACAATACCTAATCTCCTTCCCATACAAATCACTGAAAGCAATGGCCGTAACAACACTAAGAGGAATCCCTTTATATGCCGGTCCAAACAGTACATCAAAGTCATCTCCAAAATGTGCATAGATTGCCTTTGCATAATACTCACCTAATCTTTTAAGCTGTGAACCGGTTACATAAGCTCCCGCATTCATAAAAAAAGGAGATTTTCTCCCACTCTTTAATGTAAAATCCCCAAATTTTAAAACATTACATTCCACCATAAATTCCACAAATTCTTTTTTGTATTGTTCCATATTGTAAAAACCTCCTTAATCATTGGACTTTCAACCACGCCATATCTTTAATGCACATATACTATTTTGCATTTTAGTATGTGATATAGACTTATGTCAATACTTTGAACAAAAAAAGTCAATAGATTGATAACAGTTCATCAGGGCAACAGCATTTACTTTTTTATTCGCAAGTAGCGAAGTAGTATAACCATTACGCCGCTCACCTTTTTTTGGCTCTCACTATGTGCAACACACGCCGCCTTGAATTCTTACTGTCAATATTTCGTTTTTTAGAAAGAGAAAATTTGGTGAAAGACTTACAATATTTCACCTCGTATCTTTACATTGGTAAGATTATGTGATACAATCTTAGCAATGATAAGATTGGAGGAAAGATGTATGAGAGAAAAGCCTTATCATCATGGAAATTTGCGACGTGCCTTAATCGAAATGGGAATAGAGTTTATTGAACAGGAAGGGGAAGAATCGCTATCTTTACGAAAAATAGCTGAAATGTGTGGTGTCAGTAATGCAGCACCTTATGCTCATTTTAAGACCAAAGATGAATTTATAATTGCAATGCAGCAGTATGTTATGGATTTATTTTCTGCTGCATTAGAGAAAACAGCTATGGAATATAAAGACGATCCTTCCTTACTTCCTATGCTTGGAAAAACATATGTGATGTTCTTTTATCAAAATCCATTTTACTTTGATTTTCTATTTTCACGCAAAAACATTAGCATAAAATTATCTTTTGATGATGCTGATACAGATGAAAATACGCCGTTAGCTATTTTGCAAAAAACAGCTACAATGATTTTTCGCAAGGTAAAACTTCCAGAAAAAGTAATACAGGATAAAATTATTGCTATGTGGGCTTTGGTGCATGGGTTAGCTGCTATTGTTACAATGCCGAATATTGAATATGATGATACTTGGGAAACAAGGATAGAAGAAATCATTAAGTCCGTTTCTATACCTTATCAAATGCAGGAGGATAAAGAATGAACATTTTAATACACGATTTAAGTTATGAACAATTTCAATCTCTATTTCCTGATATATATAATGATGTATATATTATTTCAGATACTGGGACAATACAACATTGTATTGGCTGTTTTGGTTGTTGGATAAAAACTCCTGGTAAATGTGTATTAAAAGATGGATATGGCAATATGGGGGCATTACTCTCGAAGAGTGAGAAACTAACCATTATCAGCCAATGTTTTTATGGCAGTTACAGTCCATTTGTGAAAAACGTTTTAGACCGAAGTATTCCTTGGCTGCTCCCATTTTTCAAAATAAAAAACAACGAAACTCATCATAAAAGACGCTATCAAAACAAAATGCAGCTTGCAGTTCATTTTTATGGTAATAATATCACTACAGCAGAAAAAGAAACTGCTAAGAAACTGGTAAAAGCAAATTGTGCTAATTTTTACGTGAAGAATTATGAAATTTCATTTTCTAATTCTTTAAAAAAATTATGCGGAAAGGTCACGACCATATGAAAATTTGCATTTTAAACGGAAGCCCCAAAGCAGGTAAAAGCACCTCTGAATTACTTATTGAATATTTAATGACATTTATCAAAGGAAACGATGTAGTAATATATAATGTATGTAAAACGGATTTGTCCAAGGTGCAGTTCTCACAGATACAAAGCAGTGAGGTACTTATATTTGCATTTCCTCTGTATGTTGACAGTATCAATTCACACTTGCTGCGTTTTCTTATTAAGCTTGAAAACATGGGATTCAGCAATAAAAATATTACTGTTTACTGTATGATTAACAACGGCTTTTATGAGGGCTGGCAAAATCATGTGGCTGCCGATATTATGAAAAACTGGTGTAAGGCTGTTGGCCTAACCTATGGTCAAACGCTTGGAATTGGGGCAGGAGAAATGCTTCCATTTTTTAAAGATGTACCTTTAGGTTATGGTCCTAACAAGAACATTGGAATTGCACTTCAAGAACTGAGCCACAATATATTATCTCTAGATCAGGGGGACGATTTATTTACTTCACCAAATTGGCCGAGATTACTTTGGAAAATAGCATCTTCCTTTATCTTTTGGTATCCTAAAGCAAAAAAGAATGGATTAAAAAGAAAAAATTTATATTCCCCACACTCTCAAATATGAATCAAATTAACTCATCAATCCGACCAGACTGTATGATTTTAAGATTGGTTTTAATTCGTTCCTCTGACCAATCCCACCATTTCAGTTCCAACAACCTTGCGATTGTCACGTCATCAAATCGCTTGCGTATAGGCTTGGCAGGCACACCACCAACAATTGTATATGGCGGTATGTCCTTAGTAACCACTGCACGGGTACCAATAATTGCTCCATCTCCAATCGTTACTCCAGAAAGAATCACAGCTTCATAGCCAATCCATACATCATTGCCAATGATGATATCACCCTTATTATCCCATGCGGCCGTAATATTTGCCACATCTAAACCCCATTCTTCAAAAAAGATAGGGAACGGATACGTCGATAAGGATTGCAGAGAGTGATTTGCGCTTGTGAATCAGCTCTGCGTTTTTACCTCAAGCTCTTTAATGACGGTTACTTGCAAACCTTTTGCCCTTAGTCAAATACCCCGCTGCAAGCAACGGGGCATGACTTAGCTTCTTTTTAGCAA
>CAJUID010000051.1 GCA_910585905.1 uncultured Lachnospiraceae bacterium
TAGCTAAAATTCTTGAAATATAGGGAAACTTAGATAAAAGTTCGCAAAGCAGATGCAAAAATGCTGAATTATTGAAAAATAGCGGATTTAACCCCATAAATGCTGATAGATACAAGGTTTGCGCTGATAAGGAAGTGATTTCAGATTAGGCGGTATAGCCCTGAGTTTAAGGGCTGTTTGCTGATTACCGGAACTAAATTTATCTTTTCAATTTTTGAAAAAGATGGAACTGTTGGGGCTTGTCCCTTTGGCGCAAATCCTGTAACATGGTATACCATACTGTCTTTTACCCGCACTATGGCGAGAATGGTATCACATGAAATTTTCGATAAAGACAAGCTGGTTACTGTAATTGACAGTGTGCAGGTTTACAGCGACGAACGGATAGAGACTGTCTGGAAGATGGATGATTGTTTTTCAAAGAGATAGCGGGTAAAAAAGAAGTGCTTACGTTACAGTAATACAGAAAAAGTAATAATACAGGAAAGACATCATGGAGCTGGTTCGATGGTGTCTTTTTGTTGAAAATAAAATGACATTTTCTTAGTTTTTAATTGACAAAAGCAGAAGTGGGCGGTCTTGTGTGGAGTGACATTGATTTTGATAATAAATGTATCCACATAAACCGCTCTTTATCATGTCAATATGAGTATGGAAAGAAGATGCTCCGTCCTCCGTTACCATGCAGAGAAAGAAATCAAAAAAAGTGGTAAAGTGAATTAATCTGCAGGAGTCCATTTAGGCGGTATGGGAGCAGCGGGAATCGGTTGTTTTTGAAGATATGTATCCTCATGCAATCCGGCACACGTTCTGCAGTCGATGTTTTGAGGCAGATATGCAGCCTAAAGTAGTACAGAGTATTATGGGGCGTCAGCACTATAGTACAACTATTGATATTTATACTCATGTTACTGATGCAAAGTTTGAGGGAGAAATAGGGAAATTCGGGCTGGCCTTGGAGGGAGAACCAATAGAAGAATTCTATCTGATATGAAAAGAGGAAGAAAATAGGAATATTGCTTGTACTTTAAATAAAACAGGGAATTGCGTCAATCATATAAGAAAATAAATCTTTACTTCATAACAAAATAATAGTATAATTTTATCAAAAGATTGATATAAAAGATAGTTGCTAGAGATGGCATATAAAAGAAAAATGTAATAAAAATCGAAGGGAGAGAGGACAATGATTATAAAAGCATCAGCGGCACTGAGAAATGATTATGCAACGATATCTGCACTGGCAAAAGAAACAAAAGAACCTATATATATAACCAAAAATGGGGAGGGTGACTTAGTATTAATGAGTATCTATGCCTTTGAAAAGAGGGAACAGATGCTGCAGTTAAGAGCAAGGGTACTTCAGGCAGAGCAGGAACGAATAGAAGGACAGCCGACAATCAGTGTGTCAGAAGCGAGAAAGCGTCTAAGGGAGAGAGCCAGTGAAGCATAGGGTGGAAATTCTGCCTTCCGCATGGGAGGATTTGAAAAAAATAGAAGATTATTATATTCTGCAGTTTGATGTGCAGACAGCGTTGAAAGTCAGTGACCATATTTTAGATACTATCGAACGTCTGGAGCAGTTTCCCGATTCTGGTTCGGTTACTCCGGACGATTGGCTGAATGAGCAGGGATACCGGATGGTAATCTGCAAAAAACACATTGTCATATACCAGGTTATTCATGAAACCGTATATGTATATCACATCGCAGATACGCAGACGGATTACACAAAGTTATTTTACCAGTAAATGGTATTAACAAGATGGCATGGGAGAGGACAGGAGGGAATAACCATATGCGTAAGGCAGAAGATGATACTTTTGCATCTGATGAAGATATATTGAACATTTCTAAAAGACTGACCAAACAAAATAAAGAGGCATAAGAGAAAGAAATCACAGGCAGAAAACAGGCAAAAGAACCTGACCAATCAAAAAGTTGGTCAACTGTAAATTCCACCAAGAGAAAACAATGGAAAAACGCCGTTTTTTAGGAAAGTTACTATATCAGCTTAGTAGTTTGCAAAGCAGATGCAAAAAAACTGAATTATTAAAAATAGTGGATTTAACCCCATAAATGCTGATAGATACAAGGTTTGCGCTGATAAGGAAGTGATTTCAGATTAGGCGGTATAGCCCTGATTTTAGGGGCTGTTTGCTGATTGCCGGAACTAAATTTATCTTTTCAATTTTTGAAAAAGATGGAACTGTTGGGGTTTGTCCCTTTTGGAGTAAAAGATAGTTTTTAATGTATTCTTAAAACTATTTACACCATCCTGGGATTCCTTAAATGATGCATATACTTGTTTACCCCATTATGGAAAACTTCTTTTATATTAAATACAATTTTATTATTAATACCGTTAAGATATAATTGTAATGTTTTGAACATCATACTATAATAGGATTTGTGGTATGTGAAGCATCACATGCTATGTATTGTGTAGAGTTATGTAAGCATTGTGTAGTTGTTTGAATATTTTTGGCATTGTATAATATAAAGGAGTTAATAGTATTATCCGATTTGATTTATTGCGCAAAATGTGGGCATATAGGTAGTTTATTGTTTTGAAATGCAAAAGAAAATGATTGTTTTAGTTGTCATGTAAAGTAAACTGCAAAAGTAATTTTGGAAGAGTATCTTAGTGCTATTGGTAATACTATCAAAGAAAATCTCGAAGAAGAATTATATATAAGTTTATAAATTTTTTTGAGATTTTAATTAAAAATATTGGAATAGAATAAAATCTTTAAATAAATTCAAAAACTTAATGATAAATTACTTGAAGATAATACAATTAAACAAGCAAATATTCCAAAATGTTTGACTTGTTAATCAACTAACATAAAGAAGATTATAGCCATATCAATGGTAATTCATACTGTTTTGTTTGGAACAAAAAGGTATAAAACCTTTTACCGTACTAATTAGATAAGAGTTCTAGGAATACTAAATAATATGATATCACGTCCTTTCAAAAGATATTTTAGATAGATTATAAAACTATTCTGAAAAGGTTACTTAAAAAAATATTTCATAAGTAAAAACTATAATATAGAATAGTGCAAGGAGAAATTAAAGATGGCTTTAGTAAAATGCCCTGAATGTGGAAAGGAAGTTTCCGATACTGCTTATGCATGTCCAAATTGTGGATATAGTGTAAAAGTACATTTTGACAATTTAAAACGAAAAAAGCAGGCAGAAATAAGAAAAAAGCAATTGGAAGTTGAAAAACGAAATAAACAAGTCCAATTAGAAAAAGAATATGAAGATAGGGTTAGTAAAGTACCAATGCCAAACAAACCTAAATTTAGTAAAGTTGGTATAGTATATTTGTTGATTACATCACTTCTTGTTATGGTTAGTTCTCTGCCAAATAGTAAACAAGAATTCCAAATAAAGCAATGTGTTTTCTATATAACACTATTTGTGGTATTACCGTTATGTATATATATTTATTTTCTAAAAAAACAAATTAATGACTATAATCTCATAAAAAAAAATTTTAGAAAATATCAAGAACATGTCATAAAAAAACAAGATGTAGAAAGAGCACGTAAACAAGCATGCATATCGACACAAATAGCAATTAACCAAGTTAGATGTCCTAAATGTGGTTCGACTAATATTCAATTAATTCCAAGAAAATGGTCTTTACTTACTGGATTTATGACTAATAAGGTAGATAGGATATGTGTTAATTGTAAGAATAGATTTTAGTTTATAAATAATATATTTTTTCTTTTTTTTAATATTCAGTAAATATTACATAAATGTATGATATTTAATATACTATATTTATGAATTATAGATATTATGATCCAAGGAGGAATTAAAAGCTCGAAATCTTCCCATATTTGAACTGTAAATATCTCATGGATTTTTATTATTTTGATGAACCATGACTATGAAGGGTGTATTTGTTTACATATTGAGCAATCAATTTTTTTGCAAATAAAAGGAGAAAAAGCATGGAATACCTTAATGCAAAAGATATATTACCAATTGATTTATTAGAGCAGGTAAAAAAATATGCAGCAGGAAAATGTCTGTATATTCCCCAAAACGAAGACGATATGAAATTATGGGGAGAGCTATCAGGATATCGTAAGCAGTTAAGAAAACGTAATCGCATGATAATCAATAAATTCCAGTATGGTATTACCATAGAGGAACTTTCAAAGGAATACTTTTTATCTGAGGAAACTGTTAAGAAGATTGTTTATTCAAGAAAGAAAGCAAAGGAACTACTTTTTTACCCTTATATTGAATCTGCGAAGGAATATGATGAGCATGGACTTTTGGAAGAATGGATACACACATATCTGCTGTTTGAAAGAAAAAACAAAGTATTTTCAGATGGATTATATTTGGAGGAGCGTTATTATATCGGACCAATTATGATGCCAGTTGATTTTTTTCACAGAAGCTCAGGACCAGAAGAGGGAATGAAATGGCATGTGGATGAAAGAGTATTTGAAGAGCGAGCAAATAGTTGGATGGATAAGTTGAAGTGTGATGAAAAAGTACCACCACTGATCATCAGTTATTTTGATAATACATTTGAAATTAACTGTAATAGTCCATTACATGAAGCGTTAGTACGGATGAATGTCAAAGAGTTTTTAGTAATTATCTGGATTACGAATCAAAAGGATTATGAAGATTTTAAGCAGAAATATGGTAAGTATGTAAAGTTTGATTATAATTAAATGAGTCATAGATATGCATGATGCTAATGTCTATAATATCAGCAGACAATAACTTAGATAAAATGCCTGACAGAGCAAAAATTAAGCAGCATAATTTAAAGATTGTTGGGACAACTTCCCTCCATCCCAAGGCAATAGATAATGTAAAATTGTCATTACCGATGCTGCTTATGGGGAAATGAATCTATGGGTTTGAATAAAGCATATAAAACTTTGTGTGATAACCTATTTACAATCCCTATGGTTGAGAATGCAAATGCATTCTCGTTCAATGTAAATTGTGCCGCTTAATATTTATGCATGAGGTGATAAGGCAGAGGAGAATACATGAAATATGGGACATTAACACAAGCAAAAATGTATCATGATAACGGCAAAATAGAAGAATGGCTGCAATTGTTTTTGCGAAATGATGGTAAAAATATTGAACTTGCAGACGGCTTACAGTTAGAAAAAAGAGAATATTTGGGGTTGCTGAAACTGAAAATGTCTTATTTCAAAGATATAAAGGAAGGAGCACCAGAATATTTAGTTTCCGAAAATGATATAGATTATTTTTTCTGGATAGTAGAAAATATGAAACACTGCATTGAAGACTGGGATGTCCCGCCATTGATTGTGGAATATAGAGATGACAAATTCTTTGTAAATGATGGTAGACACAGACTGGAAATGTATCGGCAGCTGGGTGTGAAGGTTGTTGATGTTGTGTTATGGACAACCGGAGAAGAGAATAAAAGGAAATTATTGGAGGTACTAAGATGATTGAAATATGTTCAAAATGTGGAAATCACGAATGGGATAAAGAGATAATAGGGGATAAACTTTGTTGCCCGAAATGTGGTGCAGAGTGGAAATTTATATCAATGCCATTATTTATTCTGACCGGATGTAGCGGCGTGGGGAAAACTACTACAGCCATAGAGATTATGAGAAAAAAAGTAGATTTTGTTGTGCTGGATGCTGATATATTTACATGTTTTGTGAATTGGAATGATGAAGAATCTTGTGATAATTGGGTTGAAGCTATTGTAAATATTTCGAAGGATATTATGCAGTCAGGTAAGCCGGTTTTATGGACTATGGCAGGATGTCTTGACCGCTTAACAAAAGCTTATAATAGTCGTTATTTCAGTGAAATTATGTGTCTAGCTTTAGTGTGTGAGGATGAGGAATTAAGGAAGCGTATGCAGGAGGGGAGAGGAATAACGGACGAAAATTGGATTAATGGTTCTTGTGATTATAATCGTTATTTTATGGAGCATGATAGCCTTGGAGATACAAATTTTGAGACGTTTGATATCACGAATAAGGAACCAGGAGAGGTTGCGGAGTATGTGGTGGAATGGATGAAAGAAAACTATAAGGGATAACGCAAATTAGCAATGTCGCAAACATAAGAATAAAAGGCAGATTGTAAGTCAGCAATTAAGCTCTCGTTTTTGGCATCAAAATAATTATAACCTAATATCTAATTTAAATTAGTCGATAATTAAGCCAAATAAGATTAATAAATAGAGGTAATTATAAAGATAATATCAGAAGAATTGATATTATTTTCAGAAAAAGGTTATGGTGATGTCAATGTCAATGATATTGCTTCAGAAGCGGATTAAAAACACTATCTCTGTACAAACACTTTAAGAATAAACAAGAAATATTTAATGCCATATCATGAGCCATTTATTCATTCCCACGTATGCAACGAGCCAAACGCAAGCTTGCAAGGAACTGAAAGTTCCTTTGCACTTGGCGACTGCGCGCGGGTTGCTGAACATCCGGTGGATGTTCGTTTAGCAACGACCAAAGCGGAGCGGAGACCGAATACCCCGCCACTTGGGGCCGGAACTTGCCAAGGGACCGAATGGTTCCTTTAGAGAAGCTAAGTCATGCCCCGTTGCTCTGCAGCGGGGTATTTGACTTGGGCTTTTCATCGATTTCATCTATTAGACCTTTTTGAGCCATTTTTATAGATAACTTACGTGCTTTATCTTCTGGCAAATTTCTAATTATTTCTATTAGGTAATTTTTCTGTTCTTCTATATTTAGGGCGTCAAACGCCTCTACACTAATCATTTTCATCTTTTATTCCTTTGCAATAAATATTTTACGACGTTTATTTCTTTAATATCCTACAAAGTTTTAACTACATTCCTTCAATAATCAAAGCCAAACCGTCAATAATAGCGAGGGCTCTATTCCCCTTCTTTGATTTGTAGCCCATGGGAGAGAAGTATCTATGAGGGTTTTGTTATGCCTTTGTAAAGTGCTTAAAGTGTTCTTTTGTGGCTGGCACAAACTATTTTGTACCTCCAATTTTCTGGATTTTGTTAATTTGATGGTAGTACAAGATATGGAAAATGTCAATGATATTATGAAGAATTTTAGGGTTATGATTAAAATTTTTGTAAATGATTTACTCAACTTTCCCAACTTTAAAACAAGTGGAAACTCTTGAAAATTCAAGTAAAACAATTTGCGCTAGAATAGAAAAATTCAAAAAATGGTTGACAGATTCCAACTTTTGTATATAATGGTGTATATGACAAAGGCGTCACGAATATTTCGTGGCGCTTTTTCTGTTTCCTAATAATTGTCCGGACGATTGCGGGAAATGAAAAAGGACTATCCAGCACAATAAAAAAGATTATTTGGATAGAGTGAAGGAGGATGTAATGTGGAAAAACCATATAGTAGAGTTTTTTTCACGCAGAAAATTGTAATTGCGCACAAATTCACAGACTTTGGCAAGAATGGGGGATTATTATGGATATGAATGTATGGTATTTATTGGGTGCCGTTTTGGTATTCTTTATGCAGGCAGGATTTGCAATGGTGGAAACTGGTTTTACTAGGGCAAAGAATGCTGGAAATATTATTATGAAAAACCTGATGGATTTCTGTATTGGTACAGTAGTATTTATTTCCTTTGGATATGGGATTATGAATTCTAGTACATATTTTGGCGGTGTGATTGGAAGACCAGAATATGGGATGTTTACTGATTTTGATGGATTTAACTGGTCGATGTTTTTCTTTCAGTTAGTGTTCTGTGCAACATGTGCGACAATTGTTTCTGGCGCGATGGCAGAGCGTACAAAGTTTAGCATGTATTGCGTTTATTCTGCAATTATCAGTATGATAGTATATCCAATTGAGGCAGGATGGGTATGGAATAGCCAGGGATGGCTTGCAAAGCTAGGGTTTGTTGATTTTGCAGGTTCCTGCGTGATTCATATGGTAGGCGGTATTACAGCACTGATTGGCGCAGCAATTCTTGGGCCACGTATTGGTAAATTTAGCAAGAGGACAGGGAAGCCTCATGCGATTCCGGGGCATAACTTGACAATCGGCGCGTTGGGTTGCTTTATTTTATGGTTTGCGTGGTATGGTTTTAATGGTGCTGCAGCATCAGACTCTGCGCAGTTGGCGAAGATTCTTGGAACTACAACACTGGCACCTGCCTTTGCAACACTTGCGGTATTGATTTTTACATGGATAAAATATGGTAAGCCGGATGTATCTATGTGCCTTAACGGTTCGCTGGCGGGGCTGGTTGCGATTACAGCTGGGTGTGCAAATGTTGATGGTGTTGGCGCTATAGTGATTGGTATCTGTTCTGGGTTGATTGTTTGTTTCGGTGTCTGGTTTGTAGAAAATGTGCTTCGGGTGGATGATCCGGTTGGTGCAGTAGCAGTTCATGGATGCAATGGTTTGTTTGGCACGTTTGCAGTTGGTCTCTTTGATATTAAGGATGGTCTGTTTTATGGAGGTGGTGTAAAGCTTTTAGGAATTCAATGTCTTGGAATTGTGACAGTTGGCGTTTATACAGCTATTATAATGGGAATCGTATTTATCGTAATGGATAAAGTCTGGGGTCTGCGTGTTACGGCGGAGGAAGAGCTTGTTGGGCTGGATGCAAAAGAACATGGTTTGTCTTCCGCATATGCAGACTTTATGCCTGCTGGGAATATGTTCTATTCTGCAGGGACCTCTGTTGAGACGTTAAAAGGCAATATACCTGTGGAGCAGGCAGTTGAGGTGGTTCAGGCAGCTCCTCCAATGAGAAAAGAAAAGGAGGCGGGCACTTTAACCGAGAAGATTACAAAGATAGCTATTGTGTGTCAGCAGAGTAAGTTTGATGACCTGAAGGAGGCAATGAACGCTATTGGTGTAAATGGCATTACTGTAACACAGGTACTTGGCTGCGGTGTGCAGAAGGGCATAACAAGAATGTACCGTGGTGCTGAGCTTGATATTGTCCTGCTTCCTAAAATGAAAGTGGAAGTTGTTGTCAGTGCTGTACCTGTGGATACCGTAATTGAGGCGGCAAAGAAAGCACTTTACACTGGCAATATTGGTGATGGGAAGATTTTTGTATATGATGTGGAGAATGTTGTAAAAGTCCGAACAGGGGAGGAAGGCTTTGATGCTTTGCAGGGTGATAATTGATGTTAATAATTTTATTCTCGCGTAAGCAACGAGCCAAACGCAATGCTTGCAAGGAACTGGATGTTCCTTTGCACTTTAAAATGTCGTATTAAAGTAATATAAAAGATGATTATTGTAGTAAGGAACAGAGAGCCAGGACACTGTATGATTTTTCAGTTTTCTGGCTCTTTTAAATCTTTTAGCATATCGTAAACTAAAAATCAAATGCAAGTTTTCCACTTTTTGGGGGGAATAATAATTGAATACTCATTGGTGCATGAATAAACCAGTTATTTTGTAAAGAGAATAGACTTTATATTTGGACTGTGATATACTCGCATCATAGCGGACGTTAGATATTGCTATGGCTCTTAAATCTTTCATCGGGGTAATTGTTTCTGTGTAAATTCTGTAAAATTCAACTTTCAAAGTAAAATAATATAGGAGGGGTAAAATGGCTAATGACGAAAAACTTGATTTAATATTATGTAATATGCAGATTATAAAAGAAGATATACAGGTTATGAAAGGAGATATACAGGACCTAAAAGAGGAAATGCAGGAAGTAAAGGGAGAAGTACAAAATCTAAAAGAAGAAATGCAGGAAGTGAAGGGAGAAGTGCAAAACCTAAAAGAAGAAATGCAAGAAGTAAAGGGAGAAGTACAAAACCTAAAAGAAGAAATGCAGGAAGTGAAGGGAGAAGTGCATAACCTAAAAGAAGAAATGCAGGAAGTAAAGGGAGAAGTACAAAACCTAAAAGAAGAAATGCAGGAAGTAAAGGGAGAAGTGCATAACTTAAAAGAAGAAATGCAAGAAGTAAAGGGAGAAGTACAAAACCTAAAAGAAGAAATGCAGGAAGTAAAGGGAGAAGTGCATAACTTAAAAGAAGAAATGCAAGAAGTAAAGGGAGAAGTACAAAACCTAAAAGAAGAAATGCAGGAAGTAAAGGGAGAAGTACGGAATTTAAAAGAAGAAATGCAGGAAGTGAAGGGAGAAGTACGGAATTTAAAAGAGGAAATGCAGGAAGTAAAGGAAGAAGTACGGAATTTAAAAGAAGAAATGCAGGAAGTGAAGGGAGAAGTACAGAATTTAAAAGAGGAAATGCAAGTATTAAGGCAGCGTGCGGCAAGTATCGAATTACATATTGAAAATACCACAGATAATGGCATTCAATTAATAGCTGAGAATTTTGTTGAATTAATAAATAAGCTGAATGAGGCGATTCCAGTGGCGGACAAAAATCTTGCATATGAAGTTAAAGTACATTATCTTATGAGTGAAATTGACAAAATCAAAAAAGAGGTTGCAGGCATTAAAAGTAAAATAGCATAATGATTCTGTCTTTCTCATTCTCCTGAATAGGGGATTAATAGCTGAAGCAATTTGTAATATGGAGGAGTTACATATACAATACATATTATTATATGAAAGAAGAGGTAGCAGCAATGGTGAAAAGATATCTTTGTATGTATCTATTATAATAGGCTGAGGTGATAAATAATGAATATAGAAACAATGGGGGATTTGAAGAAAGGATCTTCATACGATATGGCTTGCAGTCTTGGGGAACGGTGCATGTCCGCCCATCAGATGCGTCTTAATGGCCTGCGTTCCAATTCCAACCCGTTTGATTGGCTAATCTGTATGGATTTGGATCAAGTAATACAGGTTTTGCTGACAGGCGGCAGGGATTTTTTTCGGAGAGAAAATCTACAAGTTGTTGAGGGGAGTAAGGGACATCTCAACGTTACTGATTCGTTGACCGGGTTTATAGCACTACATGATTTTAGGAAGGGTCAGCCTTTTGATCAGGAATATGAATTATTTGTGGAGAAGTATAACCGGAGATTTGGCAGGTTATTTGAGTTGCTCCAGCAGGCTTCTTCCATTCTTTTTGTCAGGACAAATGTCCAGAAGGCTGATTATGAAAAGCTTCTGGCGCTAGAGCAGTTAAATCCTGATGCGCAGATGGACTTTTTGATCATTAATACAATGGAAACGGACCAAGTGAAACGGCTGGAAAGCCCTTATAATAATATGATGATATATGGGATATCAGAACATCCAGACATTGCTTATGATGTCTGGATGGGGAACCATGCACACTGGCGGGAAGTTCTTTCTGGATACTCATTAAAGAATTATAAGGATTGGCTGACAGATGGGATAAAGTCTGTGATAGGGGACAGGCAGCTTGTGCTCTGGGGGTTTGGTGGAGCTGGAAAGAAGATTGCTGCCCAGATAAAGGCCGCCAAGGATCCAGTGTCAATTGGTTGGTTTGTTGACTCTAATTCTGCAAAATGGGGGATGGCTGATGAAACTACAGAAGTGAGGGATACCCTAAGCCTGATGGCAAATAGGGATGATGTGCTTGTATTAATTTGTGTATATGGGGATACAGAGGGAATTGAAGATTCTCTGGCGAAGATGCAGTTTCCAGAAAGCGCTGCATGGAAGATTGTTTATGAAGGTCTGACTCCAGTTGGGTTGGAGAAATGTGTGTATTCTGTGTGATGCTGATCAATGCTTTACAGTTTACTAAATTTTCGGTATAATAGGCAAAGAGTTTTCTGGATATTGCAGGAGGCAATTGACGGACATTGATAAGATGAGAATATGATAGAGATGCAGCCAAGGTGTAAAGCCTTTATGAAATAAGGTTTTACATCTTTTTTCAAATCATGAGGCAGGAGGACAATGGTATGGAAATAGTAGTTTTGTGTTATGAGAAATGTAGTACATGTAAAAAGGCCATAAACTGGCTAAAGGAGCAAGGAGTGCAGTATACAGAGCGGCCGATTAAGGAGGAAAATCCTTCAAAAGAAGAGTTGAGGGGATGGTATCAGAAAAGCGGCCTGCCGCTGAAGCGTTTTTTTAATACAAGCGGAATGTTGTATAGGGAATTGAATTTGAAGGATAGGTTGTCTGGGATGTCCGAGGAGGAGCAGTTGGGGTTGCTGGCTTCCGACGGTATGCTTGTGAAGCGGCCGCTTTTGGTAACGGAGCAGGTAATTTGTCCTGGCTTTAAGGAGGCAGAGTGGGAAAAGGTGGTTCCTGCAAAAGGATAAAGGTTAGTTCTTAGAAATACTGGAGGATACTAGATGGAAGCAGAGATTTTATTGTGGATACAGGATTATGTGAGAACCCCGGTGTTAGATTCGCTGATGCGGGGGATTACGCATTTGGGTGATTTCGGGATATTTTGGATATTGATGGCATTGGTTTTGGTTTTGTATCCAGACACGAGAAGGGCAGGGAACGTTGTGATAGCAGGGATGCTGGCATCCTTTATTTTGAATAATCTCTTTTTAAAGAACTTGGTGGCAAGAACCCGTCCATATGAGGTGATTGACGGCTTAACGCTTCTGGTGGATAAGGCTTCTGATTTATCCTTTCCATCAGGACATTCTGCGACCTCCTTTGTGGCAGCTGTCATTATATTGCGTCTTTTGCCAAGGCGGTATGGGGTTAGTGCGATGGTTCTTGCCGCATTTATTGCGTTCTCCAGGCTTTATGTGGGAATCCATTATCCAACAGATGTCCTTGCTGGGACGGTTTCTGGAATCCTGATTGGGCTTGCAATAACAAAAATAAGTGGGCTGTGGGAAGACAGAAGTGGGAAAGGACAGGCCAGATGCTAAAAAACTGTTTTTGGTGGGAGATATTTCTTAGTGATAGATTCTGAGGGAGCGGTGGAAGGATGGAAAGGAACCTTACAACGGGCAGTGTATTACAGACGATTTTCAGTTTTTCACTGCCATATTTGTTTTCATATTTATTGCAAACACTTTATGGAATGGCGGATCTGTTTATTATTGGGCAGTTTGGCGGTGTGGAAAGTACCACAGCTGTTTCGGTCGGAAGCCAGGTTATGCATATGCTTACTGTTATGATTGTTGGTCTTGCAATGGGGTCGACAGTAAAAATTGGGCGTGCGGTTGGGGCAGGTAAAACAAAGCAGGCAGCTCTAGCGATAGGGAATACGGTTACATTATTTCTTCCGCTTTCTGTTTTTTGTATGGCAGCCTTGCTCTTTGCGGTCAAACCAATTGTGTCTTTGATGTCTACACCGTCAGAGGCTGTTTCTGGGACAGTTTCTTATTTGACAATCTGTTTTGCTGGTCTTCCGTTTATTACAGCTTATAATATGGTTAGCTCGGTGTTCCGCGGTATGGGAGATTCAAAAAGCCCAATGTATTTTATTGCGGTTGCCTGTGTGTTTAATATTGTACTGGATTATCTTTTTATCGGGGCAATGGGGCTAGGGGCAGCCGGGGCAGCTCTTGGCACGACACTTTCGCAGACGGTTAGTGTCGTTCTTTCGTTGCTTATGATTAAAAAGCGGAATATGATTTCTGGTATCTGTCTGGCGGATCTTAAGCCAGATTGGGAAATACTGGGAGGTATTTTAAAAGTGGGGATACCTATCGCGGTGCAGGATGGCTTTATTCAGGTGGCGTTTATTGTGATTACTGTTTTTGCCAACCGCAGGGGGTTAAGTGACGCGGCTGCGGTTGGTATTGTGGAAAAGTTGATTGGAATTCTTTTTCTAGTGCCATCCTCTATGCTATCTTCTGTCTCTGCGCTTTCTGCGCAGAATATTGGTGCGGGGAAACATGACAGGGCAAGAAAAATTTTAAAATATGCGGTAGTGATTACAGTTTCTTTTGGGGTCGCTGCTTCTGTTTTGATGCTGTTTGCGGCGGAGCCTGCTGTCAGGCTGTTTGCGGATGACGAGAAAGTAATTGCGCTTGGTGGGCAGTATATGAGAGGCTATGTATGGGACTGTATTTTGGCGGGAATCCACTTTTGTTTTAGTGGTTATTTTTGTGCTTATGGATTGTCTGGTATTTCTTTTATCCATAATTTGATTTCTATTATTTTTGCACGCATCCCGCTTGCCTATCTTGCATCGAAATATTATCTGTATTCCCTGTTTCCAATGGGGATTGCGGCCCCGATTGGTTCTGCACTCTCTGTCATTATATGTATTGCTGCATTTTTTTGGATGAATCGCCATCCTGGGAGATTAGAGCCAGAAGCTGCAGTTGCTAAGAAAGTTCATTGAAAATATCAGTCAGTAGCCCGACCGCTGTTGGAATTTGCTCCAGGGACAGCCCAGAATAGTTTACAAGCAGAGTATGATCTGGTATAGTTCCGAGCGGTTCAATATAATATTGGGACAGCAGGGAAATATGGACATTATGTTTTTGGGCAATCTGTAGCAGTTCTTCGTCGGTTGATCCGGTTTCAATGTTTATAAGAAAATGGAGGCCGGCATCTTCTCCATAGATGCGGGTTCGGTTGGCAAATGAGCTTTTGCGGATAGCTTTGAGGAAGCTATCGCGGATATTTTTGTAATGGGTCCTCATACGGTTGATATGTTTTTCAAAATAGCCATCGGAGAGAAAGCGAGCAAGAGTGTACTGCTCAAAATTTGAGACGGTACAAGAATAGAAATCAAGCTGGCTGTAAAATGTATCGAGCAAGTGTTTTGGCAGTATCATGTAACTTAAGCGCACGGTTCTTGAAAGGCTTTTTGCAAATGTATTAATGTAGATGACTTTTTCTGACTGGTCAATACTCTGCAGAGTTGGGATTGGCTGCCCGGACAGTCGGAATTCGGAGTCATAATCGTCTTCTAAAATATAGCGCCCTTCTTCTCTGGAAGCCCATGCCAGTAACTCGTAACGGCGGCTGATCGAGGTGACAATCCCGGTTGGGTAGTGGTGCGATGGGGTGATATGGGCAATCTGTGCAGCACAATTTTCTAACACATTGATATCTATGCCGTCAGAATCTAGTGGAATGGCATGGTAGGTTACCTGATAACTTTTGTATATCTGGGCGAGCTTCTGATAGGAAGGATTTTCGATTGCATATGTTTTTCTAAATCCAAGCAACTGGATAATCAGCCCATAGAGATATTCTGTTCCGGCGCCGATAATGACTTGTTCCGGTTCCACTTCCATATTGCGAAATGCTTTGAGGTGGCTGCAGATAGCCCGTCGGAGCTCCATTATGCCCCCACAGGGCGGTGTCATCATTAATTCTTCGCTTTTATCAGAAATCGTTTCTCGGATTAGTTTTGCCCAGATAGAAAATGGAAAGTTATCTGGGTTTGTTTTATTATTTACAAAGTCTAATAGATAGTCTCTTTTTGCCGCAGTTTTTGGTGCTTCAGGTTGTGGAGTGGATCGTGGGGTATAAAGCGGTGGATCGATTTTTGTAATGTAAAATCCTTTTTTGGGCATGGAATAGATATATCCTTCAGATTGTAGTTGGGCATAGGCGTTTTCCACAGTGATCGTGCTTATGCCCAGATTTTTTGCAAAACTTCTTTTAGATGGCAGTTTTGTCCCAGCAGCTAAGTTGCCAGAGAGAATGTCATTTTTGATACATTTATATAAATGAATGTAAAGGGAATCTGAACCTATATTTGTAAAAGAATATGTCAGCATATCAGTTATAAGCTCCTTTCTGGCTATACTGGCTATATCTAAACTGGTTATTTTAATATAGCCAAATGTTATTATAATAGGATTTATGTGTAGATGCAAGAAAGAATATATGGTAAGGAAAGGGGATTTTTATGAGTAAACAGTATGAGTTAAATAAAGAATTGGCACAGATGTTAAAAGGTGGTGTGATTATGGATGTCACAACACCGGAGCAGGCAAAAATAGCCGAGGAAGCGGGGGCCTGTGCAGTAATGGCATTGGAGCGCATTCCAGCAGATATTCGTGCAGCGGGTGGGGTATCACGCATGAGTGACCCAAAGATGATCCAGGGAATCCAGGAGGCGGTGTCAATCCCGGTTATGGCAAAGTGCCGCATTGGTCATTTTGTTGAGGCGCAGGTCTTGGAGGCAATAGAGATTGATTATATTGATGAGAGTGAAGTGCTGTCGCCGGCGGATGATGTATACCATATTGATAAGACAAAATTCAAAGTTCCGTTTGTATGTGGTGCAAAGGATTTGGGGGAGGCACTTCGCCGCATCAATGAGGGTGCTGCGATGATACGCACGAAGGGGGAGCCTGGAACAGGCGATGTGGTGCAGGCGGTGCGTCATATGCGTAAGATGAACAGTGAGATTGCAAAGATTTCTTCTATGCGGGGGGATGAGCTATTTCATGAAGCAAAGGAACTTGGCGTGCCTTATGAGCTGGTAAAATATGTTCATGAAAATAACAAGCTTCCAGTTGTCAATTTTGCAGCAGGTGGTGTCGCTACGCCAGCCGATGCAGCTTTAATGATGCAGTTGGGGGCGGAAGGCGTCTTTGTCGGTTCTGGAATTTTTAAGTCTGGAAATCCAGAGAAGAGAGCTGGCGCAATCGTAAAAGCGGTCACTAATTTTCAGGATGCGGCTCTGATTGCAGAACTTTCTAAAAATTTGGGTGAGGCAATGGTAGGCATCAATGAGGATGAAATTGAACTTTTGATGGCAGAGAGGGGAAAATAGGAAGTGAAAATAGCAGTAATAGCAGTGCAGGGAGCCTTTATTGAGCATGAGAAAATGCTTCAGACATTGGGGGCAGAGATGATAGAGCTTCGCAAGGCAGGGGATTTAAAACAACCATTTGATGGCCTAGTGCTTCCAGGTGGGGAAAGTACCTTGCAGGGAAAACTGCTGAGGGAGCTTGGCATGTTTGATATACTGCAACAGAAAATATTAGAAGGTATGCCGGTACTTGCGACCTGTGCAGGGCTCATCCTTCTGGCAAAAGAGATTTCAAATGATGAGAAGCGATATTTTGGGACGCTTCCTGTAACTGTTAAGAGAAATGCGTATGGCAGACAGCTTGGCAGCTTCTTTTGTGAGGGGGAGATTAAGGGGATTGGGCGGTATCCGATGGAATTTATACGTGCTCCATATATTGAATCAGCAGAAGAGGAAGTGGAGGTTCTCGCCGAAGTAGATGGTAAGGCCGTAGCGGTACAGTATAAAAACCAGATAGGAGTATCTTTCCATCCAGAACTCACAAAAGATACTAGGCTTCATCAAAAGTTTTTGGAGTTATTTTCAAGGACTGATATTGGCTAGAAATGGTAGTGAACTAGAACCAATGTAAAAGTAGTATAAACAGAAAGGGTGTAGGTCTTTTTTAGAGATGGTACACCTTTTTGCTTATGGAAAACTTTATCGAAAGAGTGTATTTTGTGGATTAGATAATTAGAATTGGAATATAATGTTATTTTTTGCAGTGTTGTGAGTATCTTGATTTTGTTTTACAGATGGCGGTAGGATGGGATTAGTTAATAGAATGCATCACCAAGGGGAGTGAAAAGATTTTGCTTTACACCGATTAGAAAAACTTTTATAATAAAAAAGCGGCAGGAGAAATTTTTCAATGGACAACTGAAAATTAATATCTATTTTATCGACTGTAAATTGTAAAAAAGATTCATGCGTATGTCATGAGTCAAAAGTTATAATTTGACTTTCCTCATTTTTTGAAGAGGATACTCTGCAGTTATCCATAGGCAGAGGAGTTTCGCCAAT
>CAJUID010000052.1 GCA_910585905.1 uncultured Lachnospiraceae bacterium
AATGAAAATCATGTACACAGAGCAAAATTGGTGAATGATATGTGTTATGGATAACCGTAGAGTATCTCTTCATAAAAAATGGGGAAAGTCAAACCATATTTTTGTATTGTTCTTTGTAATGGTTGCAAGCGCAGATATCTTTGTTTCTGTAATCTTAGCGCTTACCATTTGCCGGCTCTACACTTACATGCTTGCCCTTAATTTTTGCATGTTTCATTGCATCAATTACATCAGCCGCATATTCCCTTGGAACTTCTACAAATGTATAATTGTCATACATATCAATTGCCCCAACGAGATCACCCTCCATTCCAGATTCTCCGGCAACCGCGCCAAGCACATCCCCAATACGGACTCTGTTCTTTTTGCCTATATTGATAAATAGACGTACCATGCCTGGTTCTGCCCCAGTATCACCAAAATCTTCTTTTGCCATCTCGCCAGAACTATTTTCACCCATCTGCATCATCAAAAGAGAAGCTGCCATTTCCAGAGCAGAGTATTCTTTTTCATCTAGATGCTCTTCCAAAATATCAATCATCTTTGCAAGATTTTCGCTTTCAATAATATCGCTCGCTTTTTCTAGAATTTTCTCAGCTTTGATATCTGTAATATCATCAACAGAAGGAATCGGCTGTCTCTTAATCTTAGTTTTACAATAACGCTGAATATCCTTTAACTTATAAATTTCCCTGCCAACTACAAGCGTAAAAGCACGCCCACTGCGCCCAGCACGTCCGGTACGACCAATCCTATGGACATAATACTCATCATCCTGCGGCACATCATAGTTAAATACAGCCTCCACATCATCTACATCAATTCCCCTTGCCGCCACATCCGTAGCTACAAGAATGTCCGTCCTTCCATTGCGGAAGCCATTCATAACCCGGTCTCTCTGGGACTGTTTCATATCCCCATGAAGTCCTTCTGCAAAATATCCCCTTCCCTTCAAATCTTCTACCAACTCGTCCACCTTACGCTTGGTATTGCAAAAGATCAGGGAAAGTTCAGGATCATACATATCAAGAAGACGGGACAGCACTTCGTTCTTCTTGCGTGGATTCACTTCATAATAAAACTGGTCGATTTTTGGCACAGTCAGCTCTTTCTTTACCACTTTGACTGTTTCCGGCTCCACCAGATAATTTTTTGCTATCTCTAAAATCGGTTTCGGCATTGTCGCAGAAAACAAAAGTGTCTGATGCTGCTCTGGCATCTTCTCCAGCACAAGTTCAATGTCCTCACGAAATCCCATATTTAGCATCTCGTCCGCCTCATCCAGAACGACAGTCCCAACCTGCTCCAATTTCAATGTGTGACGGTTAATATGGTCGATCACACGCCCTGGCGTGCCGATAATTACCTGCACACCACCCTTTAGAGACCGAATCTGTTTAGAAATTTCCTGTCCGCCGTAAATCGGCAAAACTTTAATCCCATGCATAAACTTTGCCAGACGCCTTACCTCATTGGCAGACTGAATCGCAAGCTCCCTGGTCGGACATAATACGACAGCCTGCAGCTTCTTGCTGTGTGGGTCTACCCTCTGCAAAAGTGGAATACCAAAAGCGGCCGTCTTGCCGGTTCCAGTCTGCGCCTGCCCAATCATATCCTTCCCCTCCAGGGCGATCGGAATGGACTTTGCCTGAATCGGACTAGCCTGTTCAAAACCCATCTCTGTGACTGCCCGCAGTATTCTTGTATCTAAGCATAATTCTTCAAAATTCATAGCTTTCCTCATTTCTACATCTTATTCTTTATAATAAATTACATGATACTAAGGTCAAAAGCGGATAGCTGGCGTACTTACACATAATTTGCTATCTGCTGGCTTGTCCCGCTAAACGCCGACAATATGATTGGAGGTTTTTGTATAGTGCTGAACGTTCTATAAATGTTTGTTTAGCACAAACCTTATCGGAACGAAGATGCGAAAGTTGTGAAACAACGTAGCAATCCATAGTATCAGTTGGGGCGTTTTTTGCATTTCTTGTGGATACACCACTTACAATGAAACTTTCATAACAAGACAAAAAAGAACCGCTCCTAAAAATCAGGAACGGTTTTTTTCTGATTCTATTCGTAACAAAAGGGGAAAAATGCAACTGCTGGAAATAGCATACCTTACATTTGACCTAACTATAACACACTTCTGCCACAATGTAAACACTTTTTTTCAAAAAATTTGCAAAAAATGAAAAATCTGATACTTCTACGGTTTATTCACCCCATCATAGGAGAGCCAGAGCTGCCCAGCTACTACATACAATTGGTACCAGACTGCACTTCCTGCAACAATACTTGAAGAATCATAATATGATATTCCTCATCCTTTATAATTCTTGCCAAAACTGCATTGACACATGGATCCTTTATCATATTGATATGCATCCTATACTGGCTGATTGCCGCTTTTTCTGCCTCAATGTCAGCGAGAATCATTTTCCCAGCATGTTCCGGAATCGCTAAATATTCCGGTGTCCACATTCTCTGCCTTCCATTCTGCTGCTTTGCCACAAAATCTACCTGCCCGCCCAACAGAAAGATCAGTTCTCCCAACTTCTGTAAATGTATCATCTCAGCCATCGCTATTCCCAGAATGGTTTTTGCCATTGGGCATTTGTCACAGGATAAGCGATTTTCATTGTTGATATACTGCATAATCGCAGACATCTCCGAAACTGCACCACAATAATCAACACTGAGCATATTTGCATAGGCACGATTCCTCTCCTTTACCTGGATGGCAGGATATGGCAAATCCACCATAATCGGGCTAATTCCGGCAAAACTGCAGGGATTTGATAAAGTACATCTTTTTTCTTCCATTTATTATTTCTCCTTGGTTCCTTTTATCACCAGTATATTAATACTTCATCATAATGTGCTATTTTTATTCAATTATTTTTCCAGTCATCTGCCCGATTGTCTCAAAAAACTGTTGGATATGGATTGGTTTCCCAAGATGGGCATTCATGCCGCTTTCCATTGACTTTTTTTGATCCTCCTCAAAGGTATTCGCCGAAAGCGCAATAATTGGAATATTGGCAAGGGATGGATCCTTTAGCATTCGGATTGCCCTTGCCGCACTATATCCATCCATTACCGGCATCTGAATATCCATCAAAACCAGACTATATTCACCAGGCATTGAATTCTTTAATTTTTCAACTGCAATACTTCCATTGACGGCAGTATCTACAACAAAACCAGAATCCGTCAAAAGCTCTGTCTCGATTTCGAGGTTAATCTCATTATCCTCCACCAAAAGAATCTTTCCAGATGCTTCCTTGGACATATTTTGCTGCGGCGGCCATTCATCATGCCTGCTTGCCTTATCACACAGACGCATACTTAATGTAACAATAAAACGGCTTCCCTGACCAGCAGAGCTAGATACTTCAATCTCCCCACCCATTGTTTCTACAATATTTTTTACAATGGTAAGCCCAAGCCCTGTACCATAAACACCGCTCATCGTCGTATTTTTCTGCCTCTCAAACGGCTCAAATATATGTTTCAAAAAGCTTTCACTAATCCCAATACCAGTATCCTCTATAATAAATTGAAATGATGCAAAATCATGGGATGTTTTCTTTTCAATAATTGAAAATGTAATCCTTCCCCCATCTTCTGTATACTTAACTGCATTGCCCACAAGCCGCATGAGAAGCTGGATCAGATACTGGCTGTTTCCATAAACCCTACGGTGCAGCACTGCACCAAGTTCTAATATAAATGTAAGCCCTTTTGCCTCTGCGCGCGGCTTAATAATAGTCTGCACATGCTTGGCAACCTCATAAAGATCACATTCCGTCTTTTCAATATGTACTCTGTTTGATTCCAGGCGTGACAGTTCCAAAACATCATCCAAAAGCTGAAGCAAATATCCGCCGGATTCCTCTATTTTTTCAAGATAACCAAGCAGCTTCTCATGGTCTTCTATATGTGACTTGGCAAGAGCCGTAAATCCAACAATGGCATTCATCGGTGTGCGTATATCATGCGACATATTTGCCAGAAAAATATCTTTTACCTTATTTGATGCCTTGGCGTGATCCAAAGCTTCCTCCAATATCTTATTCTGCTCCATCTCATGCCGAATCTCATCATCAATGCTTCGGCATCCAATTACTGTCTGAGAACCGCCCTCTAAACTTCCTACATTCACAACGCATAATTGAAGGTACTCAGTTTTATCTTTATCAACCACACGGTAATTTACATGGTAAACTTTCTTTCTTGCGACCTGATCCTTAATATAGTCTAAATTAGTTTCTTTTGTAAAATGCTCCCTATCTTCCTCATGTACCCATTTGTCTATATAGTAGGGGCCAAACCAAGAAAACTCACTAAACTCATAGACATGGCACCTGCTTTTAAATGTACCATAAATCCTTTTGCTGATCTGATAAGGCTGAAGAATTCCTGCATCAATATCCAGATAAAAAATGGAATCATAATCAATACTAAGCCCCTCAATCAACTCCAGACGCCGCAATTGTTCCTGATTGATAATCTCAAGTTTTCTTCCATATGCATTTAATTTTTTTCTGAGCTTTAATTCTATTTGCTCTTTTGCAGCAACTAATGCCGCCTCTTTCTCCATCTGCTGCTTGTGTTTCTCCGTGGCATCCCCCACAAACACATAAAATACATCACCCAGCAGGTTATCGTGGATAAAATGCCCATAATCTTCTATCCACCGAATGTCTCCACCCTTCTGAATTATGCGGTATTCTACATAATCCAGTTCAAATTTGCTAACTGCTATCTGCTCCTTAATACTCTTTTCGACCTCGTCCAAATCATCCGGATGCACGATTCCCTGAAACGAATTTCCGGTCAGCTCCTGGAACTCCTCCATCGTATCGCAGTTAAATATCCTGAGCAATGCTTTATTTACATACAAAAGCTCTTCCTTTTCATCTGCACGATATATAAAGAAGCCGCCCGGCATCTCATCAATAATTCTCTTTGCATCCAGTACGGAATTATGACCAAGAGCCTGCTGAAACAGATTCCCTATTTCATTTCCCAAAGCTGTATCCTCCCTCCTAAAGTATTACATATAATCATACCATGTTTCATTTCATCTGTCACTAAAGAACAACTAATAATGGACTTTTTGTCACAAAAAAAGTATAATTATGATACTAGGGTCACACCAAACTTCATAATTGTTATTGTAAACAAAAATACCGCATAACCATGCAGAAAAGAGGATCATTATGGGATTAATAAAAGCAATTTCGGGTGCTATCAAAGGGGTTACGGCAGACCAGTGGAGAGAATACTTTTACTGTGATGCATTAGAAGCAAACGTATTAGCAACAAGAGGACACCAGAGAACCAACAGCAGATTTGGTTCTAGAAACAAAGGAAATGACAACATTATCAGTAATGGCTCTGTTATCTCAGTCAATGAAGGGCAATGCATGATTATTGTTGATCAGGGAAAAGTCGTTGAGTTCTGTGCGGAGGCAGGAGAATTTATGTATGATACTTCCTCCGAACCAAGTTTGTTATACGGCGACCTCGGCAAAAATATCGGAAAAACATTTTCGTCAATCGGCAAACGTTTTACTTTTGGCGGTGATACCGGAAAAGACCAGCGTGTCTACTTCTTTAATACAAAAGAGATTATGGGAAACAAATACGGCACTGCCAATCCAGTTCCTTTCCGCGTTGTAGATGAAAATATTGGTTTAGATGTGGATATCTCCGTGCGCTGCAATGGTGAATATTCTTACCAGATCTTTGACCCGATTCTTTTCTATACAAATGTCTGCGGCAATGTCACAGAAGAATTCACACGAGACAAAATCGACAGCCAGTTAAAATCTGAATTAATGACTGCACTGCAGCCCGCTTTCGCCCAAATTTCCGCTATGGGAATTCGTTATAGTGCTGTACCTGCACATACAATGGAAGTTGCAGATGCATTAAATAAAATATTATCAGAAAAATGGGGGCAGCTCCGCGGCATAAAGATTATTTCCTTTGGTGTAAATACAATTAAGGCATCAGAAGAAGATGAAGAAATGATCAAGGAGCTCCAAAAAACCGCTGTGCTGCGCAATCCAAATATGGCAGCTGCAACTTTGGTAGGAGCACAGGCAGAGGCTATGAAGTCTGCAGCGTCAAACACCGCTACTGGGCCTATGATGGCATTTGCTGGGATGAATATGGCAAATACTGCCGGGGGATTTCATGCTGATTCTCTATTTGGTATGGGACAGCAGAAGGATGCACCATCTGTAGCCCCTTCGCCTGCAGCACCTTCTCCTGCTCCCACTTCATCTGCTAGTTCTTGGACTTGTACCTGTGGCACTTCAAACACTGGAAAGTTCTGTGTAGAATGTGGCACACCTAAACCGACTCCTGCTGCCGGCTGGACCTGCTCTTGTGGTACTGTAAACCTCGGAAAATTCTGTCAGGAATGCGGTGCAAAAAAACCGGCTGGCGCTCCTCTATATCGGTGTGATAAATGCGGCTGGCAGCCGGATGATCCACACCACCCACCGAAATTCTGTCCAGAATGCGGTGATATCTTTGATGAAAATGATATTCAATAATTATGGAGAAAGCGTATGATATTTTTAATACTTTTACTGATCATCATTATTGCTATATTTTGCGGCGTACTCTATGCAAAGCAGAAAGCAAAGGAATTTTCCCGCACGGTTTTTGGCACTGAAGACCTCTCAGAAGGCATCCGGCAGATGAAGCAGGACTATGCGTCAACTCCAAAATCCGTATCCGCTATGACAAGCCTGCTCCTTCCAAAAATCGTATCCGATTTTCCCGATTTTGGATATGATGAAATGAAGGAGCGAGCGGAAAATATACTAACACAGTATCTCCGCGCAATAACACAAAAAAATGCCAGCATTGTAACAGACGGCAGTACGGAATTAAACCAACAGTTGGAAAACCACATTCAGATGCTTGCCGCCAGAGGACTGCAGGAACATTTTGATCAGATTAAGATACACCGCACAGAAATCAACCAGTACCGAAAAACAGAAGGAAGATGTATTATCACATTCCAGTCAGCACTGGAATGCTATCACTACATAACAGATTCTTCCTCTACTATGCTGGAAGGCTCCAAAGAATATAAGTACCAGACAAAATTTAATACAGACTTAATTTATATTCAGGATAGGAATCTTGTAGAAAATGAACTTGACCTTGCGCTGGGCGTCAATTGCCCAAACTGTGGCGCACCACTTTCGTCCCTTGGCGCAAAAATATGCGAATACTGTGGTACGCCAGTTATTGAAATCAATATTCATGCATGGTCATTTAGTGATGTAAAAGAAATAAAATAATAATATATTCCCACAATATCTGCCAAAATCCATCCAATCGGAATCGCTGCCCAGATTCCAATTACTCCAATAGCAGGGATGCCAGAAAGTAAATATGCCAACACCACTCTTGTTCCCAGAGAACAGATTGTTAACACTACTGACATCCCTGGTTTTCCAACTGCCCTATAATAACCATAAAGCATAAACAGAAGCCCAATCCCAAAATAGAAAGCTGCTTCTACTCTTAGATAACCAATCCCATTTTGAATCACCTCTACATTTTCCTCGTTGATAAAAATTTCCATAAGTGGTTTTGCAAACAGGCAGACAACCAAGCTTACCAAACTACAAAAAAGAAAAACAAAAATCAGAGAACTCTTAATCCCTTTCCAAATCCGTTCCCGTTTTCCGGCTCCGTAGTTCTGTGCAACAAAGGTAGAAAATGCATTGCCAAAATCCTGCACTGGCATATAAGCAATCGTATCAATCTTAACTGCTGCCGCAAAAGCTGCCATCACAACTGCCCCAAAACTGTTGACCAATCCCTGCACCATCAATATCCCAAAATTCATCACCGACTGCTGTAGACAGGTCAAAAAAGACAGACTGAAAATTTCTTTTATGATGCCCCTATCCCACTGCATATGTCTCTTTTTTATGCGAAGCATTGGAAATCCAAAATAATAATATATTGCAATCCCAACCCCAGATATGAACTGAGAAACCACTGTTGCCGCTGCTGCTCCCTGAACTCCCCACCGAAATACCATAACAAACAGAATATCTAAAAATATATTCAAGGCCACGGATATTCCAAGAAAAATCAGTGGAACAACTGAGTTTCCAACTGCCCGCAAAACATTCGCAAAAAAATTATACAAAAACACAGCAAACATACCTACAAAAATACAGACTAGGTATTCTCTTACCAGTCCCTGTACTTCCACAGGAATCTGCAGCACCTTAATAATCCAGCCAACTGACACAAAAACAAAAACATTTAAAATCACTGTAAGTACACCAATCAAAACAAACGACAAAAAGATACCACAGTTCAATGATTCATAATCTTTTTTCCCAAACTGGATTGCAAAATAAGCACTGCTCCCCATACATAGCCCAATCAAAATCGAAGTGAGAAATGTCATCAAAGTATAAGAAGATCCAACTGCAGCCAGCGCGTCAGTCCCAAGAACCCTTCCAACAATCAGCGTATCCGCTAAATTATAAAACTGCTGTAGCACATTCCCAACCATAAGAGGCAGCGCAAATTTAATTAATTGTGGTGTAATTTTTCCACTTGTCAAATCCCCATTCATTTTTATCTCCAACCAATCTCCTTGTAAGTCAATCCTATAATCTCTTTAAAAACAACACTATAAATATCATCCATTTTGCCAGCATCTGATTCCAAAATAGTTTCCATGAGCAAAAAACAGTTATGTAAGCATTATATCACACCTTACATAACTGCCTTTTCAAATCGCCAACTACATCATTTATATTCGGCGTGTTCTTTGTCATTCTTAACTGTTTTTCTTTAAACTCTAAGCAAATACACGCCCGTTTTTACTTCAATTACATCATTTATTATGGCTTGCTGATTTTCTGTTGACAAAATGTTGCCACGCATTTATTATAGCAAACACCCACAAATTAACAACACATTTTAGAAAGTTACACAATAAAATCTTTCTCTCCAAAAAGTCAAATACCCCGCCAAAGAGCAACAGGACATGACTTAGCTTCTCTAAAAGAACCATTCTAAATAGAATTTTCAAAAAAAGTTAAAACAAAGAATTCATTAGCTAAACACCGATTTTCTCTTAATCTCCTTTATATACATGATGCTAGAACACTAACAAGTGAACTATTACTTCGTTTCTCTCTGCCACTCTAATCAGCCAAATGGAAATAATCTTAAAGATAGTCAATGACTTCTAATGGCGTTTCTGCCTGCAAAAAATTATTTTTCCTACCAACTGGCTGTTGTGTTCCCTCTTTAAAATACCATACCGCCTGAATTGCTTTCATCCCTAACATTTCGGCCGTCTCCAATTCTTGACTACCGCCATCACCTACATATAAACATTCTTCAGCATTCACCTGAAGATTTTCCATACACCGATAATAAATTTCTTTATCGGGTTTTGAAATACCTTGTTCAAATGATAAACAGCTAACATCAAAATACGGAAATAAAATGCTGTTTTTTATCGCACTGACCTCTTCTGAAAAACAATTACTAATTAATCCTATTTTTATTTGCTTTTCTTTTAGAATACACAACATAGGAATAATTTCTCTATTCAAATGTTCAAAACACTCGTTTTTAGCATCTATTCGTTTTTGTACTACTAAATTTAATAATTCTTTTGAATAACATTCGCTTTTTCTCATAATGTCTTCGAGTGCATCTTCTAAGGTTATGTTCCCAATTGTTCTATCATAATCTGTATGTCCCCATAACTCTTGAAATATATTTTCGGGTATTCCTAAATCTTGCGCTATTTGCAATCCAAAATATAGCGGACTGGCAAAATGAGTCACTAAAGTCTCATACATATCAAAAATAACTGCCTTAATCATACTGAAACTCCTCTATCAATGTTCATTCGTCCATATCTTTCATGTTTTGATTATATCACTTTCACCCACTACTTTCCATCGTAAATATAGGACATAGCAACCACCATGCCCCACAACTCTTATCGTTCCAACGACTTTTCAATCTTCTGTTTCTGCCCTTTCAAATCGTTCTGCTTCTCATACAGATTATTACGCTCTTTGCAGAGTTCTTTCATGCGCTCCAACTGCGCTCGCACAGCGGACTCCATTTTTGTTAGTTCATGGTATAGGGATAATCCCAGGCATCCCACTTCGTATCCACACAGAATATCGCACCCCCACTCAAATCAACATTTTTTTGACTCCGACAAACTATCTCATATCATATTAAAATGCTCAAACGCCGCCATAATCGCTTTTTCTTTCTCCAGCGGGCATTTTGGCACATAGCTTTTATTATCGCCTAAATTATAATTCAGACGCTTTTCAATACCGCATTTGTCTTTTATCTGTGCCAAATACAAGGATGATACCTTTAGACCATACTCCGACTTTATCCATTCTTTATTTCCGTATAGGTTGCACAGCCTTTCACGTCTTTCAAATATCCGTTATTTTCCAGCGTATAATCATCGTACACATAGACAGTATCATCCGTGTTACTATTTCCTACCCAAAAGGGCGCACTTCTCAACGGTATTACCCCTTTCCCACAAGAACTCTTTGACTAACTCCAACTTAATTTTACAAGAATTCATGTCTGCAGAGGCTTCATCTTTTATCAAAAAAGCATGTAAAGATTTCGAACGACTCAAATATTATAAAAAAGTATCTATATCATAAATAGGCAATCCATTAAATCTACCAACGTTCAAATAAAATAATTTAATCTAATAATTTTTTCACATCTTTTGTCCTTTACAAATAATATATATTTAATCTACAGAAACTCCATCTTTACATAACTATAACAAACCATTTGTTTGCAATGTATTAATCCGTGCCAATAAGCCTATTATGTATTCTCTCTTTATGCCATTAAATGTTTTATCGGCAATGCTTCCATACTGGCTTTTGGAAAAGCTTATAAAGTTCTGCACCAGTCCCCTTACTGCACAACGCAGTTCTTTCAACGCTTCTTTTGTAATATTTAGATTATTTCCTTCATGAGTTTCGTTCGAACGTTCTTTATACATTCTTAGTGCATTGTCATGGACTGACTGCACATCTGCATCTTGTGCTATTGCCGCTGCTAAGCGATTCGCAAACTTTTCTTTTTTTCCACCACTTTTATCATTTGAATTGTAACCTATTAGAATAATTTCAGCTAAAGTCACAAGATTCTTATATGCATCATCATATCTGGAAGCACTATATCCTCTTCCAAATCGCTCCATAACATCTTCCAACTCATCTTTTAACACTTCTGGCAACCTAACCATATTCTCAAAACAGGTCAAATTAGCGTTGTTCCATTCATACAGGTCATCATATATACTGATAGAACTATCTTGAGAAGATATTCCGCTTCTGTTAATATTGTTACACTTATAATTTGCTTTCATTTTATAAATTTTATCAGCAACTTCTATATTTCCCTCTTGGGTTAATCTTAACATAGACAATATGTAAAAAATCTCTTTATTCCATTTATTGGTAATTGCATCGAAATACACTCCTGCCTTCTCATATCCTCCTAGCATCTCTCCGATTGAAAAATATTCTAATGACATCGAATTATTTTCCGTTTTACATAAAAAGATAAATTCTGGAGTTCTCTCATCAGCAAGATTACTTGCTATATACTTAATATCCAAGTTACCCCTTGCGTTTACCACTTCATTATATAGAGGAGTATCCTTGAGTTTTAAACGCTTCAATACATAACCATACGGCATTTCCAAATTTAGCAATGCATCTGTAGCGCCTAACACAACTGCCCATAATTCTATATTCATAGTTCCGACTATATCCATAAACATTCCCCCTTGTATCATCTTCATTCTTAATTTAAACAAGCACATTTATTATGGCTACTTAAAAAGAAAACAGAATTATGAACCAAAGCCAACTATATCCCAATTTTTACCATTACCCTATCATTTTCCAACGTTTCTAACTGTTGTACTGCTAACTGCCGAAGCAACTCCATTCTCTCTTTCTGTTTCTTTCCTTGATTAATCAAAACTGCATTATAACTTTCCAGATTCGCAAGTACAAGTAACTGATTCAGTGTTGCCACATCCCGCACATTTCCTTTCACCGTTGGATTTTCATCTTTCCACTGCTTCGCCGTCTTTCCCAACAAAACAACATTCAACATATCTGCTTCATTAGCATAGGTATACGCCACCTGTGCTGATGTTAATTCTGGGGGAATTAATTTTTCTTTAATTGCATCTGTATGTATCCTGTAATTCAACTTAGAAATTTCTCTATTTAAATTCCACCCCAAAGACAATCGACTGTTTTCGTCTGTCTTTACCGCCTATAATCTTTCATAATATACAGCTGAAACTCAGGAGAAATCCAAGTTGCGAAAGACATGGCAATATCACTATGGGTATATGTTCCTCCGTAGCGTCCTGCTTTTGAAACAATACCAATAGCATCTGTCGCTTCTATCCATTTCTTTAGCGACATTGTAAAGGCATTGGCACCTGCCTGCTTTTTAAACCCCTCGAATTCGAGGGGTTTAAAATCTTAATTATGTAGTCTTTCCCAAAGTCCCAGAAATTCTATCACATCCCGATTTCTCATCCAGTTTTGAATAACCGCCGTTGGGTCATCGCTCTTATACCGGGCAATATCCGTCAATGAAATAAATTAATTTTCAAAATCCTGCGTATAAATTCCAATATCTATTCCATTTGCATGAATTGTATCCTTAATTATTTTTCCCATCGCTCCTCCTTTAATAATATCACAAACTTTCTCAAGCATTGTAACTGTTTCTTCTCTTAGATATATTCTGCCAAATAGTCATTTGTTTTCAACTTCCCACATCTCCCGATATACTTCAATATAAAACTTAATACAGCCAGGATATACATACAAATATCTTCTACACACCCTTTTAAATAATTTCAATATTTTTTCATCACATGCAAAATCCAGTAAATACTCCAACAAATGCGACAATTCATCTTCTGACACAATTCTGCTGCACACATCTTCAATCAACGGCAAATATAACTCATAGGCTTTTTGATGTATTTCAACTATCTGCTCTGCAATCTGATAAATCCTTTCATCCATTAAATTACCTCAAAATATTTAAGTGCGTCCGTTATCGCTTCTACCTTCTCTTTCGGTGGACGCTTCCTCGGATACTTTAATTCTTCTACTGCATTAGGCGCACCATACATCGTCAATCCCAAAGACCTTTTCACCTCTGCAATATACGCAGTATGTACTTTAAATCCATATTTCTTTTCAACATATTCCTGTATCATTTTATATGTAATTTTCGGTTTTGGCTGATATTTCTTTGCCCTCTCTGCTATTGCATCTAAAGATACTTTCCCTTCACCTTCTCCAAATTCCACCGTAACATTAATGACACTATCTGGTGATTTGTGGGACAAAAGTACAATGGTTTCCACATGCACACCAAATTAGAATATATCCCACAAAGTTGCGGAAATATGGGCAATATTTTTACAATACTAATACTGTACGTGCAACCCTTTTCCCACAAAATATAAGTTCCATCAATTTTGCACCACCCTGATGCAAAATTTCAATTGATTCTTTTTTCAATATCTTCAATTGATGGCAACTTGTCTTGTAATTCTTCTGAAACACGATTGGAAAGTTTGTATTCACTTACTCCCATTGGTTTATTTACATCTTTCAAAGCATATTCCGCTACCATTTTATCTTTACCCTTACACAACAACAAACCAATTGTAGGGTTATCATTCGGCGATTTCAACTCTCCATCAACTGCCGATAAATAAAAAGATAGCTTTCCTGCAAACTCTGGTTCAAATTCCACTGTTTTTAATTCTACCACAAAATAACAATGCAATTTCACATTATAAAATAATAAGTCGATGAAAAACTCTCTTTTTCCTACTTGAATCGGATACTGCCGTCCCATAAAGGCAAAGCCTGACCCAAATTCCAACAGTAACTTCGTTATTTGTTGGACAAGGGCATCTTCTAACTCAATCTCCCTAAGTTTTTTCGCGTTTGGTATAAAATCAAAAATATATGGGTCTTTAATAATTTCTTCTGCTTGCTCACTGAATGGATTAGCTAACTGTTCCTTAAAATTTGTTGTTTTATCTGCTAATGCCTGTCTGTAATACAAACCGCTTTCTATCTGATGTGAAAGAACTGTACTAGACCATCCATTTTCCAGACATTGCTGTGTATACCAAATATGTTCCTCTAAATTATCCGTCTTATCTATCAGCAATTTTATTGCACGCCAACTAATTTTTGCACCACCCTGATGCAAAATTTCTTCAGATGGTATTCGTCGTGCGAACTGCTTCATATAATTGAGATTTCTAACGGAATACCCTTCTCTGCTAGGATAAGTCATTCTCAAATCTTTTGATAATGTTTCAACAAATTTATTACCCCATTGACTATATTGGAGAAGTACATTTCCTATGTTCCAAAACAAAATATTACGTTCGACATTTGCACTTGTCATTACCTGATACTGTGCTTTTGTTATTCGTTCTTTTATTTTCTCTAAGACATCAATATACTCATCCATAATTATTTCCGTTTTCCTTGCCATATGTTTTTTCTCGTCCTTTCAACAGATACATTTCTCACATCAAAATCATATTAGCAACTCATTTAAACATTCTCCAACATCCAATGCTGTTTCCATTTTTCTATATCCTAATACTAACATTTTTTCTATTATTTCTTCTGTATATTGTATTGGATTATCATTAGAAATTTTTTTCTTTGTTAATTGACTAAGAATTCCCAACAAATCATGCCCATTACATATATACTTGTAATCATACTCTCTTTTAATTAGTTCCTCAATTTCTGAACACACTTTGCTCCTTTGGACTTTTTTTAAATCCATTTTAGACAAGAAATATTGCAAGAATTTCTCTTTGTCATAATCCAATAATTTTTTATAATCCACCTCTTCAAAGCTAAAATTATATTTCTCCATGTCATTCACTAACCTCAGTATTCCTAGAATGTATGACTTTTCATATAAAATATCCTTTAAATCATCATCTCTTAATTTCTTTTTTGAAGATGAAATGAGTGCATTAACCTCGGAAAATGCAGATGATTGAACCAAAATATTTTCTAAATCAATATACCTATAATAATATAAATTATCTATATATTCTATATTATTCTGAACAAAGTCATAATCCAAATCAATTATACCAATTACATTCTCCCTATTCCTTTGATTCATTATGGTAATAACTTTCTTAACGTATTCTTTATTCCCAGAACACTGTTTTTTATTTGCAACTCTAATTTGCCTTTTTTTCAATCCTTCCTGTTGTAAATGTTCCCAAAAGTTTTTGTCACTTTGACCTTCAACCACTAAATAGTCTTTATTTATCATCGAAAGTTCATCAGCTAACTCAACAGGAGAAAGGCTCATTTTTTCTATAATAGTACCTTTATCCATCTATTCCAATTCTCCCATTGTTTCTACCAAATCCCAATTATCATTAATGATTTGCGGTGAATGTGTTGCAATTAATATTGAAAATTCATTTATTTCAACAATTTTTTTCATATCATCCAAAAATTCTCTTTGCCAACTAACATTCAACGAAATTTCCGGCTCATCAATTAGAATTATTTTTTCTTTTTCTCCCTTAAAAACGAGATTATATAATAACACTAATTCCTGTTGTTCTCCTGAAGATAAGAATCTTAACTCCACATTTTTATTTGTTGGTTTTTGTAATACTATAATCCCATTATCTTTACTAATAGAAATCTCCTTATTTGTGCCAAATTTATTAGCCATCATATTTTTAAATAAAACAATCCTATCCGATATACTGTTAAGTGAGTCAAGCTTTATTTTCATATCTTGATAATAAACTGTGAGAATCGCAGCAGTACTTTCGTCTAAACTTTCAGGGTTTACATTTATATTAAGAAACTTATCGTTATTTTCTTCCAATACTCCTGCCTTTACATGCTTTGTCCTTAACTCATCAATTTTCTGAATATTATCTTTTAATTCCACTCCTGAAAATTGCTCATGCTGTTTTATCGCTTTTAAAATTTTAGAAGGAAATTGTTCATCAAGTTTTTGGGAAGTATTGGCATACTCTGATAAAATGTTTTTTACATTATTACGCAGTTCTTCAGAACATTCCTCAACTGTAAATTTCTGTACAAATTCTATTCTTCTATATTCATCATCTCGATAAATTCTTTTCAATCTTTCAGTTGTTATTAACTCTACTTGTAAATCACCAATTAATTCTTGCACTTCGTTAGGAATTGTAATAATATCATTCTTTATTTCCTCTGGCAACTCATCAAAATATACATCTATTACTTCAGATAAAGTTAATACCTCTCCCCCTCTCATATCGTAAAATGAATTTCCCGGCCTTCTTCTTAATGAAGGAATAACTCTAGTCCAAAATGCAGGAGAATTTATTTTACCATTTTCTCTGTAACATTTTTCTAATGCTCGTGAATCTACATAATATTTCAAACTTTTTATTGTAACTTCTTCCTCTTCAAGATATTCATCAATTACTTCAATTTTTAATACATGACTTGATATTGTCAATTCGATATAATCAAACTGATATTGAAAGAGCTGACTAGGATTTTTTGAAAAAACGGCATTTAAAATATGCAACATTGTAGTCTTTCCACAACCATTTTGACCAACAACAACTGTTATTCCTCCATTTCTGAAATTAATCTCATTATCAAATATGCCAAACAATTTCTTAACAAAAAGTTTTTCTATCATTACAAACACTCCTTTAATTTACTTAAATAATTTCAAAATACTTCAAGGCATCCTTTATCGCTTCCACTTTCTCCGCTGTCGGATGTTTCCTCGGCTGTTTCAATTCCTCTACCGCATTCGGGGCATCATACATCGGCAATCCTAACTCCCTTTTTACCTCTGCGATATATGCGGTATGTACTTTGAAGCCATACTTCGCTTCTATGTACTCCTTAATCATCTTGTATGTAACCCGCTCTTTCGGCTTGTATGCTGCGGCTCTCTTGGCAATATTATCAAGCGGCACTTTGCCCTCACCCTCGCCAAACTCCACTTTTACGTTGATTACACTATCAGGTTTTTTGTGGGAAAGCATTACAACCGTCTCAACATGTTCACCGTTGTCCAAACCTATACTTAAATCATTTTCAATAATCGGCAGCTTAAACCGAATTGATTTAAGCCACTGACCATTGGGTTTGCGTTCCTCATAAA
>CAJUID010000053.1 GCA_910585905.1 uncultured Lachnospiraceae bacterium
AAGGGCACAGACTTCGCTTGTGCCCTAGCAAAAATGCTAAAGCATTTTTGTTGGTACACCACTATACAGCAAGCTATTTTCTATTTCATAAAAAAGGGCACAGACTACAAGGGGATTAGGAGAATTTAATTATTCTCCTAATCCCCTTTTGGTATGCTAGAAAGAGAAGCAAAAAACTCTGGGCACATTTCTAACAATGTATTATTCCCCTCCGGCCGGAACAGATCCAGCACCGGTTTCATTACCTTTTCAAATTCTTCCGGCCTCTTAGAAAGCCTGAGAATCTCCGCGGTGTTAACAGCATCCGATAAAGCAGTATGTTCTGCCCCAGTAAATTCATAGTCGGCGGCTGACACAGCTTGCTTTAACTTAATTTTTTTTTCAATTCCCAAAAGATTACTGTACTCTTCCTGAAAATCATTCCAGTTTGTCTCCATTTTATGAATAATCCTGCCGCGATATTGCTTAAACTCCGCCTCATTCTGAAATTGCCTGATATCTGACATACTCCATGAATAGAATTGCGTCTTTTCCCTCCCAATCCATTTTGCAAAATCGTCCATTACCTCGGCAAATTTGGGTGCGCCTTTCAATTTTTCATCTGTAATACCAGTCAATTGTATAATTCGTTCATCCATCCTCCCAAAATCTGGTGATACATATGTCTGATACGTATCAATCACCTCAAACTTCTCATTCATCCTGACAGCCCCTATCTCAATCAGCTCGCTAGACAATTTCAGCGTGTCACGATATTGTTTTACTATTTTATTCATTTCCAAATCAATCACAATATGTTTCAAGACAGCACTCCCCTCCATCGTTCTAATAATTTCATTTACTGCATTCCACAGCCAAACAGCAGAGCGAACCTTATGTCCGCCTCTAAAGCACATGTCTATTTCAAAATATGGTTGTAATTCTTCTTATTTACCCCAATATATAGTGTATTTTGCTCTTTTGTCCTTTTTTTATTAAAAATGCACGAAATCTTTTTTGTAAATTTGTGATAAATTCCGCACCACAAACGCAAATTTTACTTGCAAACATGATTTATCATAAATATTGCATATTTTTTACAATATTTCCACCTTATTTTTGTCTATTTTTTACACCATTTTTTCCACAAAAACCGTAGCACAATTGACGAATTTGTTCAAAAATGCTAAAATGGCAAAATAAGGGACAGGATATATCAGTAGAAAGGCAAAGGTGACATATGAGTCAATCGGATATTATGAAGGTAAAATCGTCAGTAGATAAAAACATCGGCAGTAAAGTCAAGATCCGCGCAAACCGTGGAAGGCACAAAATCGATGTTGCAGAAGGCATTATCAGTGAGACTTACCCAAGTATCTTTCTCGTTGAGGTGATAAATAAAATTGATGATACCACACAAAAAATTTCATTTAGTTATACTGATGTACTAACAAAGGATGTACAAATGCAATTAATCTAATTCAGATCATATAACATACAGTAAGAATGATACCTATAGAGCTAAAAGGGGAACGTTGGCACGTTCCCCTTTTTCTATCTGGAAAGCCCTTCTAAATATCACACTGCCTGTCTAAAATTTCATTGTGATTGTTGTACCCAATCCCTTTTTGCTGCTAATCTTCAGCTTTCCTCCCATATCTGATACATTATGGCTTATAACATCCATGCCTACGCCTCTTCCAGAGTATTCATTCGCTACTTCAGTAGTTGTCAGCCCGCTAACCAACATCAAACCATATATCTCCCGCTCTGAATACTTTTCTGCAGGTTTCGTAAGCAAATTCTTTTCCTGTGCCGCTTTTAATATTTTTTCTGTATCAATTCCACAACCATCATCCTTGACCGATATCCTAATACGCCCATTCTCAGTTGAAAAACGAAGCTTAATCAATCCCATAGGCGACTTGCCAAGGCGTTCTCTCGTCTCACTATCTTCTATGCCATGGTCAATCGCATTTCGGATAATGTGTATCAACGCACTTGAAATTTTCTCGCGCAGCTCACTTCCAATCGGAATCTCCTGTCCTTTCACCGATAGTTTTACCGGCTTATGAAGCTTCTCTGACATCTCGTCCACAACAATTTCCATCTTTTTTGCAACTGGTACAAAATCCGTAGTAACTAACTCCTTCTTGACCATTTCCATATCTTTGTAAATTTCCTGTAGACGCTCCAACTGTTTTCTGGTAAATGTACCACTCTCGCCACTGCCAAGTTCATATTCCAGATTATCAATAACCCGAAGCAGATTCCTTACTGACTGACCAATAATCTGCCGCTCAGCATCTGAGAGCATATATTTCTTCTTTTTCGATTTTATATTTTCATCGCTATCTTTCTTTTTTGTTTCACTCTTCTTAGGTTCCATCTTTTCTTTTTCAAGTGGAGCAAGCTCTTTATCCTCGTATATTTCTTGTCCCTGACTCTTTATATCCTGTACTGCTGCCTTCTCTGTCTCTGGCGCCTTATCTTTTTTCTTCTTCTTTTCTTTACTTTCAGCAGCCTCTTCATCAGTGGCACTTGCGATATAATAAATCTGTCGTTTCGGCTTTGATATATTTTTTTTATACTCCTCTGCTTCTTTTTCCGACATCCCGGCTGTTATCTCAGAGGTAAATAACTTAATTTCCTTTTCCAACTCCTCTGCTGCTCCATCCGGCTTTTTGTCCTCCGCAAGCTTATCCGTCTCCTGTTCAAAAAAATCAAGGTATCCGGTTATCAGTTTGTTAAAACGCTCAACCTGTGTAACCTTTTTATCTCCGCCACGGAAACAATACAATAAACTCTCCATCACACTACTTAATTCCGACATATTTTCATAAAGCATCATTGTAGAATCTGCTTTTAATGTATGCACACCACGAAAAATCTCCTGTATGATTTCCTGGTCATACGAATCACTACCCTTTACTCCAAGCAGACTTTTCCGCATGCCCCGCAGTATCTCGCTGCTCTCGTCACAAAACATTTCTGTCATAGAATCCAATGCGACGCACCTCCTTATACACATCCTAAATACCTATTTCAAAGTCGACGCCTGAAATATGCTGCGGCCATCGGAACTGCCGCGTCTATTCTTTAACAATTATTTTCACACTTAAACTGCTTCTGTACCTTTTCAAACACTTCCATAATATCCGGGTCAAATTGCTGCCCATTCTCCCTGCGCATAATTTCCATACTTTCCTCAAGGCTGAAAGCCGGACGGTAACACCTTGCCCTATTTAGTACATCATAGCAGTCAATAATCTTTACAATCCTTGCCGCCAACGGAATCTCTTCACCTGACAGCCCTCTAGGATATCCGCTCCCATCCCAGTTTTCATGATGGAAACGCGCAATATCAATTGCCATTTTCATAAAATCATTTTTAGAGCTCTGCTTATAAATCTCTTCCAAATGCCTTGCCCCAAGCTCTGCGTGGGTTTTTAGTTCCTCCCACTCCTCCGGTGTCAATGGCTCCTCTTTAAACTGCACCGAATCATTAATCGCAATAAATCCCAAATCATGAAGCTGCGCTGCAAGCCCAATCTCGTCAACAAATGAAGAAGTAATTTGCTTATCAAACTTCGGCGAAAGCTGCAGGCTAAGTGCTAAAAGCCGGCTATTCGCACCAATCATAGGCAAATGGCTTCCTGATTCATCCCCTTTTGCTTCCACCAGATTCGCCAAGGCTCGCAAAATATTTTTCTGCTCCTCTGCTACCATTCGTATCTGGTCATTCACCATCTTATGAAGACGGCGGTTATATGACTCTAACTCCCGCTTCATCTGATAAATTTTCAAATGAGTGGACAAACGGACAGAAACTTCCTCTTTTTCAAACGGCTTTGCAATATAGTCAACCGCCCCTAAACGAAATCCCCTAACCTTGTCTTCCATCGAATCTAGCGCAGAAATGAAGATTACCGGAATATCCCTTGTCCTTATATCACCTTTTAACATTTGGCAATAATCAAACCCTGTAATATCCGGCATGGAAATATCAAGTAATATAAGATTTGGCATCTTTTTCTCAACAGCTTCCTGCGCTTGTTTTACACTTGGCACTGGCCTTGGTGTATAGCCTAAATCTTTAATCATTTCTGATAAAATCATTAGATTCGCCGGTACATCATCTACAATCAAAATATTTGGACGTTCGTTTTCTACTGTGCTTTTCAATCTGCCATCATCTCCATTCCCTGTCGAAGACAAAAGCCTTCTTATTTCCCTCCTTCTTGCATAACATCATTACCAATCTTCTGAATCGCCTCTTCTAGCACCTTGTACTCCTGAATGGCAAGTTCATGGTTCCCTCTGCGCAATGTCATCTGTAAACGGAACGCCTTGCGTTTTAAATTCGCAACATCCTCTGCAACCAACTGTTTTATGTTCTCTGCAAATGTGTCTGCCTTATCCCAGTTTTCCATTTCAATACAAAGCACCAATCTCTCCATATTTGATTCTATTGCTTTTCTATTTTCGTCAGAACCAAGGCGGAAAATTTCACTGATATCCTCGTCATCATCTTCTGCAGCCGCCCCAACCTGGAACGAATATGTACCAACTTCAACTGGGACCGCTTCCTCTTCTTCCTGCTGGACTTTCTTGACACGCACAGAGAAAGAGAAGGTACTTCCCTTGCCTTTTTCGCTCTCCACATTTACATCCCCGCCCATCATCCGTACCAGATTCTTTACAATGCTAAGCCCAAGACCAGTACCGCCAAACCTTCTAGTAATAGAGGCGTCAACCTGTGAAAAACTCTTAAAAAGTTTATCCTTATCATCTTCTGAAATTCCAATCCCAGAATCTATAACCATAAAAAACAGTTCCATTTCTTCTGGAAAATCCATACTTTTGATGACTTTAATTACAATTTGCCCAACAGAAGTAAACTTAACTGCATTTGACAATAGATTATTCAGTATCTGCGTTAGCCTTAGCTCATCACTGATCAGTTTGTCCGGAATGTCCTCCGCCACATTACAAACTAACTTTAGTCCTTTAGCTTCAACTGTCGGCTGATTTGTTTTTATAAACTTATCCATCATCTGATGAAAACTAAATTCCCTGTTTTCGATCGTAAATTTATTTGCCTGAAGTTTTGAAAAGTCAAGAATATTATTAATAATCTCTATCATATTCTTGCAGCAATGGTCAATTAGTTCCACCGTTTCTCTCTGCGAATCAGAAAGCTCTGTCTCTAACAGATTTTGCGCAAGCCCCATCACGCCATTTACGGGCGTCCGAAGCTCATGTGTTACATTTGCGACCATCTCATTGCGTTCTTTGTTTACTTCCTCAATCTCTTCCTTCGCACATGCAAGTTTCCGCTCGGCATCTACCTTCTTAATAATATTAAATGCACGGCATACACCATATCTTCCTGTATCCTCCGACAACATGGCTATGCGCAGTTCCACTGGAAAACATGTCTGGTTTTTGCGATATATTGTCGTTTCAAAACTCTGCTCAAACATCCCATCCTTAAAAATCAGACGGTCATCATACACCTTTATGCAGGTACGGAAAATATCCTGCAGCCAGATTTCCTCCGAACGGTCAAATCCTAGCTGCTCATACACACTAGAATTACATTCCTTGACCAAGCCGGTACTCGAAAAATAGAAAATCATATCTTTGCTTTCTTTAAAAAGATATTCATAACGTTTCCATTCCTGCAAACTGCTGCTAACATCCTGTGAGATAACATCACCCCCTAAAAAGAGATTATGCCTGGGCACCACAACACCTTTTATACTTCTTTCCGCTTCCACATGGACACGGATCATTTCTACCAATCTTTTTTTCTTTCACGATTGTTCCAGATTTCTTCTGGTCTCGGTAAAGCTCTTTTCTCTTCTCCGCTGAGAGAAGTTTGTCCCATGCAGGTAGTTCATAGAGCCAGTCTGCTTTCGCTTCTACCATATTGTAATAAAGTTTCTCTAAATCTATATCCAGGGAAATCTGGGTATCCTCCGTCATATCCTCAATTGGATTAGGATTCTTCAGGCTGTCATTAATGCCATCCAAAAATCCTACCATATATTTTAATTCCATATTATACTTTTCAGCAAGTTCTTTTACTGTACCAGTAACTACATTAGACGGATTTTCCAGAAGCTCCTCATAGATAACCTTTTCCTCTTTGAAATATTTATCCCAGATTGCCTTTCCTGCTGGAGAATTAATCTCTACTCCATATGCATATTCTCTCCAATCCTGTAATAATCCCATGTTTTCAACCTCTCTTTTCTTCGTAATCTTTGATACCCCAACACCCACTTTAATATATTATTCTGTTTTGCGTAACCAAATTAATCAGCGCAAACATAGCTATTAGTAATTATAGCATCCTGCCTCATAATGGTCAATAAAAGTTAGCAAAAAACGATGCTAAAAACACAGTAATAAGTCCCGAAACGGCAATGCTCAGACTGCTCATAGCCCCCTCTACCTCCCCTATCTCCATTGCACGCGCAGTTCCCACCGCATGCGCAGCAGAACCAATTGCAATTCCCTTTGCAATCCGCTCTTCAATCCGAAATATCTTACAGATTGATTCTGCCAGTATATTTCCTATTACCCCAGTAATAATAATGACCGCCACGGTAATTGTCACAATGCCGCCAAGCTCCTCCGAAATCCCCATTCCAATTGCAGTAGTTATTGATTTGGGAAGCAGTGTCACATATTCTGTATGACTTAGCCCCATAATAACCGACATGACTAATACGCACACAACACTCGTTATGGCTCCCGAAAGGATTCCAGCAAGAATCGCCCATATATGACGTTTTAACAGTTCAAACTGCTCATATAGAGGAACGGCGAGACAGACAGTTGCCGGCGTCAGAAAATAACTTAGGTACTTCGCCCCAGCATTGTATGTCTCATAATCAATATGAAACACTACCAAAACAAGAATAACTACTAAAATTGAAATTAAAAGTGGGTTCATAAATGCATAAGGAAACTTTTTTCGGAGCAAAATACCAGCTTCATAAGTCAAAAAGCTTAACATAACTCCAAAAAATAATGAATTTTGCAATAATTCATTCATGGCCTCCCACCTCCTCTTTCCGCCTTCGTATGCGGATTATGCATTGTGTCACCCTTCCTGCTGCGATCATGACCACAATGGTTGAGATCACTGTGATAACCGCGATTTTTAGCAGTACAGGCTGAAGGGCTCCCCAGGATTCTAAAAGACCAACCCCCGCCGGGATAAACATAAGCGGCATAATTTCCACCAAGTATTTCGCCGTCTCCTCCACTGATCCCAGTTTAAGCCAGCCGGTTTCCAGGCATATAAATAAAATCAAAAGGCCATAAATGCTTGCTGGTACTGGAAATGGCAAGACATATTTCAATATTTCTCCTAAAAATGAAATAAACAAAATAAGGAATAATTGTTTGACATATTTCATTGAATTTCCTTCTTTCTGCTGTAACAATTCCTCAGTATATCATTTTACTACTTTAATTCTGTGCGGACAGCCTTTAAAGCAGCTTCTACTACTTTGTCCATATCATAGTAACGGTATTCACCAAGCCGTCCCCCAAAAATCACATTTTGCTCCAGAGCTGCTGCCTCGCGGTACTTTTTAACGATCTCCTCATTTTTTGCGTCATTTACTGGATAATACGGTTCGTCCCCTTTTTTCCACTCACTAGGATATTCCCTCGATATCACAGTAACCGGCTGTGTCCCAAATTCAAAATGTTTATGCTCAATAATTCGAGTATACGGCACCTCGCGCTCTGTATAATTCACCACCGCATTTCCCTGGTAATTTTCCATCTCCAACCTCTCATGTTCAAAACGCACAGAGCGGTATTCTAACACACCAAACCGGAAATCAAAATACTGATCTAACATTCCCGTATAAACTGTCTTATCTGCAATATCTGGATTTGCCTTACGGTACTCAAAATAATCGGTTTGAAGCAACACATCTGCACCCTCCAGCATTTTTTCCACAATCGGAGTATAGCCGCCAACCGGAATACCCTGATAACGGTCATTAAAATAGTTGTTATCATACACAAAACGTAACGGCAGGCGTTTAATAATAAATGACGGCAGATCCCGACAGTCCCTTCCCCATTGCTTTTCTGTATATCCTTTTACCAGCTTCTCGTAGACATCCCTTCCTGCCAAGGACAACGCCTGCTCCTCCAAATTTTTCGGTTCTGTAATCCCCAGCTCCGCAATCTGCCCCGCAATAATATCTTTTGCCTCCTGCGGAGTTTTAATCCCCCACATCTTGCTAAATGTATTCATATTAAACGGCAGGTTATACAACTCATCCTTATAGACTGCCACTGGCGAATTAATATAATGGTTAAACTCTGCAAACTGGTTCATATACTCCCATATTTCTTTATTTGATGTATGAAATATATGTGCACCATATTTATGAACATGAATTCCATCCACAGTTTCACAATAAATATTTCCAGCAACATAATCCCTCTTATCCACTACCAGGCACCTTTTCCCCTGCTTCATCGCCTCATAGGTAAAAACTGCCCCAAATAACCCTGCACCCACTATTAAATAATCATAATGCATAAAAATTCCCTCCATTCTAATCTTGCCCCGCTAAAATAATGCCCCACTGAATAAGACCAGCTTCCAGGCATTCTACAAACATTGTATATTATACTCCAAAATCACAATTTGTACAGATAAAAGGAAATACACTTTAGGGTATATATTGAAATAGAAAAAAATGCTTGCATTATACCCTTATAGGGTATATAATCAATTGTATTGGAAAGAGCTGGTAATGGCCACTTTGTACCATACAGTATGAATTATATAGAAATGAGGGAAACTATGGAACAAGAAAAAAAATACTGTGACAACGAAACAACTGCTGATTCCTGCACTTGCAGCACAGAGCCAGACGCATCTGTCTGCAACCACCGCACAAAGGAACGGTCTGACAAAGAATACCGAGACCTGCAAAACCGCCTCAGCCGCATTGAGGGACAAGTGCGCGGTGTTAAGAAAATGCTAGAAAACAACGCCTACTGCCCTGACATCCTAGTGCAGGTTTCCGCAATTAACGCTGCTCTAAATAGTTTTAACCGCGTGCTGCTTGCGAATCACATCCGCACCTGTGTTGCCACAGATATCCGCGAAGACAAACCAGATACCATTGATGAATTTGTTACAATCATCCAAAAACTAATGCGTTAGAGTGTGTTGAAAGATTTCTGTTTTTATTATGCAATTAATTTATATTTGAAGTATAGCGTACATGAAAAGAAAACACCAAGCAACTGTATCTTCAAAAAACGGAGGTGAGTTATTACTGTGAAACAATATAATGTGACTGGAATGAGCTGTGCTGCCTGCAGCGCCCGCGTAGAAAAGGCCGTCTCGAAGGTAACAGGCGTTACTTCCTGTTCTGTCAGCCTGCTTACCAACTCTATGGGAGTAGATGGAAACGCCGCTGCACAAGATATTATTGCTGCTGTGGAAGAAGCCGGATATGGAGCCTCACCAAAAGGCGCAGCAAACCATACAGAAAAAGAAGCCTCTTTCTCTTCCGAGGAAGAGTTCTTAAAGGACAAGGAGACACCAATTTTACGGAAACGCCTGATTGCTTCTCTTTGCTTCTTGCTTCCTTTAATGTATTTTTCTATGGGACATATGATGTGGAACTGGCCAGCTCCAGCCATTCTCGCTGGAAACCATGTTGCTATGGGACTGATTCAGCTCTTGTTTACCACAATTATTATGGTAATTAACCAGAAATTTTTTATTAACGGTTTTCGGAGCCTCTGGCACCTCGCCCCAAATATGGATGCCCTGGTTGCACTCGGCGCCACTGCTTCCTATATTTACAGCACATATGCCCTATTTGCCATGACAGATGCGCAAATGCGGGGAGATGCCGCAAAAGTAATGTCTTATATGCATGAATTCTACTTTGAATCCGCAGCAATGATTCTGACACTGATTACTCTTGGAAAAATGTTAGAAGCCCATTCCAAAGGCAGAACAACAGACGCATTAAAAAAATTAATTAAACTCGCACCAAAGACTGCAATAATAGAACAAGATGGTATAGAAACTGAAATTGCAATTGAACAAGTAAAAATCAATGATATCTTTGTGGTAAGGCCAGGCGAAAATATTCCTGTTGATGGTATTGTCATCGAGGGCTCCAGCGCAGTTAATGAATCTGCTTTGACCGGCGAGAGCATTCCAGTTGACAAAGCTATCGGAGACAACGTATCCGCCGCCACATTAAACCAGTCCGGTTTTCTAAGGTGCAAAGCCTCCAGAGTTGGAGAAGATACTACTCTTTCTCAGATTATCCAAATGGTAAGTGATGCAGCGGCAACCAAAGCACCGATTGCCAAAATCGCTGATAAAGTATCGGGGGTTTTTGTCCCCTCTGTTATTGCCATCTCTGTTGTCACTATCTTGATATGGCTCTTTGTAGGACAGAGTATCGGTTTTGCTCTGGCACGCGGCATCTCTGTGCTGGTAATCAGCTGCCCCTGTGCCCTTGGGCTTGCTACCCCAGTAGCTATCATGGTCGGAAACGGCATGGGAGCCAAAAACGGAATTATGTTTAAGACAGCCGTCTCCATGGAAGAAGCTGGAAAAGTACAGATTGTTGCACTGGATAAAACTGGAACAATTACTAATGGTGAACCTAAAGTCACAGATCTTCTTCCGGCAAATGGATATTCGGAAGAAAGTCTTCTTGCTCTTGCTTTTACATTAGAGCAAAAAAGTGAACACCCGCTCGCACGTGCAATTCTCCAAATGGCAGAAGAACGTAAATTAGATTCAAAAGGTTCTCTGACTAACTTCCAAGCACTGCCAGGAAATGGTCTTTCTGGTACATTAGACGGTAAACCTTTAGCAGGTGGTAACCTAAAATTCATTCAAGAGCATGTATCCATTTCAGATGATATGCAAAAAAGGGCTTCATCTTTTGCAGAGGAGGGAAAAACACCTTTATATTTTAGTTTTAATAATCAACTTATTGGTATTGTTGCAGTCGCTGATGTAATAAAGGACGATAGCCCACAGGCAGTTCATGAACTCCAGAATATGGGAATCCGTGTTGTTATGCTAACTGGAGATAATGAGAAAACCGCAAATGCCATTGGCAAACAAGCTGGAGTAGACGAGGTAATCGCTGGTGTATTGCCAGATGGCAAAGAGAATGTAATCCGCTCATTAAAAAAAGCAGGCCGTACAGCCATGGTAGGCGATGGAATCAATGACGCTCCTGCACTAACAAGGGCAGATATTGGCATCGCAATTGGCGCTGGAACAGATATTGCTATTGACGCGGCTGATGTTGTGTTAATGAAAAGCCGCCTTAGTGATGTGCCTGCCGGAATCCGTCTAAGCCGCGCAACTCTGCGAAATATCCATGAAAATTTATTCTGGGCATTCTTTTATAACGTCATTGGAATCCCGTTGGCAGCCGGAGTCTGGTATCCGTTGCTTGGCTGGAAACTAAACCCAATGTTTGGCGCAGCAGCAATGAGCCTTTCCAGTTTTTGCGTGGTCACAAATGCCCTGCGGCTGAATTGGTTCAATATGCATAATTCAAAAAGAGACAAGAAAATTAGTCAAAAAGGAAAACAGGAGGAAATAACTATGGAAAAAACAATGAAAATCGAAGGAATGATGTGCGGACACTGTGAAGCTAGAGTACAGAAATGTCTGGAGGCTCTTTCTGAAGTAGATAATGCCTCTGTCAGCCATGAAAGTGGAACAGCAGTGGTATCTTTAAACTCTGACATTTCAGATGAAATCCTAAAAAAGACCGTAGAAGACCAGGATTACAAAGTAACTGGTATCACCCATTCTTAATCATTTCCTATTTAACTTATAGGAAACTCCTCGGTATGTAGTGAAGTACCTGCCATCTTCAAACAGCCAGCCATCCTTAATATGACAATAGGATAGCTGGCTGTTTGCATTATACTGTTTCCTCTACTATATTTCTAACCCAAATTCCTCTCTTCAACAAAATCAGACCAACCACCGCTTTAATTATGTCCAAACTACAGTACATAGAGTAAATTAGAATGATATGAAGAGATGTGAGATGAACAATGCAAAATGCAAATGGAATTGCTACACACCATGTATAGGCACTATCAAACAGAAAGGTAATCCATGTCCTTCCCCCAGAGCGAATTGTAAAATATGTGGCATGCAAAAATGCCTGCAGAGGCATTACCATTGCATTAATGCGAATCATAACTCCTGCCATAGAGCGTATCTGCTGTGATGTATTATATAATTTTGGAAAAAGCCCTGAGGCGAGGAACAGAATGAAGCTTGTTCCAATCGTAGCTAATACTGAAAATGTGATAACCTTGGTAGCTGTTCCCCTTGCTTCCTCAAATTCATTCGCACCCAGATGCTGACCCACCAAAATTGCTACACAGCTCCCCATAGCTATAAACACAATATTAAATAGGTTTGCAATCGTACTTGTGATATTTAGTGCTGCCACAACAGACAAACCGCGCACCGAAAAACATTGGTTAATCATTGCCATACCGCCTGCCCAAAATATTTCATTCAGCATTAAAGGCGTTCCTTTGACCAAAATTTTTCTAGTCAGTGCTATAGGTACTCTAAGAGATCGAAATGCTCCCACAATAAACAGATTTTTTCTCTTATGAAGATGCGTCCAACATACCACAATAGAACATTCTATTACCCTTGATATTACCGTTGCTACAGCGGCACCTGCCACCCCTAATTTGGGAGCGCCAAAATTTCCAAAGATTAAAATATAGTTTAACACGAGATTTACAAAGACAGCCACAATCCCTGCAGCCATCGGCACAACCGTCTCACCTGTCTCTCGAAGCGTGCTGGCATAAATCTGGACAATAATAAAAGGGATAATTTCAAATAAAATCACGCTCAAATATGTCATTCCATATCCAAATGTCGCCGCTGAATCTTCTGTACTAGACGCTGTTAAAAACATCTGTATCAAATTCTGCCCAAAACCAATGAAAACAGCGAATGTCAATATCGAAATCACTGCCCCTGTAATAACCTTAAAGCGAAAAGTATCCCTAACTCCTTTAAAGTCCCTGCAGCCAAAAAACTGCGCCCCAAAAATTCCGGGCCCTGACAGCCCCCCAAATACACACAAATTAAAGACAAACACAAATTGATTGACAATTGCCACCCCTGACATCTGCTCGGTTCCAAGCTGTCCTACCATAATATTATCCAAAAATCCCACAAAGTTTGTTATGGCATTCTGAACCATAATTGGAACAGCAAGCCACAATAACTTTTTATAAAATTTCCAATCTCCAAAAAATTTACCCATCTAAAAACTCATCTCCTTCCTTTCCAATATTTGCGGCAATTTAAACTGCAACACAAAAACAACTGCCCTTAAAGCAGTTGTTTTCGTTCTGGATAAAGTTTTTATAAACAACCATCATCAAAGCCTAAGCCAAATAATGGATGCTATCTGATTTATATTTACTATAATATACAATTTTCGTCATTTTGTCAATTACTTTTTCACAAATCATCATCTTTTTCCATTCTTCCCTACATTTGACTTTCCCCATTTTTTATGAAGAGATACTCTGCAGTTATCCATAACACAT
>CAJUID010000054.1 GCA_910585905.1 uncultured Lachnospiraceae bacterium
TCCCCATTTATTATAACAGATTTTTTTAGCTTTTTTCAAAAGACTTATTGAAGATGAGTGAATTCGTTACTGGACAAATAGACAGATTATATAATATAATAAAATTTAGAGTTCTTTTGGCAAGTTACCCTGAAAGGACAGTGCCCAATATGCCTTTAGGGAAAGGAGAAAGAGATATGCCTCGTCGCAAAAACCGTAAAGTTGTTAAAATGAAACGGCGCAACTCATATCTTATGGGGGTTCTGCTCTGCCTGTTTGCAATCTATCTTGTGGTATTATTTGTCCAGTCCCTAACTAGGGAGCATGTTTCTATTTATGAAGTAAACCAGAAGCAAATTGCGGACAATGAGCATTTGCGGGGAATTATTTTAAGAAACGAGGAAGTAGTAACTGCAAAAAAATCAGGATACGCAAACTACTATGTCGGGGAGGGCGCAAGGCTCTCAGCTACTACGACTGTTTATTCTATTGATGCGGATGGGACTGCAGTTGAAAAAGCATCGGCTGTAGATACCACAAATATGACATTGTCGGAGGAAGATACCAGAAATGTCAGGGGTGCAATCTCAAATTTTAGGAATAACTTTAATCTATCAGATTACAGCAGTATTATAAACTTTCGATACAATATTGAAAATACGCTACTGGAGCTGTCTGATGTCAATCTGGCAAAAAATTTAAGCAAAATGAAGAAGGTGTCAGGTTCTTCTGCTTCATTTGAACTAGTAAAGGCGGGAAAGACCGGTATTATTTCCTTTTGTTCGGATGGGCTGGAGGATCTGACAGTAGATAAGATTACGTCAGAGCATTTTAAGGAGATGAAAGATGGCTGGAAACAGCTTAGGGCTGGCGGCTCCATAGATTCTGGTGATGCAGTGTACCGTCTGGTGGAAAGTGAGCGGTGGTCCTTAGTGGTGTCGCTGTCCCAGGAACAGTTTGTAAAGCTTGCAGAGACAGAGACAATACCTGTGAAAATTAAAAAGGATGAAAATGTTTTAAGGGCGACAGTGCGCACATTCACTTCCAATGGAAAATATTATGCAAATTTGCTGTTTGACAAATATATGATACACTATCTGAACAATCGGTATCTGGATATTGAGATTCAGTTTGACAGTGCTGAGGGGTTAAAGATTCCAGTGTCCTCTATTGTGAAGAAGAAGTGCTATGTAATTCCTGAGGAGTATATTACAGAGGGGGACGGTAAAACGACATCCGGCAAAAAAGGAGTGGCAGTAATTACATATACAAAGTCGGGGGAGGAACAGCTCGATTTTGTCCCGGCTGAGATATATTGGAAGGATGAAAAGAACAATGTGTATATAGATTCTGCCTTATTTGCACAAGGTTCTACAATTATGAATGCCCAAAACAGTGTAAGCAGCAGGATGCAAGTTACGAATGTTGCAGAAATAGAAGGCGTTTATAATTGCAACCAGGGATATTGTCGATTTCAGTATATCCATAAGTTATATGAAAATAAAGAGTATGCCATAGTTGAAAAAGGAAACCGATACAGTCTTTCCAATTTTGACCATATTGTGTTAAATCCAGAAATAATTGGGGAAGATGATATTATATATTAGGAGGCTATCATATTGATTCGCGAAAATCTTTTAGAAGTAGAAGAGAAGATCAGGCTGGCATGTGAGCGTTCGGAAAGAAACCCAGACGAAGTCACATTAATTGCGGTCAGCAAGACAAAGCCAATGGAGATGATTGAAGAGGCAATTGCCTGTGGAAAGCGGGAATTTGGTGAAAATAAGGCGCAGGAAATGAAAGAGAAGTGCGATTCGCTGCCGGAAGACATTAAATGGCACTTTATTGGACATTTACAGACAAACAAAGTAAAATATGTTGTAGGGAGGGCTTACCTGATTCATTCTGTAGATTCCTATCATCTTGCTGAAGTGATAGAGGCTGAGAGCGTTAAAAAAGATGTGATTTCCCATATTTTAATTGAGGTGAATGTTGCACAGGAGGAGTCAAAATTTGGTTTGAAGACAGATGAGACACTTTCGTTGGTGGAAAAGGTGGCAAAGCTGCCGCATATCCGCATTGATGGGCTTATGACAATTGCCCCTTTTGTCGAAAATGCGCAAAACAACCGCTCAGTTTTCCGCGAGTTACGGAAATTGTCAGTTGACATTAAAGAGAAAAACATTGATAATGTTTCTATGAATGTTTTATCTATGGGGATGACAAATGACTATGAGGTTGCCATTGAAGAGGGCGCAACCTATGTGCGGGTTGGCACCGCTATATTTGGTGAGCGGGATTATGGTAAATTATGATAAGCGTAGATACGCGCAGAAAAGAGGTTGACAAATGGCTAGCGGATTAAATAAGTTTATGAATTTTTTGAAATTGACGGATGAAGATGATGAATTTGAAGACGATTTCTATGATGATGAAGATTATGACTATGACCGAAAGGAATTAGAAAAAGAAGAAAAACGCCTGATGAAAGAACGCAAGAAGGAAGAGAAGCGCGGCGCCTCTTCTACATCTTCTTACCGCAGTGACAGGTATTATGAGAGGGAGGAGCAAGCACCTGCAGCTCCAAAACGCACCGCAGGCTACCGTCCTTCCACTGGCAGTAAGGTTGTCCAGATGCCATCTTCAAATAGTGATATGGAAGTCTGCATTGTAAAGCCTGCCAATATTGGGGAGGCACAGCAGGTATGTGACTTGTTGTTAAATGCGCATCCAGTTGTAGTAAATTTGGAGGGGATTGATATTATGGAGGCGCAGAGAATTATGGATTTTATATCTGGATGCATTTTTGCGATTTCCGGCAATATGTGCCAGGTTTCCCGCTATATTTTTATCTTTTCGCCAAAAGATGTGGAGATTTCCGGCGACTATATCAAGAGCCTGGAAAATGAGGAGAGTTATAATATTGCTGCATTTCATAAGGAATTTTAATAGGGAGCGCTTTGGAGCGGGGGATTGCTATGTTGTATCAGAATATCGTATATAGCTTGGAAATTTTTTTCATTGTGCTGGAGATTATCGTGCTGCTGTATCTGATACAGAAAATGTTTGACTTTGGGCTTCAGGTAAGAAGGATCACATTGATTCTGGTGGCGCCGATTCTTCAACCTATGCAGAAAATAGTAAAACATTCCATTATGAATACGTTTTCCATTGATTTAAGTCCTTATTTGCTTATTGTGATTTTATCATACCTAGAAAGACTGTGCCGTTATCTGTTACAGCTAAGTACCGGTTGATTCTCGCGTACGCAACGAGCCAAACGCAAGCTTGCTTGCACTTGGCGACTGCGCGCGGGTCACATACCCCGCTGCTCTGCAGCGTTGCAAGTTTGATACCCCGTTGCTTGCAGCGGGGTTGTTGATTGAACATAGAAATGGGGTTGTTATGCATCTTTCAAAAGAAGAGCAGATTTTATTGAAACATTTTAGTGATATGATACATATGTCATATCAGAGGGGGATTCCAGTCTTTAGTCAGTTTGTGAGCCTTCATGAGGTGGAGCTAGCTAGTCAGGCATTGGATGATTTTTATGGGAAACAGTGGTATGAGGGGGAACAAGTTGTTTTTTTTGGTGGATATCAGGACGCTGAGCGGAAGATTATCTGTTTTTTGCCAGGACAAAGTGACATAGAAGTAGGAGAAGAAGATTTTCCGGTTTGTTGCGTTCGGGCTATGCCAGTAAACAAACGGTTTTGTGACAGTTTGAACCACAGAGATTTTCTGGGAGCGATTATGAATCTTGGACTGACCCGTGACCAGATTGGAGATATTCTGGTAAAGCAGGAGGAGAATATGGGCTGTCATACCAGCACGGGATATATTTTCTGTAAGCAGGATAAGGCAGGGCTTTTAGAGGAATTGACAAGGATTAAGCATACAACGATAGTTTCACAGGTGGTTGATTTTACATTGATGGACTGGCAGACGGAATTTAAGGAGATTGCAGGTAGTGTTTCTTCTTGCCGTCTGGATGCAGTGCTGTCCCTTGCCGCCAGGGTATCACGTTCACAAGGGTTGGCTCTGGTTCAGTCGGGAAGTGTTTTCTTAAATGGAAGATGCTGTACAGAGAATGCAAAGAAATTAACTGAGGGTGATATCCTTTCTGTTAGGGGATATGGCAGGTTTCTATTTGCAGGAATAAGTACACAGTCGAAAAAAGGCCGGTATCATGTTACCGTTAAACAATACATTTAGTTTATGGGGATTAGTGTGAAAAATTTGCTTTTCACACGCAAGATTTGTATCAGCGCACACCTGATATAAACTTGTAATGCACAATAAACGTGTGCAGAAATGAGGATTTTATGCTTACACCAATTGATATTCAGAATCATTCATTAAAAACTGCTGTACGTGGATATAGCAAGAAGGAAACAGACGATTTCTTAGATGAGATTTTAAAAGGATATGAGGAGCTTTATAAGGAAAACCGTGATCTGAAAGAGAAAGTTACCTCCTTAAGTGAAGGGATTCAGTATTATAAGCAGATGGAGACAACATTGCAGAAGGCTTTGGTGCTGGCAGAAAAAACTTCGACAGAAACGCAGGAAGCAGCTAAGAGCAAGGCGGATGCCATGACAAATGAGGCGCAAGCAAAGGCAGATGCCTTATTGAAGGAAGCACAGGCGAAAGCAGAGGCAGTTACAAAAGAGGCACAGGCGAGAGCGGAAGCTGTCTTAAAGGAATCCCAGTCAGAGGCGGAAGGGCTAAGGAAAGAAATCCAGGCTTATTCGGAGATTACGAAATCTAAGGCAAACCGTGAGCTTGAGGATACCAGGAACCATGTCCGCAAATTAGTACAGAGTTATGAAAATTATCGTCTGCAGTTTAAAAAACTTGCAGAATCGCAGATAGAGATGTTAGAGAGTGAGCATTATTCTATTTTTGCACCAGAATTAGAGGAGATGCTCGGTGATGCGCCGGATGCAGATGCCGTGATGGAAGCGGAACGAAATGTTCCAATCAATGCGCCGGACAATTACTACGAGGAGAATAGTACTGCAGGACATAATACAGAAGGTAAAAAAGAAGAGAGCCAGGCAGCAAATGCCACAGTGGCGGTAGAAATGCCAGAGACTAGTGTATCTACAAAGAGTACGCCGGAAGTTATGGAAAACCAAACAGCAGAAAATAATGGTCCTGTGGCACAGGATATCACTTTGGTAAATGCCGCTGCAACAGTAGAACTTCCTGAGGTGCAAGAGGGAAAAAAGGAAGGATCAGTTCAGCCAGAAATCTCCTCAGTCCAGCCGGCTGCTATGGAGACTGCTACAAGCAAAGAAGATGAGGAAGCGCTGGAGCGTGCAAGGTTAATGGCAGAGATAAAGATTCCTGATATGGAAATAACGGCAGATACTATTGTGCCAGGCGTAGCTCCGCCAGAAAATAGCGGTGTATCTGACACTATGGTACAAGCTTTGGAAGTGGAGCCAGAACCTGCGAAAGAGAGTGTACCTGCATGGGAAAATACCACGCCAAAACTGGCGGGTTATGACCAGATTGAAGTGTCAAAAACAGTCAGCCCTATGCCAGACGCAGAATCTCCATTTGTTTTCATTGATACCGAATGATGTTTTAAAGTTGGAAAGTGTTAAGTAATGTAGAATGATGCAAAACAGGAAATGAGATAAAAATATGAAGCAGAAACAATATCTTACCGGATTTGCCTGTCTGATTCTTTTGTTGGGACTTGATCAACTGACAAAAAAACTTGCAGTGGCCAATTTGCAGGAACAGCCTCCGGTTCCAATTTTTAAAGGAGTATTTGAGCTACAATATCTGGAAAACCGTGGGGCGGCATTTGGGCTTTTGCAAGATCAAAGATGGCTTCTCCTTGGATTTACGGTTCTGATTCTTGGGCTTTTGGTATTTTTTTATCTGAAACTGCCTTTTTCCAGCCGTTATCTGCCGCTGCGTCTTGTAGGGATTATGGTAGCGGCCGGAGCGGTTGGTAATATGATTGACCGGCTGGTGCATGGATATGTAGTTGATTTTCTTTATTTTAAGTTAATTGATTTTCCGATTTTTAATGTTGCGGATTGTTATGTGGTGATTTCTGCTTTCCTGGCATTTTTTTTGATTGGCTTTTATTATAAGGATGAAGATTTTGCCTTTTTAAAAAAGCGGTGAAAATCGGAGAGATAGAATGCTGTAGTTAAAGCCGCAAGGCGGCATGGGGGATAAGATGGATAATAATACGGTGAAAATATTGCAGTTTGTTGTTACAAACGAAGAGGGCGGGATTCGTCTGGATCAGTTTTTGGCAGGGAAACTACCGGATGCGTCCCGCTCTTTTTTGCAAAAAAAAATAAAAGAGGGCATGGTACTCGTTGATGGGAGGGAAACGAAATCGGGCTGTAAGCTGGTGGAGGGCAATACTGTGCAGATTGCTGTAGAACCGCCAAAAGAACTTACTGTGGAACCTGAGAATATTCCGTTAGATATTTTGTATGAAGATGAGGATATTATTGTAATAAATAAACCAAAGCAAATGGTAGTTCATCCCGCACCGGGACATTATTCTGGTACTATGGTTAATGCACTATTATATCACTGCAAGGATTCTCTTTCTGGTATTAACGGCGTATTGAGGCCAGGGATTGTCCATCGGATTGACCAGGATACGACAGGGGCGGTAGTAGTTTGCAAAAATGATTATGCACACCGCTTTATTGCAGAACAGCTAAAAGAACATTCTATAACTAGGACATACCATGCGATTGTGCAGAACCATGTGGTGCAGGAAGAGGGCACAATTGAAAGCACATTGGGGCGCCATCCGGTTGACCGGAAGAAGATGGCAATGAATGTAAAAAATGGCAAGAGGGCAGTAACGCATTATAAAGTGCTAGACCCGCTTAATGGAAAGTTCACATACATCTGCTGTAATCTTGAGACCGGACGGACGCACCAGATCCGTGTCCATATGGCAAGCATTGGAAATCCGATTCTTGGGGATGCCATCTATGGCCCGGCAAAATGTCCGTTTCATTTGACCGGGCAGACACTGCACGCCAAAACACTTGGGTTGATTCATCCAAGAACTGGAAAATATGTAGAATTTGATGCACCGCTGCCAGAATATTTTGAGAAACTATTAATGAAATTAAAATAGTTTACTTTTAGGGACTTTGCCATGGTATGATAGTGGCCATCAAAATCGTTTTTAGGCGGTGCACTTATTTCATTTGGTTTAGATTTTTTCTTTTACTGATTTTTTGTCTGCAAAATTGTTCATTGTAGCCAAATTTTTCTTTTTTTTTGCGAAAAACTTGATTGATTTTACCAAATATATTATAATTTTTATATAAGCGCTAAAAAAGAGAAAGGGATGGTAGAAGGATGAAAAAAATTAGTAAGTGGAAAAGCATGTTTACCTGCTTTCTTCTTCTGCTCTGTGCTGTAGCAGTCACAGCATGTGGGAAGGACAGTTCAGAGCAGAAAAAAGAAGGCAAAGAAACGCCTGGCAGCCAGAAACTGATTACAGTGGGGTACGCCCAATCAGGGACTGGGGCATCCTGGAGCCTTGCAAATGTGGAGTCAATCCAAGAAAATTGTACAGAAGAAAACGGCATTAAATTACTTTATGAGAATGCGGAAGATGACTTTGAAAACCAGATTAAGATTGTGCGTTCTTTTATCGAGAAGAAAGTTGATTTGATTAGTTTTACCCCAATTGTGTCTGAGGGATGGGATGAGGTACTGCAGGAGGCAAAAGCTGCAGGAATTCCCGTAATCGTAATGGACCGCATGGTGGATGTAAAGGATGATACTTTGTATCACTGCTGGATTGGATCAAACTTTTTGCTTGAGGGATACAAAGCAGCTGACTGGCTGATTGATTATATGGATTCTCTTAAGACGAAAAAGAATACATATAAGGTAGCTCTATTTCAGGGAGCGCTTGGCGCCAGCGCAGAGACAGGACGCACCCAGGGAATTGAAGAGATGCTTGGCGCTGAGGGGAATTATAAAATCATTTATAAGGAAACCGGTAACTTCAGCTATGATGGTGGCGTCGAGAATATGGAAAAAGTTCTAAGGCAAAAACTGGACATTGACATTTTAATCTGTGAAAATGATGATATGGCTCTTGGTGCAATTGAGGTACTGGAGAAAAATGGGATTAAGCCTGGAAAAGATATCGTCATTGTTTCCTTTGATGGAATCCATGCTGCATTTGAGGCAATGACAGAAGGAAAAATCAACTGTGATATGGAATGTAACCCACTGACTGGCAAGCTGTTGGCTTCTGCTGTGAAAAAGGTAATCAATGGGGATCCAATTTCAAAAAAGAATTATATACAGGAAGAGCTTTTTCCTGCTGACACTGCAAAAGACTACATAGACAACAGGAAATATTAAAGGAGGCTGGAATGTTATGAAACAATTAAACAAATTAAACAGTATTGCATTCAAACTGATTTCAGGCTTTATGGTCGTTGTTGTATTAATCATAGTGCTTGGTGTCGTTTCTTATAACAGTTCCTCCTCTGCAATGTTAAAGTCATACAAACAAAATATGGCAGGTACTGTAAATGCAACTGCAAACTATTTAAACTTGGGAATGTCCCAGATTGGTGCAGAGGCACAAAAGATTATTGAAGATAGTGATTTTTATAACTACTACAGAGGAGCATATAAAAATGATAAGCCCCGTGAGTACATGATGTGGAGTTCCCTTTATAATACGGTGCAGTCTGCTGCAAGCGCCAGTGATTTTATAATGGCTATCTCTGTATTTGGCTCGTACGGCGATGGAATTTCTTCTGCTGGTACTCTGGAACCGGGATTTTATGACACATTTAACAAGTCATTTTCTGGAAATGCAGAGGATGGCGTGTGGACCAGTTCCCATGAGGAATTGGATTCTCAGCTTAAAATTGACAAAAGCCAGTATGCAGCTTCCTTTGTGAAGTCTTTTTCAAACTTTGATGGGTATGTTGTAATTGATATTAATGCAAAAGCTGTAACGAATGTATTGAAGGATTTGGAGCTTGACAGCCGGATCATAATGGGATATATTGCCCCAGACGGAGAGGAAATCTTAAATGTAGAGGCAAAGGGAAATGTGTTTGCTGGCCAGGACTTTTATAAAAAGGCGAAATCAGGCGATTCCGTTTCTTCTATGGTGAACTATAATAAACAAAACTATTTGTTTATCTGTTCCCCGATTGCTGATACTGGTTCTAATGTATGCTGCCTGGTACCGGAAAAAGTTATGCTCAGCCAGGCATATGAAATTCGCAATATGACAGTAGGTATTACGATTATAGCGATTATTATAGCTATTTTAGTAGCTCTGTTCCTTGCTTTGAATATGCATAAGGCAATTAGTACAGTTGTCGGCGTGTTAGAAAAGGCTTCGGATGGCGATTTGACCGGAAATGTCAATTTAAAGAGAAAAGATGAATTTGGAGTTCTCGGTAGCAGTATTAACGGCATGATTTCTAATATGAAGGTATTGCTTAACAAAGTAGACCAGATTAGTAGTTTGGTGCAGTCTTCTTCCGATGATGTATCTAAAACTTCGGAGCTGCTTGTTGTTTCTTCTGATGAAATTTACAATGCTATGTCTGAGATTGAGGAGGGTACTTCATCCCAGGCAAGTGAGGCGGAGAAATGCCTAGAGCAGATGGATGGATTGTCTGAAAAGATTAATGTGCTGACAACAAATACAAGTGCTATTGAGGCAATTTCCCATAATACAAAGGATTATGTTAATGAGGGAATTGATATTATTGCAAAATTAAGTGAGCGTTCAAAAGATACACAGAATGTTACGGAAGCAGTTATTGAGGGGATTAATAAACTTAACAATGAATCCAAGACGATTGAGGGCATTGTTGAGGTAATCAGTTCTATTTCCGACCAGACGAGCCTTTTGAGTTTAAATGCTTCAATTGAAGCGGCACGCGCTGGTGAATCTGGTAAGGGATTTGCTGTTGTTGCGGATGAAATCAGAAAGCTTGCAGATGAATCTATGCAGGCAGTTGGCGGGATTTCTAATATTATTACAGGAATTAATGCCCAGACAGAGCAGACGGTAGAAACTGCAAAGAGGGCAGAGCAGATTGTAGGGGCACAGCAGGAGGCGCTGGAAACAACAATTAATTTGTTTAATAATATTAATAAATATGTGGAAGACCTGGCATCCAACCTTGATGATATTACAAAAGGAATTGAACAGATGTCTGTGGCAAAGAACCAGACATTATCTGCAATCCAGAGTATTTCTGATGTATCTGACCGATCTGCGGCCGCCACATCGGAAGTATCTGCTACCATTTTGAATCAGTTAGATGCTGTTAAGAACTTAAATGGAAATGCAGAGACATTAAATAACAATTCTGGTGATCTGTTAGATGCAGTCACACAGTTCAAGCTGAATTAAAGTAAAGTGAATTTTCCTTGTTTAAAAGCAGGAACAGTTAAATGAATATGGGGAGCAATTGTAGGTTTATACCCTGTATTGCTATGAAAGAAAATCGGCAGCCCTTATCTGGTTGTCGATTTTCTTAATGAAACTGCTGTTGCAGCAATTCGTTTTTTGTCATCCTCCATCGCTGCATAGTGCTTTCTTGTTGTATTTACATCATTGTGCCCAAGAACCTCTGCAACCAGGTAAATATCACCAGTTTCGCGGTATAAGGATGTGCCATAGGTGCTTCGGAGCTTATGCGGCGTAATATGCTTGAAATTCGTAATCTGTCCTGCATATTCTGCAACCAGGTTTTCAATTGCCTGTACGCTGATTCTTCGGCGCTGTATGGAGTAGAACAGCGCATGTTCATGTCCGGCAACTGGTTCAATCTGTTCTCTTGATATTTCAATGTAGTTTTTTAGCGCATTACAGACTTCCTCACCAAAATAGACGTATTCTTCCTTGCCACCTTTGCGGATAATCCGGATTCGGTTCTCACGGAAGTCAACATCTTCAATGTCAAGGCCGACGCATTCAGATACACGGATTCCGGTTCCAAGAAATAATGTAAATATTGCAATATTCCGCAGTTTATTTTTCTCGTAAAAGCTTTTTTTCCGTCCAGTCAGGCTGTCACCTGCATGTTCCACTAATTCTAATAGTTCGGCAACTTCACCAGAATCAAGCCTGACAATCTCTTTATCATGAAGCTTTGGCATATCAACAACCGTAGTCGGATTGTTCGTCAGGCGTTCCCTTTTTTGGTAGTACAGATAAAACTTGCGCAGGGAAGATAATTTTCGGTGAATCCCTCGCTCATCATTGGAGTAATCTTTTCCATCATAAGTATAAAACTTGAGATATTCCAAATATTCTTCAATATCCACTGGTTCTAACGAATCTAGGTCAGAAAGTGATATAGAAGTGATTTCGCTGCTCTGAAGTGATGGGTTTGCCGCCAGTAGGAAGCGAAAAAATGTCCTGATATCGTAGGCATAACCAATGCGTGTATTAATGGATGAAGTCGGCTCGATGCCGCGGAAAAAATCTTTTGCAAAGGGAGGAAATTCTTTTAATAATTCGCGCAGCTTATTGATATTTGCCATGTTTTTTTTCTGGTGATACGTTTGATGATTTGATGTTCCCATAATATTGTGCCTCCTATATATTTATTCTCGTGTGCGCAACAGCATTGGAAAGTTTTTTGTATGTATTGGTACGCTAATAAAAATTCTGAAGGAATTTTATATAATTGGTGTGCCTTTTTGAAATATTAGGGATATTATATCAGACTACTATCAAAATATCAATAACTATTTGAAAAACTGGAGTTTATCCCAGAGTTAAAATAATACATCTTCCTCTCTCTTTTTTACAATATATGGGGTTTCCTGTTATATTATGGATTTTGATTGCATTATTTAGTGTTGCAGTCAAAAGGAATTTTACCTCAACATAGTATGTTTCATTTAATGCTTCGGCCTGTTACAGTACAATTTGATGTTACAGAATCAAAATTATGAAAGACAAATGCCCCGCAATTACCGGGGCATCACATGAAAGACTATCTGATGCCCCGATGGTTTGCGACAATACGTTCTAAATGGGTTAAATCAGAACCAGTCAATTTTTGATTTGCAAGATAATCTGTAATTAGATTAGACACAGAGCCGCTATATAATTTGTCCAGCAATGCCCTTGTTTCTATATCCTGTATTTTTCTCTTAGTAACATTTGCTTTGCAGATAAAACCAGGGTCTTCCCTAATAATTGCCCCCTTATCAATTAATCGTTTGATAACGGTATAAGTTGTATTTTTTTCCCACCCAATATACTCTTTGATAATTTTAGAAATGTCCTTTGCAGCCAGTTCTTTGTTAGACCACAATAATTCCATAACATTTAGTTCACCCTCATGTAACCGTATTTCTTTCATTCTCATACCTCCATAAAAAGGACACAGCATCGCTTGTGCGCTAACAAAACGCCCGCATTTTTGACCACTGTACTATGGCGAAAATTCCTATGGGTTATATACAGAGAAAAATGATTCGTTACTGCTGCTACATGCCGAATTATATTAATTCTACAAAAGTAGACTCCAATATCTACACCAGTAGAATTTAGTATTCTCTGTGTTTTCTGTTTAACAAACGTGAATGGCCTTATACAAAAAAGTATTAGGATATCAAATAACTTATATATGATGATTTCTATTCTACTAGTGGAGTATAAATAAGTCAATGGAAAAATCAAACAATTTTTGTGCTTGAGAATTGGATATATTGAACTAGACTTTGACTTTCCCCATTTTTTGAAGAGGATACTCTGCAGTTATCCATAGGCAGAG
>CAJUID010000055.1 GCA_910585905.1 uncultured Lachnospiraceae bacterium
AGGTTTTATGCGACCTGCAAGTACTTTTTTTAATATTCAACTGTCAAACTCCCGTTGACCCTCGCGGCAGTCGCCAAATGCGAGCAAGCTCGCGCTTGGCTCGTTGCTCCGCGTGAATAAACGCTGTTGCCTGCTAAAAGTTCCTTTTCATGTTGAAGAAAACTACAAAGAAGTATATAATACAATTATCTATTTAATACTATCTGCACCAATAATCAAAGGCATCATGAGCCTGCTCCTTTTTCACATAATCCATTGCTTTATATTTAGTGATATCTATTAACTGGTGACACAGGCAATATATTCTCAAGCGCTTTTAAATTTGTGCGTTACAATTATGATACATTTTTGTGCTATTTATATTGATGCATAGAAAGAATCCACTATACTGAATATAAGGAAAATAGAAAAGCTATGAATAAAATTTTAATCGTTGAAGATGAGGAAGCGATTGCTAATTTAATAAAAATGAATCTTAAAAACGCAGGTTACTACTGCGATGTATCATATAACGGAAAAGATGGTGCAGACAAGATGCAGTCCGAACATTACGATTTATGCCTGCTTGATATTATGCTGCCTGAAATTAATGGTTATGAATTACTAGAATATGCAAAAAGTATTGAACTGCCCGTAATTTTTTTAACGGCAAAGGGAGAGACAGCCGATAAAGTGAAAGGGCTGCAAGCTGGAGCTGATGACTATATTACAAAGCCATTTGAGGTGTTGGAACTTTTAGCAAGAGTAGAAAATATACTCCGGCGGTTTGAAAAAACAGAGCGGTGCATTGATATCCTAGACCTCCATATTGATACTGTATCGCGGTCTGTTACAAAGAACGGAGTCCCGCTAAAACTCACATACAAAGAATTTGACCTTCTTCTTCTCTTTGTCCGCAACCCCAATGTCGCATTATACCGAGAAGTAATCTACGAACATGTTTGGGACAGCACATATATGGGAGACAGCAGGACGGTTGACCTACATGTGCAGCGCCTCCGCAAAAAAGCTGGCTTAGAAAACCAGATTGAGGCTGTTTACAAGGTCGGCTACCGCCTGACAACAGAGGAATCATAACATGAAATTATTTTGGAAACAATTTATTACCATGATGTGCTTTATTATTATGTCTTTTATGATCTTTGGCAATATCATGGTTCATACTGCTTTTCAGACTACAATGAACAGAGCAAAGGAACAGGGCATAGAGGAAATGAAAATCTTCCAATATGCCCTGGTTGCTTCGCTTGAAGGTCTGCCTAAAGAATACCAGGCAACAGATATTGCAGTAGCTGAAATTGCAAAATCCATCCAGCAAAGCCTAAACAATACACAAGACGGAATGATTATTTATAATAAGGACAATAAAATAATTTATCAAAGCAGCCAGTACAAGAGTAAATTAATCCTTACCTCTGAAAAAAAGCATTCCGGCGTCTGGCAGATACACAAACAAAAAAATCACTATTATCTGGAATCCTTATGTGAAGCCCAGAGCAAGGCTGGTAATTATAAACTGGAGATGCACCGCAATATAGATTATGTCTATCAGGACCGCCACCAGTTATATAATACGTACTTGCTCGCCCTTCCGTTTGTTTCAGCTGTCTTTATGGTTGTATTGCTAATATTTTCCAGCAACTTTACACGTCCAGTTAGAAAACTTTCCCATGCCACACGTGCATTTGCAAATGGCAATTATAAGAGCCGTGTAAACGTAAAAGGCACCAATGAAATTGCAATCTTAAGCCAGGATTTTAATCAGATGGCGACACAGCTTGAAGAGAACATTGCACAACTTGAAGAAAATGCCCGCAGGCAGGAAGAATTTACAGGCGCTTTTTCGCATGAATTAAAAACTCCTCTGACATCTATAATTGGATATGCAGATATGCTGCGTTCTATGGAGTTGTCTGAGGAAGAAACCTTTATTTCTGCAGATTACATTTTCAATCAGGGAAAACGGCTGGAACGTCTTGCACTTAAATTAATGGAGCTTCTCTATATTGATAAGCAAGAAATTTCTTTTCAGAAAATCAATATTCAATCCTTTGTTCTTCAATTAAAAACGATGACAGAAAAGTTACTGCAGCCCAAAAACATCCTTTTAGATATACAGATTGAAGATGGAAACCTTTTTGGCGAGCCAGACCTTCTGCTCTCCCTCTTTTCTAATCTGATAGACAATGCCAGAAAAGCGTGCGGAGAGCATGGTGAAATTATTTTAAAAGGAAATGATTCCGCCGCCGGATATCTTTTCTACTTAAAAGATAATGGCCGCGGAATGCCAATAGAAGAAATCCATAAAATTACAGAGCCCTTTTATATGATTGATAAATCGCGCGCCAGAAAGGAAGGCGGCGCCGGAATCGGAATGTCACTGTGCCAGAAAATTATTAAACTGCACCATGCTACATGGCAGATTAGCAGCCAACCAGAGGAAGGCACAGAAATTACGATTCAATTTCCAAATAAAACCAGCGATACAGCAGTAGAAAAGGAGGAGATAGAAATTGAAGAACAGTGATAGTCGACAGAAACTCCGTCAAGTCATCTTTACGATTCTTGGTATCCTATTAGTCGCCGCCCTTTTCTGCCTTGCCATCGCTTTTCCAACCTACTACAGCATGTTGTATGATAAGAATACATTAAACAAACTAAATTATAAAGATATTGTAGTCAATACCTATGAAACTTCTTATGAAACATTTCCTGATAAGCTCCGGTCCTTTGCCCGCGTATATGGAGAAGAAGGCAAAATACATGCTATCCGAATTGGCAAGCCAGAAATATGGATGGACAAGCAGGAACTCACTGAAATTGCCAACCGGGAATTAGAGATTATGAAAAATAATGGTATGCTAACTTCAATATTGTCTGAAAACATTGCACTTAAGGCAAAAAAACTTTCTGTCTGTGAGCGGTACACAATTTATAAAACACAGAGTGAAGACGATCTGCAAGGCATTAGTTTCTGGAAATTGGTTTACAAAAAACCTAAAAAAACAATTACGCTTTATCTGGACGAAGAATTCCACAAGGTATACTATTTGGACATTATGTTTAAGCAAAAACTAGACCCCAAGGCATTATCCACCTATGGTACTTCTTATAGCGATTCAAATAACCAAATAGAGACTATTTTCTATGACTGGTGGAATGGAATCTATCATTACTATGGTATTGACGCCTATGAGCTGCAAAGTTCAACAAATATTGTAGCCTCATGGACTATGATTCAAAATCTAGAAGGTTATATTGAATTTGATGGAGCACATTCCATTCGACTTTATGAGACCTGGTTCTATAGTGAAACGAAAACTGACCGCTTGCACAAACACTGGTGCATGGGCATGCCTATTGAAGGAATGATACAATTTTGATACCTTATGGCAGAGATTATGATGCAATACCGTGATACCCTTATCTTAGATGATATAAAAAAGGGGGAGACGGAATATGAGAAAAAAGATTGTTATAATAGTAATTGGAGTTGCATTGTTACTCGAAGGTATCTTTTTACCTTACATGCATTTATCAGAGGGAAAGACCAACACCGTAAAAAATAGCCAGAAAATACAACAACCTCCCATTGCCGCAGAAACAACTAGCTTTGCAAAAGAACTGACAAATGAAAATCAGAAAGAAAGACCAGAACATAATCCTATCTTAACATTAAGGGCAAAAAAGATTTATTCCAAGAATAAAAAGATTCTTGTTCTTGTAAATGCAGAACATGCCTTAAAGCAATCATATCAGGCAAACCTGCAGCCAATCTGCAATGGACGTCTAAATGCATCTGCTTGTTTATATGATGCCCTGGTACAGATGCTTGCAGACGCCACCGCAGAAGGAGGTTTTCAATATTGGATTGCCTCGGCTTGGCGCAGTCAGGAAAAACAACAAAAACTAATTGATGAAGATGTTAGAAGCGCAATGCAAAGAGGACTATCCTATGAAGATGCACTGCTTGAGACTTACAAAGAAACCATGCCCGCTGGACACAGTGAACATGAAACCGGACTGGCACTGGATATCCTATGTTCTGGGAATATGAATATGGACAGGTCACAGGCTGAAGAACCGGGGAATATCTGGCTTCGCGAAAATTGCTGCCGATATGGCTTTATACTCCGTTATCCCGAAGAAAAGGAAGAAATTACCGGAGTGAATTATGAACCATGGCATCTTCGTTATGTAGGAAAAGAAGCCGCCAAATTCCTCAAAAAACACAACCTTACGTTGGAAGAATACTGGCAGCTCCTCTAATTCTTATTATATACAGCTCATTGCTTGTTATTTTTTCTATATATTACTTTACAGGGGACACATTTTGTGTCCTTTGTTTTTTTATTTTTTCTTCGGAATCAGATACACTTGATAATGAAACTTCTCCTCATTTAACCGATATTTTTCTAATAGCTCCGGCCCGCAGCTATTAGAGCCAATCCCACTCTGGCGATAATCAATGCAAAGTACAGTATATGGTGATTCTTCCAGTTCATAATTATGCGCTTTTTCAGCTAGTTCTTCCTGCGTATAGACCGACGCATTAAAAGCAAAAGTATCTGTACCTGCCGCAGTAAGGCAAAGCCTGCCGCCTGACAACTCCACAAAATCACAATCATGATGGCTCCCATTTTCTTGTGGATAAATATAATCTTCATGCATTGCTTTTACATCTGCTGTAAATAAACCATGATATCCTGCCTTGTTTTTGTCAATATAGCTTTCTACTGGCCCGATACCGCAATACGTCACTCTTGACATAACCTTCGGCAAAAAGAGACGCAGCCCAAATCTTGGCAAAAAAGGAAACTCCATGTTCTTCTTTCCATCCAATGATAATTCTACAGCCCCATTTGGATAGATAGTCCAGCAGGCCTTAATATCTAAAATACGTTGTAACGCAATGGCTGAGACAGATAATACTGTTTCTATCCGAACTCTGTCATCTTCATTTTTTACTGTTGTCTGATAAGCTCTTGCAACCGCCCGGTCATATCCTGCCCGCATCCATTCATTTTTTACATTCCTATCATTATCTGTCGGTGCTCTCCAGATATTATATTCCATTGGGCAATTCAATAAAATCTCATTATTGTACACCATCTGCGCAATCACTCCCTTTAGTTTATCATAAGTATAGGAAAATACGCCATTAGAAATAACTATGCTACAGTCATCCTCTTCTATGGTAAATCTGGCCTGCCAGCCCGCATTATAACCGTTCTGCACCATTTCGCCACCCTGTCCCTGCGGCCCATCCACAGCACCAGGAAACCCATGAAAGGTAAGTAGCTCTTTCACTCTCTGGTTTGCATTTTCTCCGGTTTTTATCCCGACTTCCTCAAATCCAAGCACAAAACCTGCGGGAAGGACTTCCGTTGCCGTCTTTAAAAGATATGTGACTTTTAGATAACACTTTCCCTTTGGCGGCACTTCAAAGACTACTGGCACCTCTTTTTCCTCATGTGGAAAAATATCTGGAATATCTTTTTCATCCACTTTTTTCCGCTCTGCTGCCACACCATCAACAAACACTTCATACTGTATATCCAGGTAATCCTTTAGGTTCACAAAATCCATATAATTCCTGATAACAAGTTTCCCATTATCCTGGTCAAACTTTATGACACGGGCAGGACGGTGCACATTTTTAAACTCCAAAAGCCCATTATGCGGGGTGCGGTCTGGATAAACCAGCCCATCCATGCAGAAATTGCCATCATGCGGAAACTCCTTGTGATCCCCGCCATAAGCATACATTTCTTTCCCCTCAATACTCCTGCCCATATCAATTGCGTGGTCGCACCATTCCCATACAAATCCGCCGCAGGCTCCATCATACTGATGGATTACCTCAAAATAATCTTCCAAATCTCCCGGCCCATTCCCCATTGCATGACAATATTCGCACAATACAAAAGGTTTTGTCCCATCCTGTTCAAAATAATCATGTATTTCCGTAAGAGATGGATACATGCGGCTGTGGGTATCAAGATTACTGTAATCATATTTTCTTTTATCCGATATATAACGGGCACTCTCGTAATGGGTCAGACGGGTAGGATCAAACTCCTTCGTCCATTTTAATGCCTCTTCAAATGCACATCCAAAAGCACATTCATTCCCCATAGACCACATAATAACACAAGGACGATTTTTGTCCCGCTCCACAAGGCGTCTCGCTCTGTCAACTGTAGCTTCCGTAAAATCAGGATTATCCGCAATGGTTTCATTCCAATGTTTTACCCGTTCTTCCCACGGCATCTCTGGAAAATAAATCTCCCCAGTCCCATGACTTTCATTATCCGCCTCATCAATCACATAAAATCCCAGACGGTCAAAAATCTGGTAAAACCAAGGCGCATTCGGATAATGGCTTGTTCGGATAGCATTCATATTATGCTCCTTCATCAATGTCAGATCCTTTATAATCTGCTGCCTGCCAATCACAAATCCCGTAACCGGATCGCTGTCATGACGGTTTGTCCCATGAAATTTCACCTTTACACCGTTAATATATAACACACCGTCTTTTGTATGAATCTCACGGATTCCAACAGTATCCGTTATCACTTCATTTTCTGTCTCCAAAATTAATGTGTAGAGATACGGTGTCTCCGCACTCCACAAATTTGCGTCCGCAATATGCAGCAAAACATTCCCCTGAGAAACAAACTTCCCATCTAATTTCTCTTTTGCCTTGTTCTCACCTGCATCCCCTCCTACTGTCCCTTCCGCCACCTTTTTACCATTAGCATCCAAAAGAGTTACAGAAACTGGAACTGGCTGGTTCCTATACTGGAAGGAAATCTCTACATTACCCTCTTTGTAATCGTCTGATGGGATTGCTTTTACAAAATAATCAAATATGCCATTTTCCGGTCTGCGAAGCAGATAGACATCCCGAAAAATTCCACTCATCCGAAACTTGTCCTGGTCTTCCATATAACTTCCGTCACACCACTGCAATACCAGCACTGCCAGTGTATTTTCTCCCTCCCGCAGGCAGCTGGTAATATCAAATTCACTCGTGGAGTGAGATACCTGGCTGTAGCCGACAAACTTTCCATTCAGCCAGACATAAAAACAGGAATCTACCCCTTCAAAATTTAAATAAACATTGGGAGCCTTTTCGTCCTTGCGGTAAGTAAAGGTACGCACATACTCTCCACATGGATTATCATGCGGCACATACGGCGGGTCAAACGGAAATGGGTAACGGATATTGGTATACTGGTGGCGGCCATATCCATCATTCTGCCAGACACCTGGTACTGTAACAGTGTCAAATGTCTCTGTACAAAACCCTTCCTCGTAAAAAGCCTCTTTTGCCTGATAAATACTGTCAAAATAGCGGAACTTCCATTCACCAGACAATAAAACAAAACGATCGGACTTATCGCGCCCTGCGGTCTGGCGCCCCGATGATGGAATGTAATATGCCCGGTTCGGCATGGTATTCTTATGTAATACCGTTAAATCCTCATAATATTTAGGAATAATCATAGTTCGTCTCCTTTACTGGATAAAATTTACTTATCCATTATTATAACAAAATTTCCCTAAAATAATCACTATTTCGTTTTATTACCCGAACTTTTATACCATCTCCGGTTCATCACCACACAAGTGCAAAGGAACTTTCAGTTCCTTGCAAGCATTGCGTTTGCCTCGTTGCTTTCGCGAGAATAAATCTGCATCGCATTCTCCAATCAATCCCTATTTTAGAGCAAGCTTGTAACTTGTCTCTCAAATACACCCAATCTTTACAGATTGGCGCAAAAATAAAGAAGATATTCCAAGAGCCTAAGCCTTGGGAATATCTTCTTTATTGTAAAAATCACCTTATATCGTAGCGTCAAATCCTTCCATTGCTACAACTGCTGCATCTACACCGCCGCCTGTGTCAACCGGAAGGGTTATTGCCTCACCGCCCTCTGCTGCACCTGCCGCTTCTTCCTGCACACCCACAGAAACCAATCCCATAGCTGCAGCAACCATTTCATCAACCATCTGTTGGTCTCCAGTGGATAGCTTAATACCGTGGTTTTGCAAGACGCTAATACGCTGTCTCAAATATTCCATATCTGCATCCATCAAATCCATATCCTCATCGCGACGGTTGCGGTTCTTTTTCTGCTTTTCGCGGCTTCTCAGTTCCTGCTGAAGCTGCTGCAGCTCCCTCTCAACCTTCTGGCGATTTGGCATACTTTTTACGGCGCTGTTTTTCTGCTTTTTCAGCGTTTCTTTGGCCTGGTTCCTCTTTGCCTGCTGCGCTTCACTCTTTATATTGTTTACCTTTTTCCTAGCGGCACGAACCATCTTATACGCATGCTGCAATGCAATCTGGATTTCTCTGTCCTCATATTTGCCGCTTGCTGCCTGCCTGCGAACCAAACTAAGATTAACAGAAGCTGAACTCAGTGCATTGGCAGCCTGAGTCGTTGTCTTTGCTGCGCCAATTGAATTAGAAACTCTGCGGTAATTGTAAGAAAGCTTGCCTTTTTTATTTTTCTGCTGCTCTCTCTGCTTCTTTTGCTGTTCCCGCATCCTGTCTAACATCCTCTTTAGAGAATCTAAAATCCTCTCTGCCTCTTCCATTTTCTCGCGGGCTGGATCCTTCTCCTCTTTCTCTTCATCCTCTTCTTCAAAATCAAGCCCAAATTTTTCCATCTGCTGCCTGCGAAGATACTCCTGAAACCATGCCGCACCCGCATTTGCCCGATCTGGACTTTCATACTGGACACTATCTTCCTGCCAGACATCTTCCATTCCAGTTTCACCTGCTTTTGCAGGTGCAGAGGCTCCATCCGCATTTCCCTTCTGCCGTGTCCCTGCAGCTCTGCGATTGTCCTGTACTCTGCTCTTATCCGCTGCCTGAGCCTGCTGAGCAGCGAATTCTACTGCACTTTTTACTGCCATATCTACTCACTCCTCCTTGAAATTAAGAACGATAACCATCATTCCTCATATTCCCTATTGATAGGAAATCTGCAATGCGGTACAAATCCTTTTGTCCACAAACCATTCGTTTATCTATTATATCGGTAGATTCTTGCCTCTATATAACCGCAAAACGAAAATTCTTGCATACTATTTATGGCCATTCCTCCCACTATGCAATAAATCCTCTTCCTGTAAAAAAGGGCACAAACTTCGCTTGTGCCCTGACAAAAAAGTCTCTGACTTTTTTGTTGGTGTACCACTACATTTGACGCAATTTCCTCTAAGTTAAAAAGTAAAGAAATATTAGCAGATCTCTGCCCCGGCAGGCATTGGTTTTTCAGGCGCCATCAGTGCTAGGTTCCCCTCTGCATCCTCCGCACAGAGAAGCATTCCTTCTGATAACACGCCAGCCAATTTAGCCGGCTTCAAATTTACCAGCACCATGACTTTTTTACCGACCATCTCCTCGGCAGAATAATACTGCTTGATGCCCGACACAATCTGTTTTACCTCACTTCCTACCTTAACCTGCGAACAGAGAAGCTTTTTAGATTTTTTCACCTCTTCGCAGGCAATAATTTCGCCAACCTGAAACTGCATTTTCATAAAATCATCAAATGTCACTTCTGGCTTTGCTTCAATGTCAATTACCTCCTCCTCTGACTCTCCAGACTCTGCCTTTGCCTCCGCAATCTGTTTCTGCTTAATCTCCTCTGCCTTTGCAAGAACTTCTTTTGAATCAAGACGCATAAAGAGAATCTCTGGTGTTTCTGTTACCTTTGTCCCAGAAGCATACTTTCCAAACCGATCCATCTCATCCATGCTCCTTTTTTCAGCATGTAACTGAGCTAAGATTTTCTCTGTCGTATCCGGCATAAACGCCTCTAGCAGGCTTGCCCCAATGGTAATACTTTCTACTAGATTATATAAAACTGTAGACAGCCTGTCTTTCTTTGCCTCGTCTTTGCCCAGTACCCAAGGCTCTGTTTCATCAATATATTTGTTGCAGCGTTTAAATAGCGAAAATACCTCTGTAATAGCGTCTGCCACACGGAGCTGTTCCATCTTTTGGATGACATTCATTGGCACTTCTAAAACTTTTGCTTTTAAATCCTCATCAACCTCTTCTGCAACCCCCTTATCCGCAATTACTCCTCCAAGGTATTTATTGCTCATGGAAATTGTCCTGTTTACCAAGTTCCCAAGGACATTTGCCAGGTCCGAATTCATCCTCTCAACCATTAGCTCCCAGCTTATTACACCATCATTTTCAAATGGCATCTCATGAAGCACGAAATAGCGTACCGCATCAACTCCGAATAAATCCACTAAATCATCCGCATAAATCACATTTCCCTTCGACTTGCTCATTTTGCCATCACCCTGAAGCAGCCACGGATGCCCAAAGATTTGTTTTGGCAATGGCAGATCCAGGGCCATTAACATAACTGGCCAATAAATTGTATGGAAACGAAGGATGTCTTTTCCAATCAAGTGAAGGTCTGCCGGCCAGAATTTCTCATATAGGTTCTCCCCATCATCCAGCGTATGGTTTCCATCCAGGTCAAACCCCAAACCAGTTATATAGTTGCTTAATGCGTCAATCCAGACATACACAACATGATTTGGGTCAAAATCTACCGGAATTCCCCACTTAAAAGAAGTTCTGGATACACACAAATCCTGAAGCCCTGGAAGAAGGAAATTATTCATCATCTCATTTTTACGGGACTCTGGCTGAATAAATTCTGGATGGGTATTAATATGCTCAATCAACCGATCTGTATATTTGCTCAGCTTTAGGAAATACGCTTCTTCTTTGGCTGGCTGGCATTCCCTGCCGCAGTCTGGGCATTTGCCATCAACTAACTGCGATGGCGTAAAAAAGGACTCACAAGGTGTACAGTACATTCCTTCATAATGCCCCTTGTAGATATCACCCTTTTCATATAACTTTTTAAATATTTTCTGAACCTGCTTCTCATGATATTCATCCGTTGTGCGGATAAATTTATCATACGAAGTATTCATCATATCCCAAATTGTCTTGATCTGCCCAGACACATCATCCACAAATTGTTTTGGCGTAATACCTGCCTCTTCCGACTTTAATTCAATTTTCTGCCCATGCTCGTCTGTGCCAGTCTGGAAACGCACATCATATCCCTGCATCCTCTTAAAACGCACAATACTATCAGCAAGAACTGCCTCATACGTATTTCCGATATGCGGCTTACCAGAAGTGTAAGCAATTGCTGTCGTTAAATAAAATGTTTTCTTCTCTTCCATAAAAGTAACCTCCTGATTAGAAATTTAAAAAGGGCACTGCCTATGCTGCGGCAAAATTACTATTATTAAAAAGGGCACAGACTTCGCTTGTGCCCTAGCAAAAATGCTAAAGCATTTTTGTT
>CAJUID010000056.1 GCA_910585905.1 uncultured Lachnospiraceae bacterium
TCATGCAATCACAGAGCAAAATTGGCGAAACTCCTCTGCCTATGGATAACTGCAGTTTATCTCTTCATAAAAAATGAGGAAAGTAAAAGAATCAAATCGTGCACACAGAACCAATTTGGCGCAACACATCCATTACTCCATTATTATCATTAGAGGCAGCTATATACTTTGCAATACGTTTTAAATCTGGATGCCCATTTTCCATACAGTAACTCTCACCGCAGCACTGGAGCATCTCTACATCATTTAAATAGTCCCCAAACGCCATACACTCTTCTTTTTTGATTCCATATTTCTTCTGAATGGCAATAATGGCAGCCCCCTTGTTCGCTGTCTGGTTAGAAAAGTCAATCCAGCTATCCCCAGATAATACAGCTGACAGATGCCCATCTATCTTTTTAAAGTTCCTGATAGCTGTTTCCGCCCTTCTTTCATCCACCAAAACTGCAATTTTTACAACCGTATCCTGCAATACAGACGCACGCAAGTCATCTGTCTGCAACAAACGATCATAATACATCCCCACAAGCCCGCATACAGACTCACTAGTTCTCTCTATATAAGCAGATTCCGCCCCGCAAAGAACCGGCGTCAAGCCCTCTATACTCCAAATCCATTCCAGACACCGTAGGATATCCTCCTTCTTCATTTCATTGCTATATAACACATGGTCATTCTCAAAGACGAATCCGCCATTTTCCGATGCAAAAACCAGTTGCTCTTTAATAGGAACAAAGTCCTTAACCAGTTTATAATACTGCCTCCCACTGGCAATCACTGTCTTAATCTCTGGATGCTTCACCACCCAATCCATAAAATCAGGAGGCAGATTTTTATTACTATCCAGCAATGTTCCATCCATATCAAATGCTGCAAGCTTTATACTCATATTGCACAACTCCCTTCTTTAATTATCTGTGAAATATTTATCATCCCTTTTTGTTAGAATATCACAGAAAAAACTGTTGAAACAACCATTCCTTCTGCGAAACCGACAAATCAACTATTGAAAAAATGCGAAATCTATTGTATCATTCTGTTAGTAAGTGTCACTTAACAACTATAGCGCGAAGGGGGCATGGCTGTCAAAACGAAAATTCAGGAAGTTCCTGTTTTAAATGATAATAAATAAAAAAGAAATCACCGACAGTTCAGCCAAGAGGAGGAAAAGAAATGATCATGTTTTTGAAAAACCTGAGCATCCGGTTTAAAATCCTAATTCCGGTAGTTATCTTAGGATGCCTGATGTTTGGTCTGGGATTAATGAGCATTCAAAGTGCGAACCAGATTATGTCAGCCAGTGAAGAAATTTCTAACAATTATGCACTGAAAATCGAGCAATTGGGCGATGTAACAGGTGCATACCAGACACTGCGCCGAGTAGCATTTGCTCACATTGTTGCGCAAGGTGATAGCGAGCTGCAGCAAACACTGATGGAAGAGGCAAATACATTAAAAGCAACGATTGAGAAACTTTGTAATGAGTATGAAGCAATACTCAACACAAAGGAAGAAGAAAGCAGTTTCCAAACATTTGTAACAGACTATAGCAATTATCTGGTTATATATGACAAAATACTTACATACAGTTCTAACGGACAGACAAGCGAAGCATCCCAACTCGCAAATGTTGATTTAAAAGCGGCGGGAACTTCCCTTACCGCAGAATTAAATGACATGCGTACTATGAACCAGAAAAATATGGATAAGGCCATAGCACACCAAAAGAATCAATATACATCAATTATACAGACTATTATCATTGCGATTGCCATTGCCGCGCTTGTCTTGATCTTTGTTGTATGGGTATGTTGGACATGGGTATGTAAGCGCCTGATCAATATTAACAAACAGCTCCGCGGCCTTATCTCAACGATTGAGGAAGGAAAGGGAGACTTGACCAGACGTGTGCAATGTTTCTGTACAGATGAAATCGGTACACTGGCATCTGGTATCAATATTTTTATTGAAACGTTACAAGGCATTATGAAGCAGATTAATTCAAGTTCCAGCAAACTTGGTTCTGTTGTAAATTTGGTATCCGACAAGGTAACAACCGCAAATGACAATTCTAACGATATCTCTTCTGTTATGGAGGAATTATCTTCATCCATGCAGGAAATCTCATCTACCCTGACAGGTATTCAGGAAAGCATTACCGTTGTAGATGAAAATGTTACCGAATTATCTGATACATCACAGGGAATGTACGACTATGCTGTTGGAATCCAAAAACGTGCAGAAAACCTGGAGCATAATGCAGTTGAAAATAAACAGAACACTAGTAATATTGTTAATGGCATTATCGACAAGCTGCGCCAGGCAATTGAGGACAGTAAAAGTGTTGACCGTGTCAATGACCTGACTGATGAAATCCTAAGCATCTCCAACCAGACAAACCTTTTATCCCTAAATGCCTCTATCGAAGCTGCCAGGGCAGGTGAAGCCGGACGTGGATTTGCCGTTGTAGCAGACGAAATCAGCCAGCTTGCAAATTCTAGCAGGGAAGCTGCAAATAACATTCAGACCATAAATAATATGGTGGTAAAAGCAGTAAATGAATTAATTGAAAGTGCAGACTCAATTGTAGATTACATTAAAAAAAATATTCTCCCAGATTATGAAGGTTTTGTAAATGCTGGAAAACAATACAATGAGGATGCCGTACATGTGAAAGACATTGTCACGCGCTTCAATAATATGTCCGATAATCTAAAGCAATTAATGGACAGCATCACAAGCTCTATCAACGGCATTAGCCTAGCCGTAGATGAAAGTACACAAGGTGCTTCTAATGTAGCGATGAACACCTCTGATCTGGTAAAAGATATTGACGAAATTGCGGAGGCTATGGATGACAACAGGCAGGTAGCCGGAAGTCTGACAGGCGAGGCAGATCGCTTTATTAATCTATAATTATAATCGCACATCTTTTACATAATTTTCTATACAAAACAAAATCCCCACTAAATACAGCGGGGATTTTGTTTTGTATCTATTTAAAGGAACTTCAACGAAATATTCTTACTTCTTATGCACAGCAGCATTTTTTCTGCACGATTACTTTTCCCTCGGACTGGTCGTCATCCCGGATAATCTCACCAACACATGGGACATAGATATGTCCAGAAAGCGGATTCTTGATGCTCTCCACCTTTGTCTTGATGGAGGCTTCCACCTCTGATTTTTCAAAACACAGATCGGTATCTATCATCTCACAGTCAACCAGCTTTAACCCTTTGCAATAGCATAATGGCTGTGTGCCAATAATTTTACAATGTTCAAAAGTTACGTTTTCACAGTACCATGCCAGATATTCTCCCTTTACAACACTATCCCGCACTATAACGTTTTTTGCATGCCAAAATGCATCCTTTGTGTCAAACTCACAGCCTTCAAATACAGAATCAAAAATATATTGGAACGAATATTTTCCCTTTAAAGATACATTGTGAAAATCAAGGTGATCTGAACGCATCATAAAATATTCGCCCTCTACAGAGGAATCCTCCATTTTAATGTTATGTACTGACCAGCCAAACTCCGGTGAAACCACATCACAACCACGCATCGTTACCTCACTGCATTCACGCAGCGCCTTAATCCCATGCAGCTTTGTATCCTCAATTTCTATATCAGAAGAATACCACAATGCTGCCCTGCATAACTCTGTCATTTCTGAACTGGCAATCTTAAGATGTTCATCATGCCAAAATGGATATCGAAGGTTAAAAAGACAATTCTCTGCCTCAATATTCTTACACTCCTTCAGGGCACTTTCCCCATCCGCTGGACCGTCAAACCTACAATGTTTTAACGCTACGCCGTCACTTCCATACAATGCCCGCTCCACGTCAAAATCCTTATGATCTATTATGTTCATATCAATAACCCCTTTCTGTATCCTGACAAACTACAAAATTCTGATACCACTTTATGGATATACTATTTATATGCCTCGTTTTGTAAATCTACTATAACGCAATACCCAAAATATAGCAAATACTTCTAATGAATAATCCTCTATAATAGAAAGGCATGTGTTACTTGTTTACTGTGTGCTTAATAACAGGCATATAACGATTATTCCGCAGACACATGAAGCGCCCTAAAACAATTCCGTCCAGTCAAAACACCTTATATTTGTCCACATCCGTGATATTCTCTTGTTCCCCTCATCCGAAAAACATTTCATTACAGCACACCGATCCAACACCTCCACCGGTGGATATTGCGCATAAAGCTGCCGTTCTAGCTGGCTCTTTTCCGCTACCAAAGTGTTTTCGTGTTCTGCCCCAAAAAAATATTCCATCGGGTATTCTACTGTATCTTCACTGCCCTCCTCTGCCCCATAACAATACTCGGCATACTCATAAATTAAATTACTTTTGCCCCCCGCAATCACTGATGTATATCCAATATAATACATATTTCGGACTACATTATCCGGCCGAGACAAAAAATTAATCCATGCCTCCGCTGCATTCTGCTTCCTTCTATCCTCACTGAGGCCCTTCTTCATCATGCACCAGCCATCAAACCATAAATTGCTGCATTCTTCTGGAACCGCGTAGGCAAGCTCTACACCATCCTCCTCCGCCTGATCGAGAGAATAAACAGCATCCCCTGACCACTGCATATTTGCCACCACTTTGCCTGTTACCATATCAGCCTTACCGCTGTCCGTCTCCAAGGAATAGGCATTCTTCCTCATATCTGATAAAATCTGTTCTGCCCTTGCCACAGTCTGCTCACTTGTATCATTCATCCATGCAGATAGTGTTTCATTATATCTCGGATCCTGAATCAACTGCTGCCCTAAAAGCTCATTTTCATGCAAAACGCCTAATCCAATAAAATAAGAGTCGCGCACACTATCTTTCATCGTAATCTGTTTATAATAGGCACGGTCTAGAAGCATACTCCAGTGGGATGCCGCTTCCCTTGGCACTTTATCTGGATTATAGACAATTCCCATTGTCCCCCACATATATCCGGCACCATACCGTCTTACCTCCTCATCGCCCATTTTTAATTCCCTAAAAACAGAGTCTATATAAGGAGATACCCCCTTAATATAATAATTCATTTCCTCGCCTGGGTCAAAGAAACTATCCGAAAATGCCTGAAGCCTTTCTTCCTCCATCAGTTTCATAATCATATATTCCGATGGGCAAACTACATCAAATGTATTTCCTAAAGTCATCTGATTATATAACTCTTCATTAGTACCATACGTAGAATATTCTACCCGCACTTTCTCACCATACGTTTCCTCATACCATGCCTCAAAATCATCCACCATCGGGTGCACACCAAGAATCTTTGTCCCACTTTGTAAAAGAATCGTCTCATCATCATCCCATCCACCCTCATCAATGTATTCTTCTGAGTTTGCAATGCGAAGGACAATGGCTTCTTCCTCCAACTTTCCACAGCCAGCAAGGACAAACAGGCATCCAGCAAAAATGAGAAAAAAAGAACTGATTTTCCTTATTATACTTCCTCCCGTACCAAGCCCCCCTCTCCTTTTCTGCCAGAACGCAGATTCATGACAACCACCACAATCACTACAATCGCAAAGATAAGCGTGGAGAGCGCCCACAATGCTGTCTTAATGCTTGTCTGTGCCCCCTTTGTCGCGTTTACCACATAAGTGCTGATTGTATCAAACACGGCAGGTTTTGTATAGGTCGTAATAAAATAATCATCCAGAGACAGAGTTACCGCCGTCATAAACCCTGACAGCATCCCTGGCACAAGCTCCCGCAGTACCACTTTACGGAGTGCCTGAAACGGGGTACACCCGAGGTCTAACGCCGCCTCATAGATATATGGGTCCATCTGCTTGAGCCTTGGCATAACAGAAAGATATACAAACGGCGTGCATAGCGCCGTCTGCCCAGCTACAAGTGGAATATAGGTGTCCTTATCAATCCCAAGAAAAATAATTAACAGGACACACATAGAAAAGCCCGTAACGATATCTGCATTTACCACTGGAATCTGATTGGCAAATTCCAAGCCCGACCGAAAGCGCGGATGGCTGTAAAAAGCTCCAATTGCCCCCATAGTCCCGAGAACCACTGAGAGAATAGATACTGCAAGCGCAAGGATAAAAGTCCCCGCGATCATATCAATCAATTCCTGTGTTGTAAACAATGTTACATAATTTTGCAGCGAAAAGCCGCGGATTGCGCCAATCATCGTTGATTCTGTAAAACTATATACTGCCAAAAATAGAATCGGCAGATATAAAAACATTAAGATCAGAAAGAGCCAAATGCCCTGCCCCACTTTCTTTTTCACAGGCTGGCACCTCCCTCCCTGCTTCCACTATCTCCAAACCTGCCGCTAATCCACGAGAGCAGCACAATCATCAGCAGAAGTATTGTAGAAATCATAGAACCATTATTCCAGTCATAGAAATTAAAATAACTGCCAATCAAACTTCCCATAATATATGTACTATTGTACATCATATCAAGAACAACATAATTTGTCATTGCCGGCAGAAACACCATAGTTACACCGCTTACAATGCCCGGCATAGATAATGGCAGCATGACCTTCCAAAAAATTTCCCATCCTGACGCCCCCAAATCCTCCGCTGCCTCCAAAAGCTGGGAATCCATCTTTAAAATTGATGTATAAAGCGGAAGTATCATAAATGGCAGGAAATCGTACGTCATGCCAATCACTGTATTTAAAAATGGGTAATACGCCAGATTCCCTTCAATTACATTTAATATCTCTTTCAAAGCCGTAATGCGCAATGTAAAATTAATCCACATCGGTGTGACAGCCACCATCACTAATACCGCGCCATGTGAAAACATTCCCTTTGCCAGAATATATGCTGTCGGATATGCAAGTGCAAGGCAGGAAAGTGTCGTTACAAATGCAATCATAATACTGTAAAATAATGTCCCTACCGCCTTTGTATTTGTAAAAAAAGCAAAGAAGTTTTCCATCGTAAACTGCCCCTGCTCATTTGTAAAAGCATAATACAGCACAACAGAAAGCGGCAGAATAACAAATAAAACCAAAAATAATGCATAGGGAATACCCAACTGCTTTCTTGTAAATGTCCTTAATTTCAATCGAATCCTCCATATTGTATTTTTCCTTCTGGAACAACAACACTGACAAAGTCACCAATATTCCAGAGCCACTCATCATTTACATAATAATCTATATCATTTTTACTTCGTACCGTATAACTATAATGGTCGCCTTTGTAAATAATCGAAACAATCTTTCCCTGTACCAACCCTTCCTCCGGGTCATCACTTAAACTGGCGTCCTTAGATTCAAATGAAATTTCCATCTGGACACCCGCTATCTTTATCTCCCTGCCCTCTTTTGAATATAACTTATTGTCCGAAACAAAAGAATTTGGATACAGCCTGGACAAATCCGGTTCTAACACACCATCCGCCAGATGGATTTTTAATTCCTCGTCAAATATGCCCTCATAGTGGTTCTTCGTCATATCATACGGCATAATATGGATAACAGAAGGGCGTAACACAATCCCGGCAGCCTGTCCTTTTGGCAAAGATGCCTGGTGCTGCGCCACAATCTCATAATTATCACTCTGTACCGTAATCTCATGAAAATTCCCTTTAAAAACAGAAGAGATTACCTCCCCCTGTATCTTTCCTGCCGACGGTTCCGTCAATGTAACATTTTCCGGGCGGATTACCGCGTCTACCTTCGTCCCCACCGGATAATCGTCCACACAGTCAAACTCGGCGTCACAAAATGTCACTCTTCGCTCGCCCGTCATGAAACCATTAAAAATATTACTCTCGCCGATAAAATCCGCTACAAATGGATTTTTCGGTTTTTTATAAATTTCTTCTGGAGTCCCCGCATGCTGGATTTTGCCGTGTGCAATTACCACGATCTTGTCCGACATTGTAAGCGCTTCCTCCTGGTCATGAGTGACATAAATAAATGTAATACCTAATTGTTCATGCATCTGCTTTAACTCAAGCTGCATTTCCTTCCGCATCTTATAATCCAACGCCCCAAGGGGTTCATCCAATAGTAAAATTTCCGGTTCATTCACAATTGCCCTGGCGATTGCGACACGCTGCTGCTGTCCGCCTGACAGCGTTGTAACCCTGCGCTTCTCAAATCCCTCCAAATCGACAATCTCCAAAACCCGCCCTACCTTTTCACGGATATCCTTTGCCGGAAGCTTTTTTAACTTTAGCCCGAACGCAATATTATCATAGATATTTAAATAAGGAAATAATGCATATTTTTGAAACACTGTATTAATCGGCCTTTTATTTGGGGGAAGTTTACTGATGTCATGCCCATTTAAAAGAATCTGCCCTGACGTAGGGATTTCAAACCCGCCAATCATGCGTAGAATTGTTGTTTTCCCACAGCCGGAAGGACCAAGAAACGTAACAAACTCCCCTTTCCTGACCCCTAGGTTGAAATCATCAATTACTGATACATCCTTATCATAACTTTTCCCTATATTCCTTAATTCAATTATATTTTCTTCTTTCCCTATCATCAAAACATACACCTCATGTCCAAAAATATAGCAAACAAAAAGGGACATAACCTGACATCGTTTCATGTCGATTACGTTCCTTTCCCGTTGACCCTATATAATTTATACCCTAGTATCCTGTCAAAGTCAATACATATTTTTAGTCCTCTTCCTCCACTGGCTTCCATGCCTGGCCAAACTCTACATCTCTAAAAAGAACCGTCAGTCCCGTTATTTGTTTTAGACGCAATATCTCATCCTTATCCATTCCAAGATGCCTTGCAATCCATGCATCTGACCTGCCAATCTCATGAAGTTCATTAATAATATTGCTCATCAAATCCACATTATGGCTTCCCCTCGCCCGGTTGTGACGTATCGTACTTGCCATGCGTTCATCAATCGGCTTATCAATAACCGTAACCGGGAGCATTCCTTTCTCCCTTTCAAAAATATCCTTATAATCTAACATAATACGGTATCGGTGAAATCCATCTACAATAATATACTTATCATTTTCTGCCGAATAATAACAGACAATCGGCATAGTGTAACCATCCTCCTTAATGCTGTCATAAAGCAGCTTCATTTCAGGCGGCGCTACAGAATTTGGATTGTATGAATTAGGTTCTATCTTTTCTATAGGTACTGCAACTACGTTGTATACCGGACTTAAACAGGCCATTAACTAATCTCCTTTAATGTTTTGTACTTTCCTTTGATGGCATCAATGCGTTTTTGCTGCTCTCTTGTTAACCCAAATCCCATAAAACGGCAGATATGGTCATTCTTTAAAATGCAGTAACACATCCTTTTCCAGCTTGGTATATCCTTTGTTGACTTAATATCATCCGTATCATCTGGAATCTTACTTGTAAAAATAATCCTAGACTTTTTATTTAATGTGTAATTAGAAACACCATTTCTCTTTATCTGATAACCATGTGCAAGAAGCTCCTCAATCGTTTCCTCATCTAATCCCCCGCCAGTCCTGTGCCAGAATTTAATAGAAGAATTAAACTTTTTCACGTAATTGTTTCGCAGACGGACAGGGAGCGTGTCTAAAAGAAACCTTGTATATGATTCCCATGTATGGCCTTCTGGAAGCGTAATGTTGCGATAACCCATTGCTTTTGACCTCGCATAGATACAGGCAAAATTTGCGCCTTGTACCCTTCCAACAAGCTTCGCCCACATTTCGGGGTCAATCACCCGATACAAGTTCAGACTATCTTTTGCATAATCATTAAAAGGCGACGATACCCGCATCTGTGACACATTGAGTCCTGCCATATAATATAAATCATAAATATGGTTGTAGTCATAACCATATAGAAAATTGGCATGCCATACATCATTTAACGACCAGTCATAAAGAGGGGAGGCACACCACACATCCTTAAATTGCTTGCTAATCCAACATTCATTTTTATAACCGTTCTTTTTGTTCAAAAATCCACTGTATCGGTGCATAGACTCATCTGCGCGCAGACCTAAAAGGCAGACTGTCTTTTTCCTATTGTGGACTTGTTTATACCATCTTCCAAATTGCTTTGCCAAATCCTCTTGATGCATGCGGTATTTATACGTGGCAATTGGATTATTCTGCATATTAATCACATATTTATGCTTTGGCATTGGACGCACCCATGCCTCCTCCTTTGTATCATCCCAAGGATACCAAAACATTTCATAGCTGCTTAACGCAGTGCGGGTAGCCATCGGCAAACAGACCCAATATGGCTCCACATCTTTTTCTATTCTTTGAAAAGTCCTCTCCACATATTCTGTTGTAACACTATATTGCGCTTCAAAGTCCTGATGAAATACCCCGATTCTTTTGTCAGGATAATACTTCTTTTGATAATCCAATACCAGATTCAGAAGCAGGCCACTGTCTTTTCCGCCTGAAAAAGATACATAGATATTGTCAAATTCCTTAAAAATCAGTTCCAGTCTCTCCTGTAAAGCATCCATAACATTCTGCTCTACATATTTTCGAATCATTTTCCATCCCCCCAAATATGACAAAATCTTACATTTATTTCCAAATATACCATATTTTTCCAGTTTTTTCAACAGCGCTGCTTGTTTGACTTTTCCTTGACTTAAGATTTCTACATTTATCAAAAGTATAAAAGCATGATTGTCCAGAACAACAACCCTCCTCTAAAATGCCCTTTCTGGGGGTTTTAGGCAGGATAAAAAATATCTGGAAAAAAAATTCAAAAAAAGTGTTGACATTATGAAAAAACTGTAATATAATTCTACTTGCGTCGCAGATGAGAGACGAATGAAGAGCACTAGCTCGATTCGGGGTGTGGCTCAGTTTGGCTAGAGTACCTGATTTGGGATCAGGGGGTCGCAGGTTCGAATCCTGTCACCCCGACTAGCGACGTTAATTAAATAGAGAGAAGCAAGTTACTTGAGGCTTCGGATTTTAAGTTATGCGGGTGTAGTTCAATGGTAGAACACCAGCCTTCCAAGCTGGATACGTGGG
>CAJUID010000057.1 GCA_910585905.1 uncultured Lachnospiraceae bacterium
TCCCCATTTATTATAACAGATTTTTTTAGCTTTTTTCAAAAGACTTATTGAAGATAAGTATCATTTAGGTTGCAATGAACACTTATTGATTCACAAAATAAGAAATAGTGATGCGTATGTGTCACAGCTATCAAGAGTTGCAGAAGTTAATGGTCAAATTGTAGGAGTGATTTGTTATACAAAGGCACATTTACAAAATGGTAACATGAAAAAAGAAATATTAACATTTGGTCCATTGTGTGTGTTGCCGGAGTGGCAAGGTTGTGGTATTGGTGGAGTGTTACTTAAAAAAACGCTGGAATTGGCAAGACAGCAAGGGTTTGAAGGTGTAGTGATTTTTGGAGAACCAGATTATTATCCGTCACATGGATTTAAGACTTGTGATCATTTTGGAATTACAACAATAGATGGTAAGAATTTTGACGCATTCCTTGGTATTGAACTGGTAGAAGGTGGACTTACAGAATTTGGTGGTAAATTTATAGAGTCAAAAGTATTTGAGGAATTATCAGAAGAAGAAAACGAAGAACTAACTAAGAGATTTAGTACACCTGCAAAGCAAAAGTTTCCATGCCAGTGGGATTAAATGAAAGGTGAAGAAAATAACATTTGAACAAATATATGAACCTCAGATGAAAGAAAAGGTAGTACGAAAAATATTAGAGGCATTGTTAGATTGGGTTGCAATGGAGGAAGGCAGAGAACAGTATATTAAAGAGAGTGCCGAACAGATATGCGTTGGTGCGAATAAAATATTGCAGTTATATCTGTATCTTCATGAGGAAAGTGTTCCTGATGATGCAGAGCATTTACGAAATACATGGAAAAGTATTATTAGTGACGTGAATCATCATCTTATTGTTTATTCCCGCGAAGCAACGAGCCAAGCGCGAGCTTGCTCGCATTTGGCGACTGCCGCGAGGGTCAAATACCCCGCCCCTCTGGGGCGAACTTGCTAAAAAGAAGCTAAGTCATGCCCCGTTGCTCTGCAGCGGGTATTTGACTTTTGAGAGAAGTGGTTGCAGTAATAAGTTATCGTATGTTTAGGAGGCCGGAAAATGGATTTATGGAGAGAATTTGAAATGAGCGCAAGAATTGGCGATATGTGGCAGGAATTAGGCATCAGTGGGGGAACGGCAATTATTGTATTGATTGCTTTATATTTTGTTATTAAATGGGCAGTCAAAAATGGGATAAAAGAGGCATATAATGAGATAGAAAAAAATAAAATGCAAGATGAATTAGAAAAAGATAAAAACTAATTTGTTTTATTAGTAAAGGAATATTCCCCCAATTTTTCTTATAGTTGTTGTACTTAATGTCCCAATATGGTAATATATAGGTAACAAAAAGTATATGATACAAAACAAAATATATAGGGCAGTATGACATGATTTGGTTTTATGCCGTAAGAATAGGAGGTGTGGAAGATGAAACAGAAATATACCAGAACTAATTTCGAGGTGGAGGCTCAAAAGTATGAAGTTGGAAAAGGTATGGAAGATGGTTATGAGGCTTGGACAAAGGTTATAACAAATGGATGGGTTTCAGCACAGGGAGTTGTACAGATTACACGGGAAGATGGCAGTGTGGTGTGTCCTTTTATTAGGAACCGCAGAGGAATTATTTTTCTCCATGAGGGAGATTATATTATATATGATGATGGTGGGGAGCGCCATTGTTGTGGAGAAGATAAGTTTAATAAAAGGTATCGCCCAATTTAATAATACTTATTACGAGGTAAACAGTCCTGCATAAGGCATCGGCTGTTTACCTTGTTTTACGTTATTTTATTGTATAGAAATGAGGATTGAAATGGACAGAAGCTGGATAAGGCAAATGGTATACGATTCAAATTATAAAAAAGGGATGAAAATCTGGAAGTCAGGAGGAGTGTTTGCTCTGAATTATAAGTGTTTTGGAGATGGGATGTTTCATATACGGGCACAGGTGGATGGTAGAAATCAGGATTTCTATGCTGTTAGTATAATTTATAATGCTCAGAAAAAAGATTTGGAGGAATGTTATTGTGATTGCCCTGCGTTTCAACAGTATTCTGGCTTATGTAAACATTGTGTGGCTGTCCTTTTGGAAGCAGATGAATCGGAGATGGATGCAGCCTTCGAATGGGAATTGCAGAGTGAACGCAAAATCATGGCCTTATTGTACAATGATGTTCAGGAGGAGTATGGGAAAACAGTAGTTCCGGCTGAAAAGAAGAAGAGAAAGACTACGGATACATTAAAGTATTTATTAGATCAGACAGTGCAGCAAAAGGTTCTGCCGCTTTCGCAGAGTGATTTATTCGGAAAGATCAGGTTGGAGCCGCAAGTATTTAGTGATTATGATGGAATATATGTTAGGTTCCGTGTTGGTGCTGACAAATTGTATGTGCTGAAAGATGTTATTTCTTTTGCGGAGGCAGTTACAGGAAAGGAAAATGTCCGTTATGGGAAAATGTTAGAATTTGTCCATACCATAGAGATTTTTACGCCGGAAAGTCGTCCAATGGTGCAGTTTATTATAAACTGGGTAGCGCAAAATAAAGAACGGTATGCAGAAAAATATTATTATACGGGGTATAATTTTAGTTATCAAAAAGTACGGGATATTTATTTTAATAAAGTATCTGTAGATGATTTTTTGGATGCCGCTAGTTCAACCGGGTTGCTATTGGAGGAGAGCAAACAAGTAATTTTTCCAAAAGTCGATGAGCCATCTGAGCTTCCTGGTTTTTTGACAGTTATGGGGACTCAAAATGGGGCAAAAATAAAGCTGGATATGCCAGATTTTTGGGAGGGTAACCGTTACTTTAATTATATTAACAAGGACGACATTCTCAGGATACCTTTACAGAAAGTTGGAGATGTAAAAGATTTTATAATTTGTCTGGGATATATGGACAATGATTATCCATATATTCAAAAAGAAGATTTACCAGCATTCTGCCAAGAAGTATTGCCGGTATTAAAAACACTTTTCTCTTATCAGGCAGTTGATTTTGATGAGTCAGCGTATGCCAGGGAGGAAGTATCGTTTGAAGTTTATTTGGATATGCCGCAGAGGGATTGGATTAGCTGTGAGGCATTTGGTGTATACGGTGAGATAAAATATTCTATATTTGATTTGCAGGTGGAATCGGGTAAGCGGGATATTTTGTCGGAAATGAAAGTTAAGCAGGGGGTATCTACATATTTCACAGCGTATGATGAAGCAGAAAAGAAAATGTATCTGTCGGAAGATGAGAATAAGATTTATGAGTTATTAGCAGAAGGCATTCCTTGGATGCAAACCGTAGCAGAGGTATATATCTCAGACAAGCTTAAAAAACTTACGGTAGAGCCTTCACCTAGAGTGTCAGTTGGCGTTTCGGTGACGGAGGGCGGTTTAGAATTGACTTTGCTGTCAGAGGGAATGGATTACGATCAGTTGTTTGAAATTCTATCTAAATATTCTCCAAAGAAAAAATATTACCGGTTGAAAAATGGAAATTTTGTCAATATAGAAGGTGACGGGCTTCAAAATCTTGTGCAGATGAAAGAGCAAATGAACCTGACAAATTCACAGCTTAAAAAAGGTAAAGTGAATCTGCCGAAATATAGGGCGCTTTATCTGGATAGCCAGCTTCAGGACTCGGATGAAATTTTATTGTCTAGAAGCCGTTCTTTTAAGGCGTTGATTCGGAATATGAAAACCGTAGAGGAAAATGATTTTGAGGTACCTATTTCGCTTCAGAAGATATTGCGTAGTTACCAGCGGCGTGGTTTCCGGTGGATTAAGACACTTCATGGAAATGGTTTTTCTGGAATTTTGGCAGATGATATGGGACTTGGAAAAACGTTGCAGGTCATAACCTTTTTGATGTCCGAATGGGAAGAGGGTGGATGGAAAGAAAAGCGGGATGGCAGGAGCTGCCTGGCTCTTATTGTTACACCGGCTTCCCTGGTGTATAATTGGCAGAGTGAGATGGAACATTTTGCGCCGCAGCTTTCGGTAAAAATAATAGCCGGGAATCAGGGGCAGAGGGAGGAGATGATTTCCGAAGCTGTGGAGGGAGATATTTTGGTTACTTCTTATGATTTATTAAAGAGGGATATTGATAAATATGAAGGGATTATATTTGAAAATCAAGTAATTGATGAGGCGCAATATATTAAAAACCAGAATACGCAGGCAGCAAAAGCGGTAAAGCAGATTCAGTCAGGGTTCCGCCTTGCTATGACGGGGACACCGATTGAAAACCGCTTAAGCGAGTTGTGGAGTATTTTTGATTATCTGATGCCTGGTTTTTTATATAGTTATAAACGTTTTAAGGAGAAGTTGGAAGTTCCGATTATACAGAATCAGGATGATATAGCGATGGGGCAGCTTCAAAAGATGGTCCGTCCGTTTATTATGCGGCGTTTGAAGAAGGATGTGCTAAGAGATTTGCCGGACAAGTTGGAGGAAAATGTATTTGCCCGTATTGAGGGCGAGCAGCAGAAGCTCTATGATGCCCATGTCTTGAGGATGAAGCTTTTATTAGAGGGGCAGAGCGACCAGGAATTTAAGCAGACAAAAATACAGGTTTTGGCAGAGCTTACAAAGCTGCGGCAGATCTGTTGTGACCCGTCTTTAGTTTATGAGGATTATCAAAAGGGGTCAGCTAAATTGGATATGTGTATTGAACTTATTGAGAATGCCGTAAATGGCGGACACAAGATACTAGTTTTTTCACAATTTACTTCAATGTTAGAAAGAATTCAGTCGAGGCTGGATCAGGAAAAGATTGGGTACTATACATTGACTGGGGCGACAGATAAGAGTATGAGGAGGAAGCTTGTAGAGAAGTTTAATGCAGATGACACTTCAGTATTTTGCATATCCCTCAAGGCAGGGGGGACAGGCTTAAACCTGACTTCCGCCGATATTGTTATCCATTATGACCCATGGTGGAATGAAGCGGTACAAAATCAGGCAACGGACAGGGCTCACAGGATTGGGCAGAAAAAGGTCGTTACTGTATACCGCCTGCTTACGAAGGGGACGATAGAGGAACGTATCATGGAAGTACAGGAAAAAAAGAAAGCGCTGTCAGATAAGGTGTTGTCTGGGGAAGGAATTGGCAGTGGTAGTTTTAGCAGGGAGGAGCTGCTTGGGCTATTGTCTTAACGTTTTGTGTGTGGCATTTTGTGCCTAAGACTTGTTTGAAAGGAATGGATATGAATGGCGAAATATATAATGGCTTTGGATGCAGGGACAACAAGTAACCGTTGTATTATATTTAACAAAATGGGGGAAATCGTTTCGGTTGCCCAAAAGGAGTTTACCCAAATCTTTCCATGCCCAGGATGGGTAGAACATAATGCGAATGAAATCTGGTCTACCCAGCTTGGGGTAGCGGTGGAAGCCATGTCAAAAATCGGTGCGTCAGCGGCAGATATAGCAGGTATTGGAATTACGAATCAGAGGGAGACAACAGTTGTCTGGGATAGGAAGACAGGAGAGCCGGTGTACAATGCGATTGTCTGGCAGTGCCGCCGGACTTCTGATTATTGTGACAGCTTGAAAGAAAAGGGATTGATGGAGCTTTTTCGTAGTAAAACGGGATTGGTAATTGACGCCTATTTTTCGGTTACAAAATTAAAATGGATTTTAGACTCTGTACCAGGAGTCCGTGAGAAGGCAGAACGAGGAGAGCTTTTGTTTGGGACTATTGATACCTGGTTAATCTGGAAGCTAACAAGGGGAAGGGTACATGTGACAGACTATTCTAATGCTTCGCGAACTATGATGTATAATATCAATGAGCTTCAGTGGGATTCGGATATTTTGGCTGAAATGGATATTCCGGTCTGTATGCTTCCAGAAGTCCATTCTTCCAGTGAGATTTATGGGGTTACAGATTCTGCCTATTTAGGCGGGGAGATTCCGATTGCTAGTGCTGCAGGAGATCAGCAGGCTGCACTGTTTGGGCAGGCATGTTTCGGAAAAGGTGAGGCAAAAAACACATATGGGACGGGGTGTTTTCTTCTTATGAATACAGGAGAATCCCCGGTTTTTTCTAAAAACGGGCTAGTTACAACGATTGCATGGGGATTAGATGGGAAAGTAAATTATGCGTTGGAAGGGTCTATCTTTATAGCAGGGGCATCGGTTCAATGGCTGCGCGATGAAATGCGGCTTTTGGATTCCGCATCGGATTCTGACTATATGGCAAGGAAAGTTCCAGATACAAATGGGTGCTATGTCGTCCCTGCATTTACGGGCTTAGGTGCACCTTATTGGAACCAGCATGCCAGGGGGACTATTGTCGGCCTGACACGTGGGGTTAATAAATATCATGTGATTCGTGCCACTTTGGAGTCAATCGCATATCAGGTGAACGATGTTTTACAAGCAATGGAGGCAGATTTGGGCGTGCGTATTCCTGCTTTGAAAGTTGATGGCGGAGCCAGCGCCAATGATTTCTTAATGCAGGCGCAGGCAGATTTTATACAGACACAGGTGTTAAGGCCAGATTGCGTTGAAAGTACCGCAGCCGGAGCCGCATACCTTGCTGGGCTTGCCGTCGGATATTGGAGCAATCAAATGGAAATTAAGCAAAATATTAAAATTAGTAAAACATTTTGTCCTCAAATCTCAGAGGAAGAAAGGGAAAAAAGGATGGCAGGATGGAGGAGAGCTGTAAACTGTGCCGTTAGCTGGGCTAGTGTAAATTAGTTTAATCTAAATTTGCATCAACTCTTCTATAAGCAAGCTAATTATTAATCGTTTACAGTGAGAAGAACTAATTCAAGTTAGCTTTGAAGGAGGGTATGAAAGCAACAAATTTACTTTTCACATTTAGTTTAGTCGTGTTAGGAACGTGTACCATTATTCTTGCAGGTACGAATCCAGCAATATTTTTGTACACAATATATTAATTTATGCGTTTGCAGTGGCAGAAAATTGATATAAATTGACAAAAGAGTTGTTCAATGGTATAATTTTCGCAATAGCGCAGTAAAAGCTGTTTCTTTAATTATAAAACTGCAAGCCCTTTTTATGTAATAAAAGTGTGCTCTTTATCTGATATTATATGATAGAGGGCTTTTTTAGAGTAAGAAATTCATTTAACAAATGAAATATATTAATATTTAAAATACTTAAGATTGGAGGATATGCCTATAAGAAATGGATTGATTAAAGGAACCGTCGTATATATCCCAGAAAACAAGGTGTATAATGAACAGCTTGGCTAATATTTTGAAAAAGGGTCTTAGTGCTCAGGGTTTAATGGAATATTTGGGTAGACGAAAGCGATATTTCACAACTGAAGGAAAATTTTATTTTTACGAACAGAATATGGCTATGTTGAAAACATATGTTCGATTTTATGCTAAAATAGAATATAGAGTACATATGCTGTGCCAGGTAACAGAATTGTGATTGGCACTTTCGGAGCAGGATTATCTTATATCGTTGAATAATATGAATTTTGGGAGGATAATTATATGAACAAGAAAAAAACGGCTGTTGAAGTTTATTTATCTACGGTATTTAAGTGGGGGCTTATCATATTAGTAAGTGCTTGTATGTGCGCTACGGTTATGTTTAATACAGAAAAGATGTTCGGGCTCTATCCAACAGTACCATGGCTTGCAACAATTGGTTTGGGCATAATGGATGTAACCTTTTTTGCGATAGCAATTATAATAATAAAATCATCGTTTAATAAGGATGGGTATTTAAAAGAGGGAAAATTAAAGGTTGGTAAAATTTTTTCAATAATTATTTTAGTTGTTCAATGGAATTATTTACTATATATGCTTCCAACCAGGACATTTTGGGGATTTCTATTCTTTTTTCTCATATTAATGGCATTCTTTTTAGATATTAAAATGTTGTTGGTAAGCGGTTTAGCCTGTATGATTTCTTTGTTTATAGGCTGGTTTGTCAGAGGAACAGATCTTCTTCCTGTCAAAGATGAATTATTCTTGTCAGATATTATTATGTGTCTGGTTGCATTATCTTTATCATTAATTGGATTAATTATTTTTGTGTTTTTTGTCGCACATTTCTTAGTAAATGCTAAGAAAGATGAATTAGAGAAGAATAATGAACATGTTACCAGCATACTTTCTGCTGTTCAAGAACTATCAGAAAAATTATATACAGCAGGTTTGGTCCTTTCACAGATTTCTGGAAATGAAAGTGCTTCTGCGCAAGAACTTGCAGCGACAAGCGAGCAATTAGTGGCTGGAAGCAATCTGTTAAGCGCTAAAACGGATGAAAGTATGGATAATCTTAGCGAATTAAATAAATGGGAAAGTGTCGTTGCTGAAAATGTAGAAAAGGTAGAGGATACTTCTAACAATCTTTTAGACAAATCAAAACAGAATGAGAAATTGTTGAATGATTTATCTTTGATCAATAGTGAAGTATCTCAATCCATGAATACTACAACGAGCATAACAGAAAAGTTATCAGAAGCTGTTAAGGAGATTGGGGTAACGTTAAGCCTTATTAGTGATATTTCAACATCTACAAATTTGTTGGCATTAAATGCTTCGATTGAAGCTGCGCGGGCTGGAGAAGCAGGAAAGGGATTTGCTGTAGTTGCAACAGAGGTTGGTAATCTTGCTAATAATACACAGGAATCCTTAAAAGATGTTCAGGCGGTTATTGAACGGGTAAATCAAAATGTTGTTGACATTACTGCACAGGTAGACGAGAATTCTGCAAAATTAGGAAAGCAAAATGAATATTTTGCGAATGTATTTAATGGAATGCAAGATATGACTGATTTGCTGAATGTGTCTGTATCTGCCATAAAAGCTATGGGGGATGCACATAGAGAGCAGTCAGAAGTTATTAAGAACACTGTATTAATTAATCAGGATATTGCAGAAAGCATCCGAAATGAAAATGAACAGTTTAACGCAATAAGTGCGATGGCAGAAAGTAATGCCAGTGATACAGCAGAGGTTGCTACACAGGCAAATACGATCAACAATATGGTTAATGAGATGACTGTGCTTCTTAAGAAAGATTAATAAATGATGTCCACAGGGGGGCGATGATCTCGCCCCTCTGTCTTTGTGATAGCGATAATGAATGCATCAGAAACATTTGATGCTACAATGCTATCAACTATTTATAATATACAACTTTGCTAATTCAGTTTATTTTGTGATTCCGCAGATGGGGAAAGTCAAATAAAGATTTTATAGGTTGAAAAAACTATGGATTCATTGTATAAAAAAGTTTCCATTACATATAATATCCTCAAAATTTATACGTAGCCAAGCTGTTTTTGCTGCAGGGGTTTCGTCTGCATGATTTGAGATGGCAGGCAGAATATGATATAAAAATGGAAGGGGATATTTAAATGAAGAAAGCAATACCTGAGGAATTGGATTTTTTGGAGAAGTTAAATACAGAAGACAGGGAAAGATTTTTTAATATGACAGAAGAGGAAAAAAAGATTACGATTTCAGAGAATAAATTAGCACATGCAGAAGAGAAAGTCCGGGAAGAGGATGCAGAAATGAATCAATTAGTGGATAGAATTGCTTCAAAAAGCTTTCAAGGATAATTCCGCTAAATGATATTTTGCAAATTGTATCCTATTGTTTTATTTATCAAAGAGGAGTGGGAGAGATTAGATGAAAAAGAGAAAATACAAGATAATGATGCTGGCATGCCTGATGCCAGCAGTATGCCTTTTATTATCAGGCTGTCAAAATAATGACAATTCTACCTCTCGAAAGGTGTCAGCAGTTTCAGAAGTGCCAAAAAGGATATCAGGGGGCGTTCAAAATAAATATTTATTGAATTTAGGAGAGGTCAGGGAGCTGGATGTTGCAGAGGAAGAGGTGATTTCTTTTCAATGTAATAAGCCGGAAGTGGTTTCTGTTTCTGAGGCGGGCGTGATGCATGCCTTGAAACAGGGAGCTGCCAAAGTGACCATAAAGGTATCAGACGGACAAAAAGTGAAGAAGAAGGTATATTCTATTAAAGTGAAAAAAAGAGGTATGGTGTATCCTTCTTTTTCAATGATGAAAGGCGAGCATCTTGACCTGCAGTTTAGTCTGCCTGACGTTGATGCCATGTGGGAATCCAAAAATCCAGCAATTGCAGAGGTTTCTGCGAAAGGAAAGGTGATTGCCAGAAAAAAAGGTAGCACAAGGCTTATTGCAGAGACGGATGATGGTAAAAAGTACCGTTGTGACTTGGATGTTACAAAAAGATTAGATAGTGTGATTTACCTGACTTTTGATGATGGGCCAAACCGATATAGCACAACAAAGGTATTGGACATTCTAAAAAAGAATCATGTTAAGGCGACCTTTTTCGAGTTAAAGCCTGCTGTAAAGGACTTTGACCTAACAAAGCGTGTACTGGAAGAGGGGCATACCCTTGCGCTGCATGGCTATCAGCACAAATATGAAATTGTATACAGATCTCAAAAGATTTACCATGATAATCTTGATAAATTGCGGAACCTTTTTTTTCAGAAATTTGGGGTCTGGTGTACTGTTAGTCGTTTTCCGGGCGGCAGTTCAAATACCAGGAGCCGTTATAATCCAGGTATTATGACGAAATTAACAGGAAAAATCCATGGTTGGGGATATCATTATTTTGATTGGAATGTTGATAGCGGGGATGCTGGAGGCGCTCGCACAGCAAAAGATACGTATCAGAATTTTAAGAATGGAATTCTAAAAGGACGTTCAAATGTCGTATTAATGCATGACTATTATAAGAATGATAAGACGATTGATGCTTTAGACAAAATGATTCAATATGGAAAAAAACAGGGTTTTACGTTTCTTCCTATTACAGCGAGCACAGATGAAATACATCACGGTGTAAATAATTAAAATTTATTCCCGCGAAGCAACGAGCCAAGCGCGAGCTTGCTCGCATTTGGCGA
>CAJUID010000058.1 GCA_910585905.1 uncultured Lachnospiraceae bacterium
TAAGACTTGACAATGAAGCATAATAAAGAGAATAAACATTCATGCGTTTGTCCTGTATTTTTGTAAAATTTTATTTTCTTTTTCCATAAAATAGTATATAATGAATTTTATGCAGATTTAAAATGTAGGCTGGGTCAGGGAGTAAACTGGCTCCAGAGTGGACAAGTCGCAAGAATGGAGGAATATTATGTTAGTTTCAGCAAAGGAAATGCTTACAAAAGCAAAAGCAGGCAAATACGCAGTGGGACAGTTCAATATTAACAATTTGGAGTGGACAAAAGCAATTTTACAGACAGCACAGGAATTACAGTCCCCTGTAATCTTAGGTGTATCAGAGGGTGCTGGCAAATATATGTGCGGTTACAAAACAGTTGTCGGTATGGTGAATGGAATGTTGGAGGAATTAAATATCACAGTTCCTGTAGCACTTCATTTAGACCATGGTTCATTTGAAGGTGCAAAGGATTGTATTAACGCAGGTTTTTCATCCATCATGTTTGATGGTTCTCATTATCCGATTGAGGAGAATATTGCTAAGACGACAGAGCTTGTCAATGCATGTAACGTACTTGGCCTTTCTATTGAGGCTGAAGTTGGTTCAATAGGCGGAGAAGAGGATGGCGTTGTCGGTGCAGGTGAGTGTGCTGACCCTGAAGAGTGCAAAGCAATCGCAGACCTTGGTGTAACAATGCTGGCAGCTGGTATCGGAAATATCCACGGAAAATATCCAGATAACTGGGCTGGGCTAAGCTTTGAAACACTGGATGCAGTTCAGGCAAAGACAGGAGATATGCCGCTTGTGCTTCATGGCGGGACAGGTATTCCGGCTGATATGATTAAGAAGGCAATTTCTTTAGGTGTTGCGAAGATTAATGTAAATACAGAGTGCCAGTTAGCATTCCAGGAGGCTACCCGCAAATATATTGAGGAAGGCAAAGACCAGCAGGGCAAGGGATTTGACCCTCGTAAGCTTTTGGCTCCTGGTGCAGAGGCAATCAAAGCTACTGTCAAGGAGAAGATGGAGCTTTTTGGTTCTGTTGGAAAGGCATAAAAAAGCATTTCAATATAGGGCTTTTTATAGGGCACCAGTGCAGGCGGTGCCCTTTTTGAAACAAAAAGGAAATTGCTATAGGAGGAAACATGGATAGAGGCGAATTTCTTTCCATTTTGCGGGAAAGCCTGGAAGGGTTAATTCCGATGGATGAGGTCGAAAAGAACATTTTATTTTATGATAATTATTTCGATGAATCAGGAAAACCAGATCGTGATGTGATTGCGGAATTGGGTGACCCAAGACTGATTGCCCGCACGATTATTGATGCCTATAAAGCATCAAAGGGACCAATGGCGGATTATTATACAGAACAGGCGAGAAGTGAGTACAGCAGGGAGCATTCCGGGCAGTATAGCGGATCTGCGGATCAAGGGAATAACCGTTATTCTGGAAGGCATATGGCATGGTATGAGAGAGCGGTTGGATGGATTGTGGTTCTTTTTGTTGCAATTATATTTTTTGTGTTGGCAGTTGCCGTTGTCGGTGTTTTTGTGGGGTATGTGCTGCCGGTTATCCTGCTTATTGTCTTAATTAAAATACTGGCAGATCATTTCAGAAGGTAAAAAGAGGAATATATGTATAAAATTCTATGTAAGGATGGAAATGCGAAAAGAGCTGAGGTGTCTACGGTTCATGGTACGATCCAGACACCAGTATTTATGAATGTAGGGACAGTTGGCGCTATGAAGGGGGCTGTTTCTACGCAGGATCTTCAGGGGATTAAAACACAGGTAGTGCTAAGTAATACGTATCATCTCCATGTGCGTCCTGGGGATATGGTAGTAAAAAAGCTTGGCGGGCTTCATAAATTTATGGTATGGGATAAACCGATTTTGACGGATTCCGGGGGATTTCAGGTGTTTTCCCTTGCTGGGCTTAGAAAAATAAAGGAAGAGGGCGTGTATTTTCAATCCCATATTGATGGAAGAAAAATTTTTATGGGGCCGGAGGAGAGTATGCAGATTCAGTCCCATATCGCATCTACGATCGCAATGGCTTTTGATGAATGTCCACCCCACCCGGCGACTAGGAAATATATGCAGGATTCGGTAGACCGCACGACAAGATGGCTGGAACGCTGTAAAAAGGAGATGGGCCGGCTCAATCAGCTAGAAGATACAATTAACCGGGAACAGATGCTTTTTGGGATTAACCAGGGCGGAACGTTTTGGGATATCCGGGTTGAACATGCAAAGCGCATTGCAGAGATGGATTTAGACGGTTATGCCCTGGGAGGGCTTGCTGTCGGGGAAAGCCATGAGGAGATGTATGATATTATCGAGAGGACGGTACCATATCTTCCAGAGCATAAGCCAACTTATCTAATGGGAGTTGGGACGCCAGAAAATATATTAGAAGCAGTTGAGCGCGGAGTGGATTTTTTTGATTGTGTTTATCCCGCAAGAAATGGGCGTCATGGACATGCATATACAAATCATGGCAAGATGAATTTATTTAATGCAAAATATGAGTTGGATGATAAGCCTTTAGATGACACTTGCGGATGTCCGGTGTGTAGGACATACAGCAGAGCATATATCCGCCATTTATTAAAGGCAAAGGAAATGCTTGGGCTTCGCCTGATGGTAACGCATAATCTTTATTTTTATAATACATTAATGGAGGAGATACGCGATGCCATTGAGCAAGGGTGTTTTAAGGAATATAAAAGAAAGAAAATAGAGCAGTTGAAGGAGGAAACAAAATGAATCTGTTGACAGTATTAGGAAGCAACGGCGGTGCAGGCGCAGGAAGTCTTTTTTCAATTATTTTAATCTACGCTGTTGTAATTGGAATTTTCTGGTTCTTTGCTATCCGTCCACAGAAAAAGCAGCAGAAGGAACATGCTGCCCTTATGACAACTCTGGAGGTAGGGGATAGTATTTTGACTACTAGTGGATTTTTCGGGGTTGTAATTGATATTATGGAAGAGGTAGTTATAGTGGAGTTTGGCAACAATAAAAATTGCCGTATCCCGATGAAGAAAGATAATATTGTAGAAATCGACAAGCAGAGCAATGAAAAATAACACGAAAAGGGGAATGCCTAGGCATTTCCCTTTTTGCTGTTTTTTATAGTGTATTCATAGGAGAGATTGTTCCATTGTAGACTAGTAATTTGGGAATAGTTATAGTGGGTAACCGCCATATGCCGCAAGGTGTTCCAGATATTCATAAGGAACCGTCAGGTTTCCCCGTCCGGTGCCAAGAGAGATGGCAGGCTTATTACTTCCATGAAAATCAGAGCCTCCGCTTGACAGCAACCCATATTCGGCTGCTAGGCTGGCAGTAAATATATCATCTTCTGGCCGATGGTTAGAGTATCTAGTCTCTATACCGACAAGACCGGCATCTTTAAAATCCAGGATCATCTTTCTTAGAAAACCTTCTTCTAGTTTGTAGTGCATAGGGTGGGCCAGAACTGGAATTCCGCCTGCCTTAAGAATCAGGCAGATTCCGTCTACACTATTCATCATAACCCTTGGGACGTAGTATGGCGTATCGTTCCCAAGATAGATGGAAAAAGCCTCTTTCGCCTCCTTTACAATCTGGTGGGAAACTAGGAATCTTGCAAAGTGGGCGCGTGTAATTACCGTATTTGGATTTCCTTCCATTAGAGCTTCCAGGGTTATGGGAATTCCTGCTTTCTGTAGATTTTTCACCATCTCCAGATTACGGTTTTTGCGACGCTCCACAAAGAGGGAGGTTTTTTGGATCAGTTCTTCATTATGATAGTCAATAAACAGACCAACAATGTGGATATCATGTCCCTCGTAGTCAGTGGAAAGCTCTATGCCAGGAATCAAGAGCGGTGCATCATTATTTTGTGCGCAGGTAAAGGCGGCGTGTTCTATGCCGCCAATGCCGTCGTGGTCAGTTAAGGCAATGGCAGATAGATTGTTTTTTATGGCAAGCTGCACGATTTCCTCTGGGGTGCATGTTCCATCAGAAAAGTTGGAATGTACATGTAAGTCAATTGTTTTCATGTCTGGCCTCCTTGGATCGTAAAGATTTGGTTTTATCTTATCATACCACATTGACTTTATAGATTCAGTATTTTCTGATATAGAAAATGTAATATCGGCAGAGAATACAGTCAAATGTGATAATAAAAAGATAGTAACTTCAAGAAAAAGGTATAATTCTGCTATATTGGATATAGATTGTATTAAATAGAAAAAATGTAATTTGGCTGGGACAGTAAAAAGCTGTTGTGTCCATACAGAAAAGAGGGTAGAATGAAAAACAAGATAGGAAATTTTTTTATCATTCTGGGAATAATGTTTTTGTGTTCTCTGCTTATGCTTGGCGTCCTGACTCTGATTATCTGGAAAATGGATGGCGGAAGCAATGTGTTGAGTGTCGGGGTTATTCTAATTTATATCTTAAGCAACGCATTGGGAGGTTTTCTGGTAGGTAAGATGATGGGGCAGCAGAAATTTTTCTGGGGAGTTGTGATTGGGGCGGCATATTTTTTAGTTTTGCTTTTGATTGGCATTGGCTTGATGGAAACAAAGATCAATGGAAATATGCAGTTGGTCAGCGGTGCACTGGTCTGTGTGATTTCCGGAATGCTTGGCGGGATGATTGCGCCAGGTGGAAAAAATACATAGTGGCAGGGATGTATTGTAATGTTACTATTCACAGCCAGTCTAAACTACATGCGTAAAACCTGCAAGTGAAGCTGTCAGATGGTGCAAAAGCAGCTTATATTTTACTTATGTGGTTTAGAACAGCTTACACACTAATTCTAGCAAACAAACAACCTTTTGTGTGCAAGAACAATGAGTCTGTCTGTTTTTTAGTATTAGCTGTGAATAGTGATATTGTAATAAATTGTTAATAAAAAAGCAAAAAAAATGTGATGACAAATTCTTTTATTGTGTTATGATAGCATAAGCATAAGAAAAGATAAAACGTTAAGAGACATTTTGAGCCGTTGAGGGGCAGCATGGAGGAGTATTATGAAATTACGAAAGGATTTTAGTGGGAAAATGGTTTATGGAGAGGGGAAAAGCTTGAGGGAGCGGGCCAATAGATCGCAGCAGCGCAGGAAGAGGGAGCTTCGTTCTAAAATTATTTTGGTCAATGCTGGTTTGGCACTGATCATTATAATGGTAATTCTGGTCTGTAAGGTGGTTGCCATTAACCGCCAGAATAATGAAATAAAGAAGGATGGCCAGAGTATACAAGTGGAAGCAGAGGCAAAAAATGGCAAAAGCCCCGAAGGAGATAAAAAGGATAAAGCGGCTGCATCTCCATCCCCGGCAGTAACGAAGGCACCGACAGGTTCAGCAATGTGGATACGAAAGGATCTGGATAAAAATAAACCTATGGTTGCGCTTACATTTGATGATGGGCCATATGCGCCAGTAACAGAAAAGATACTTAAGGTATTGGAAAAGTATGATGCAAAGGCAACTTTTTTCTGTGTAGGAAACCGGATTCCGACATATACAGAGGTTGTGAAAAAGGCATATTCACAGGGGAGTCAGATTGCAAGCCATACCTTTGAACATAAGATATTAAATGATTTAAAAAAGAGTCAGATCAATGCACAGATTAAGAAAACGGACTCTGCTCTGCAAAAAGTAGTTGGATGCAGTACAACAGCGCTCCGTCCACCTGGAGGATTTGTGAATGACAGGGTGAAGAAAGCGGTAAAAATTCCGATGGTTTGCTGGAATGTGGACTCTGAGGATTGGAAGAGCCGGGATACGAAAAAAATATTAAGCAGATGCCGTTCGATCGGGGATGGGGATATTGTCCTGATGCATGATCTGTATCCGACAACGGCGCAAGCAGTGGCTAAACTGGTACCGCAGCTTCATAAAAAGGGGTTCCAGATGGTGACAGTAGATGAATTGTTCTACTATAAGGGAATCAAGGCAGAAGGTGGGACAGTATATTTCAGCGGTAAATAAGTTCATAAGTTCACAAGGTTTTGCCCTTTTTTGTACTTGCCAAGTTCTAAGTTACTATGCTATAATGCAACTTAACGTGATTTTTCGGCGAGTGTGACGAAATAGCGAAAAAGTTGTTTAATAAAAGGAGAAATGTAGCATGAAGGACAAGAGGAAAGGGTTACTGCAGATTCTGCTAATCCTTGCAGTAATTGGGCTGTGTACCTTTACGACTTTAGTTGGTTTTACAAAAGACCACAAAGGAAGCGCCCAGAACATTAAACTTGGTTTGGATCTGGCGGGTGGAGTCAGCATCACGTATCAGGCAGTTGGGGACAATCCTACTGCAAAAGAAATGGAAGATACACGTAATATGATGCAGAAGCGTGCCGAGGTTTATAGTACGGAATCATCCGTAGTTTTAGGGGATGAAAACCGCATAACAATTGACATTCCAGGTGTTGCAAATGCAGAAGAGGTATTGGAGTCTCTGGGTAAAGAGGGTTCTCTGGATTTTGTTGCCCAGGATGACATTACGTTTGAAGGGGAAGAGCAGACGAAGCCTGTCTATACAAAGACAATCTGTACTGGTAAGGATGTCAAGACTGCTGAGGCAAATACGCAGGAAGATGAAGTTACCAGAAATAGAGAAAATGTTGTTACCTTAAAATTTAAGTCAAAGGGTACGAAAAAGTTTGCAAAGGCGACACAAGAGGCATTTCCTGAGAATAAAATTATTTATATTATATATGATGGGGAGATTCTTTCCAACCCTCAGGTAAAGGCCGAGATTACAAATGGTGAAGCTGTAATTTCCGGCAATTTCAAGACATTTGATGAGGCCGAGGAGCTGGCTTCCATGATCCGTATTGGTGCGCTTCCGATTGAGTTAAAAGAAGTTCAGTCAGAAGTAGTAGGTGCTAACCTTGGTTTGGATGCGATTCATACAAGTCTTTTAGCTGGCGCGATTGGTTTTGGCCTTATCATAATATTTATGCTTATTTTCTACCGCTTGCCAGGTCTGGCAGCTTCCATAGCACTGATTCTGTATCTGGTTATGATGTTAGTGGTACTGAATCTGTTGGATGTTACATTGACGCTTCCTGGTGTAGCAGGTATTATATTGAACATTGGTATGGCCGTGGATGCGAACGTTATTATCTTTACCCGTATCAAGGAGGAACTCGCAAAGGGAAAGACGGTACAATCCGGAATCAAGATTGGTTTTGACAAGGCATTGTCTGCAATTGTGGATGGTAATGTGACTACATTGATTGCCGCATTTGTGCTTTATATTAAGGGGTCTGGTACAGTAAAAGGATTTGCTACTACATTGGCAATTGGTATTGTATTATCCATGTTTACTGCACTGTTTATTACAAAGATATTGTTGAATGCAATGTATGCCCTTGGTGTAGATGAAGTAAAGTATTTTGGCGTAGAGAAACAGCGTAAGACAATTAAGTTTGTTGAAAATAGAGGAAAGTTTTTCCTGATTTCTGGGCTTTTGATTGTGGCCTGTGTTGTTTGTCTGGTTGTAAATAAGGTGAGCGGCCGTTGTGATGGAAATATCCTAAACTATGGTTTGGATTTTTCTGGTGGTACGACGTTCGATATTACATTTAATGACGACCAGAAGCTTGATGGTGATATTAAAAAAGAAGTTGAAAAAATCTTTATGGATGAAAGCGGTTCGAACGATGTAATCGTTTCAGAGATTGCTGGTTCCAATGGTTTATCTGTGAAATCGGTGGAGCTCTCAGAAGAACAGCGTAATAATGTAATAAATACTTTGCTGGACAAGTACAGCGTAGAAGAAAAGAATATTCAGAACCGTAATATCAGTGCATCTGTTTCGGATGAGATGAGGGTAGATGCGGTGGTTGCAGTTTTAATCGCTGCGTTCTGTATGCTTTTATATATCTGGCTGCGGTTTAAAGATATTGTGTTTGCTGGAAGTTCGATTTTGGCATTGCTTCATGATGTACTGATTGTATTATTGGTATATGCTTTGACTAAGATTTCAGTTGGTAATACATTTATTGCATGTATGCTTACTATCGTAGGTTATTCAATTAATGCAACCATCGTTATTTTTGACCGTATCCGTGAAAATATTGGCAGCAGGACAAGCGAGGAGGCATTGACGCAGGTCGTAAATGAGAGCGTTACCCAGACCTTGACGCGTAGTATCAACACTACATTAACTACATTTATAATGGTTTTGATGCTTGCAATCCTTGGTGTAGAGTCTGTCAGAGATTTTGCAATTCCACTTCTTGCTGGATTTATCTGCGGCGGTTATTCTTCTGTATGTATTGCAGGTACTTTATGGTTTGCGATTAAAAAGTCACAGGGGAAGATGAGAAAAGTAGAAAAAAGTACAGGAAAATAATTATTATAGTAGCTATGTTAGATAATGGTGGTGCTTGTTCGGTAATCACTATATTATGGCGAAGTTGCCTATAAGCCAAAAAGGGAAATGTGAAGAACAAATTGTTCTCCACATTTCCCTTTTTAAGTGATATGGAATATGCCGTTTTTATGTGGGGGAATTTTTTTTGGAGGCAACAAAAGAAACCCATTCTCCAAGAGTGTTTCTTTCTATTATCGTAAAGTGGTTTTTGATTAGGGCCTGCTCAACATCAGCGGCTTTTGCTTCTAATATGCCAGAGGAGATAAAGATACCATTCTCCTCAATAAAATCACCGATATAATCAGAAAGTTTTATAATAACATCAGCAAGGATGTTGGCAACAGCGATTTGAAATGTGCCGCCGCAGCGCTGGCGGATGGATTTACTATTCTTTAATATGTCTGCATGGATGGCGGTGATGCGGTTGCTTTCAATATGGTTTCTGGAGGCATTTTCCAGTGTCCCTTCTACGGCGGCTGGGTCGATATCTAGACAAAATGCTGATTTTGCCCCGCATTGTATTGCAGTAATGGCGAGGATTCCGCTGCCGCATCCTGCATCTATAATAGTGGTTTCCGGTGTGATGTATTTTCGCAGGGATAGAAGGCAGAGCTTTGTTGTTTCATGAGTTCCGGTTCCAAAAGCAGAGCCAGGGTCGATATCAATAACGATATCTTCTGGGGTTGCATATTCTGGCGTCTGTTCCCAGCTAGGTTTTACAATAATATTGTCTGTCACATAAAATGCTTTGAAATTTTCCTTCCATTTATCTTTCCAGAGGGAATCATCCTGGATACAGTAAGTAATCTCTGGTATTTGAATTGGAAAAAAGGTTTGTGCTTCTCTGACCTTTTCTATAATAGATGTGATTAATTCTTTTGGGCGGCGGACAGGTGGCGGGATTTCAATTGTATCATCCCTTAGAGAAGAACCAGTGCTGTAGAATTCTTTTGATTCGTTATCTGGAGCTTCTGTATAAAAAGTTAGTATGGAACTTCCGTCATCTGGGCCTAAGTCAGCAGGAATTCCGGTATACATTTTCTGCTCATCCTTTTTGGATAAGGGAACATGGTCTGAGATTTCATAGCCTGGGATACCGCATTCTGCCAGAATATCACCAATGGCATCGGCGTCTTTTGTGTTAGTGTGAATATCATATCGAATCCATTTCATAGAGTGCCTCTTTCTGTTTGCGTTTTCATTTTGCAGCAAGCTTAGTATAAAGCTGGCTGTTGGGTATTTATATAATGTACCATACTTTTGAATTGGAAAGCAAGCAGTCGTTATTAGTTGCCCAGGACAAACGCATGAATGTTTATTCTCTTTATTATGCTTCATTGTCAAGTC
>CAJUID010000059.1 GCA_910585905.1 uncultured Lachnospiraceae bacterium
CAGGAGGTTAAAATAAGTGAAACAGCAGCAATACAATACAGCGTTATATATGCGTTTAAGCCGTGACGACGAATTGGAAGGGGAAAGCGCAAGCATTTCCACGCAGAAACAAATCCTCAGGGATTATGCAAATGAGCAGGGATTTTTGGTTGTAGATGAGTATGTGGACGACGGATTTTCTGGTACGAATTTTGAAAGACCAAGCTTTAAACGCATGATTGAGGACATAGAGGACGGGAAAATCAACTGCGTTGTCACAAAGGATTTGTCAAGGCTTGGCAGGAACTATATCCTCACAGGGCAGTACACGGAGCTTTATTTCCCAAGCAAGGGCGTAAGGTACATCGCAATCCATGACGGCGTTGACACGATAAGGGAGGACAACGACATCGCCCCATTCAAGAACATCGTCAACGAATGGCAGGCAAAGGAAACGAGCCGCAAGGTAAAAAATGCGATGAAAGCCAAGTTTAAGAACGGGGAATACATCGCCCCTGTCGTGCCAATCGGCTATAAAATCAGCCCTGCCGAGAAGAACAGGCTTGTCGTTGACGAGGAAACGAAGTGGATTGTGGAGAAGATTTTCGCACTTGCGGCGCACGGATACGGGGCGAACAAAATCTGCCGCACCCTTGCCGCCGAGAAAGTCCCGATACCAGCATGGTGGGCGTCGCAGAAAAACGGCTACAAGGCGAATATTTTTGAGGGACAGCCAGAGGGCAAGAAATACCTCTGGAACATCGTTACCGTTAGCAAAATACTCCAGAATGAAATCTATCTGGGCAACACCGTCCACTACCAGATACAGAAACTGTCCTACAAGTCAAAGAAGAACGTCAAGCGACCGAAAGAGGACTGGATGCGGATTGAGAACACCCACGAGCCATTAGTTGACCGTGAAACATGGGATTTAGTGCAGGGGCATATCAATTCCCGCAAACGCAGCCGAAAGGACGATGAGCCGCAGATATTCGCAGGGCTGCTCAAATGCGGCGAGTGCGGTTGGAGCTTATCGGCGGCAAACACAAAGAACAAGTCGAGGTATTACCGCTGCACGCAGTATTCCGCACATGGGAAAGAAGCGTGTTCCCTGCATTTCATCACCTACAACCTGCTCTATGCTTTTGTCCTCGGACGGTTACAGTACTGGCTGATGGCGGTAAAGGAGAATGAGGACGCCATTCTGGAACGGCTGCTGCAGAGCAGCAAGAAACAGCGGAGAACAGAGAATGCCCGTGATGAAAAGGAGCTGAAAAAAGCGCAGAAACGCAGGCAGGAATTAAACAACCTCTTTGCGAAGATGTACGAGGACAGGGTAAAAGGGCTTCTTGACGAAGAAAACTATTCCATGCTCTCCGTCAAATACCGCACGGAGCAGCAACAGCTTGATGAAACGATAAAGACCGTATCCGCAAGGCTTGAGGATGCCAAAGCGGAAACGGACGACGCAAAACGGTGGGTAGACTTAATCCAGAAATACAGCGCCATTGACGAGCTTACCGCCCCGCTTTTGAATGAGCTGATTGAGAAAATCGCAGTCCATCAGTGGAGGAAAGACGAAAATGGTAAGAAAGTATGGGATATTGAAATTTACTACCGTTTTGTCGGAAAGATTGATTAAATACAGGAACTATGGGGAATGTGCCATTTGCGGCAGTTCCCCGAAGAATTATCTTTAAGTAAAGTAAAGCGGGTGTTACAAACATCAAGCAAGTCATTAAACAAGCTATAACAGTCGTAAAAACCCTCTTTGTTAATCTTTTCATTTTGCGACCTCCTAAAAATTTGAAGTATCTGCTATATAAAACAATTTCCACTGATTAAAACATCATTGTATATATAACTACATCGTGATTCGCAAATTCTCCAAATTAGTTAATACCATTTTTCAAACGTACAACTTTTCGTTCTGATGTACACATTGGCAAGCTTAGGATTGCTTTATAGATTGCAATTTTCCCAAAATAGTCAAAAGTGTATCCATAGTCAGCCCAATTGTATACAATGCAATAAAATACTTAGCCCTTAATCCGAGTGTTGCAATATAGACTACAGAAAAAATCACTGACAATATTCTGAGTCTATGCCTAAAGCAGACTATATCCTCTAAATCCAAATTCCTGTTGCTGTTCTGTATCGGCGACAGCTTTAGTAATACGATTATATCAATAATTGATATCATTGCTGCCCCCCACCAGCTAATGTTTAGTTCTGTTGCAAAAAGAGATAAAAAAACCATGGTACAAGAAAACAAGAAACACCCAATTCTCGTTTGAGCGTGAAAACCTCCTGTATTGCGCCGAAACAGAATAAAAACAGCAAAAATAACGAAGAACTCAAAAGTTTTCTTCATATAAACTGCCATTATCAGATATGAAACAAAATGTATACTCTTTAATAATGTAACTTCTGTACCAAACCTGTACGCATCAGCATCTTCGGCACTAATAAGTTTACTTTCTATTATGCTGTACATAATTTTATCTACAATATGTTCATATAGTGTTTTCATTTCTTACCATTCTTTTTAAATTTTTTCGCAGATTCAGGCATTTTGGGCTGATATCCCCAGAAGGCACAAGCGGCCTCGGTTTCCGACTTAATATTTACATTTACTGCTTTTACAAATAATTTTGATAATAACTCTTTCATATAAATTCCTCCCTTTTTTGTTCCATTTTATTTAAAACAGACTATTTTAACAATAATTTTTTACTAATGTACAGTTTTTTGTCGTGACGTACAACGATATTATACTTGACAAAGCATTTTATTGCTATATCAACAACAAAAAAGGATTTCAATCATGAAATCCCTTTAATCATCTCTTTTATTCAGTAAAATATCGCATACTAACAAATCACTTATATTTTTGTATGTAATGCTTCCAAAATAATTGTCAATACAATGTTGTATATTCAATAGTCCTATTCCGTTGCTTTTCATCGCAATGTAATCAATTTTACCATTATCTATTGGGACTGGTTCACATACACTATTTTGAATTCTGATTGATAACATATCCTTGTACGCATTCGCATTTAACCCTATATATCTTTTATCTGCACACTTACTACTGGCTATTATTGCATTGTCAATCAAATTTCCAAATAGTGTGGTAATGTCAATGGGCTCCATAAAATTTACATCAATGGAGGCGACGTCTATTTGAAAATCAATTCCCAGCTTTTTAGCGGACCTTAATTTTTCTGATAATAAACAATTTAACGTTGGATTATTCGTATATTCTAATGGAATCAGAGGACTAAGCATTTCATTGATTTTGCCTACATATTCAATGGCCTCTTTCTTAAGATCTTCTTGATATAGAGTCTCCATCATTTTTATATGTTTATCAACATCATGCAGAATTGAAAATGCTATAGCGTATTGCTCTTTCTGTATTTCATATCCTTCATATTGTATTCTCTGTTGCTGCTTCATCATTTCGACTTGCAATTTGTAATATTTTCGCTCATCATAAAATCTAATAAAATGTAATAAATACATATTAGCAAGGAGTGTGCAGCATATATTAAACATCAATATTAGAGGTTCCTCTCTATCAGATATCACCGCAATCGCCAAAATGTTTGCTACACTATATGCGAACAATACTATATATAAAATATATTGTGTTGTTGTTCTTATAAAATTCTTTTTCCATAATCTACTAAATATTGCATTATAAAGTATCAATAAAGTTATTTTAGAAAATACAGTTTCAATGCTCTGTAATATTTCTTGATTTCGTGGTAAAACATTCAATGATTCTAGAAGTGCATCTATTAAAAAAACTCCTAAACCTTCTAATATGACAATAATAATATATAATATTTCCGTTTCTAATACCCTTATAAATTTCTTGCCATTTTTTTCAAAGTAGAATATAAAACTTATAAGGCCAAATAATATAATATGCGCTCCCCCATTTAAAAATGGATTCATATACATATTTACGAACGTAAGTAAGCATGCGCTTACCAGATATACGATCACATATATATAACGCTTATTATAGCATTTTAAATAACGATCATTTAAAAACTGAAATAGAATGCCAACTATTATGACACATGATATAAAAGAACAAAATAATAAAATTGCTGCTGCCATAATTAATGAAATGAATCACGTATATGATCATTTATCCTTTCTTTAAATTCTTTGACTCTCCTTTGTGACAGTGGAACTTTTCCACCCGTATCTAGCAGAATATCATACATCTTAATCCTCATGACTCTATCAAGATTAACCAGTATTCCACGACAACACATCTCGAATCCCAAAGGGCGCATTCTCTCCTCCAGTTTGTTCATTGCTTCAGTATATATGTACTCACCTGAAGTTGTGACAATCTTTATTTCCTTCTGCATTTTTATATACTCGAAATACACAATTTCCTTCACTGGGATTGATAAAATAGATTTTACCACATCTTTCCCGGCAAGGCTATAATGAACATTATGGAAATCCACCAAAAGATCCTGCATTCCCTCGCTGTTCTCAAAAAACTCCTTAATCTGCTCCTCTACAACGGATACATCTAAAGGCTTTTCAAGAAAAGCAAATGCATGCGACTTATTGACAGCCTCCTTACAATATTGACCGAAATTTGTTTGGAAAATAATCTTTGTACCTTGACTTTTTCGACGCATTTGTCTGCCTATTTCCATACCGTCTTTTCCATTCATAACAATATCCAAAAATATCAGATGGAAAAGTGATGCTGCCTGCATCAAGCTCTCGCCTGATTCGTATTCCTGAATATCATAGTTCATGGAATATTTATCCATTACCTCTTGAAGTATGGATTTTAAATGTACAATATCCTTTTTCTCGTCATCGCAGATTGCTATGTTTATCATATTTATTCCCCTATCACAAACTAATGGCATTTTTTACTATTATACATTTTTAATCTACATATTTCTACATCTATTTCAAATTATACTAGCCATGTAATAATAATGCAAAGGGGAATACCACAAAAAGGCTCCCGGTTCCTAAAAACCGAGAGCCTTTCTTTTATACCCTTTTTCTTAAAGCAACGCAGGTAATGGTTCCGATTACGCCTACAGCCAGTGCCACTATTGCAATCTTCGCTTTTTTCTTCATTATTCATCTTCTCCTTCCACAATAATAGTAACTTCTTTTGCAACCGCGCGTCCTTGTTCGTCTTCGTCCTGAACAAAGGAAACGGTCTGCCCTGCCTTGAGCCTCTTGAAACCTTCCATGTTGATACTGGAGAAATGAACAAAGCAGTCTACGCCGTCTTCATCGGAAATAAACCCATATCCCTTTCTTACATCAAACCACTTCACGGTTCCTTTCATCAAATTCTTCTTTGCCATAAATTTTTTCACTCCTTTTCTTCTTTATTATAATGTATATCGTGTATGGCACACGAAAAGGGCATGGCGGACTCGAACCGCCTTTACCATCCTGCCCTTCGCCGTCAATTCTTCGGCGCAATATGCCAGTCTGACCACAGGTTCCCACTAATCTGTACCGAATCTGTCAGGTTTGCTGACAACATCCCATCTGGCGTCCAGCTATCCATAACATAGGTGTATACGGTATAACTTCCATCCGGCATCCAGATTGGAGAAAAATGCGTCCTTCTCCCATACGTGGAATACTCATTGCTTTTAAACTGATACTCTGCTTCCATTCCACTGGCCGTTCTCTCAAGCAGCCGCCAATAAGTCCTGTAATAGAACTCAGGAAAATAAGAAACCGCCGTCTGCGATCCGATGACTGACGAAGCCTGATTTGTTGTTGTCGTCGTATTAACCGTGATATTGACTCCGTATCCGCTCTTGATTGTAGACCCTGCAACTGTAGGATTTTTATCGTCTGGCGACAGTTCCATGGATGCGCTCATCGAAGCACTGTAATGTTCCAAATCGAACTCCCACCAGCCTTCATCCACCCATTCACCTTCGTCCACCCAGCTTTCGTGATTTGTCGTACAGTCATCCGAGCAGGATTCACTATGCGAGCCGGAATGCCACTTCCAATCACTGTGCCATACCCAGTATTCCTGCCACCAAGGAACCCATATACTCCAGTAAGCACTGTCTTTTTCCGGATTTTGTGGTATTTCTGCGTTGGATGATGAATATGCATTATTCCTATCGTTGGCAGTTGGATTGGGAGGATCGTTTCCATCAAGGTCAACAATTCTTGCCTTAATGCTGCCCTTTCCTGGTGCACCGCTCCCGCTGGCGCTGACCGTTATGGTGATTGTCTGCGGGGTGGACGGCGTTCTCCACTTTACCCAGGCAAGCTGCGACGCCCCTTCAGGATAATAGACGTTTTCCACGGTATAGCTCTTTCCGTCGATTTGGAATGTCACATTGACCGGATGGTCGGGATCTGACTGCCCGCCTGTAATGGATACGGCTGTAATGACATCCGTATTGACCCTGTACTCGTAATCTACAGTTTCCAGTTCTGGAGGTGTAACTATTTCATTAAAGCGTACAATGCCTATCCCCAGTGAAGAAATAATACTCTCATTGGAAACGCGCTCTGTCTTTGAACCAGTCCACGCTGGAAAGCCTAAATCCGATGTTTCCAGAAAAATTGCAAGCGGCAGGTTCTTATGTGACAATGATGGCATTTTGCTCCGAATCAAGCCGCTAAGCTTCTGATCATACATGGCAGCTTCCGTTGCGGTCATTGCCGTCCTTGCGCCTTGGAACGTTACATATGCAAGCGGTTCTATCAGCAGCTTATATTCCCCGCTTATCAATGTGTCGAAATCAAAACTGCAGTATCCGGCAATTCCGCGGATTACCTGCTCATCTGTAAAGTATCTCTTTATCTGAGCTATGTTACTGCCTCCTGAAGATGTGCTGATAATTCTGGGAAGCGACTGCCCCGGATTGATATATGTGTATGTCCCCGTATTGGGTGTCAGAGAGGCTCCTCCGCGATAATCAACCTTGCTTTTTTTAGCAAAATGCACCACAATATTTCCAGGATTGACATTCGTAAGATCCACTGATGCGGATACTGCAGCCCCATCTGATGCCCGAACGACGGTCACTCTCACACCTTCATCTCCATTCACCCATTTATTGGTGCTTGTTCCCGTACCAAAGCCGCCGCCACCGCCATCCATATTTCCTTCGCCCGTAGCAAGCACTGTTTCTGTCCTCAAAAAGGCCAAAAATAAAAGCAACATGAGCAAACATGCTGCTTTTCTTCGGATTTTCATATAAAACCTCGCTTTCTACAAAAGAGGACGCCCTGCGGCGCCCCTTGTTTTAATCCATAATCCCTATTGTGTTTCCGTTCTCATAAATATCGTCAGCCTGTATGCCAGATGTGCCGCCTCCCTCGTAATCTACCCATCCGAAGCCCTCTATATAAATCTTACCATCTTTTACCTCTCCATTTTGAGGAGAACTTGACGTCCCTGTTCCATCTGTCCCGGAATCTCCTGTCGTATCTGGTGTATCCGCAGGGATTTTCTTGTTTTCCGGTTTTTCACCGGAACCATTTTGTTCCGTTTCCGTTGCAGCCTCCGTCGGTGCTTCACTGGGTTTATTTTCCTCCGTCTTTACCGGATCACTTTGAATGGACTGTGTAGTGTCATCCGTATCGGCAGTTTTCGTTGAATCAATCGGTTCAGTGGAGATTGTAAGCTCCTCCGTTTCCTGCACTGTCGTATCTTCTTCGTATTCCGTATCGACAACTACATTAACATCACTCTCGTCTGCCTTCGGGGTTTCAGCTGCCACCTCAACCGGCTTGTCCTTTATCAGAGTAAGACGTATCCCGCAGAACGCGCCAATCCCGACTACAATCAATGCTGCCGCTAATGCGATTTTTTTTGTTTTATCATTCCACTTTTTCATAAAATTCCTCCTTGTTTTGTTTTTCTGATTTCATTGTAATATATCCTGTTCAAGATGTCTAATTTTCAGCAAATTTTTTTTGCTAGAATTTTGGTGTATATGCAGCTTTACTCCTAACGGTGATCCTCACGTCCGGAAGTACTTTTTGGAGAAAAGACACCGGCACTTCGAGTCTCACTGTAGTCTCTGCCTCAAATGAGCTTGTATCGCCAGATGCCAGTCCTGCATTATGGATATACACTTGCAAATCTGTAATCCGGAACTCTATCGTCCCATCAGATGATATTTTGTAATGATATCCATCGTCTTCCTGAAGGCCGAGCAGTCCGTCCAGCCTCCCATAGATATCCCCATAGTTCAGGCTCTCCTCGAACGAACCGTCTGTCGGCTGATATCCGGCGGCATATCCCTCGCGCACCGCATGGTATACATCTGCATAATTGTCGTTAATGGTAGATATAATTGCCTCCTGCATTGCATCTTTCACGCCTGCAGACACAATCATAAGTCTTGCAAACTGCATGATGACAAGGATGAGCATCAACAACGCAAGCGTTACTGCAGCAGCAAGCGGTATTCCGTTTCCTTCCTTATCTAAAAGGAGTCTTTTATATTTTCCTGTCATTTATGGTATACCTCACTTTTCCCGCTTGCTCTCGCCTTCAGCTGGACCGGAAATGAACCGAAACCGCCGAACAGACCAATATTCCTCTCTAAGGTGAGTGTTACCGTTACTTCCTCGTTCAGCTGGATATTCCCCGTCTTTGACCATGATACAGACGGGTGCAGCCCCGTTTTATCGTTTAACACTCGTTCCCTGTCACTTGTCTCCGAACCTACTCGCCCTGCTATCTCCGCCTCCCTCACAAGCTCATCTGCAAAATTATCAAGCTGAAGCTTCACAATATATACTGGATACACGCGTACCGCAAGCGCAATCACCAACATTGCGCATAAAACCAGAACAACGGTATCTATATAGCCTTCTCCCCTCTCGTTCAAAAGTTTTTTTCTTTCTTTCTTCATACGCGCCTCCTACATCATGCTGCTCATGGACTTTAAAATCTCGTACCCGATGATAATAATATATGTAATCATAAAGCACATCAGCATTGCAAATGAGTATTTT
>CAJUID010000060.1 GCA_910585905.1 uncultured Lachnospiraceae bacterium
CCTAGCTAAAGTATAGCAGCCTTTTAGAGATATTTCCAAAAGACTAATTGAAGTACGTTAATATCCCAAAAAGTAAAACAAATATTACTATACATGCAACTATATCTATAAAACATTAAAAAAATTTGATAAAAACAAAAAATATTTGAAGACTTTTTCTCCTTCCTCTCGTTTTATATAATAGATTTGGAAAAATACTATATGTAAATTTCTAATCACATGCCAGAAGGAGGTGATGCTTTGGAAGAGCCTGATATTCAGAATAACCCGCGGAATGATGAATATTTTATCAAAATAATAAACAATTACGAAAAATTAATTTTTTCTATTTGTTACCGAATGACAAAGAATTATTTTGATGCAGAAGACTTGACGCAAGAAACATTTCTTGCCTTATACAAAGCATTACCGAAATTTAACAGAGAAAACCCAAAAGCATTTGCCGCCAAGATTGCCACAAACAAATGCCTGGATTATCTGAAAAAGGCAGAACGGCGCGCAGCTGCCGCAGATGAAGAAGAATTAAGCAGTTATCCGGCAGACGGGACGGAACCTGAAAAGCTTCTTATGGAAAAAGAGCTAACAAGAGAGCTGCACAAAGCTTGCCAGGGACTAAAGCCGCCCTACAATGAAGTGGCACTGGCTTATTACTGCAGAGGCCAAACGGCGGCACAGATTGCTACAGCCCAAGGAAAAAAGACAAAGACTATCCAGACACAGATCCGCAGGGCAAAAGGAATGCTACAAAAACACTTAAAAAAGGAGGAGATGCTATGGCACACATAAACGACAAAAGGCTGCAGGCATACATTGCGGGAAAAATTTCTACACAAGATGAATTCAATATTATGGAGCATATTGCCGGATGTGATATCTGCGCTGCCCGCTTTGCCAATATGATGCCAGAAGAACGGCTGGTATCTCCCCCACCAGATTTAAAAAAGGAGATACTTAGCCGGACTGTTTACCAAAGTAACCCGGTTCAGGCAATCCAACGAATGCAGGAGAGGAAGAGGGAACGGCAAAGAGAATTTTTAGCATACAGCGCTAGGGTTGTCTTTGCAACGGCTGCTTCTATGCTGATCGTCTTTACACTATCAGCGGGTTCAAGCAGCAAACAGAGGGAAATACCTGCTGAGATAGTTCAAATACAGCAGCAGGAAAAAGCAGAGGCAGAAAAAAAGAATCTTATTTCAGGTTCTTTACAAAAAGCATCTGGAAAGATGGGCGACGCCCTGCAAGATTTTCTAGCCTTACTAAGGGAATGACCATAAATTGATCTACCGTTCCTTAGCGGGCAGAAACATGAGGAGAGGGGATAAAAAAGGCACAGACTTCGCTTGTGCCCCAGCAAAAACACTAAAAGAACTTTAGTTCTTTGCGTTTCTTTCTGGTACACCACTATGTTGTGAGCAATTTCCTATAAAGTTATAAAAAAACGGAGGTTTTTAATTATGATGCATAAAAAAGGTAAATTTTTAAATTTCTGCTTTTCTTGTATCCCTGGTGCGGGACAAATGTATCAGGGATTTATGAAAAGAGGAGTCAGTATCATGACAATCTTTTTCGGTATATTAACGCTTATTTCATTTTCGCAATTGGATGAATTAATCTTCTGCCTTCCAATTATATGGTTTTATGGTTTTTTTGATGGAATTCACCGCAATTCCTTACCAGACTTTGAATATGTACAGCTAAAAGACGACTTTTTGTTTATCAATGAAGAGATCAAACCATTACAATTAAAAAAATTCAGGATACCAGTTGCGGTACTTTTCATTTTCTTTGGTACGTATAGCTTGATAAAGCTAATAATTTACATGCTGATCAGCAATGATTTCTTGTTTTGGGATTCACCTATCGTACGTATGATTGATACATTTTTCCCACAAACAATCTTTTCTGTACTCATTATATTGCTTGGAGTATACTTGATTATTGGAAAGAAAAAGGAAATGGAGCAGGAAAACTTTGAGGAAAACGCTTTCTTCTATGAAAAAGACAATGATTCCGCAGAAGAATATCCAGAAAGTTTACTGATGCAAAGTGAAAAAGACATTATGAATCAAGAAAACTTCAAGACAGCAGAGAGCGCCTCAGAAAAAACGGAGGAAAATATGGATTGGGGGGAGAACAATTGAAACAGAGACGTGTCGGAACTTTGACACTTGGCAGTTTATTAGTGTTATATGGGGTTTTATTTTTACTCCATTCGTTCATCAACGACCTTTCTTATTACCTTATTTTTCAGTTATGGCCTATTATTTTTGTGGCACTTGGAATAGAAATATTAGTTTCCTCTATTCGCTGGAAAGAACATGAATTTAAATATGATTTTGCCGCCATCACCATTCTATGCGTTCTAGTAATATTTGCTATGGGCATGGCATATTTAGACTGGATGTACACCCATCATTTCTTCAATTTTACGAACTGGTAAAAGATATGGGAAATCTATAAAAACAGATTTCCCATATCTTTTTTTGCATATAAAATTTCTATAATATGGCGATTTCCAACAAAAAAGATTTAGGCTTTTTGCCAGATACAGAATTATGTCCTTTTATGGAGTAATCTCAGCACATATGATACCACTTTCGTTACATTAGCCATACTTCTAAACGCGCCGCCTTGCGGAACAAACAATGGAGTTTTATAAAAAGGAGTGACCAGTGGTAGAGGGAGCTACCACTGGCCAAAAATGAAAAAAATGAAAAAGAATCTATCTCAAACATAAGTCAGTCAGCAAATTTAATAAACAAGTTTTTATATATTTCTTTATCTTATATTGCCATTATACCCATAAATTGTGAATGGAGTTTGTACGTTTTATAAAGTATTTCTTAAGTTTCCAAAAGAAATCTAAATAGAAAATGTAAAAATCTGGTCTTTTATATATTACTTAAGATTCCGCCATCCATCCTATAGACTTTATCACATAACACCTCAATATCCTCCCTGTTATGGCTTGCGATCAGCAACGTCTTATCTGCTTCCTTCAACTTTAAAAAGAGCTTCCTCATTTCCTCTACGCCCGACTCATCCAACCCATTCATTGGCTCGTCAAGCACCAAAACATCTGGGTTCTCCATAATTGCCTGTGCAATTCCCAGACGCTGCCTCATTCCCAGGGAATATTTACTTACTGGCTTTCTGCTATCCGGATCTAGTCCCACATTCTCCATTGCCTGCTTTACCTCATTTTTACTAATCCTATGGTTGATTCCGGCAAGCTCCATCAAATTGCGGTATCCTGATTGAAATGGCAAAAATCCCGGAGTTTCAATAATAACACCAATGCTTTCTGGAAAGTCTACATCCTTCCCGATACGTTTTCCATTTACTGTTATCGTCCCAGCCGTTGGCTTTAGCAGCCCGCATATCATCTTAAACAAAACCGTTTTTCCACTGCCATTGCGCCCCACGATTCCAGTAATCTCCCCTTCTCTAAACTCTGCTGTAACTTCCTGCACTACCGTGGCTTTTTTAAACGCCTTTGAAACACCTTCCAACTTTATCACTTCTATCGCCCGCCTTTCCCCATTTGAAACGTTTTCCCTAAATTGCAACTGTATTGCTATGTCTATTTTATCATAACAATTTTTTTCTTAACTATGAATTGATTTAAGATAAAAAAGAGCACGATTAAGCCGCTCATGATAACCACAGCCTCCCTAACCCCTTCTGGGTAGCCGGCATATCTAGTGATATCAAGCCAGTTTTTCGGCGACAGCTTCTGCAAAATCCATACTCCCTGCAACTGCTGAAAATTAGCCACGATCAGATAACAAAAACTCCATGCTGACAATAGAATCTCCCCTACTGCATGATTGCAGATACTGTCAATGAAAAAAATAAATTCGCCAAACAAAACTCCCATCAAAAATACAAATAAGAGACTTAGAAACAGTGCGTCTCCTGGCTGATATGACATCAGAACCTCCCTTGGAACAGAAAACGCCCCCAGATAGCCAAATTCTCTGGCTGTACCGTTGGCACAACTCCCCCAAACCTTTCCCCAACCTGAAAAATCCATCTTATCTCCGATTAGTATTAAAATAAATAACTGTAATTCTACAAGCCATACCAAAACTACAGACACAATAGTAAACATTTGTGCACTACACCAGATACGGCTTCCACTCTGAATTAATACATTCTGCTGCAGATGATTTGTAACCGGAAACACACTGAGCATAAAGATTACTAGCAAAATACCGAGACAAGCAAAGGTTCCATCTGCAAACAGAAATGAAATTGCTGCCGGGTACATTGCCAAGTCGTATTCTTCAGCAAATTTTAATGTTTCTTCCATATAAAAATGCACCAACAAAAAAGAAACCAAAGAAAGAACCAGAAAGCGGCTTGAAAAAAGAATACAGCGAAACTCAAACCACCAAACATACAGCAGTTTCTTTATACACTTTATTATATTTTTCATCCTCTCACCCGCCGTTTCAAAATAAAATACAGAACACCACTTGCTGCAAACATTGTCATTATGGTAAAGAAAACTGCATAGATACACTGCGCAATATCATCTCCCATAAACATTCCCCAATCATGCATATAGATTCCTTTGGGATCCAGACATTTTGGGAGCGGCGTTGCTGATGCATTTAAAAAGAACATTGTAAAATACAAGAGCACCATCGGAAATACTGTTACAAACTGCATATCTCTCACTATGTATGACACCAGCATCGCCATCATCGCATAAAATGATGCCTGCATACCAGTCTGCAGCCTCATCGCAACCAGATTACCAGCCCCAAATGCCCCCTCTGCATCATAAAGCGGCAATCCCAGGCCAAAGTGCCCTGCCAGCAAAAAAAGTAGGCCGCCTGCTGTCATACACAAAAATGCACCCAAGAACGTGACCACGGTCTGCACAAAAGCATAGTTCCAACATCCAGAGCGCAATATTAAGATGTCTAAATGATTATATTTATCATCTTGTATTACACTTCCTACAAAGGGAAAAGCACACAGACAAAACGGCACATATGCCAGAAAATTTTCCCAATAGGAACCTGTCAGATAGCACAGTGACATAGACCGTATCCCCTGTCTAAATATTGTCTCATAATTGTCCCCGCTGCCAAATATACAGACAAATTGAATCACTGCACATCCAAGCACTGCGCACCAAAACCAGGGCTGTATCCATGCCCTGATAAACTCCTGCTTTAGCATCCCAAAAATCTTTACGTTCTTTTGTAACATTAAGCATCCCCCCATTAAATCCTCTCTAAGATGAATTAATAACTATACTTACTCAATATATTTGCCAGAATAAGCATCAAAAACCAACTGAACCGTCTTTTTCCCATCCCAACACCTTACCAGCCAAAACGGACGCACAACATTTTCTATCAGCCCATCTTTAGGGTCTGTAAAATAGCTGTCATAAGCAAGGGATATCTCATATATTGTAACTGGGACTTCTAAAAGTGTTTCTTGAAAATAAATTTCTACCTGCTCCAAAATTTTTTCGGGCGTACAGACCTGTTCTTTTTCTTTGTATGGTTTTCCAATCTTAAAAAAGGAATCCAATTCAAGACTCATAATACCATCTGCATTATATGTTACAACCAATGGCCATTCATTTTTGCTAATAAGCTCCCCGTCAAAAACTTTAACGTCATCTGCAAGATTAACCCCTTTGCTTTCTTTCATGCTAAAATTTATCAGTTTCCAAGGCAACCCATCTATATCATAATACATAATAAATGTATAATATTCGCCGGGATACGGCATCTTGTCCCTGTCAATTTCCTGCACATCCGTTACAGCATTGTACAATTTTTCTGTCACTGGCACACAATACATCTTTTCTGAAATTTTACGCCCTGTTATTCGTTCTACAAGTGTACGTATCTCATCTGATATTGTGTTATGGTCTGCAAATTCAAAATTCTTTTCCTCGTATCCTGGAACATCATCAAGAATACTTTTTCCTATTTCCGCATACTTTTCGTCTGTCTTAGCAGACTTAAAATAGACTTCTGTCCCTACAAACTGCCCATCTTCATTTAAATACCAGATGCCATAAAGATTCCGCTTCTCACCATCATCTGCCATAAAGGGTATTGACAATTCCAAATCCTGCTTTATAATCTTGATATCGTTTTTTAATGTATAGAATGTACCATCGGAATATTCCTGAATCAATTTTGTTATTTCTTTTATATCCTGATTAAAAAGCACAGGTCTATTTTTATACTCATTTAAATCTGACTTTCCATAATTATCAAGAAAAGGCTCGAAATAGTACATATTTACTCCATCTTTATATTTGCTGTACGGAGTAATCTCTGCATCTACTGATACTTTCTCCATTAATTCCATCTTCAGATGCCCATTTTCTATATCAATTTGGCTCACTTTACTTGATATCCCGTTCGATTCCTTTTTTGGTGAACTACACGATGTCATAAAAATAAGGACACTAGCTAATACCATCTCTACAATTGTTCTTTTATTAATCATTTTCCCCCTCTATTTTCTTATTTTATTGTTTTGTATTCTTACCATTACTACACACACTAAATCCATTAGTATGCGTTATCTCTACTGATAAATTTGCCAGTATACGCATCAAACACCAACTTGAGCGCTTTTTCACCATCCCAATATTTTACTATCCAAAAAGGACGAATTACGTTTTCTATGATTCCGTCCCTAGGATCCGTAAAGTAACCGTCATAAACCAGGGAAATTTCATATATGGTGACTGGTTGTTTTAAAAGGACATTCTGAAAATAAGCCTCAATCTGCTCTATAATATCATTCGGCATACAAACCTTTTGTTTCTCATTATATGGTTTTCCTGGCAAGAGAAATGAATTTAGTTCAAGCCCCATAACCCCCTCAGCACTATATATCCCCACCAACGGCCATTCATTTTTACAAATTAACTCTCCATTATCAACCACTACATCATCCTTCAGTTTCATTCCATTTTTTTGTGACATGGAAGCATTAACGAACCTCCAGGAAAATCCATCAATATCAAAATACATAATAACAATGTAATACTCTCCCGGATATGGTAATTCCTCTTTATCTTCTCCCTGTGCATCCATTACAGCATCATACAACTCTTGGGATATTGGCACACAGTACATATCTTCAGAAATTTTTCTGCCTGTTATCTGTTCAGCCAATGAACGCATCTCTTTTGCCACGGTATCCCCATCCGCAAATTTGAAATCTCTTTCCTCATATAATGGAGCACTGTTAAACACTCCTTTCCCTACTTTTGTATATTCATCAATTATTCCAAAGGGACAAAAATTAAAATCTGTTCCTACAACCTGCCCCTTATCGTTTATATCCCACCAACAATTGATATTCATTTCTTTACCACTCTGGCATTTAAATGGAATCAAAAGTTGAATCTTATCTTCTAAATCCTTTGTTTTCCGCTTTGACATATAAAACTTCCCTCTGGAATGTTTCTCTATCAGCTCTGTTACTTGATTCATATCTTGATGAAAAAGGATTGGATTCCTTATAAATTCCGTTATACTCAAACCATCTTTATTTTCAACATATGGTTCCATATAGTAAATGTTTAAACCATTCTTATACTTTTCATAAGGAGTAACCCTCGCATCTATAGAAACCTTTTCCATTAACTGTAGTTTAATATGTCCCTTCTCTAAATCCTTCTGGCTTACCTTTTCTAGTACGTCCTGTGGTTCCCCTTTCGGAGAACCACAGGATGCCAGAAGAACAAGAATGCCTATCAATATAGTACCAACAATCGTTCTTCTTATCATTGTAATCTCCCTTAATTTATGGCTCGATTCTATAATTTAAATCAGTCTCGTTAAACCTTGATGACGAACTTACTTTAGCCATCAAATAATATGCTTTTCCTACAATGCCTCGTCCACTATGATATGTTTCTGTCTGGCTCTGATTTGATGTAAAATACATTGTGTCCATAGAACGTATACATTCACCATTTGAATTCTTATATACCAAATAGGCATCTACATGTAATGACCCTGGAATCACTCCGTTTGATATGTTAATTTTCCCAGTAGACGAATTTGTTGATTTATGTTTTGAATTTGCTAAATCAACTTCATATGATTTGTCGATTGAAAATGTAGACGCTTCCGCTGTTACATGATTCATAATAGGACTGGCTGTCAACATCGTTATAATTGCCATAACTGCAGTAAATTTTTTCTTCATTTTTTTCTCCAATCTACCACCATACCGTGGATTTTTCAGTAATTTTCTGTGCTAAATACCTGTTCAAACACCGTCCCCTCTGTTATACTATATAATTGAGCATTTTTTAAAAACGTCTTCGGTTCCTATGCCATATGTTTTTATATAAATGCTCTTTTTATAATAGAAATACATACCAGAACAAGTGTCACCCCCCTCATTCCCAATGCCCCCCTCCCTTGCCATGCAGTAGAAAGGGAACAATGACTTTGTATCTATCATCTC
>CAJUID010000061.1 GCA_910585905.1 uncultured Lachnospiraceae bacterium
ATACGGAATGAAAATCATGTACACAGAGCAAAATTGGTGAATGATATGTGTTATGAATAACTGCAGATTATCTCTTTATAAAAAATGGGGAAAGTAAAAATTTTGCAAAGAAGCGCTCTATCTGTGCCTCACACATTTACTGTTCACTGCGCTGAATCCCCCTCACATTCCCTTTAGAATCAAGCCTAGCATTTGTCGAAATCTTATTGACGTAATTTAAAAACTTCTTTATCTGGGCACGTTTTGTAAGAAGTCTTGTCTCCTTGCCACTTTGAAGGCACGGGAGCATCCTTGCTGTTAAATCTCCATTATCCGTAATGTCAACCTCCAAAACTGTTGTATACAATGACTTTTCATTGAACCAAAAATTCCCCAAACTATATATAATCGGGACACCTTTATAATATCCTACTCCCTGAAGGCAATGCGTATGCGCCCCAATAACGGCATCCGCCCCGGCATTAATGTAGTCCTTTGCCTGCTTTATCTGCGCTGTTTCTAATGTTGTACTGTATTCTGTCCCCCAATGTACATAAGCAATCACATAATCTGCTTTTTTAGTGGCTTTCCTTATCTCCTTGACATATTGTCGATCATTATATGTACGGAACACTCCTGGGCTGATCTTTCCTGCTTCGGGAGTCATTATGTATTTTTCTGCCCTGGTCGCCGCCACAAGTGCAATAGTCTTCCCCTTTATCTTTAAGTAGACAGGCTCTTTTGCCTCTGCAATATTTTTTCCGGCTCCCATTGTCTGGATTCCTGCCTTTTTTAAGTTTTGAAGCGTATCCAGAAATGCATTTTTTCCATAATCATAAATATGGTTATTGGCAAGCCCTGCCACATCAACCCCAAGCTGCTTTAGATATTTTACATTAGAAGGACGGCTACGGAAAGTATACGCTTTACCTGGCATTGGCTTTCCCCGCTCACTGATGCTAAATTCATTATTAATAATCATACTGTCGTAAGAATTCATTTTCTGAATTAGTTCTGGGCTGATCACCTCGGAAAGCCCGCCTTGTCTTTTCATATGGCGCATCACTGCACAGGAATCATCAAGGCAAATATCGCCGGCAAAACCAAGCTGTATAGCTGTTCTAGGTTCCCCTGCCGCCTTGTCCTTATCTTTCTTTTTCTTCTCTGCCTTCTGTTTTGCCGGCTCCATTACACTGCCGCCAAGCTCCGCTTTTTGAGGCAATTTTGTTTCTTTTAATGAATTTGACAGCGCTGCCTGGCTCAACCTGACCGAACCAGCACTATCATTATCCATAGTTACATAATAATGCAGGACAATCCCTAGTGCAGCCAGAACCATAATGACCATAACTGCACTCCGTCCCTTTTCGTGCATCCATTTCTTAAATTGTTTCATAAGTACCCCTCTCAAAAATGTCAACTAATCTTTCAATAGTCCCTTATTTCTTTCCCCCATTTAGTTACAAATCATAACTACATAATATCGTCAATATCCTTGATAATAATACCAGATACCGGCGGACAATTCACATTAATATAACCGTTTTCCACCACATACATCTGTGTCTCGTCCGTGTACCCTTCCCTACTCGTCATAAACAGACGGGCCATTCTGTTCTGGTAAGTTACCCCAAGTCTCCATACCGGAATGGATGCCTGACGTTCCTCTTCGCCACGGTTAATAATTACCACTACTCTGTCCCTCTTATCAAAACGTCCAAAACTGATCAGATTATATTCACCCAAAAGGAATAAGATAGAACCTGTCTTGATTACCTGATAGTCCTTATGAATTCGGATTAATGATTTGTGGTATTCAATTAAGTCCTGGTCTTCCCTCCCCCAAGGGTACGTACGCCTGTTATCTGGATCTGTCCAGCCGCACACTCCAGCTTCATCGCCATAGTAAATTGTCGGCGCCCCCGGCCATGTCATCTGGATCATAACACCTTGACGAAATACCGCCATGTCAATTCCCATATTAGCGGCTTCTGGTCCCCTTGAATTTGTCCTGCCTACTTGACTGTTTGTTCTAGTCAGGAAACGGGAATGGTCATGGTTTGAAAGCTCATTCATAGCTACCTGCAGCGAATGTGTACAAAACCTTGTCATATTGTGGCGCATAGAGCCAAAGAATGCATCCGCATTTCCCTTTAAATCTTCACGGAATTCATCACTATGTTTTTCCACACCAGTTAAAAACCAGGTGATTGGCTCCATAAAAGCATCGTAGTTCATTACTGTATCCCACTGGTCGCCTTGCAACCAGTCTGTCGGGTCTCCATAATGCTCTGCAAGCACAATCGCATCTGGATTTGCCTCCTTCACCGCCCTTCTAAATTCACGCCAAAAATAATGATTATATTCCGCTGAATGCCCTAAATCTGCTGCCACGTCAAGACGCCAGCCATCGACATTATATGGTGGTGAAACCCATTTTCTTGCGATATGCATTACGTATTCAAAGAGTTCAGGCGATTCCTCATAATTTAACTTTGGCAGCGTATCATGCCCCCACCAGCCATCATAATGAGGATTATACGGCCACATATCTTCTAAAAATTTAAAATAATTCCGATATGGGCTTTCACGATCCACAAATGCGCCCTTTTCATACCCAGGTGCATTTTCATAAATACATTCCCGGTCCAGCCATTTATTAAAGGAACCACAGTGGTTAAATACACCATCTAAAATCACTTTCATACCGCGTCTGTGTACTTCTTCCACAAATTCCGCAAAAAGCTGGTTGCTAGCCTCCAAATTTTCTTTATCCGTCACACGGCAGATATATCTTGTCGCAGATTTATTCGGATGCTCCCTGTCGCAGATCAGCTCACCATTTTCCCCGCGCTCCAAAAGCTGCCCTTCATCCTTCACGATCCGCCCAATATGCGGATCAATATAGTCATAATCCTGACTATCATATTTATGGTTAGACGGTGATACAAAAATCGGATTTAAATAGATAACTTCCACACCAAGGTCCTGCAGATAATCAAGCTTCTGCATTACACCCGCAATATCACCGCCATAAAATTCCCGCACTCCCATCTCAGCCGGATATTTATTCCAATCCGTAACCTTTGTAGTGCCTTCCCCAATATAGATATACTCATCATCTTCCACATCATTGCTGTGGTCGCCGTTGTAAAAACGGTCAACATAAATCTGGTAAAAAATTGCTCCCCTCGCCCAATCCGGCGTAGTAAAGGATGGCGTAATCCAGAAATTATAATAAGGCTCCACATTATTACAGACACCAACGGAATTATAATAACACGTCAAATTTCCGCAATGCACTTCAAAGTAATATTCAATACGGCTGGCTCCAAGCTGGATACCGCCTTCATAATAATCAAACAGCCTGTCATTTGAAACCTTCCACATTAGCTGCCGCTCTTCGCCATATATTAAATATACCTCATCAACATTTTCCCTTCCAGCACGCAGCCGGAGCGTAACATAATCATTCTCCTTTGGCTCAGCCGGAGAACGATATGCACTTGTTCCGTCACTAAATATTGCCTGAGGATTAAATATTGCTGTCAAATTATCAATATATAACTGTGTTCTCATTGATTTTGACATCTGGTACAACTGAATATTAAGATCCATAAGAGCCTCCATCATCACCTTTCATTTATCGACATCTAATTATGAAACTATTTTAGACTATATTCTCACTCGTTACAAGGCATTTTGTAAAATAACATGTATTAATTGTCACTTTTGCTGTATTTTACCTGTCCATTCTGTGAAAGCCTGCCAAATACGCTGCATGTGAAAGTAACATCTCTTTCTGGTTGCGCGCAGGGTCTTCCAGCACATATTCTAACGTACTTTTCAAAATGCTCCCAACCTCCGGCCCTGGCTTTATCCCCAACTTTATCACATCACTTCCTGTAATCTGCAAATCCTTTAATTCCAAGGCTGCACCCGACTCTATCACTTCTTTCCACAATTCAACTGCCCGGAGCACCCTGGCAAACTTAGGTTCAAATGTTGCCGGATTTTGTGCCAAGATATCACTAAATTGTACCATAAATAACATTGGCATCAAATCTCTGCCTATTTTAGCAAGAGATTTTCTCATAGATTTTACAGAATCTCCATACTGATAATCATGCCACCGAATAAGGCGTCTCACCGTTGCAATCGTCTCATTATCAAATGTCAGGCGCTTTAAAATCCCAGATGCCATTTTTTCGCTTTCCTGCTGATGCCCGTAAAAATGCCCTATCCCATCCTGGCCTACCGTCATGGTTCCCGGCTTACCTACATCATGTAATAGCAATGCGATACAAAGAATCATATGCTGTTTTTCATTAAATTGTGCCACAAATTCTCCCGCTGCACGTCGGATATTCTCTGGAATAAAACTGGCGTCCCATACACCACAATACCTTCCAAAAAAGAAATTGAAAGCTTCCACGCTGCGAATGACATGCTCCCCTACTGTATAAATGTGGTGCGGATTCCTCTGCTCCGTCTCCATCATTAAATCAAACTCCGGCAAAAATACTTTTGTCATACCAGTACAGTATGCCTCCCGCAATTGCCCAGCATCTTTGGAAACTAACAGCTTCGTAAGTTCCACACGAATACGCTCTGCACTGATATTCTTAAGATTCTCTGCACGTTCCACAATCGCCTGCCTTGTCTCTTCCTCAATCTGAAATCCAAGCTGCCCTGAAAACCTGACAGCACGGAGCATCCTAAGCGCATCTTCGTCAAAACGCTCCCCCGGTTTCCCAACACAGCGTATAACCTGTGATCTGATATCTTCCATACCCTGAAACTCATCGACCAATCCTCTGGCATCATTATATGCCATTGCATTAATTGTAAAGTCACGACGTTCCAGATCAAGCCGCAAGTTATCCGTAAACTCCACACAGTTAGGATGTCTGTTATCCTCATATTCCCCATCTATACGGTAAGTTGTCACCTCATACCCGGTGTGGTTAAGCATTACAGTCACTGTTCCATGCTGTATCCCAGTATCTATCGTTCTTTTGAAAAGCCGCTTAATCTCATGCGGTCTTGCCGATGTCGTAATATCCCAATCCTGCGGTTCCCTGCCAAGTACCTTGTCCCTGACACACCCTCCAACCGCATACGCCTCATATCCTGCTTCTTCCAATGTTTGAATAATCCGTGATACATCCTCCGGCATATTTATATTCATGGCTATCCCCATTTCTGATATATTAAGGGGAATGCAACCAGCATTCCCCTATCAGTGAAATAATATCTATTATATATATTTCTTTAAAAGTTCTATCTTATCCGTCCTCTCCCAAGGCAGATCCAGGTCATTCCTTCCAAAATGCCCATACGCTGCTGTCTGCTTATAGATTGGCCGGCGAAGGTCTAACATTTTGATAATTCCCGCCGGACGCAGGTCAAAATTCTCACGAACAATCTCTTCCAGCTTACTATCAGAAAGCTTGCCAGTTCCGAATGTGTCAATCATAACAGATGTCGGCTGTGCTACACCAATCGCATAAGATAACTGGATTTCACAACGGTTTGCAAGACCTGCTGCCACAATATTCTTCGCAACATATCTCGCCGCATAAGCTGCACTCCTATCAACTTTCGTGCAGTCCTTGCCAGAAAATGCACCGCCGCCGTGACGGGCATATCCACCGTATGTATCAACAATAATCTTACGTCCAGTCAATCCACTATCACCATTTGGCCCGCCAATCACAAAACGGCCAGTTGGATTAATAAATATCTTAGTCCTTTCATCCACCAGCTCCTGTGGAAGCACAGCATCAATTACATATTTCCGAATATCCTTATGAATCTGTTCCTGTGTAATCTCTGCAGCATGCTGAGAAGAAATAACAACTGCATTAATATGTACTGGCTTATTATTCTCGTCATATTCAACCGAAACCTGGCTCTTTCCGTCAGCGCGAAGATACGAAAGTGTGCCATCCTTGCGGACTTCCGTCAATTTCTTTGCCAGCTTGTGCGCAATCGCAATCGGATACGGCATAAACTCTTCAGTCTCATCTGCAGCATATCCAAACATCATGCCCTGGTCTCCTGCCCCAATCGCCTCGATCTGCTCATCAGACATCGTGTTTTCTTTTGCCTCAAGTGCCTTATCCACTCCAAGGGCAATATCAGCTGACTGATTGTCCAAAAGAATCTTCACTGTGCAGGTATCACAGTTAAATCCCTTCATATCATCATCATAACCGATTTCACGGATTGTCTCACGGACAATTTTCTCATAGTCCACAATCGCCTTTGTCGTAATCTCCCCCATAACCATTACATAGTCTGTAGTGATCACTGTTTCACAGGCAACACGACTCATTGGATCCTGCGCCATCAACGCATCCAGGATTGCATCGGAAATATTATCACAAATTTTATCTGGATGTCCTTCCGTTACTGATTCTGATGTAAATAAATGTTTCTCCATAGTTATATCCTCATTTCTGCGCTGCTCCCGCGCATTCCTTTCCTTAAAGCAAAAAATCCGCTTTGCTAAAAAAGAAATCTTTTTCAACAAAACGGCTTGATACATGGTCAACCCTCTTATTGATCGATTTCTCGCTGAGATTGGCACCTTCCATTTCATGGGGTTGCCGTGGTTTCATAGAGCCTTCACTCTCCACCACTCTGAATAAGAGTTTAATATATTAAATTATACTACGTAGTACAAAATAGCTATGTGTATACTATAGCGCACGATAGGCAATTCGTCAATACCCATATTTTTTTTGACTTTCGCCATTTTTTGAAGAGGATACTCTGCAGTTATCCATAGGTAGAGGAGTTTCGTCAATTTTGCTCTGTGATTGCATGATTCTTCAAAAAACTCCAGATGGAACAACCGG
>CAJUID010000062.1 GCA_910585905.1 uncultured Lachnospiraceae bacterium
TGGGGCGAACTTGCTAAAAAGAAGCTAAGTCATGCCCCGTTGCTTGCAGCGGGGGATTTGACTCTCATGTAAGCAACGAGCCAAACGCAATGCTTACAAGGAACTGAAATTTCCTTTGCACTTTACTTATTTTGTTTAAAACAGCTTTCATGAAATTGCGGAAAATAGTAACAATAGGCACTATTTTCCGCGAAAAATGGCATACATTATTTGCATATCTGAATTTTTTTTGGTATAATGTAAAAAATATGCCTTGGAGGGTGAAAAAAATGTATTGTAGAAATTGTGGAAATCAGATGGCAGATAATGCCGCTGTATGTGTAAAATGTGGAGTTGCAACAGGGAATGGAATGAGTTACTGCCAAAATTGTGGGCAGCCGACAATGCCAGGTGCAACAGTTTGTACAAATTGTGGAGTGTTTTTATCACAGCCGGTTCCAGCTGGGGAGCAGAAATCTAAGTTGGCTGCTGGGTTGTTAGGAATATTCTTAGGCGGTATTGGCGTACATAATTTTTATCTGGGCAAGACAAACCGTGCGCTGGTACAGCTTCTTGTATGCTTGATTGGTGGTATTATAACATGCGGCCTTGCATCCATAGCTATGGAAATCTGGGGACTGGTAGAGGGAATCATGATTTTAACAGGGAGCATTGCAGAAGACGGCAAGGGTGTTCCGTTGAAGGATTGATCATGCCAGCTCTATGCAGGTAATGTATAGGGTATATGCGGGAGGAAGTGTTACAGTATATGATAAAGGTAGCAATATGTGAAGACAGCAAGATGGACCGCAGTATTCTGCAGAGGATTATTGAATACCTAATGAAGGAGCGGGGAATTTCGTTTCAGATTGATGTCTTTGAAAATGGAGAAAGTTTAATAGAAGGATATTGCAATCATCCCTGTGATCTGATTTTTCTTGATATTATGATGGGGGAGATAGATGGGATTGAAACGGGAAGAAGGATTCGCGAAAATGACCAGAAAGTGGAAATTGTTTATTGTACATTAAGCAAGGATTTTGCGATTGCCGCATATGAGATCCATGCAATGGGATATCTCTTAAAACCGTACGAGCCAGGAAGGATTGGGGCAGTTCTGGATTATTATGTGCAGAAACATCCTCAGAAAAATCAAAACTATATTGAAGTGAAATCCCATCGAAAGTCAGTGATTATCCCATTTAAAGATATTATTTATATGGAATCAGACAATAAGGTGGTATATATCCATACGACAACGCAGGGGGATGTCAAGGTGTACAACCGTCTGGATGTGTTGGAAAAAGAGATAAAAGATGAGCGTTTTTTACGGTGCCATCAGAGTTATTATGTCAACCTGCAGTATGTTGCAGGGGTGGTTGATTCTGATTTCATTATGTTAAATGACTGTATGATTCCAATCCGCAAGAGTGGAAGAAAGCTCATAGTAAAGAAATATGAGGAATATTTGAAAGAAAACTTGCAAAATGAGGGCACAAATTAAATTAAATTGTAAAAAAATTGTTAAATGGATTGCAAACATCGTTTTGATTTGCTATGATATTCGTTAATTGAGGTGGAGTAGATGCTTAAGGATGGCACAAGTACATCATTAATCTTATGAATGGAGGACTAGTTGGATGGAGATTAAGGCTTTGACTGAAAGTGAAAAGGTTACAATGAAATGCGTATGGGACTTAGGTGATGGCACCAGATTAGCACATATTTTAGCATTGGCAAATGATAAGTATGGAAAAGAGTGGAAATCTCAGACGGTTTCTACTTTTCTTGGAAAGTTGGTTTTAAAAGGCTATTTGGAGCAATTTCGCGATGGCAGGTATTATTGCTACCGCATTCTGATTAGCAAGAGAGCATATCGCTGCCATGAGCTGGCAAAAGAACTTCAGTTCTGGAATGATGGAGATGCTAACATGTTTGCAGAGGAGCTTTTGGATGAAAGTACGTTTACACCGGAGCAGCGTGCAGCATTAAAGAACGCGATGAAATAGAAATAGGCTTAGAGACTTTTTGAGAAGGCAGCGCAGTTGCGTTGCCTTTTTACGCTCTTTGTTGAAATGTAAATGGTTTTAGATTGTAAAGAATTGTTATATTATTTTTTGCAGTTTTTTATAGCATGGAGGCTGATTATGAAGAAAAACCTTGGAAAAATATTACTTGCCGCCAGCATAGCATTTATGCTGACTGGCTGCGGGGAGGCAAAGGAAGCTTATGAAAAGGGAGTGAGCCTTGCTTCTGAGGGGAAATATGAGGAATCACTGCCTTATTTTGAGAAGGCAATCAAAGAGAAGGAAGAACAGGCGGACTATTATATTGGCTATGGAATGGCTTTAAATCGTCTGAACCGCTACCAGTTAGCAAAAGAGGAATTTGCAAAGGTTATGCAGGAGACAGACAATAAGATTTCTAAGAAAAATAATAAACAGATTTATTATGGCATGGCGGTTTCTGAGTATGGTCTTGGGGAGTATGATGCCGTAGAGGAGTATTGTGGAAAAGCACTCTCTATAGAATATCTGGAAGATATGGATTGTGATATTTTATATACAAGGATGGTTGCATATTGCCAGCAAGAAAAATGGGAACAGGCAAAGCAAGACTGCCAGGAAATTATAAAGAAGGATGAGAAATATCTTGATGCATTTTTGGCTCTGGCAAGGATTGAGCGCAATATGGGGAATAATGATGGGGCGGTTAAGGCATATCTGGATGTGATCAAGAAGGATAAGAAAAACTATGAGCTTTATTTTGAATTATATGAGCAGTACGCCTATTCTGGCCAGGAGGATGCGGCAAATGAGCTGCTTACCCAGCTTTTGGAGATGAAACCGGACAAGGCACAGGATTGGATGGTGGCAGGACGGGCATATTATCTAAAGAAGGAAAATGATAAAGCAAAGGAGTGCCTGGAAACAGCATATCAAGGAAAATGCAAGGAGAGCAAGTATTATCTAGGAATCATTTATGCGGAAGAAAAATCATATGGACAGGCTGTGGATGCATTTTTAACATATATCAAAGAGAATAAGGATACGTTAAAAATAGAGGTTTATAGCAGGCTGGCTGCAGTCTATATGGAGCAGAGAGAATTTGGCAAGGCACAGGATATGTTGAACCAAGGGCTTTCTTATGGGAGCAGCAGTGCAGTACAAGATTTAAAGCGGATGCAGGTATTTTTGCTGGAAAGGCAGAATAAATATGTCGAGGCACTTGAAGTTGCAAAGCAATATAAAAAAATATATCCGGCGGACGACGCGATGCAAAAAGAGATTGCTTTTATAAAGACCCGCATCAAGTGATAATCAGAATGGAGGCAAATTTGGCAGAAGAATTATATGATACCGCACAAAGTGAGGAGCGGATTATTTTGGTAGCAGTCGCTACTGCAGATGGGGATGATACATGGGAGTCTTTAGATGAGTTGGAGGAGCTTGGACAGACTGCAGGTGCAGTTACAGTTGCAAAAGTGGTGCAAAACCGTGAAAGGGTACATTCTGGTACTTATATTGGCAAAGGAAAGATTCAGGAGGTAAAGGAACTGGTTGCCAGCCGCCATGCAGACTGTGTTGTGTGTGATGATGAGCTGACGCCTGCACAGTACCATAATCTGCAGGAAATGCTGGATGTTAAAGTTATTGACAGGACAGTTATGATACTTGATATATTTGCTGGCAGAGCCTCCACAAGCGAGGGAAAACTCCAGGTTGAGCTTGCCCAGCTCCGTTACCGTGCTTCACACCTCATTGGTGGAAGGTCGGAGCTTTCTCGGTTAGGCGGCGGTATTGGCACAAGGGGGCCTGGTGAGCAGAAACTTGAGATGGATCGCCGTTTGATCAAAGAGCGTATTACCTTTGTGAAAAGGGAATTGGCAAAAGTGCAGAAAAACAGAGAGCTGACTAGAAAGAAACGACAGGAGAACCCGATTCCAGTGGTGGCAATTGTTGGTTACACAAACGCCGGTAAATCAACGCTTCTCAATAATCTGACAGGGGCAGGTGTTTTATCAGAGGATAAACTTTTTGCAACGCTTGACCCGACAACCAGAAGGCTAGAGTTAGAAAATGGAGAGGAGATGCTTTTTACGGATACGGTAGGGTTTATTCGGAAATTACCGCATCATCTAATCCAGGCATTTCGCAGTACCTTAGAGGAGGCGAAATATGCAGATATGATTCTCCATGTGGTGGACTGTTCTAATCCAGATATGGATGCCCAGATGCAAACGGTATATGAAACATTACAAAGATTGGAAGTGGGAAATAAGCCAATATTGACAGCTTTTAACAAAGTTGACCGTCTGGAAGGTGATATCCCATTAAAAGATTTGCGCGCAGATAAGACGGTGCGCATTTCCGCAAAAATGAATACCGGGATTGATAATATGCTTGTTATCCTTAGCGATATGTTGAAGGAGAACAAAGTGCTGCTTGAAGAGGTATTTTCATATGAAGAGGGGAATAAGGCAGCCCTTCTTAGAAAGTATGGCCAGGTATTAGAGGAAGAGTTCCGAAATGAGGGGATTTATGTCAGGGCATATCTTGACAGGGAGTACCTTTACTTATTTGAAAAGAAAGCAGAATAGTTGAGAAAAAAAGCGGTATGGGGGATTAAAATGAATATTATTGTATGTGTAGATACCAACTGGGGAATCGGAAACCACGGCAGGCTGCTTGTAAATATTCCTGCGGATAAGCGATTGTTTAAAGAAAAGACTACAGGCGGTGTAGTGTTAGGCGGAAGAAAAACTATGGAGGGATTGCCAGGCGGAACGACATTGAAGGGAAGAAAGAATATTGTATTGACATCGAGGAAAGATTATGTTTTTGGGGATGCTGTGGTAGTGCATAGTATGGATGAGGCTCTTTACGAATTGAAAAAATATTCTTCTGACCAGGTTTATATTATTGGAGGGGAAAAGGTTTACCGCGAATTTTTACCTTACTGTGATACGGCATATGTGACTAAAGTAGACTACCGATACGAGGCGGATACATTTTTTTCTAATCTGGATGAAAGTGGGGAGTGGGAGATGACACATGATTCCGAGGAACAGACCTATTATGATTTAGAATATTATTTTACGATTTATCGCAGGAAGCTTTGAATTAATCTGTTTGGCTGCCGGAGCTCTTGGTTTCCTGGCAGCCAATCTAAAGTTAAAATATTGCCTTGGTTATGACTTGTTTTCTGCCAAGATTTTACGGAAAATATGACACAGTTCGCCAAGATGTTGTTTTACACTTTCCACTTGTTCCAGATCAATTTCATCTGGTGTCTTTTTTCCGCGCAAAAGTTCCGTTAGTTTAGAAGAGGCATTACTAATGGTGTCCAGGCCAAGGTTGGCGGCAACACCTTTTAGTGTATGTGCATCATTAAAAGCGTCCTCATATTTTTGTTCCTCAAGGTTCTTTTCTAAACTCTCGTAGTGCCTGTCATCCTGGAATTTCATCAGGAATTTAAGATACAATCCTTCATTTCCCATAAAACGGTTAACAGTTGTCTCAATGTCAGCGCCGTTATCCAGTAGTTGTTTTTTAAATCCTTCGTCCATCGTTGTCTCTCCTTCCTCAGAATAAGGTTATCATAGCACAATTTTATCATTACTGGCAAGATGGGGATATAATTTGACCAGGACAAACGCATGAATGTTTATTCTCTTTATTATGCTTCATTGTCAAGTCTT
>CAJUID010000063.1 GCA_910585905.1 uncultured Lachnospiraceae bacterium
CCCGGAAACGCCCATTTTATCAGCATTTCCGGGATTTTATCCGCTACTCGAACTCGATTTCCTATTAGCATTTTGATGTACGTTCAATGCTAAAAAATCTTTGAAAATCGTGTCCTTTTTGAATATGTCCGCACTTTCCATACATTCCACATAGTTATAAATCTCACGACAATCTCACAGCTTTATCTCCACAACATCCTCAATACTGCACTGCAGAGCCTGGCAGATACTTTCTATAATCTTCAAATTCACTGGTTCATTTTTTCCCAGTTTCGCCAAAGTAGCGTTGCTGATTCCGATTCTGTCTCGGAGTTCGGTTTTATTCATGTGATTGTCAATAAGCGTTTTCCATAGTCTATCATAACAAATCATATTCTGTCTACCTCCTTTTCTCCTATTATATGGCCGAAGTTCTGTTTTGTCAACATTTTATTCTGATTTTGCAGAAATATTTTCCACTTTTTTAGAAAAAAGTATTGACACTCGCTGTGCATATGGTAATATATTCATAGAAACAGAATAAAAGTTCAAAATAACAGAAATAAATTTTTAGGAGGACAAACATATGTTAAAAAATCAGTTATTCGGAGTAGAAGTAGAAATGACAGGTATTACAAGAGAAAGGGCAGCTGCCATTGTCGCAGAAGTTCTCGGAACCACAGCATCCAGACCAGACAGCACTTGCTACGAAACTCGCATTATTGCAGACCAGGCAGCACGCAAATGGAAAGTTATGAGAGATTCCTCAATCACTTCCATCAGGAATGATGGCGGCAATGCTCCAATGGATGAATATAAGGTAGAATTCGTAACACCGCCTCTGACATATGGGGACATAGAGCTTTTGCAAAATATCATCAGAAAATTACGTGAAAACGGTGCAAAATCTCATAGCAGCTGTGGCATCCATATTCATGTAGATGGAGCAAATCATAATGCAAATTCTCTTCGGAGGCTGGTAAACTTTATGACTTCCCGGCAGAATCTGATTTACGAAGCGCTTGAAATTGGAAATCGTGCTGACCACTGGTGCCACAAATTGAATTCTGCTCTCCTTATTGAAATGAAAAAGGAAAAAAACCTTTCAAAAGAAAAGGCAGAACAGATTTGGTATAGCAGTGCAAATGACGGATACTCAGATGGTGTCAGCCACAATCATTATAACACTACTCGCTATCATGGAGTAAATCTTCATAGCTATTTCTCCAAGGACACCGTAGAATTCAGACTTTTTAACAGCACCCTGCACGCTGGCAAAATCAAAGCATACATTCAGTTTTGCTTAGCAGTATCTGCATGGGCCATCACTTCACAAGATAAAATTGTATTCCGCTCTATGTCTGGCTATACCGCAGAGCAGAAAGTCACGATAATGAGAAACATCCTCACCCACCGCCTAGGACTTTATGGAGACGAATTCAAAACTTGCCGCCTTCACCTTATGACACCATTAAAGAAAGCCGCAGGAATGACCTGTAGAGCTGCTTAATAAACCACATGCTGACCTATCGGCACAACGGGGAGAAATGGAGGAAAATATTATGGGAAAGTTTTATATCGCTTATGGCAGCAACCTTAATTTGGCACAGATGGCCGCTAGATGTCCCTCTGCCAGAGTTTATGCAAAAGGAGTATTAAATAACTGGGAGCTGGTCTATAGAGGCGCAAAAAGGAACTCACACGCAACAATCGAAAGGAAATCTGGCTCAACTGTTCCTGTTCTTGTATGGGAAATCCAGCCAATCGATGAATATCGACTGGACATATACGAGGGGTACCCACACTACTATTGCAAAAAAATTATCATGGTGGATATCGAAGGAAGAAAAAAGAAAGCAATGGTATATATCATGGATGAACGACAGCTTCCCGGACAACCATCTGCTGGCTATATAGAAACCATCCGCCAAGGATACACTGAAAATAATATGGATATATCAATTTTTGAGAAATCTTTGGAAGTAAATTCCATTGAATGTGCATAAGATTTGTGGTATAAAAAAGACGTTCGGTCCTTGAACGTCTTTTTCTATGACAGTCAGTGTTGCAGCACTATCTGTCTGCCGAAACCAAGGAGCCTGTTCTGGTATGGGTAACCTTAGTATAATCATTCGGTACCCGTACAATCAGTTCATTGAGTTCACAGTGCAGAGCTTCACATATAAGATCCAGATGCTCCAAGTTTATCCTGTCCGTGTACTCGTGGTACAATTCACTGATGGTATTTGGTCTGATGCCAGTTGCCCTAGCCAGATCAGCCTGACTCCATTTGAGTTCGCCGAGCTTTGTTGATAGCAAAATTCTTATCATACATCGTCGCTCCTTCCACTATAAAATATCATTTCTCGACACACTTTTGTGCCATTTGTTATTTTATAGCGGATTGTGTTATATCCTATCGTATCCCGATAAACCAGGCGACAACACAGTATAGCTAAAGATTTAAATGTGCCAAAGAATATTCCATTTCAAATTGCATCTGCTGCAAGTCCTAATCATCATTATAAATAAAATGGCAAAAAATCCCCAACGCAGTCGGTAAAGAAAATCCTTGAAATAACATCATGGTTATGATATTTTAACCATAAAGAAAAGCACCTGTTTGTATATAATATTAAACAAATATCACGGAAAGGCAGTAGGTGGACAGAATTATGCAAGAATATACTCAATATCCTGGCGTTATAGATATCAATGAATATGACTACATGAACCAAACATTATACCATCGTGATAACTATTGGGTAATTGCAGGAATTGAAAAGAAGTTTAAGACGTGCATAGAAGCAGAAAGATATATCCGGCGTGTGTTAAATAAAGCGAAGCTGTAGGAAAGGTACTTACACTATAAATTGGGAATTAATAGCCCAGGCTGCTATATGGCAATCTGGGCTACGCTATTTCGTAATATTATTTTTTCACTGCTGCAATGATACGGTATCATCTGCAACTTTTGTTATAATTCAATACAGCCTTCACAATGGCCTGTGCCACTGCATCCTTGTTTTGTTTATACAATTTTGCGTCATCCTGATCGTCAACAAAGCAAACCTCTACCAGGATGGCAGGCTCGTTTGTATGGTTCAAAAAATACAGTCTCCCATTTATTTTTACACCGCGATTTGTAAATCCAATAGCACTAATCTGGTTACATATTCTTTTTGCCACACCACCACGAATGCCCTCTATTGTCCTGCAGAGGACTTCCACGCCTTTTGTCCGCCCATCCGCTTTAGAATGGTTGCAGGCATTGAAGTGGATGGAGATATCAAGCTGCCTTTCCTTCGTATTGCATTTCTTACATATCTTCTTTAAAACATCATCCTTACATGTCCCATTATTGACAGTGCAGTTATACGCTTTTATGCCATTCTTTTTCAACAGCTTAATTACTTTCCGACAGATAATCCGTGCTTCCTTAGACTCGTCTATGTAATCGGAGGCGCCACACGCAATTTTGCCCTGCTTATTGTGGCCTGCGTGGACTGTTACCTTTGTTATTTTTTCCATATCCCTGCCTAACTCCTTTCAAAAAGGCTGGCACCCTAAGTACCAGCCCATGTATTTAATATTCCAAATGCTTGACAGCTCACTCAACCAGAACCCAGTCCTCAGCCAGAATGTCCCCAACTGATGGCATCCACATGGAATGCGACCCATCTGCCTGCTTAATCTGCAAATACGGGTTACATTTGAACAAATCGCCCTCTTCCAGGCCCCATGCTTCTACCGTCTGCTTATTGCATGGAATCCCATCCGGGTAGCCCTTCTGGTACACTGCAAACATCCCTTTGCCATTCCATCCCTCGCGTGCTACTTTGCACCCCTCTTTCAAAAGCTCCAGCGCAATGCCAAATGTCATGCCCATGCAGTCCTTATATGTTTCCTCGAACTGCTTCTTTGGCAACCAGCTCTCATAGCCATCCTGATACTTCACCAGATACCCTTCGTCTGCAGGGTTTTCATCCTCCGGAAGATTCCAGCCGCGGTATTTATTGTAATCCCCTCTGTCCATTTCTTTTGCTTCAATCATCTTTGTACCGATATACTTTTCCATATTCTTTAATTCCTCTCTTTCTTATTTCTTTGTTTCCGTCAGTTTCAGCTCTGGCAGCCCCTTAATTGACACCAGCAGGGATGTTACCCCGGCCAATGCCGCTGTACCAACTACCGTCTTCCAATCCACAGCTGTGATTGTTGTTGCCGCCGGGATTAAGGCAAATGCTGTCTCTGCCACTGTCTTTACTGCCCTTACCCCTGCCGCTTTCCGCCATTTCTTATCCATAATTTGCCTCCTTCTAAATTAGTACAGTGCATCCACGCCCTGCTGCCGAATGAAATCCCTATGTTTGTTTTTGACCTCTGTAGCATACTCAAGTGCGGCGTGCATGTCACCGTTGCAGTGCGCATCTGGGATTCGCTGCACCGCCTTTGCCGTGGCCTCCCCAAGAGTGATAGCTGCCATTACACCCTCAATCACTATCGCCTCATTCTTGCGCCGCGCCTCCTCTTTCTGCTCTGCCTCCTCCTGCCTTTTCGCCAGCTTCCTGTTCAGCAGGGCAAAGCCAAATGATATGACTGCTGACGTGATGCCCGCATTGACCAGAATAGTTTCCAGCATTTCTTTCCTCACCTCCCTTCCAACAAAAAATGAAAGAAAAAAGAGCCTTCCAGCTCTATTCCTCATATCTGTTACCTGTTATTTCCTCGTACTGCCCTACCGTAATCTTCCTTGCTTTAACAAACCTGGCCACATCCTCGCTGCTGTAAATGCCATTATTGAAATACCTTTTTACTATATTATACATCCGCCTCACCTCCCCCCATTTGATTTAAGAGAATAGCTGCAAGAACCTCTTCATTCTCCTGCTGTTTTACTGACTGCTGTAGGAGTATTTCTGCCAGCACTTCATCCTGCTCCTGCTGCTTCGCTAAAATGTCTGCCTGATTTAGTAATA
>CAJUID010000064.1 GCA_910585905.1 uncultured Lachnospiraceae bacterium
CCATTGTCATAATAGATTATAATGCGGTTAAACTGCTCCCAAAAATTCTGATGATTCTTAAGTATTCCTGCAATCGCTTTTGATATTCTCGCCGTTAACGTGATTACATCTGGGCATTCATCTTTTCTTATTTTGGCACAAACATAACGGAAATCCAATTTACGAGCAAAATTGAACAATGCATTAAAAAGCCGTTTTCGTTCTTCCATAAGGTCATTGGCATAAACGGATTCCCTGCGGATCAGTGGCCCCGTATGGATGGCATGCTGCTTATATCCAATGTTTGTCAAATGACTCTCCAAATCATCGATATTTTTGCTAATATCCACAGCCTGATTATGTAAAACCATTGCAACCAGATAAAATGGCGCATGAAAATCATATGGCCCAAAATCGCCCGATTCATCTATAAAAACACTTAAAATCTTTTCAGCCATAGATTATTTCCTTCATCCCTCTCAGATTTCCCTAACAAAAATAGCGGGGAAATTCCCCGCCGTTCGGTGGACCAGGGTCTTTCGACCAGCCCAATCAGTGATATCACTGACTTATTTATATGTTAATATTAACGGAAATATACCTCACTGTCAATGATGTTCAGAAAAATTTTATAAATAACTTTGCGTACTATTTTTCATAATATATCAGAAAATGTCGGACGCTACAAGATGGTTTTCCGGCTTTTTTCTTTTTCCACTTGCTATCCCGCCAAAACAGAGGTAAGCTACGACACCACAGAGAGGAGGGATTGGATTGGAAAAAGATTCTGCATTGTACCAGCTCATGGACACCCGCATGAACGGCATTATGAATGGAATTGTAAGCGGTGACGGGGAATACCAGGCGATTCTCCGAAAGTCGGACATATACTCCGGCGAACTGGACAGGATGGATTTATCAAAAGAAATCCGGCTGCTGATCGACCGCTACGTCAGTGAGCAGAACGCGCTGGGCTCCCGGTTTGGGATGCTCGCCTACCTGCTTGGCTTTTCCGACTGCAAGGCCATGTTTTTGGGAAAATGCCTGCCGACAGAAGCAAAAGAACTATCCCAAGAAAGGTAAAACCTAAGTCGCAAATTATGGAAAAAGAGCTTGAAAATGCAGGCTCTTTTTTCGTTTCCTCACTCGTAGTAAAACCGTAGTAACCCACTTTCCCAACTGCCGTGATTTGCCCCGTTCTGCCCCACAAGTGCCGCCAATTCCCGACTACCCGCCGTGCTGCCGTGGCACACAAAAAGTATCGAAATCATGTTATTTCTCCTTCCTAAAATGCCTCGATTTGCCGTGTTTTGGCGCGATTTGCGGGGTTTGCTTTTTCGGTGGAGATTGTTAAAAATGTAACGGAAATAGCAAATCGGGGCAAAACGGGGCATATTGATTCCGTCAATCGTAGTAAAAACGTAGTAGGAATTGGGGATTTTTACTACTCTGGTATTTTAGCATAAATCAAATATTCTGTGATGAAAAAAACATTATTCAAAATATTACCTCAAATCAACCGTTCCTCAAAATAGCTTTTTTGCTATATACTTAATGTTATCTTCATCTATTCCAGCATTTTTCAATATCATTATATAAATTAATGCTCTAGCCACTTCAAAAAGCACACAATGTATCTTTTCTATTTCTGGTGGATTCCCATGAGCAATTCCATTCCTAAAATCTGCAAATATTTTCCCTGCCTCATTTTCAGCAGGAAATACCACGCCATTAGCAGAGCTCATCCTATCAATAACTGGTCTTACCAAATCCATATGCATATTTAATGCGTTTTTGTATTTTTCTCCCAAGCTATAATCTATTTTCGACAAAGCATCAACTATTTTCAAATAGTAGCTTTGGTATGACTTGGCTTTGCTTTTTGACATACCCTCAAATTTTTTCTTCAATTTTGAGTTTACATCACCATAAAAGCATTTTTCAAATTCGTCACGCGATATTCTATCTTCCATTGCTAAAGCAAACAACATATCCATCTTGTCAGCGGATTCCTGAAACAGTCCTTGTATATATGCAAATTTTTCATTTTCATCTTTTTTACTTGGATATATTCTTGCATATTCACTTTCAAAACTTAATGCACACGATAAAAATTTTTCATAAGTAAGTTGCGAACTCTCCTTCCCGTTTTTTGGTATATAAAAATTATCATAAATTTTTTGAGAACGCCTTTGAGCAACACATTTAAATAAATCGCCAAAGTTTTCACAGCAGTCATCAATAATAATCGAGTTTCTTTCTGTATTATTATAATCTCCAAAATCTTTCGAGTTAATTATTACTTTTGCAACCGTAGCATATTTCCCCTCAATTTTCCGTTGGATGTATATTTTATCAAAAACGATATTTCTTCTAAAACTTATAAATGAAAAGAAATCATACACCTGCAAATAAATTGCTGGTATATTTTTTATTGATAACGGCTTGCTGTATTCAATACAAAAACGGGGAATTGCTTCCCCCATTGAAGTTTCAACAAATTTTTTATTATGCCAAATACAGTAATCTATTGATAATTTCATTTCCCTATTTCTAATTTTGAGTTTCGTCTCTACATTAAGATCATCCCAATTTTTCGGGGTTATTGATTTCATCCTTTTCGATATATCATACCCTTCTTCCGAATCATATGCCCGTCCCGGTCCTGCAAATACATTTACCGGTCTGCCTTCAAAACAAATCCTATCAAATAATGATATATCTTCATATAATCCAGTATTACATTCTGAAATTATTAAAACTTGGTATGCCAACTTATTGCTAGAATATCTACAATTCAAAAATGCGACTTCTCTATTTCCTGTTGTAATACCTTTTATAATTTCCTTTTCTTTAATCTCACTTGGAAAAAGTGCTGAGTATGTATCATAAGGTATCAATGTTACCATATCATCAATCAAATGATAAGGTACGTTCTTCCTATTTATCTTTATGTGCCCTGTGTGCTCCATATATATCCCTCTTTCTTCGCCGACAGTACCTACGATTTAAACACATTAATTTTACCATATAAATACAAATATGTAATGGGTAAAATACAAAAAATGCCCTGCCGAAGCAGGGCGCAAAAACTCTCCTTATTCAGATCGCCCGGAACATTTTCTGTGAAACGGGCTTTTCTTCCTTATTCTTTTCCAGTTCCTTCCTAGCGTTCTCCAAATCCTCCATCCGGCGCAGTTCATCCGTGGCATCCTCCAAGCCAAGATGCGTATAGGTATTTAACGTCACCCCGATGTCGCTGTGCCCCATCAGGTATTGGAGCGTCTTGGGGTTCATGCCAGATTTCGCCATGTTGCTGCAGTAGGTATGGCGGCAGACGTGGGGCGTGATATTCGGCATCTGCACCCGGTAGATATCGTTGTACCTCTTGACCATGTGGTTGAAGCGGTGTTCCCAATGCATCGCCACCAGCGGATTGCAGTCCTTATCCGTAAAAAGGAATCCGCTGTACCCGTCGATCACCTTTTCAAACCTCGGCGGCTCCCTGTCCTCGATAATTCCCCGGAAGCACTGCGCCACGTCCTCCGTCATGGGCAGCTTCCTTGTCCCCGCATTCGTTTTGGTGGATTCGATGACCAGCCGCATATCGGAAGTCCGCTGGAGCTGGTGGTCGATGTTGATGACCTTGTTCTCCAGGTCGATATCCTTAAGGGTCAGCCCGCAAAATTCTGAAATGCGCATCCCTGTGTGGAAAAGGATATAAACCACTTCGTAATACTTGCAGTAGACAATATACCTGCTCCCGAATCTGCTTCCGATATTCCTCATCGCTGATGCCACTTTTCTTCTTGGAAAAAACATATTTATCATTAAAGTCGGGCAGATGGATACCGCCTATGCTTCCTGTTCCTAGAAAATATCTGTTCTGCAATGAAACATTGGACGAACTGACCTGCATTATTTCACCCTCCTCTGTAAATCTATTATAACTGCTCCAGCCTCTCCAAAAACGCCCTGTAAAATTCCCCTTCTTTGATTATTATTCGCTAGATTATCTTCTCTAAAAATACCCCTTCTTCTTCAAATTAATTT
>CAJUID010000065.1 GCA_910585905.1 uncultured Lachnospiraceae bacterium
TACACTTAAAGTGTCTCATGCGGCATTTCTTTTAAAAAGTTGTAAAGTGGTGTTAAAGGTTTTAATGATGATTTTTTGACAAAAATACAAGAACAAGCCTATGCGGACTTCGAAATGATAGAAAAAGAATATGTAAAAGAGTTATCAGAGTATATAGAAATTCTAAAGGCCGGAATCGTAAAATAAAGGAGGTTGTTATGCTTTATAATGCTTATAATGGAAGTGTCCGTGTTGGAAATTCTGAAATGGATTATGTATCTTTTGGGAATGGAAATAAAAATCTTATTATGCTGCCCGGTTTGGGAGATGGACTGTCTACGGTAAAAGGAATGGCTTTTGTTTTTTCAATGATGTATAGGATATATACCAAAGAATTTACCGTGTATGTTTTCAGCCGGAAAAATTATATGCAAGAGGGATATTCTACAAGGGAAATGGCAAAAGACCATGCAGAAGCTATGACCGCTCTTGGTATTTCAAAAGCAGACGTTTTAGGCATATCCCAAGGCGGTATGATAGCGCAGTATCTTGCGATTGATTATCCGGATTTGGTCAATAAACTCATTTTGGCGGTAACAAGCGCAAACTCTAATGAAATAATTAAACGAGTAGCTGGCGTCTGGATTGAAATGGCAAAGCAAGGAAATTATAAGGATTTAATGATAGATACAGCGGAAAAATCATATTCAGAGAAGTACTTAAAAAAGTACCGTCGAATTTATCCGTTTATTGGAAAAATAGGAAAACCCAAAAGTTTTAAACGTTTTCTCATACAGGCAGCTTCCTGTATCAGCCACAATGCTTATGAGGAATTAAGTAACATAGTATGCCCTACATTAGTGATTGGTGGGGATTGCGATAAAATTGTTGGAACAACTGCGGCTTCTGCAATAGCCAAAAAAATTAGTCATAGCGAATTGTTTATTTATAATGGTCTTGGACATGCGGCGTATGAAGAAGCTAAAGATTTTAATGAACGGATTTTGAATTTTCTAACGAGATAATGGAAAGTCCAGTCAACAATAAATACAGTTTTGCATTGGTGTTGATAACCTCGTTTGTAGATAATCAAGGGGCAATAGCATATAAGTGTTTCCCAAGACGGGCAAATTAACGGGTGTGGGCATTTTTACCGTGGTCGAGGAACAGTGCCTCATACCTACTGCAGCAATATGGCAAAATCGGGCATGAACCCCAAGACGCTCCGGTACCTGATGGGTCATAGCGACATCGGGGTGACGTTAAATACCTACACGCATCTTGGGCTGGAGGATGCCACGGACGAGCTACGGCGGATGGAGGACTTGGATAACGCCAGAAAGGAACTGGAAAAGAACAAGGAAGAGAAGCCCGTTTCACAGAAGATGTTCCGGGCGATCTGAATAAGGAAAGTTTTTGCGCCCTGCTTCGGCAGGGCATTTTTTGCTTTGAAATGAAATGAGGGTATGATATACTCAATTATACATACAAATTTTGGGAAATTTAAAGGGAGAATATGGAAATAGAAGAAAAAATGGCAGAAAAGCCAGAGGATTGGCCTGCAAATGCCAGAGAAAGCATGCTTGAGGCAATATGCGAAAAAGTAGAAGAATTTAGGGAAAATCCGTCATACAAAACCAGAGAAGTGCTTTTATCATTAGTTTGCAATCATGATTTAAACCAATCTATAGGAATTGGCTTAATGAGAGTGACAGAATATGAAGTCGCAACTATAAATTATCTATATATATGATTGGAGCAGCACACCAGATAAATTCATTAAAAATATATCTTTATGATTTAATAACTGAAACTACACGTTTACAAAAAATAATGTCGTGGTGTAATCCAGTGTTAGGTGCTAATGATGAGGATGCAGCAAGAATTATCACATATGAGGAAGGTTTGATGCTTCCTTTAAGACTTTATCATTTTGCATATCAAAAGTATACGATTGAAAAGGAACTTCCTTTTGCCGAACAATTGTTTTCTGTTGTTAATGGGGTGATGCAAGTAAGCAAGACAGAAGATGAAATAAATTCCATAGCATATGCGTATTCTGCATTATTACATGATCTAAGTAATATGCATGGAAGTAAAAAAGAGCGTATTTGGGAGTTTACAAGAGAGGAACTATTAAAGCTATTTAAACTGGAAGCAAAAATATTAAAAATGAATAATCAATCACCTATTACACGCCCCACCAAAGGGATATTGATTATGCAGATAAGCAATTTTATTTTAAAGTCACGGCATAATTATAATGAAGATTATATATGCAAGTATTTGCCCCAAAATGTTGCTAGGGAGAGTGTAAGCAATCATCAGATATGGATGAAAAAAACTGAATTATTAAATGATACAAGAGAGCAGAAAGTTATTCCAGAGTTTTTTCAAGATACATCTTGGATTAAGTATGATTGGATAAAAGATATTGATTTTACGGCAACGAGAACATATTATGTATCCTGTTTTAGTAAAGCAATAAATAGTGATGAAATGCAGAATGATTATGGGCAATGCATATATGGATACAAGAATGACAGAATAGTAGACTTGGTGGCTCCTATAGGAATAATGAAATTAAAGAAAAAGGACGATACAGATGATGATTTGCCAGATACGATAGAGAGACCATATATTTCTCAAGTTATTGCATTTGATGTACTTTATGATGAAATAGAAGCGAAGAAAGAATTAGAATATCTATTTGATGTTATAGATATGTTTGATATGAGTGATGCTGAGAAAAAACAATTTTTACAGGAGATTCTCCAATATTGGATTTTATCCGTAAAGGACTATGAGTGGCATGAAGAAAAGGAGCGGAGATATGTAATCTTTCTCTATGATGATTATAACTATAAAGAAGTTGAGTTTGATGATACTTTTCTAAAGGTAAAAACCTCTTTATTTTTAACGCCGGATTTTATAATTGGAGATAATCCAGGGAGGTGGGAAATCATGCGGCAACTTTATGCTAAAAGAAAAGCATTGTTTAGTAGGGAGTATTTGTTTTGTGAAGACTGTTTGATGCAGGATCATGATGCTGCGGTTATGCAGATGCCTAAAGTCTGTCCTGTATGTGGTTCAAATAAAATAAAGATGATGTATCATGAAGAGTAGTAAAAACCCCAATTCCTACTACGTTTTTACTACGATTGACGGAATCAATATGCCACGTTTTGCCCCGATTTGCCATTTTCGTTACATTTTTAACAATCTCCATGGAAAAAGCAAACCTCGCAAATCGCGCCAAAACATGGCAAATCAAGGTATTTTAGGAAGGAGAAATAACATGATTTCGATACTTTTTGTGTGCCACAGCAGCACGTCGGACAGCCGGGAATTGGCGGCACTTGTGGGACAAAACGGGGTAAATCGAGGCATTTGGGAAAGTGGGTTACTACGGTTTTACTACGAGTGAGGAAACGAAAAAAGAGCCTGCTTTTTTAATCCCTTTTTCCGTGATTAGGTATTTGGATTTACTTCTTTAGGACATTTGTTGCCGTTCTGTAAGCAGGCATTTCCTCAAAAACATGGCCTTGCAGTCGGAAAATCCAAGCAGGTAGGCGAGCATCCCAAACCGGGAGCCCAGCGCGTTCTGCTCGCTGACGTAGCGGTCAATCAGCAGCCGGATTTCTTTTGACAA
>CAJUID010000066.1 GCA_910585905.1 uncultured Lachnospiraceae bacterium
CAAAGCATTAGACCTTCCTCAAAGCGTAGCGTTGCCAGATGAGGCTGCATTCCCGATTGTTCCATTTGAATACGGAATGAAAATCATGTACACAGAGCAAATTGGTGAATTATATGTGTTATGGATAACTGCAGAGTATCCTTTTCAAAAAATGGGGAAAGTCAAATTTGATTCATGTTGACCATTGGTTAAAAAGGTGCTAAGCTTAAATAGTTCATAGTCGGCTGCAAGCTGGATTATGGAGATAACAAAGACTGGATGCGTGCATTCGGCCTGTCAGGTTTGTGTCTGCGCGCTGCTCGCCGCAAATCTGAAATTGCATAGCGGAACAGCGCAGGAATGAGGTTAAATATGACATATGAAGCGTTTTTTGAAAAGGTAAAGGGACAATTTATGGAAGCCGATGTCAGCGATATCAAAGAGCATTTGGCATACCAGTTTAACATTGTCGGTGAGGCAGAGGGAATTTTTTATGTTGAGGTAAAAGATGGTAAACTGTATGTGGAGCCATATGAGTACTATGACCGGGATGCTGTGTTTATTGCATCTGCTGACACGCTGATGAAGATTTCGGAAGGAAAATTAGATCCCGTAAAAGCATTTACGTTCCGAAAATTAAAAGTAGAAGGCAGTATTGATAAAGCACTAAAATTAAAAGATTTTATACAGAGTAAAAAGTAACTGTTAGAGGAAGTTATAAAAAGAGTGCAGACGAAGTATGTGCATTGATAAAAATTATTAGGATTTATGTAGGTAGGTGATTTTACAGGAAAAATCACCTACCTACATATAAGGAGAATAGCTTGATTTCCCCGTTCAGCGAGAAATTAAGCTATTTTTTTGTCGCCTTTAAAATATGGTTGGCGGCAAGAAATGCAACAGAGAATAGCACAGTCAGTATAACGGATATGGCAAAAAATAGAAGGAGTGCGGGCGCTGCCAAGGTGCGCATTTTAACAATACAAGTAATATCAAGAACAAGCAGGATAAAAATAGCGAGAATATAATAAATGCGCCCAGTTGTCATGCGGGCATGGATGGATGCATCAAGCTTGTCCATAAGTTCTGAATTGCGTTCGCAGTCTTGTAGAGTCTTATGTGACACACTTAAGAGCTGTCTGCGGTTTAAGTTCAAATAATGTTCTGTAGCTGATATTAAGTCTTCCATCTGACGCCTGGTGGCTAATAGGATACCAACAGTAAAGAAGGCGATAAAATGGCTGCTATAAATAACATTGTGGATGCCAAATAGAACCATGCATCCGGCATAGGCAAAGAACCAGATCGGCAGCCCTGCAGTATATTTCTGGTTGAGGTTAAAAAAATAGACAAAGCCTGTCCCAAGTGCAGTGATGAGTATAACTGTTAAGAGAGAGGATAGGCGTTTCCTCTTTAAATATTTAAGGCGTTCGTTTTTTTCTTTTTCAGATGGTATTTTTTGGGTGAACGGGATAGAGAGTATCTTAGAAAGCTGTTTTTGGGAAAGTGCGTGATATCCGGCGATGCCTGCGGACAAAATTAGTATATAGAGATAAGAAAAGGGCGCGAAAAAACCGCCCTTTTCTGTTGTTATTTTGCCATAAATTCCCATGATTGTTCCATAGATAAGCAACAGAATAGAAGTTTCGGTCAGAAAACATAAAACAGAATAAATAAAAGGAAACGGCTGTTTTTGGCGGAGAAGATCCTTACAGTGCCGCAGTGTATTATGGCCAACCAGTTTGGAGGTAGGTATCTGGAGGATGGCGGCATTGTTGAAACGGATTTTTTCGTCTGCCAATACTTTTTTAATGGTACAATCCGAAATTAGGGAGTCTGCTTCCTCAGAAAATTTCCTGGCAATTGTTTCATATGATATGGCTTCTTCCGTTGTATATTCTGTAGTTGTTTTCATAGTTGTTTCTCTCCTTTGTTACCTGTCTAAAGTAAGGAACTTGGGAATGCTAATTCTTTTTCATAAATTGTTTTATTAGTTCGTATTGGCTTTTTTGGGCAGGAGACATCTGCGAAGTGAAGATTTCAGTTAGCAGCATGTTTTCAGCCTGTGTGAAGGTAAGTCCCTCCTGATCCATTTTGTTTTTCCAGTTTGTAATAATAGGCAAAACTTCATTTAACTGTTTTCCAGAAAGTGAATTCATCAGAAGTTCTACCATCTGTTGTTTTTTAGGGTCCATCTGCCGAAAAGCAGGATTGTTCCTAATATTTTTCATAGCATTCATCTACTTCCTTTCATTCATTATACATGATATTCCTTAACTGTTCAAAGGTCATTTTTTGCTCTGGGTTTAGCTGTGAGAGCAAAAAGTCCTGGAGGAGGTTGTTTTGTGATGCATTGTTAGAGGAGGCGTTTAATCCTCTTCCAAGGCTTCCAAGTCCGTTAATTAACTGGAATAATATTTGGAGCGGGCCGGACTGGTTCTGGAAGGAGGCGGCAGAAAAGTCAAGAGCCTCTGGGCTTTCACCGGATTTTTCACGGACAAAGTCTGTGTAATTTTGGAAGAGCTTCCGTGCATTCATAAAATTAAGCAATGTCTGAACGACATCGGATTCCCTTGGCGTCAGGAATTTCTGGATATTTTGGAGCATTTCCTGTGGGTTCGGTTGGAAAGGGATTGCCACTGCCCCGGCTTCCGCTGCTTCCAGGTCATTTTCCCCATTATGGCGTGCCAGATTGATAAAGGTATCCGCCTGCAAGATTAACTGCAGGGCATGTCGGTTATCTGGGGCCACATAGGGCATTGCTGCTTCAAGAATTGCTATTTGGCGTTGATGTTCATTTTTATATTCCATAAGTTACCTCGTTTCTTCGCTGTTATTTGTGCCTTCAAGTATATCTATGAGCGAGGGACGAAAACTATTCCTATTTGTTGATAAAATAAGCTGGACTTTGACTTTCCCCATTTTTTATGAAGGGATACTCTGCAGTTATCCATAACACATA
>CAJUID010000067.1 GCA_910585905.1 uncultured Lachnospiraceae bacterium
TTTCCCAAACACCTTTTCTGCGCCAACGGATGAACCGCTGATGAACGCTGCCCCATTTCCCGTAATCGGGAGGCAAATCTCGCCAGGGCGCCCCGGTTCGCAATACCCAAAACACCGCATTAATAAAACGCCGGTTATCCTGAGCGATTCCTCCCCACTGGCCGCGCTGTTCAGGAAGATGGGGTTCCAGCAACGACCACACGTTATCGCTTATGTCATGTCTGTGATAGGATGCTTCCATCTTTTTCTCTCCTGCCTTTTTATGATGCTTCCATTCTATCACATTCCCTTCGTCTTGCGTAGACACTATCTAAGCGGGCCCGGGAGGGAAAATAGGCAAAGGCAGGGCCTCACTTCTGTGTGGCCCTGCCTTATGTTCTGTCTGCGATCCGCGCCCGGCGAAGACCGCGCCAGCCCTCAGCCGATGGCCGCAGCGGTCGCAGAATGCCTGGTACTCCCGCTCCATGGCGCTGCCGCACTGGAGACACAGAGGGAACGTCCCTCCAGAGGGGAACAAACATAGGCCGGTTAACAGCATTGGGGCCTGTCTCCATAACTAAAGTGACTTGTATGGCAGGCAAAAGGCAGGTTAGACAAGGGGTGATGTGGTCCTGAATACGGAACCTTAATCTACATTTACTGCTCCTTTTTGAAGTCATTATGTGCATTTTTATCAAGAAAAAGAGCTACCAGAAGATTAAAGAAAAATAAGAATGACGAGCGTATTCCATGTCCGTATTGGCCATAAGCAATTTGGTGATATGAAAACACATTTTTATTGTTCAACTCATCATGTGGTTTGTACTTTAACGAACCTTTACCAAAATATGACTTTATATTGCGTGGACTGTAAATTTTATCAAAATTTTGATAACGAATTGAATAACGCTTTTCGCGAATTTGCAAGTTTTCGCTAATTGATTTTACGATTCTTATACATTCAGGTTGTCTAATTGGAACATATTCATACCCAACTTTTAAGTGGCTCTTTACATTGTATGAATGTCTTCCCCAAAATGTTAGGCCATCACTATTACTGCCATGTATCATAATTACCAATTTCGCTTCTTTGCAATTTTGGGCTTTTTGGATTTCAGTAAGTAATATTTGGGTATCTTCTTCCGATAAAATTAATGAATGTACACCGCGGGCGAGGTCAATATTTTGACGGCTTACGTCATTAAGTTCCCATTCAGCTGTTAGTTTGTTTTCCCCTCCATTATACAACGGTCCTGCAGAAAAATAAACCCGTATATAAATATTGTATAAAAAAAGATGGGCTGGAAGCATAATCCAATATTTAAATTTAATTTGATTGTTGTGGCATACAACATATTGGGGGAAAAAGAATGGGTTGAGTGGCTTCAAAAATTTGGATAAAAAAGAACTGATCCAGGCAAGGAAACAAATATTTTGCAGGACAATTTGAGCTACGTAAATTCTAGTTGCGCTGCTTGGCAGGGATTTGAAATCCTCAACTCCTAAAAAAATAATTAAGCTAACAAAACATGGTGATGGTATATCATTTATCCTATAGATATATGCAAAAATGCCTATAAATATAACAGAAAACACTAGATAAATAAAGAAATATTTAATTAAGCGAAAAAGTCTCTTCCAGACTTGGTGTAAAAATTGCATCCCAAATCCTGCCTTTTCTCTCAATTGCTTTACAGTATTTTCCATTATATCATAGATGTCAAATATTGACAATATCAGATTAACATGAGGGTACGGTAATTGAATGAGTAAAAAGATTATGAACAAAGAGCAGAAGCAATGACTTCATCAGGGAAAGCCTCATCCAGCAAACATTTGAACTGCTTACCAGAGAAGCTGCCCTTTAATGAGGACTGCGCTTTCAGGAGATTGTAAGCCCAATGGCGGAGGACATTCAGATTTTCAGCGGAATTGTCAGCTCTGGCCCTGCTTTCATCCTCACGGAACTGCATATCCAGAACCCAAAGGAGCTTGTTTTCAATACCCCAGTGGCTGCGTTTTGCTTCCAATATCTGCGCAGCTGTCATTCCTTTGCAGCTATAGATGAAGTAGTGTGCCTGCTTTGATTTCTTCCCGTTTTCCTCTGTTTCAGAGAAAATAACGCCGATCCCCTGCAAATTGGACCATTTTTCCCGCCCCTCCAGCCATGAAAAGATTATGAAATATCTGTCTGTTCTGCTCAGGCAGTTTGTACCATTGCTGCTTTTCGCTCTCTGTTGAAAAGATTTTAGCCTGTTGGTACAGCTTCTGAGTATGGAGTTGCAGAACAATTCTGGAGTTAGTGCTATAAAGCGTTAAAATTTTGTTGCGACTAGACATGGATAATAGATTTGAATTTCTTTGAGAACGCACGATCTTTCGATAAGGACTGCATTGAAGATCTGCGCTTCTACCCGACGATGGCGGGGCAGGATG
>CAJUID010000068.1 GCA_910585905.1 uncultured Lachnospiraceae bacterium
AAGAAAGGACATAGATATATGAAGAAAAACATTTTACCAGCATCAAAGGCTGCCCTGGGATTCATATTAGGTACTGGCCTGATATTTAGCTCCCTGCCTTCGTATTCTAAAGCAGCAGACCCCGATGATACAAACTCCCTCGCAGAGTTCGAGGTAATTCGCCGTACATACGATTCTGATTCGGGCAATCTGATACGCTACCATTATGAAGATGAGGACGGAAATACAGTGGAACTCTCCAAATCCGAAACAGAAAAACTAAGTTCCGATTCCTCCAAAAAAGCTATCAATATTCCGGCCTCCTATGATCTGCGCAGCCAGAATGTCATTACCCCTATTAAAGATCAAGGACGCACCGGGGCATGTTGGTCATTTGCAGCCATAAAATCGCTTGAATCCAATATCGCACTGAAAAACATGACACCATCGGAAGGACTGGACTTATCAGAAAGCCATTTGATCTGGTACACCTATCACCCATCTACCACTGCCAGTGACCCTTTGTATAAAGAAGGAGCCATGGACTCCACTATGTTTTCTGACAATACATCTGCATACGATGCTGGTGGAAATGCGATTTTAACATCCTTTATCTTGGCGAGATGGACCGGGGCAGCCACAGAATCCGCAGCTCCTTTCCATGCAAATACCCAGACAGAATTGGCAAATATGGCAAATAATATGGCATCCCAGAGCGAAGACTTGCGCTACCGCTCCGACTACCTTGTGACAGATGCCATATGCTATGACGGCGCTACACAAAGTGAGATTAAAAGAATGATAATGGAAAACGGGGCAATGGATGTCTCATATTATCATGACACAGATAGTTCCCTGTACCATAAAACCGAATCCGGCGGCACAGCATACTACCAAAACAAAAGAACTGGTAAAAATGCGATTGCTTCTGCCAACCACAGTGTAACGATTGTTGGATGGGATGATAATTATTCTAGAGAGAACTTTGGAAACGCAAAGCCATCCTCCAACGGCGCATGGCTGATTGCAAACAGTTATGGCAGTTCTTTTGGAGAAGACGGTTATTTCTGGCTTTCCTATGAGGAGCCTTCCTTGACAGAATTTTACAGCTTCATTGCTGCATCTGCAGACACCTATGACAACAATTATCAATATGATGGATACGGCTGGGGAAATGCGATTACAAATTCTCATTCTGACTCCACACGGGCGGCAAACATCTTTACCGCAAATGATGATTACAAGCAGACTCTTTCTGCAGTTGGCGTTTATACCGTTGCAGACAAACAGCCATACACAATAAATATATACCGCAGTGTCAGTGCCGGAAAACCTACAAGCGGCAAACTTGCCGCCAGCATCTCTGGTGTAATTGACTATCAGGGATATCACACAATCCCTCTTAATGAAACTGTTTCCTTAAACCCTGGTGAGATATTTTCTGTTGTTGTTTCCTATCAGATTACGGGCGAAGAAACAGGATATATCCCTCTGGAGGGGGAAAGTTACTACGAAAACCCTTACCGTGTCACTTATACATCCAATACAGGTGAAAGTTTTATCTACAGCGACGGTGTATGGGTTGATCTGCACAATTCAAAACAGAAAGGCATTGAAAATAATGTATGTATCAAAGCTTTTACCAAAAATGGTATGGCTGCGGGAGACATCACTCTCTCCAAATCAAAAGCTACTCTTGGAGTAGGGGAAACATTGTCACTAACCGCTTCTGTACGAAATATAGAAGATCAGGCAGTAACTTACAGCAGCAGTAGTCCTTCTGTTGCATCCGTAGACAGCACTGGTAAAATCACCGCAAAAAAGGCAGGAACTGCCCATATCAGTGCATCTCTGGTATCTGGAAAAACTGCAAGTATTGTTGTTACAGTTAAAAAAGCACCATCAAAAATCACTGTGAGCCCGACCAAGAAAAAAACAATAAAGAAATCAAAAAGTTTCCAGATAAAGATTAATCTACCCGGAAACAGCTATAGCAGCCATATTACCTACACTTCCTCAAAACCTTCCATTGCCAAAGTCACTTCTTCCGGCAAAGTCACTGGAAAAAAGAAAGGAAAATCTGTCATTACAATAAAGACACATAACGGAAAAACAGCCAAGATAACCGTTACCGTTAAATAAAAAAGGGCACAGACTTCGCTTGTGCCCTAGCAAAAATGCTAAAGCATTTTTGTTGGTGCACCACTATACAGCAAGCAATTTCCTATTTCATAAAAAAGGGCACAGACTTCGCTTGTGCCCTAGCAAAAATGCTAAAGCATTTTTGTTGGTGCACCACTATACAGCAAGCAATTTCCTATTTCATAAAAAAGGGCACAGACTTCGCTTGTGCCCTAGCAAAAATGCTAAAGCATTTTT
>CAJUID010000069.1 GCA_910585905.1 uncultured Lachnospiraceae bacterium
TGGTCTGCATGGCCGTCCGCTCATTCACGACCTTCCCGCTGCTGCTCCGCCCAAAGAAAAAGGAATAAGCCGTACTCCCGTAACTGTCCCTCGGCTTATCCCTCGCCCCCCTGATACCCAAAACAGACGCCAGCTTCATAAACACCTCCTAAAAATACACAAAAGAAAAGCACCTCCGAAGAGATGCCTTAAAAGTATATTCCTACAAAAAACAAATTGGTTCATTTCTCTAACATGCAAATGTTTTTAATAAATGAAACCAACATAACAGATATCTCCAAATAATACTCACTCTTTATATATGCGACATCTCCACATTTAAGATTGTACTTATTACCTTGTGACTGGCTAAAATAGCCTTGATCTATTATTCCACGCTTATGAATATGCAGATTTCTCCTAGCAATAATCTCGCATAAATCTTTATAAACATCCCTATCTTCAATAACAAAATAATCTCTTCTATACTTATAAAGCAGCTTCAACAATCCCGAAACATAATTATTCTTTAAGATTTTTTCAATTACCTCCGATTGAAACGATGAAAAAGATCCCGCTTTTATTATCTCCTTTAACTCATACTTATCTGATAATATTTCCTCATTTTTATTACAGAAATCAAAAAAATGGCAAGTAATTATCAATTCAGCAATATCAAATACAGCAGCATCAAAAGCAGTCATAAGTAAAATAAACGATTGCCTAAAAATATTAAGGGGGTTTTTAAAGTCCATAACATTACATAATGTCATATACTCTGATAATTCATGCTCATGCCTTCTTTCATCATCTATATATGCATTAAAACAATCGATTCTACAATACTCTAATAATTTTTCATAATCCTTAACAGAATAATTGCGATAGTGTGATTCATTTCCTGATTCATTGTCAATGTCTCTTTTTAAAGAATCTGCTGACATAGAACATAACGCAGCATAATGATCCTCAAATCTTTCATCTTCAAATCTGCTTTCTAAATATATTGCAAGTTTCTGTTCTTTCTTAACGATGCTACAATTCCTTAATTCATCTGTAATTTCTCTTTTGCAATTTTCATCTAAATACCTTGCACATTTTTCTCTTTCCTCAACTATTCTTTGTTTTATTTTTTCTATTATTGCCTGATTATTATCTTCAATCTCTGGTTCGACAAAATTGCACTCATATCGGTCTAGCAAATTCTTAATTTCCGCATTACCTGAAAATTCTTCAATAATAATCCTTTTATATTGCTCAAAAGATATTATAGAATGCATAGTATACTGAAATAAATTAGTATTTTCATCAGAAAATCTTTTTTCAATTTCTTCAATTTTATACATAGATATCCTTTCAGTTTTTTTAACCCAATATTGTCATGAGTCAATACAAACATTTTTAGATTTATGTGATTCAGTATACCAGAAATCCGCCAACACTAAAAGGACAAAATCCCCCTCTCATCATACACGCTCCCCGTGCTCCCGCCATTCCGCACCGCCCGGTCAAGCGCCATAACCGCCGCCACCGCGCCGTCAATCTTCTCCGTGGACTTCTCCTTGTCCGGCTTGATATTCCCCGCCGGGTCCGTCCGCACAAAAATATTATCCATCATCCACCGCAGCACCGGATGCCCGCCATGGGCAACATTCCTCTCCAGGACCAGCTCCATCAGCCTCTTCGTAGGCGGCGACATATCCTTGAACCCCTGCCCGAACGGGACCACCGTAAACCCAAGCCCCTCCAGGTTCTGGACCATCTGCACCGCTCCCCACCGGTCAAAGGCAATCTCCTTTATGTGGAACCTCTTCCCCAAATCCTCTATAAAACTCTCAATAAACCCATAATGGATCACATCCCCCTCCGTAGTCTCCAGGAACCCCTGCTTCTCCCACACATCATACGGCACATGGTCACGCCGCACCCTCCGCGCCATGTTCTCCTCCGGTATCCAGAAAAACGGCAGGAACACATACCTCTCCGTATCGTCCCTGGGCGGAAACACCAGCACAAAAGCCGTGATATCAATAGAGCTTGACAAATCCAGCCCTCCGTAACACTCCCGCCCCAGAAGCTCCCCCTCGTCCACCGGGAAAGCACAGGCAT